>CACZJZ010000001.1 GCA_902781655.1 uncultured Lachnospiraceae bacterium
TTTATTACAGCTTTGTCGGCAAGATAGACTTGCCGGAAGCCTAACGCCTGACCTATCCGACACAGCCCTAAGTGCCGGATAGGAACGGCAAAATTTTTTGCACTTCTATTGCTTCTTTATCACACATAAGCAAACGTGCAAGGTATAAAACAGGGACTGCGCAGGAATGCGTGGTCTCTGTTTTTTGTATGACACAGGGTTCCTGATTTTGCTACAATTGGTCTTGTATCACAAATGTATGTGGAGGGTCCGGGGATGGTACAGATTTTTCCTGCACAGGATTTTACAGAAACAATGGACAAGGTGATCACGCCATATGTGGAAGCGCGGAGGCAGACCGGCTATTACGCGAGGGTGGACGGGCAGCCGATGCATTATGAGCATATCTCGCTGACTGAGGAGGATACCCGCAGCACCGGCCACAGGGGGACGATTGTTCTGGTACATGGATTCTCGGAAGGAATCCGGAAGTTCTACGAGACGGTGTGGTACTTCACGCATCTGGGATATGATGTCTGGATGTATCAACAGCGAGGCCACGGGCTGTCCTATCATGAGACGAAGATTCCCTGCCTGATTCATATCGGAGATTACCGCAGTCTGATTGAGGATCTGCACGCGTTCGTGGCAAATGTCGTGAAGCCCGCATCGAATACGGCAGAGACCCGGAATGAGGATATGGAAAGCACACGAAATCTGATTCTGTTTGCGCACTCCATGGGCGGCGCGGTCGGCGCGGATCTGATCGAGCATTACCCGGATGATTTTGACAAAGCAATTCTCACATCGCCGATGCTGCAGCTCGACAGCGGCAGTACGCCGGTGTGGCAGGCCGAGCTTGCGGCGCGGCTGTTGATTCTTCTCGGAAAGGGCGGAAATTTTATGCCCGGAGCACACGGATGGGAGGGAAAGCCGGATTTTGAAGGCAGCTGCACAAACTGCCGGGAGCGGTATGATTACTGGTTCCGTGAGCAGTGCGCGCACCCGGAGAATCAGATGACCGGCGCATCCGTGAAGACGTCGCTGGAATTTCTGAAGCTCACGCGGGATATCGCAAAACCGGACAACTGTGCGGCGGTGAAGATACCGGTTCTGCTGTTTCAGGCGGAGAAGGACGGCACGGTCCTGCCGGGCGGGCAGAATCACTTCATCGAGTGCATCGGAGAGCACGGCCGCCTGTGCGTGATGCGGGACGCAAAACATGAAATCTACCGGAACACAGATGACATTCTCGCGGTTTACTGGAAGGAAATAGAGCAGTTTCTGGAAGCATGACGGGTAGCTTCCGGACTTGAACTGCTTCAACAGGGCAGTGCAGAAGAGGCTGAGATCCATAGGAAAGGATCTCAGCCTCTTTCTCACGCAAGGTATTCATTTGTCTCCCGCGTCATTTCAGGCAATGGCTTTCTTCTTTTTCTGTGCGCTGCCCTGCCCGTCCGCACAGCGGTCGGAAGCGGATGCAGAAGCGGACCTCTGCTGCTCCGCGCACAGGTTTTTCTGCGCGGTGGAGAGCATAAGCTTGATGCGGTTGAGCTGGTTGACCTCGGACGCACCGGGATCGTAGTCGATGGCGGTGATGTTGGCGTCCGGGTATACACGGCGGATTGCCTTGATCACGCCCTTGCCGACCACGTGGTTGGGTAGGCAGCCGAAGGGCTGAATGCAGACGATATTCTTCGTGCCGCTCTTGATCAGCTCAACCATCTCACCGGTCAGGAACCAGCCCTCCCCGGACTGATTGCCGATGGAGACGATGGATTCCGCGTCTTCGACTGTCTCATAGATGTTCGTGAACGGCGTGAAGTGCGCCGATTTTGCGAGAGTCCGGTTGATCGGTCCAAGGAAGGCCTGGATGGCATTGATGCCGATCCGGCAGAGCATCGCAGCCTTCTTCGAGGTGCCGAGTTCCTTCGCCTTGTAAATCTGGTTGTAGAAGCAATAGAGCATGAAGCCCATTAGAGAGGGCACCTCTGCCTCCGCGCCTTCCTGCTCGAGCACATCGACCAGGTGGTTGTTGGCGAGAGGAGAGTATTTGACCAGAATTTCGCCGACGATGCCCACTCTGGGCTTCTGCACGTCGCGGAGCGGCAGTTTGTCAAAATCTGCGATGATGTCCTTACACATGGACTGCACCGCATGGAGGGACGGACCCTTCACGGTGGTCAGAAAAGCAATGACCTTCTCCTTCCATTTCTCGTGCAGCGCATTCGCGGAGCCGGGAACAGCCTCGTAGGGACGGACGCGGTACAGGCATTTCATGAACACGTCGCCGAAGACGCAGGCGAAGGCAAGGCGGATCAGCGTCCGGAGATTGACTTTGAAGCCCGGATTGTCCTCGAGTCCCGACAAATTCGCGCTGATGACCGGAACCTGATCCATGCCGGCCTTGTGCAGAGCGCGACGGATGAAACCGATGTAGTTGGACGCCCGGCACACGCCGCCGGTCTGCGACATGATGATGGCCGTACGGTTCGGATCATATTTTCCGGATTCCAGGGCCTCCATGAACTGCCCGACGACGCACAGGGAAGGATAGCAGGCATCGTTGTTGACATACTTGAGGCCATAATCCACAGCACTCTTCGTCGCGTTGCCGAGCACGACAAAATTATAGCCGACGGACCGCATGGCGGGCTCGATGAGCTCAAAGTGGATGGGCGACATCTGCGGGCAGAGGATGGTGTACTGCTCCTCGCGCATTTTCTCCGTGAAGGGCACCTTCCGGATGCGGGTGGAGTGTACGCTGCGGCCGGCCGGGCTTGCGCCCGTCGCTTTAGCGCCGCTCCGTTTCCTCGCGCGGATCCGGAGCGCGGCGATGAGTGAGCGTACGCGGATGCGCGCGGAGCCGAGGCTGTTGACCTCGTCGATCTTAAGGCAGGTATAGATTTTGTCGGAACCGGTCAGAATGTCGCTCACCTGATCGGTGGTGACGGCGTCAAGGCCGCAGCCGAAGGAGTTGAGCTGGATCATATCGAGGTCATCCCGCGTCCGCACAAAGGATGCCGCGCGGTAGAGGCGGGAGTGGTACATCCACTGATCGAGCGCGACAATCGGACGCTCCGGTTCGCCGAGTTCGGAGATGGAATCCTCGGATAGCACAGCAATGCCGTAGGAGTTTATCATCTCCGGAATGCCGTGGTTGATCTCAGGGTCGACATGGTACGGCCGCCCGGCGAGGACGATGCCGTGCACATGATGCTCCTCCATGTACTGGAGCGTCTCCCGGCCCTTCATCTGGATATCCTCGCGGCACTGGGCAAGCTCCTCCCAGCCGGCGCGGGCGGCGTCGCGCACCTCCGCCTCCGGGATGGGGTTCGTGATATAGTCTGGCTCCGGCATCACGATGCCGGTCGCCTTTTCCTGAATCCCGGTGCGCTCCGGATCCTGCCCGCCCTTTGAAAATTCTCTGACGAGCGCCTCCGTGACGGTTCGCAGAGAGGTGAAGGCGAGGAACGGATTGCGGTAGGTGACCTGTCCGCCCGAGATCTCATCCACGTTGTTACGAATATTCTCGGAGTAGGAGGTGACAATCGGACAGTTGTAGTGATTATCGGCCTCTCTTGTCTCGGTGCGCTCATAGAACAGCGCAGGGTAGAAGATGAAGTCCACTTTCTGATGAATCAGCCACGCGATATGCCCGTGCACGAGTTTTGCCGGATAGCATGCAGACTCGGAGGGAATGGATTCGATGCCGAGCTCGTAGATCTGGTGCGTCGAAGTCGGAGAAAGGACCACGCGGTAGCCGAGTTTACGGAAGAAGACGGCCCAGAAAGGGTAGTCCTCATACATATTGAGTACGCGGGGAATACCGACTGTGCCGCGTGGTGCCTTGTCGGCAGGAAGCGGCTCGTAGTCGAAGATTCGTTTCAGCTTGTATTCGTACAGGTTCGGAATGCCGTTCGCATTCTTCTGTCTGCCGAGTCCGCGCTCGCAGCGGTTGCCGGAGATGAACTGACGGCCGCCGGTGAAGCGGTTAATGGTGAGACGGCAGTTGTTGCTGCATCCCTTGCAGTGCGCCATACTTGTCTCAAACTGCAGATTTTCGATCTGTTCGAAGCTGAGCATAGAGGAGTGGAAGAATCTCCGGTCCGCGACCGCCTCCTCGTAGGCGCGCTCCGCCGGGTCGGCTGAAAGCGGGACAACCGGTGCCGCATTTGCTCCGCCGGTGATGATGTTGTTCTGATTTTCTCCTGCGGTGTCGAGATTGGTCTTCGCAAAATCCTCGGCGGCACGCACGGAGGCTTCCGCGGGGACGGCGGCGGCCTTCGCCTCATTCACCGCGTTGTGATAGCGCTCGCGGGCGATCAGCGCCGCGCCGAACGCGCCCATGATGCCGGCGATGTCCGGGCGGATCACGCTGCCGCCGGAAATTTTCTCAAATGCGCGGAGGACCGCGTCGTTATAGAAGGTTCCGCCCTGGACAACGATATTCTGACCGAGCGCGCTGGCTGAGGAGACCTTGATGACCTTGAACAGGGCGTTCTTGATGACAGAGTAAGCAAGGCCAGCGGAAATGTCGGGCACCTCCGCGCCTTCCTTCTGCGCCTGCTTGACCTTGGAGTTCATGAAGACCGTGCAGCGCGTTCCAAGGTCGATCGGATGCTCCGCAAACAGGGCTGCTTTGGCAAAATCCTGGACGGAGTAGTCGAGGGATTTGGCGAAGGTCTCGATGAATGATCCACAGCCGGAGGAACAGGCCTCGTTCAGTGTGACGGAATCGACGGCATGATTCTTAATGCGGATGCATTTCATGTCCTGCCCGCCGATATCGAGAATGCAGTCCACTTCCGGGTCAAAGAACTGGGCGGCGTAGTAATGCGAGATGGTCTCAACCTCACCGTAATCGAGGAGGAAGGCAGCTTTGAGCAGCGCTTCGCCATAGCCGGTCGAGCAGCCGGCGACAATTTTGGCGTCCTTCGGCATTTTTTCGTCGATTTCACGGATGGAGCGGATGGCCGTCTTGAGCGGGGAGCCATTATTGCTGGAGTAGAAGGAGTAGAGCAGACTGCCGTCCTCACCGATGAGGGCAAGCTTGGTGGTCGTGGAACCCGCGTCGATGCCCAGGTACACGTTGCCGCGGTAGGACGCGAGATCACCCTTCTTCACCCTTGCCTTCGCGTGGCGCTCCCGGAATTGGTCGTATTCCTGCTGATTCGCAAAGAGCGGGTCCATGCGCGCCACCTCGAACTGCATGTGGATATCGCCGGAGAGCCTGTCGCGCAGCGCTCCGAGGGTGGTGAAATTGTCCTCGTGCGCGGTCATGGCTGAACCCATGGCGGCGAAGAGGTGGGAATTCTCCACATCGATGGTGTGCTCCCCGTCAAGCTTCAGCGTGCGGATAAACGCCGCCTTCAGCTCGGAGAGGAAGTGCAGCGGGCCGCCGAGAAAGGCCACATGGCCGCGGATCGGCTTGCCGCAGGCAAGGCCGGAGATGGTCTGATTGACCACGGCCTGGAAGATCGAGGCGGACAGATCCTCCTTCGTGGCGCCCTCATTGATCAGAGGCTGAATGTCAGATTTTGCAAAGACACCGCAGCGTGCCGCAATGGTATAGAGGGACTGATAGTGTTTGGCGTATTCGTTGAGGCCGGCGGCATCCGTCTGGAGCAGGGAGGCCATCTGGTCGATGAAGGATCCGGTTCCGCCGGCGCAGATGCCGTTCATGCGCTGCTCGACGGTACCGTTCTCAAAATAGATAATCTTGGCATCCTCGCCGCCCAGCTCGATTGCAACATCGGTCTTCGGCGCGATCTCCTGGAGCGCGGTGGAGACGGCGATCACCTCCTGCGTAAAGGGCACACCGATACAGTTCGCGAGCGCAAGACCGCCAGAACCGGTGATGACCGGGTGAACCGTGACATCGCCGCACGCGTCGAAGGCCTCCGCGACGAGGTCGCGCAGGGTCGCCTGGATATCCGCGTGGTGGCGCTTGTAATCGGAAAAAAGAAGATGATGGTCCGGGTCCAGCAGGGCGACCTTGACCGTAGTGGAACCAATATCGATGCCTAATGTATCGTCTCGATTGATCATGAATGCCTCAGTTTCTGAAAAAATTGCACAGTGGTGCAATGATTGATATGGAACAACGATTCTGATTGGCAGGTGTGAGCACACAATATGTTGTACTCATTCCTGCAAAATACAACAAAATAGTCTTGCACAGGATTCATACGGGATTATAAAATCGGGGCATGTAAAAAGCAACGAACGGTCCTGCCACAAAAGATTAATTTTGTCTAAATTATAGTAGAAACTCGTCATAATGCGGTATGATGGGTAAATAATTTGAAGTGAGAAAAAGGATCGGCGAAGGGAGTTTTCTATGTCACTCGACGAATTTGACCGGAAGCTGGAGAGAAAGCTGGGGAGATACGCGATCCGCAATCTGTCGCTTGCGCTCATCATCAGCTATTTCTTCGGGTATCTGATGTATTTCATCAATGCGGATTTTCTGAATTATCTCACACTGAATCCGTATGCGATCGTGCACGGGCAGGTGTGGAGACTGATCACCTGGGTGATCGTGCCGCCGTCCACGGACAATTTGTTTTTCTTTCTGATTATGCTGCTCTTTTACTACAGCATCGGGACTGCGCTCGAACGGACTTGGGGAACCTGGCGGTATAATGTTTATATCTTCAGCGGCCTGGTGTTCACGATCTTTGGCGCCTTCATCATGATGGGCGTCGCATATTTCGTGGACCCGGGGACCATCGCAGCTTATGGGGCAGGCACGTATTTTGCCAATTACAGCCGGTATTTCAGCACCTATTATGTGAATATGTCGATCTTTCTGGCGTATGCCGTGACGTTTCCGAATATGCAGGTGCTGCTGATGTTCATCATTCCGATCCGGGTGAAGTGGCTCGGCGTCATCTACGCCGCGTTTCTCGTGTACGACGTGATTTTCAGCAATTTCGCGGTGCGCATCGCCATAATCGCATCTCTGCTGAACTTCATCGTGCTCTGGGTCCGGAGTGGGAGTCTGAGGCGTCTCGACCCGCGCCAGATGAAGCGGCAGAGCGATTTCCGGCGCGGCGTCCGCACCGGCAGCTGGCAGCGCGGGGAGGATGGCTGGATGCATGCCTCCGGCAATGGAAAAGCGGGCAATGAAGGACGCAGGAATGGCACAGACGATGCGCGTCGCGCAGGCCGGGGGCAGGGCGGTGAAACGACCGGCACCGGCGCCGGAGCGCAGAACGGCGGCGGAGAAGACGGACGCGGCAGGGTAATCCACCATGAGTTCCGGCAGCCGCTCCACCGCTGCGCTGTCTGTGGCAGAACAGAACTCGACGACCCGAATCTCGAGTTCCGCTACTGCAGCAAGTGTCAGGGAAATTATGAGTATTGTATGGATCATATTTTTACGCACATACACGTTCGCACAGGCGATCCCACTTGTTTTGACAGGGACGGGCATGTGCGCATGATGCCGAAATCGGAGACGAAGCAGCAGGGAGAATGAAATGGAAGAGAATCGGAGTCCGGAGGAGCAGTTTCTCCTCGATATGAAGGAACTTCTGGAGCAGGCAAAGAGACAGGGCGGAAAGGTCACGGAGGAAGAGGTCCGCGACGCATTTGAAACGCCGTTAAATGAGCAGCAGTATGAGGTGGTGCGGAATTACCTCGATGACAATCACGTTGGAATCGGCAAGGCAGTGGACATTGAGCGCCTTCTGACGCCGGAGGAAGAAAAGTATCTCCGGGAATACGGGCGGGAGCTTGCGTCTCTGGAGCAGCCGGACCCGGATGTGCTCGACGCAGTCAAGCTGAATGCGATGGCGGGGGAGACGGAGGCACAGAATGAACTCGCTACCTATATGCTGCCGAAGGTCGTGGACCTTGCGAAGCTGTATGCGGGACAGGGAGTGTATATTCAGGATCTCATCGGGGTCGGTAATATGGCGCTGATGGCCGGCGTGAAGCTCCTTGCACCGCTCAGCGGGCCGGAGGAAGTGGAGGGCGATCTCGCGCAGCGTATCATGAACGCCATGGAGGAGCTGATTAACGAGGACATGGGGAGCGCCGCGATCGGGGAGGATGCCCTGGAGCGGGTGAACCGGGTGGCCGGGGCCGCGCATGAGCTGGCTCAGGAACTCGGGCGCAAGGTGACTGTCATGGAACTCGTCGGAGAGGGAGAATTCACAGAGGATGAAGTCATGGACGCCATCCGTTTCTGCGATAATAAGATTCCGGACATCGATTACCGCCAGCCATAGTTAATGCCGCAGAAAACGCGGCATGGGGTATAATATGAGTCTGAATGTCAACACTGGTTCCAATGAAGATTTCAAGTACGAGATGAATGATCTCACGGTCCTGTATTACGGTGCTAAATACACGTTTCAGGATATTCTGGACGATCCGAACGGCAGCTTCAAGGTCAAGAAGATCATCCGCAGCTACCTGGGAAAGGACCTCAGCCCGGAAACGACGCTGGAGAGCCTGTTTTACTACATGAGGCCGGGAGATGAGGCGTACATGGTGTTTGAGCAGCTGAAGACCAAAATCCGACTGTCGGTGCCAGTCACGCGGAAGAAGCTTTTCGGCGGGACGGAGCGGATTTATAAGGAGGAGGTCTGGAAACTCGCGGATCTCGCGGCGCTCGCGCCGGAGGAAAAGCAGCGGCGCGGCATTCTCATTCAGGAGATACAGATCTCCAAGCTGGGGCTGATGACCTTCACGGTATAGGAAAGCATCGGAGCATGCCAGCCGCCTCGAACGGTGCACTTTGCCAGCCGCCGCGCGGCCTCTGCAGGAAGATGCAGGGAGGAAAAGAGAAAAGGGAATGACCGCAGGGAAGGAAAACCGGGTGAAACAGAGGGCAGGGGATGACCGCAGGGGAGAATAGTCGGAAGAAAAAACGCAACAATACACACGACAGGCACTGTGGAGAGCACGACGTTCTTTTTCTTATGGCCGTGCTTATGGCTTCCGTCGCCTTTTTCTGCACGGCCGTCCGGGCATTCACCACGAATCTTACGGATGACGAGGCCTATACCTATATCAATTATGTCAGAGCGTACCAGCCGCTGAATCTGTCATGGCTGACCCATCTGTACAATACCTGCAGAGCCAATAATCACTGGCTGAATACGTTTCTGATCTGGTGCACATCAAAGGCACTTGGACCGTACAGTGAAGTCGCCATCCGTCTTCCGAATGTCGCGCTGTTTGCGGGGTATCTCACTGCCGTACTCGCCGCGTTGAGGCGCGGACGGATTTCTTTTCTGTGCAGCGCCTTTCTGATCTCCAATTACTATTTGAATGAGTTTTTTGGACTTGGCCGGGGATATGGGATGGCAGCGGCGTTCGTACTGTTCACACTGCTCGCGTACGGCAGCTGGAGGAGAACAGGCTGTGAAGACAGAGGGTTCGTACTGCTGATTTTGCTGTGTCTCACGCTCGGCGCGGCATCCAATACGGTGGTGCTGCTGCTGTATCCATCGGTCGGCCTGCTGATGCTGTATCGCATGATCCGGGAAAGGCGGCTTGGCGATTTTCTCCGCGTTCATTTTATCGCCGCGATCCTATTCGTGCTGTGCACGTATGTACTGGTGCGCTATCATCTTGCGGTGAGCGTCAGGGACACCGCACTCTATGTCGGAACACAGGGTTACGTTCACTCCACGGTCATGGAGTTTCTTCATATGCTGGTGACCGGCAGAGCCGCTTCCCTGGCGCTGGCGGCACTGATTCTTGCTGGCACGGCAGCGTCAGCGGCAATTCTGATCCGGGAAAAAGCCCATTCGGTTATTTCCCCTGCAGGTGCCTTTGATTATTTCTGGATGCTCGTTCTCTTTGTTCTTGTGAGCATGGCGATCGGCGCGGTTTTCCATCGGGGATACCTGACCGGCCGGACGACGCTTCCGTTCTGGCCGCTCGTGGTTCTGGGCGGATACGGACTGGCGCAGGCAGCTGCCGCGGCGCTTGCCGCGCGGCATACTTCCGTCCGCCGTGTTCTCCAGACGGCGGCTGTTCTATGCGCAGCGCTGGTCTTTGTCCTGTTCCTGAAAAAGATACGGCTGGACTCCACCCGCGACTGGCCATGGGATTACGGCACCCGCGAGCGGGTCGCAGAGAGTGTGCGGAAGACCGGAACCTACCCGGAGGACGCCATTCAGGATTATACCGACATTTTTTATATGGCCAAATACGGTCTTGACATCACACCGTATCTGGGTCCGTAGATGATGAAGACCGGACGCAGATATGCTGTGCGTGTCAGCACCGCAGACGGATTGCATAAGCGGATTGCATAAGCAAAAATCTGGTTGTATCTGCCGGTTTCCTATGCTAAAGTTTAAACACCGGACATTCTGTCCGGCCGGCAGCGCTTCTGCTGCAGTCCGCGGGATTCTCCGCAAGGGTTCGTCTATCGAAGGAAACAGAAAATACTACAATGAAGAGAGGCAGCGGGAGCAGTACTATCCGGCGGAAGGGCATGTCCGTCTGCCCCTGATAAAGCGGCAGGCCAGCCGGAAGAAATGCGGGGTGAAAAAATACAGAGGGAAGATAGGATAGAGGAATATTGTCTTGACCGGAAAGGGTGGGAAAGGTATTATAATACAGAACACATGTTCGATTACTTTGTAATATGTATCCGGTGCGGAGAGGCCCGGAGAAAGACAGGAGACAGACAGCCATGAGCAGTACGATGGACCAGGATGAGAAGAAGAAGGCACTCGATGCCGCTGTGATGCAGATTGAGAAAGCGTATGGCAAGGGAGCGATCATGCGGCTCGGGGATCCGGCCACCAGGATGAATGTGGAGACGATTCCGACCGGCTCTCTTTCCCTTGATATAGCCTTGGGACTCGGAGGTATACCGAAAGGAAGGATCGTGGAGGTGTATGGACCGGAATCCTCCGGTAAAACAACCCTGACACTGCACATGATCGCCGAAGTGCAGAAGCGCGGCGGCATCGCCGGATTCATCGATGCCGAGCATGCGCTGGACCCGGTCTATGCGAAGAATATCGGCGTTGATATCGATAATCTGTATATTTCCCAGCCGGACAGCGGAGAGCAGGCGCTTGAGATCACGGAAACCATGGTGCGGTCCGGTGCAGTTGACATCGTCGTCGTTGACTCTGTGGCGGCGCTGGTTCCCAAGGCGGAGATCGACGGAGATATGGGCGACGCGCATGTCGGTCTGCAGGCGAGATTGATGAGCCAGGCACTTCGTAAGCTCACTGCGGTCATCAGCAAATCAGAGTGCACCGTGGTGTTCATCAATCAGCTGCGCGAGAAGGTCGGCGTGATGTTCGGCAATCCGGAGACGACGACCGGCGGCCGTGCGCTCAAGTTCTATTCTTCTGTCCGTCTGGATGTGCGCCGCACGGATTCCATCAAGGTGGGCGGGGAGATCATCGGCAACCGTACCCGGGTCAAGGTGGTCAAGAACAAGATTGCGCCGCCCTTCAAGGAAGCCGAATTTGACATCATGTTTGGCAAAGGTATCTCTTACTCCGGCGATGTGCTGGACCTGGCGGCCAAGATTGATGTGGTGAACAAGAGTGGCGCCTGGTACGCCTACAAAGGGGAGAAGATCGGACAGGGCCGCGAAAATGCCAAGCTCTATCTCGAGGGGCATCCGGATGTGATGGAAGAAGTGGCACAGCAGGTGCGGGAGCATTATGGCATTGGTATTGATCGGACAGGGGCAGGACAGGCAGGAGAAGCCTTTTCGCAGTCCGAGGATACTCCGGAAAACGCCGCGGGACAGGAAGCCTGACTGAGGCCGGGTCAGGATGTGTGCTGGCCTAGGCCATAGAATGCGACCGCAAAGGACAGGAGATCTGACAGATGTCAGGTTGGGGCAGGAGACAGAATGGAGATCTATGCGATCCGGAAACTTTCCAGGCATCACTATGAAATAGAAAGCGATGAGTGCAGTTTTGTGCTCTCTTCGCGCGATCTGGATGAGCTGGGGCTTCATCCGATGGAAGCAAACGAGGAGGAAGGAGAAGAACCTCTCCAGGTCTCCGGGCAGCTTGCGCAGAGAATCCGGGATCTTCTCCGGCTCGCAGCTATCCGGAAGTGCGGGGACCTGCTGAAATTGCAGGACTATACGGAGAGGAGACTGCGGGAGAGACTTCTTCACGTGGGAATTCCGGAGTCTGCCGCGGACGCTGCAATTCAGGAGATGAAGGATGCCCACTATCTGGACGACGACCGGTTTGCGCAGACCTACATCCGCTGCCACCTGAGGGACCGGAGTCGGGAGCGGATCAGGCAGGACCTGAAAACAAGAGGCGTCACGGAGGAAGTTGTGGAGAGGGCGTTTGCGGCAGCTCTTCAGGAAGAGGGGGAGCATGGGCTGCAGGAACGGGAGAAGGAACAGATCCGGCAGCTCCTTACCAAACGCCATTTTGACCCTGCAGCTGACTGGGACGAGCAGCAGAAGCAGGAGGCCTATTTGTTCCGGAAAGGCTATCCAGTGGAACTCATCCGCGAGGTTATGGAGGAAGCGGTGGAGGAGGCAGGGACGGGCTGAAACCTCGTGGAGAAATATTTTCACTATGTTTTGATGAACATCATGCAAGCATCCCTGCGGATGTTTTTTTGTTTTTGCAGAATATTTCGAAACTCAACAAAGGCAACGCAGATCGGACCATCTGTAGTAAGATGTTATGACGGAGGGGAGCCATAACTGAGATATTATGGAAGAGAAATTTCGGGAAATACAGGTTCGGACGGTCCTGCTTTTTACCATACTGGTGCTGGGGCTGTCTTTAGATCTGATTGTTCTTCTGAACAGGCAGGCTGACGACACCTTAAAGGAGACCGCCGCGCATTTTATTGCGGCGCACAATAGTCAGATGGAGATGAATATCAACTCTTATCTGACCAATGTGGAAAAAGCTGCCTCACTGTTGTTCGGCAATGAAGAATATTACACATATAATCCGGATGATGCATCGCTTGACTCTTATGAAAAACAAGAGATAATCGAATCCATGACGGATCGGATTGATGATTTCGGCATTCTGGACAATTATTCAGATTTCAGTATCGTTTACAGTAATGGGGATTCGATCGGCTGGATCTCGAAGACGACCAGGGCGATGTACGCCACCGTCCCGATGTATGATGATTTTGCAGGAATTCTCGGCGACACGGATGAGCAGTGGATATTCGGCCTGAAGGGGAACACGGACCATCTTTATTATCTAAAGCGTTATAACAGCAGGGCAATCATTATGGTTTCATTCTATTCGCTGGAACTGGATAACTATTTCCAGATTCCGGAGCAGCTGGAAGGAATGAATGTCGCTCTGATTGATGACGAAAACAATATCCTTTATTCCAGTGACGATGATCAGATCGGAAAGACACTTCCTGATAACATACGGGCTAAGCTCGGATCAACGACGGATGGTATTATCCTGACCAGGGACATGCTTGTCACAAGCAACACCTGTGAGAATGGATGGCGCATCATCTGTACTATGCCGACTGCCAATATGACGCGGCAGACACAGACCGAAAGCCGGCGCTCCCTGCTGTATGTACTGGTGATCATCGCGTTAATTCTCTGGTTTGGCCTGCGGCGGGCGAAGGAGATGAACCTCTCGGCTGCTGATATCGTGGAAACGCTCCAGACACGGGCGGAACATGACAGCATGACGGGTCTTTACAATAAGATGGAGTTTGAGCAGGAGGCCGCCCGTCGGCTGGCCGCTCCGACGGGAAACAGCTCGTATGTTTTCACGATCATGGATCTTGATTATTTCAAGGAGATCAACGATACCTATGGACATGCAATGGGAGATGCTGTTCTGATCACCTTTTCGAAACTGCTGCGGGAAACCTTTCAGGAAAAGGAATATATGGTCGGGAGACTGGGAGGCGATGAATTCGGTGTCTTTGCGCAGTTTGATGGAATCAATGCCGTGGAAGAGGCGCGGCGGATTGCCGGTAAGCTTGATACGCTGCGGAAGCGGCTCTCGGAAGTGAAATTCGGCAATGAGAATATACAGATTTCTTTCTCGAGCGGCACGTCTTATCCGGCGCCGGGAGCAGACTTTGAGCAGATGCGCAAGCTGGCCGATGATCTTCTTTATCGGAGCAAGAGAAACGGAAAAGGCTGTGATTCCAGTGAGGCAGGCCGTGAAGAAGAAAACTGAGTGGATTGATATTCTATTTTTGGCATTCATTCTGGTACTTAGTATTGCAATGCTGTATTTCTCAGGCCCTCATCGCAATGATACCACTGCTCTGGATACAAACCATAGCAGCGAAACCATCCGCTTGGGCTGGTGGGGAAACGACGAACGCCACATCTATACGCTGAAGGGCATCGAGCTGTTTGAACAGGAGAATCCTGGCGTTTCTGTGGAGTGTCAGTACAGCGTGTGGTCCGGTTATGAGCATCGTTACCGGATCTACATGAGATCCGGGACGGAACCGGATGTGATGCTGATCAATTACAATTGGCTGAAGGAATATTCTGCCGATGGAACCGGGTATTACGATCTCCTTTCGCTCGGCGATATCATCGACACTTCCGGATATTCGAAGGAAGATCTCAGCTGCGGTATGGTCAACGGGCATCTCAATGCGCTGTCAACCGCCTATAACGCAGCAGTCTTCTATTACAACAAGGACATTCTGGATCGCTATGGCCTCCCAATCCCGGAAACATGGGACGATCTGGAGGCGGCTGCGGACGTCCTGCAGAATGACGGAATGGTTCCGCTCTATCTGAATGATAAGAATCTGTTTTTTCTGATCAATGCGCACTATGAGCAGATGGAGAGAAAGGCAGTCTTTGATGCCGATGGAAATTACACCGGCGGCGAGAGTGCGGCACGAAAATTTCTGTCCTTTTATAAAGAGCTTGTTGACCATCATATCATAAGGCCGATTGGTGAAAGCGATGCGGATGACTTTGCTAATGGGAAGTCGGCTGGTGCTGTGTTCTGGGCAAGCGATGCGGACCGCTATGGCGACAGCATGGCGAAACAGGGATTTACCATGGAGCTGGGACAGCCGATCACGAGCTCTGCAACAGATTACACTGGCTGGTATGTGAAGCCTGCGACGATGTATGCGATTCGAAAAGATACGGACTATCCGAAAGCGGCGGGAACACTTCTGAATTTTCTGGTGAATGACCGGGAGATGGCGCGCCTGCAGGGACTGGAGAAGGGTGTTCCGGTGTCACAGAAGGCACGCTCCGCCCTGTCTGACAGGGTGCTGCATGAGGGCTATTCGGCCGAGGCAGGAAATGCCATTCTGCAAAATCGGGACAGGTATCAGATGATGAATCCTTTTTTGGAGAATGAGACGGTGCTGCGCGCTTTCCGCGAGGAAACGGTACGCTATTTCTATGGAAAGGATGATCTGGAAACAGCGGCATCGAAGCTGGTCGACCAGTGGAGCAGCCTGGCAAGGTGAAATTGCGGATGTCTGTGGTTCTGACCGGTCGTGGATTGCCGGGACAATTTGGGATATTTATGACTGATAGTCAGAACTTTGCGGTTGCACTTTAAAAGCTACATCTATATAATAGTTTTGTTGTGATTTTGCACAATAAAAACTAAATAAGGAGGTGCTCCTGCATGACTCTGGCAATTATCATTGCGGTGATAATTACCCTTGTGATCGCAGTTCCGGTGACTTTCACGGTGTCCAGAAATTACGTCAGAAAGCAGAATGACGCAACGGTCGGCAGCGCGGAGGAGAAGGCAAGGGCGATCATCGACGAGGCACTGACGACTGCAGAGACGAAGAAGCGCGAAGCACTTCTAGAGGCCCAGGAGGAGAACATCAAGACCAGAAATGATCTTGAAAAGGAAATCCGGGACCGCAGAAGTGAGGTTCAGCGCAACGAACGTCGTATCCAGCAGAAGGAAGAGGCCATCGATCGCAAGTCGGAAGCTCTGGAACGGAAGGAACAGAGCCTTCAGGCAAGGGATGAATCGCTGCAGAAAAAGAGTGACGAGATTACCAGACTCAATGAGCAGAAAGTACAGGAACTGGAAAAGATTTCCGGTCTGACCTCCGAACAGGCAAAGGAATACCTGCTAAAAACTGTTGAAGAAGATGTAAGACATGATTCCGCTGTCATGATCAAGGAAATGGAAGCGGAAGCAAAGGAAGAGGCCGACAAGAAGGCCAAGGAGCTGATCGTTGGCGCGATTCAGAGATGCGCCGCCGATAATGTATCCGAGGCAACGATCTCAGTTGTGCAGCTTCCGAACGACGAAATGAAGGGAAGGATCATCGGGCGTGAGGGCCGCAATATCCGCACGCTGGAGACGATGACTGGTGTGGATCTCATCATAGATGACACGCCGGAAGCAGTCGTTATCTCCGGGTTTGATCCGATCCGCCGTGAAGTCGCCCGCATTGCGCTCGAGAAGCTCATCGTGGATGGCCGTATTCATCCGGCCAGAATCGAAGAGATGGTCGAGAAGGCAAGAAAAGAAGTGGATGCCAGGATCAAAGAGGAGGGAGAAGCCGCCACGCTGGAAATCGGCGTGCACGGTATTCACCCGGAGCTGGTCAAGCTTCTTGGCAAACTGCATTATCGTACCAGCTACGGACAGAATGTATTGAAGCATTCCATGGAAGTAGCGCAGCTCTCCGGACTCCTTGCCGGAGAACTGGGTCTGGATGTCCGCATGGCCAAGCGTGCGGGTCTCCTGCATGATATCGGCAAAGCAGTGGATCATGAGATGGAAGGATCCCATGTGCAGCTCGGCGCGGATTTGTGCCGCAAGTACAAGGAATCTCCGATCGTGATCAACGCTGTGGAATCACATCATGGAGATGTGGAACCCACCAATCTGATTTCCTGCATTGTGCAGGCTGCAGATACGATTTCCGCAGCCCGCCCGGGTGCAAGACGTGAGACACTGGAGACCTATACCACCAGACTGAAACAGCTTGAAGATATCACCAACAGTTTTAAAGGAGTTGCTAATTCCTATGCCATTCAGGCAGGCAGAGAAGTCCGCGTCATGGTAGTTCCTGAACAGATCAGCGATACTGATATGGTTCTGCTCGCCCATGATATTTCCAAACGCATTGAAAATGAGATGGAATATCCTGGACAGATCAAGGTCAACGTAATCCGCGAGTCGCGGGTCACAGACTACGCGAAATGATTTCTTATGAGGCGCGGCCGGCAGCAATGCCGGCCGCGCTTTGACGTTGGTGCGCTTCGTGGATATATCGGCTGCACCCGCCAAATTCCGATGTCCAGGGTATAAACAGGAGAAAAGGTGAATGGGATGGACAAGAACGAAGGAAACAGCGCAGGCAACTGCAGAGGAGAAATTTGCCGGCTGAAAAGGACGCTGATTCACCGCGGGACTGCGGTGAGTCTGTACGCAGATACCATGCGCCTTTCGGATGGATCATACGCGGAGTGGGATTTCATTGCACATCGGGGAGGGGCCTGCGCGGTCGCGGTGAGAGAGGATGGAAGAATTCTGCTCGTGTCCCAGTATCGGGATAGTCTAGGGGATGTGACTCTGGAACTGCCGGGCGGTGCGAGATCGTATGCCGCGGAACCGGATGAGGAGACGGCAACGCGGGAGCTGGAGGAGGAGACCGGCTACCGGGCGGAAAAGGTCAGAAAGCTTCTGGACTATCGCCCGGATCCTTCCCTTTCCGATGAGCGGGTGGGTATTTGCTTTGCAGAAGGACTTACTGAGATTGGGCAGCGGCTCGACCCGGGGGAAAACATACGGGTCGTGGCGCTGACTCTTGCCGAGGCACTTGAGGCTATCCGGGCGGGAAAAATCACTGACGGCAAGACGGCATGTGGCATTCTGGCATACGCCGCGTATGCTGCATTTCCTATCTCCGGGTCGCAGACAGATGCGGCGTGTGGTATGATTACCATGTCACGGGACTGAGTCATGGAAGACGGTGTTATTTGCGCGGGGACCGACCGGCACCGGATCCATGGATCGGGATATTGGGGGAAGCATCTATGAAAAAAATATTATTTGCAGCATCGGAGGGGGTTCCGTTCATCAAGACAGGAGGCCTTGCAGACGTCGTTGGTTCTCTTCCAAAGGAGATCGATAGGGAATATTATGACGTACGCGTCATTCTGCCAAAGTATTCCTGCATGAAGCAGGAGATGAAGGACAAGCTGGAGTACATCACCAACTTCTACATGGATTACAACTGGCAGAATCAGTATGTCGGTCTGTTCAAGGCAGAGGTCGGCGGCATCACCTATTACTTTATCGATAACGAGTATTACTTCACGAGCTTTCGCCCTTATACAGACGATCCCAGATGGGAGATTGAGCGGTTCGGATATTTCAGCAAGGCTGTGCTCTCCGCTCTCCCGGTTCTGGATTTTCGCCCGGATCTGATCCACTGCCATGACTGGCAGACCGGACTCATTCCAGTGTATTTGAAGGAGCGGTTTCAAAATAATGAGTTTTTCCGCGGCATCAAGACAGTGATGACCATCCATAATTTGAAGTTTCAGGGGCGCTGGAACGTGCAGGATGTCGAGAGCATGACTGGGCTTTCCGGGTATTATTTCACGCCGGACAAGCTGGAGTTCAACAGGGACGCAGACCTTCTGAAGGGAGGTCTGGTTTACGCGGATGCGATCACGACGGTAAGCCCGACGTATGCGGAGGAGATCAAGACGCCGTTCTACGGCGAGGGTCTTGATGGGCTCATGAATGCGCGGGCGCATGATCTGCGTGGCATTCTGAACGGAATCGACTATGATACATTCAACCCGGAGGCGGATCATTATATTCCATATCCATACGGTGCGATCAATTTCCGCAAGGAAAAGGTCAAAAATAAACGCGCGCTGCAGGAGCAGCTCGGGCTGGAACAGGACGACAAGGTCATGATGATCGGCATGGTTTCCAGACTGACGGACCAGAAGGGCTTTGATCTGGTCGCCTATGTCATGGATGAACTTTGCCAGGATGCTGTCCAGATCGTGGTACTGGGCACAGGAGAAGAACGGTACGAGAATATGTTCCGGTATTTTGACTGGAAGTATGGAAAGAAGGTCTCTGCACAGATCTGCTATTCTGAGGAATTGTCGCATAAGATCTATGCTTCTTCGGACGCGTTCCTGATGCCGTCGCTGTTTGAGCCATGCGGTCTGTCTCAGCTCATGGCGCTTCGCTACGGCACAATTCCGATCGTGCGGGAGACGGGCGGCCTGAAGGACACGGTCGAGCCGTACAATGAGTATGAGGGAACCGGGACGGGGTTCAGCTTTACCAATTACAATGCGACTGAAATGCTCCGCACCATCCGGTATGCGGAACAGATTTTCTACGACCGCAAGCGCGAGTGGAACAAGATGATCGACCGGGCAATGGCGGCCGATTTCTCCTGGAAAAGGTCGGCGGAGAAGTATCAGGAGATGTACGACTGGCTCATCGGCAGCTGAGCGCTGCTTCATACAGCAATAAGGCGGCATTCATTTTCAACTCATGGCTATTCACAGAATAAGGCACCACAATCAGATGATCCTGCCGGACAATGCGGGGCAGGGCAAGAGTCAGATTTTCGTACAGGCCGGCATACTTGCCGCTGCCAGCATTGTAGTCCGCATCATCGGACTGCTGTATCAGTCCCCTCTCACGGCGATCATCGGGGATGAGGGCAACGGCTATTACAGTCTGGCTTACAACATCTATACGATTGTGCTTCTGATTTCCTCATACAGCATTCCTTCCGCCATCTCCAAGCTGATGGCGGAGAAGCTGGCGATGGGGGAGTATCGGAACGCACAGCGCATATTCCGCGCGGCGCTCTGGTATGTCCTTGTGGCTGGCGCAGCCGGTTCGGCTGTGCTGTATTTTGGAGCGGGGCTGCTCGTCGGCCCGGGCTCTGTACCGGTACTCCGGGTGTTTGCCCCGACGATCTTCCTATTCGGTCTGCTGGGCGCCCTGAGAGGATATTTTCAGGCCCATTCAACCATGCTGCAGACCTCTGTGTCACAGATTATCGAGCAGATCGTGAACGCGGCTATGTCGCTGCTGCTGGCATATCTCCTGATGCGGCGGGCGGCAGGCGCCGGTTCCACGACCGAGGCGGTCTACGGCGCGTCCGGAAGCGCGCTCGGCACGGGCAGCGGCGTTCTGGCGGCACTGCTTTTCATGCTGTGGGTTTATTCCATGAACCGGCGGGGAATCAGGAATAGGATGGATCGGGATGCGACAGGCACAGAGGAGCCGTACCGGAAAATCCTCTGGGAAGTCATCTGTGTCGTGACGCCTTTTGTACTCAGCAGTTTCATTCTCAATCTCACCACATCGCTCAATCAGACGATCTACACCAAAATTCTGATGGCAGGCCGCGGAATGGACGAGATCAGCATCACAGTTCACTACGGCATCTTCTCCAGAAAGGCCACAGTGATCACCAATATTCCGATCTCGATCGCTACCGCCACGTCGGCAGCGGTGATTCCCAGCATTTCTGGTTCTTTCGCGCGGGGAGACCGGAGGGAAACGCTGCACCGGGCGAGACAGGCGGTCATGATGACGGCACTGGTGGCGATTCCCTGCACGGTGGCGCTGATCTTCCTCGCCAGACCGGTGACGATGATTTTGTTCCCGCAGATGGATTCGTTGAGCGAGGCATCGGCTCTGCTGGCCCTCCTTGCTGTGACCGTGTTCTTTTATTCTATTTCTACCATCACGAATGCCGTGCTGCAGGCGACACAGCATATGAATCTTCCGCTGGTCAGCGCAGTGGCGGCATTGGCTGTGCAGACGGCAGTACTGGTTCTTCTGCTGCTTCGGACCAATATGGGAAACTATGCGCTGGTGGCTGCCAGCGTGATTTATTCGGTCATGATTTTTGCCGCCAATGAACTGTTTCTAAGAAAGTATTTGGGACCCGGCGTGAACCTGGGAAAGCGATACGCGGGACCGGTGGCAGCGGCTCTTATGATGGGAATTTCCAGCCTTGCAGTGTACGACGCCGTACGCTATCTTCTCGCTGAGATACTGCATTTCGGCGTGGAGGGGCAGGCGACGAGAATCCTGTATTTTGCCAATCTGGCAGCGTTCCTGCCTGCCTTTCTGACCGCCGTTTTCGTGTATGCCTTTGCCCTGGTGAAGATGCATGTGCTCGACGAGGAGACGATACGCAGCATGCCGAAGGGAAATCATCTGGTTCGGGCGCTCAAGAAGCTCAGGTGGATGTAAAACGAATCATTCCCGGATCTGCTGAATGCCTGAGATGTCCGTCGGTGCAAGAACCGAGTAGTTTGTGTAGTAAACCACGAACCCAGGTCTTGCGCCGGCGGGCTTTTTCAAATCACGGCGGAAGAGGTAGTCCACCTCCACCTTCTCCTGATCCCGGCCGGAGGAGTAATAAGCGGCAAGGGAGGCGGCATCCAGAAAGGTCTGATCCGGAATTTCCTCCAGTTTCCGGCCCCCTGTCTTCAGAATGACATGGGATCCGGGCATGTCATTGGCGTGGAACCACAGATCCCCGCCGCCGGCGAGATGGAAAGAAAGCTCGTCGTTCTGCAGATTGTTTTTGCCCACGTAGATGTCGAAACCGTCGTGGCTGACATAGTGGAACGGCCGGCTTTTCGGCAGGCGGTTTTTCCTGGCGCCTTTGCTGCCCGTGGCTGCGCGGCGGACAAAATGGCTCTGCGCGAGTTCCTCGCGGATCTCAGCGATGTCACTCTCATCGGCCGACAGATCGAGGGAGACGAGGATGCTTCTCAGCTGCCGGATCTCCGCTTCTGTCTGCGCTGTCAGGGTGGTGAGCGCCTCGGCAGTTCGCTTCAGCTTTCCGTACCGTTCAAAATACTTCTGGGCATTCTGCGCCGGGGTGAGAAGCGGATCGAGCGGAACCCGAAGCTTCTCGCCGGTGTAATAATTATCGAGATCCGCATATTTTGCACCGATCGGAATGCTGTATCCATATGTATTCAGCAGCTCCCCATAGATGCGATACCGGTCTTTCTTCTCCGTATCCCTGCGCTGTTTCTGCTGGCTGTCAAATTTATGAACGTCCCGTTCCAGAATGGTCGACACGGTTTTGCGAAGGTCCGCGGTCCGCTGGCGGATGCGGGTGATGCGGTTCTTCTCCCCATAGTACCAGACGAGCATTTCGGACACGGACGAAAATTCCCGGGATTCGAGGTCCGCATACATGCGGAGTGGAAAGGAGGAAAATTCCTTCGGCGAACTGGTGGAGGAGCCTGACTGCTGCAGGTATCCGTGCGGCGCAAAACGGGCAGCCCGGATGTCCTCCGTCAGGCGGCAGAATTCATCAGCAAGGCGGGAGGATTCGTCTTTCGTCAAATCCTGGCTGCTCTTATCGCCCCCGATGCCTGCACGGCACACCAACTCCTCACCGGTCACGCTCGAAAAGCCGGTATAGGTTCGGACAAGCAGCGAAGCCGGCGGCAGACTGCCGACGGCGAGAACTGCCAGGAAGTTCTCCATAGATTCAGAGAGAGCATCCTTTTTGTGCTGCGTCTCCGGAATGAAATATTGCCTGCCCGGGAGCACTTCCCGAACGGAACTTACCATCGAAGAGACATGCTTGATGCTGTCCACGATCATTTCCTGACTGTCGAGAAAAATCAGATTGCTGTATTTTCCCATGAGCTCGAGGACAAGCGTGTGTTTTGTCAGATCTCCCATTTCATCGAGATGCTCCACCTCAAACCGCAGGATCCGCTCGAGACCCGGCTGAACAATCGCGGTGATCCGACCTCCCTGCAGATGCTTACGGAGCAGCATGCAGAAAGTAGGTGCAGACAGCGGCGCAGGCTTATTTTCCTCCGTCAGATAGCAGAGCGGGAGAGAGGCGTCCGCCGACAGAACAAGACGAACCTGACCGCCGCCGCGGGACATTTCAGGCTTGACCGTGAGAATGATTTCATCACTTTCCGTCTGGACGATGCGGGCAATTCGCCCGTTGAGGAGTTTCTGTTCGAGTTCTGCGCGCAGAGCAGCGCAGGTAATGCCATTCAGTGCCACGATGATTTCCTCTTTTCTGCCTGCTACTTTACAAGAATTGGGCACAGGATTCAAGGCGGCGCGGCGAACCGAGGCGGGCGGAACTCGTCAGGGACAATTTCGGGTTTCTTGACGCTCTCCGCAGTGAAAATTATAATGATGGAAGTTTGAGGCCGCGGGTGAGCGCGGCAGGGGGAAAACTGGCATGGTATGCAGTATGACCGGTTTCGGACGGGGAGAATCCGTCGAGGGCAGCCGCCGGGTCACGGTGGAGATAAGGTCTGTAAACAATCGTTTTCTGGATCTTTCCATGAAGATGCCGCGGTCGCTATATCCGTATGAGGCGAAGGTTCGGGCGGAGGTCGGCCGGTTTATCCGGCGCGGGAAGGTTGATCTGTTTATTTCTTATGTGAATCAGGAGGATCCGGGCGAGGAGGTTTGTTATCATTCTTCTCTCGCCGCGGAGTATCTGCGGCATCTCGGAGAGATGAAGGAGATGTTCGGGTTTTCAGAGGAGGTGAGTCTGGCCTTGCTTGCGGGTCTTCCGGATGTATTTACGCTGGAGGATTCGGAGCGCGATGATACGGATCTGTGGCCGCTCCTGGAGAAGGCGCTCGACGAGGCCGGGAATGCCATTCTACAGGCGAGGGAGAAGGAGGGGGAATTTCTGCGGGAGGATCTTCTTCGTAAGCTTGGTGCCATGACGGAGGAGGTCGACTTTATCACGCAGCGCGCTCCCGACATTGTGACAGCGTACCGGGCGCGTCTGACCGGCAAAATTCAGGATCTGCTGGGAGACACGAGTGTGGATGAAGCCAGGATCGCGCAGGAGGTCACGATGTACGCGGACAAAATCTGTGTGGACGAGGAGCTTGTGCGGCTCCGGAGCCATATCTGCGCGGCCTGGGATCTGCTCGGCGCCACAGAGGGGGACGGTGTGGGGCGCAGGCTTGATTTTCTGGCACAGGAGATGAACCGCGAGGCCAATACCATTCTGTCCAAGACCGACGACGCGGAGATCAGCAACACGGGCATTCTCCTCAAGACGAACATTGAAAAGGTACGGGAACAGATCCAGAATCTGGAGTGAAGTTTTTATCCCACAGAGAAAGGCATTTCATGAACAACAGAGGAAGTCTGATTGTTGTTTCCGGGTTTTCCGGAGCAGGAAAAGGAACGCTGATGAAAAATCTGGTGGAGAGGAGCAGCCGCTATGCACTCTCCGTCTCCATGACGACACGGGAGCCGAGACCTGGGGAGGTGGATGGCGTATCCTATTTCTTTGTCTCCCAGGAGGAGTTTGACCGGACAGCGCAGGAGGATGGATTCCTGGAGCACGCCTCCTATGTCGGCCATTCCTATGGGACGCCGAAGGCCTGGGTCCTGGAGCAGATGAAGAAGGGCAGGGATGTCATTCTGGAGATTGACGCACAGGGAGCCAGGCAGATTAAAAGGATCATGCCGGACGCTGTTCTGATTTTCGTCGTCACGCCGAATGCGGAATGCCTGCTCAATCGACTTAAGGGCAGGGGAACGGAGCACAGGGATGTGATTGCACGGCGGATCAGACAGGCGGCCACGGAAGCAGAGGAAATCGCCGGGTACGATTATCTGCTTGTCAACGATGATCTGGAGCAGTGTACGGATGACCTCGAGGATATCATCAGAGCATCCCACTTCGATCCGCATCATAACACAGAGCTTGTGGAAAATCTGAAGAAGGAACTCCATGAAATTCTTCAGCGCAGCGGGGATTTTCTGTAATCCCTGTAATTCTAACCGTGGTATGATCAGAGGATTTCGCTCAATTCCTTTTGACGAACAGCGAAGCATGGCTTATAATGCCATTGCTGTTATGCACTGTGGTGCGTAACATTGCGCGGACGGATAAGAAGCGGGACGTTTCCGGCATGGAGGAAGAAATGTTACATCCGAATTATATTGAACTGATGAAGGTCGTCAACAAGGACGTGGAAGAGGGGGAGGAGCCTGTCATTTCCAGCCGTTACAGCATTGTGATGGCGACAGCCAAGAGAGCCCGTCAGCTTGTGGAGGGCGCAGAGCCGCTGATTGAAGCTTCGCCCAAGGACAAGCCGCTCTCGATTGCGGTGGATGAACTCTGGCATGACAAGTATCAAATCCTCGGCGAGGCGGATGACGATGAGGATGAAGAAGAGGCAAGGCTGCTGCGCAGCTATACCGCCGGCAAGGTTGCAGCGATTTCCGAGGATGATCTGAATGAAAATCTGGATGCGGATGCATCTGGAGATGAGGAGGACGGCGAGTCCGAGGACGACGGGGAGTCCACTGATCGTGAGGAGGATTCCGACAACGATGAGTCCCCGGAAGATGAAGACGAAGCTGAAAACTGAGTATTTCTGACTGCTGAGCGGTATGAACCATGTCCATGCAGTCGGCCGGATAAAGATGAATATTTATTTTGTTTCACTTGGATGTGACAAGAACCTGGTGGATACTGAGAAAATGCTGGGTGCGCTCACATCACATGGATACAGTTTCACAGGGGATGTAGAGGCAGCAGATATTGCAGTGGTCAATACCTGCTGTTTTATTAAGGACGCACAGACAGAGAGTGTCCAGGCAATTCTCGAGATGGCAGACCGGAAGAAAAGCGGCCATCTCAAGGGGCTTATTGTGGCAGGCTGTCTCGCACAGCGCTACCGTGACGACATCGAGAAGGAAGTTCCGGAAGTGGATGTCGTCCTGGGCACAACCGCGATCGACAGGATTGTCGAGGCGGCGGACGATATCCTTCAGAAGCAGGGGCATGAAATTCTCACGGAATCGCTGGACAAACCGGCGACCGGAGGGGAGGAACGCGTCCTCACCACGGGAGGCCACTACGGATATCTGCGTATTGCCGAGGGCTGCAACAAATGGTGCACATATTGCGTGATCCCGAGCGTCCGCGGACCCTACCGCTCCGTTCCGATGGAGCAGGTACTGGCGGAGGCAGGGAAGCTGGCAGAGCGCGGGGTGAAGGAACTGATCCTGGTTGCACAGGAGACGACTCTTTATGGAACGGATCTCTATGGAGAGAAGAGACTTCCGGCGCTGCTGCGCGGCCTCGCCGCGATCGACGGAATCCGCTGGATCCGGCTGCTGTACTGCTATCCGGAGGAGATCACGGACGAGCTGATCGACACCATTGCGGCAGAGCCGAAGGTATTGCATTATCTGGATATGCCGATACAGCACGCGTCGGACGATGTGCTGCGGCGCATGGGTCGTCACACGACCCGGAAGGATCTGGAGGAGGTCATCGGCAAAATCCGTGCGAAAATACCGGACTGCTGCCTGCGAACCACGCTGATCACAGGCTTCCCCGGAGAGACGGAGGCGGATCATCGCCATCTGCTGGCATTTGTGAGAAAGATGAAGTTTGACAGGCTCGGCGTTTTTACCTATTCCAGAGAAGATGGGACGCCGGCCGCGAAGATGAAGCCGCAGGTCAGGGCGGCCGTCAAGCGGGAGAGAAGAAAAGAGCTGATGCTGGCACAGCAGGAGATCGCGTTCCGGAAGGCGCGGAGGCAGAAGAACCGGATTCTGGATGCCATCGTCGAGGGCAGAATCGCAGAGGATCAGGTCGTGGATGTCAGCAGGCCGGGGGCGTTCGTCTACACTGCCCGGACCTATATGGATGCGCCGGACGTGGACGGCATGCTGTTTCTGGAGACATCGCGGGAGCTGATGACCGGAGATTTTGTCAGAGTGCGGATCACAGGTTCCAGAGGGTATGATTTAATCGGAGAACTGGCAGATGCCGCGGAGAACGGGAAAACAGAGGATTGAAAACGGCGTCGGTGCGCCACTTTCAAACTGACATGGGTGCTTACAGCGCGGCACGGAGGGATAACAATGAATTTACCGAACAAGCTGACTATGCTTCGCGTCATTATGATTCCGTTTTTTGTATTCTTCATGCTCACGAATGTGGGCGGGGCGCACAGCCAGTGGATCGCCCTTGTGATTTTTATCGCAGCGAGTCTGACGGATCTGCTGGACGGCAAGATCGCTAGAAAATATAATCTGATCACGGATTTTGGAAAATTCATGGATCCGCTGGCAGACAAGATGCTGGTGATCTCCGCAATGATCTGCCTCGTCAGCATGGACCGGATCCCGGCGTGGATTGTCATTGTCATTGTGGCGCGGGAGTTCATCATCAGCGGGTTCAGATTGATCGCGGCAGACAAGGGCGTCGTCATCGCGGCGAGCTACTGGGGAAAGTTCAAGACAGTCTTCCAGATGGCGATGGTGATTCTGATGATTGCCGATATCCCTGCTCTCTCTGTGCTGACGCAGCTCGTGATGTGGATTGCGCTAGTGCTCACGGTGATCTCTCTCATCGACTATCTGAGAAAGAATTGGAATGTCATAGGAAGCAATATGTAACAGACGTCGCCGAAGCTGGGCGCTGTATGTCAGCCCGCCAGGACGCAGAAGCGTCCTGGCGGGCATTCGCGGAAAAGCCCAGCCGGGCATTTCCTGCACAGGAGAAGGGTATGAGTGAAAGGATGGAAAGGAAGCCGGACATCTGGGATCGGCTGGTGCATCTGCGCGCTTTCCGCTGGTTTGAGCCGTTTTATCAGAAACACAAGGAAGTGCTGATGTACCTCTTTTTTGGAGGACTTGCCTTCTTTCTGAATCTGTTTCTGTATTGGTTTTTTGTCGTTGCCTTCGGTATGAATGCGCTGATCGGCAACATTTTCTGCTGGATTATCTGTGTCCTGTTCCAGTACGTGACGAACAAGTCCTGGGTTTTTGATGGGAGGACTGAGTCGAAAAGAGACTTGCTGCGGCAGATTTCCTCTTTTTTCGGCGGCCGTCTTTTCACGCTGCTGGTCGAGGAGGCGATGATCTTTATTTTCATCACTACGCTTCACTATAATGAGATGGGGATCAAGCTTCTCGCGCAGTTTGTGGTCATTGTGCTGAATTATGTGATCAGTAAGCTGATTGTATTCCGGAAAAAGACGCAGGGCTGATGGGGAAGAATCTATGCGGGAACTTTATCCACTCCTGGATGAGCCGGAGAAAATGCGGGACTGGCTCTCCCGGTCGGGACTGCCGGAAAAGAAGGGCGCGCTGGTGCTGATGTGCGCCGGGCAGTTCACGCCAATGGAGATTATCTGCGATCCGGAGCAGGGAGATGTGCTGGCTGCGGTAGACAATGGACTCGCCTATCTGGAAGAGATAGGAAGACTGCCGGACCTGATTCTGGGAGATTTTGATTCGATAGGAGGAACCGGTCAGGAGACGCTGCGCACCTTTGAACATGCGCTGCCGGAAAGGGTGCTGCACCTCCCGGTTATGAAGGACGACCCGGATACGATGGCGGCCATCCGTTTCGCGGCGGCTGCGGGATTCTCCAGAGTCCGGCTCTATGGCGCCTGCGGAGGCAGGATGGACCACATGATGGCGAATCTCGCCGCGGCTGTCTGGGCGAGAAAGCATGGCATTTTCTGCTACTTTATCAACGCCGGGGATCTGATGTTTGTGCTGGGACCCGGGGACGAGAAGACGTTTCATCCGGATGCCGCGGGGATGTTCTCGGTTTTTTCTCTGAGCGACCGCTGTGAAGGCGTGACTATCCGCGGCATGCACTATACCATGGAGAACGGAACGCTCACGAATGACTTTCCGCTGGGACAGAGTAATGAGATCGGGCCGCGGTTTCTCCGCGCAGGGGGAGGCGGAATACAAGTGGAGCAGGTAGGCGAAAACCGGTTTGCACACAACGGAAGTATGTCCGACAGCGAAGCCTATCGTCTCGGCCTGCCCGAAACGGAGCATGCAAAGGAGACACGGGAAACACAGGCTTCGATCCGCATCCGGACAGGCTACGCGTTAGCGATCTTTACGTATGAGGTGGAGAAGAAGAGCAGAGAATTCTGAGCGGCGGGAAACCGATCTGGAAGCCGCCGGTTTGTGGTCTGCTCATATATATTTCCGGTCAATATTGATGATACAGCGGTAGTGGGGCGAGATCTGATGGATCTCGCTCTTTAATTTCGCGATGATTTCTTCATCTGTCATCGCGTTTTCATATGGCGCGAGCACGTCGAAAATCACATTGGTATGAGAGCGGCCCTTGACGATGCGGAAATCATGGAAGCTGTAGTCCTGCCCGAGACCGCGAATGAGCGCCGCGACTTTCTCCCGCAGCGCGTTGGTCTCCGGATCGTTCACGGAGATTGGATCCATGTGAATGACCGCGTCGATGCCATATTCGCGCTTGAGCCGGAGCTCGATATTGTCGATGGTGTCATGTGCCTGACTGATGGTCGCTGTGTCGGGCACCTCCGCATGCAGCGAGAGCATGCGCCTGCCCGGACCATAGTCGTGAACAACCAGGTCGTGAACGCCGAGTATGCCGTCGTAGCTTGTCACCACGCGGCAGATCTCATCCACGAACTCTTTCTTCGGAGGCTGTCCGAGAAGAGGGTTGATCGTATTGACTGCCGCACCGATTCCGGATTTTATGATGAAGAGGGACACGGCGAGACCGCACCAGCCATCGATATTGACTCCGGTTATATGCGTGAACAGCGTGGAAAACAGGACGGCCGCGGTGGCGCAGCAGTCCGAGAGAGAATCGGCCGCGGTGGAACCGAGTGCGACCGAATCGAGCTTAATCTGAAGCTGATGGTTATAGAGATACATGTACAGCTTTACCAAAATCGAGCAGATCAGAATCACCACCACGACAGAGCGGAATACCATCTCATCCGGATGCAGAATTTTGCCGGCGGATGTCTTGAGCAGTTCAAAGCCCATCAGAATGATCAGCATGGAAACAATAAGGCCGGAGATGTATTCGATGCGGCCGTGCCCGAACGGGTGCTCCGAGTCCGGCTTCTGACTGGACAGGCGGAAACCGATCAGTGTGATGATGGACGAACCGGCGTCGGACAGATTGTTAAAGGCGTCTGCCAGTATGGAGATCGCGCCGGACATCAGGCCTGCGGTGAGCTTTCCCAGGAAGAGACAGAGGTTGAGCACGATGCCGACGATACCGGAGAGCTGGCCGTACTGTTCCCGCACCTCCGGATTGCTGGTATTCTGGTAGTTTCTAATAAAATGCTTTGCAAGAAAAGTAATCATTTCCCGTTTCCTTTCTGATTCGGGCAGCCGGCAGACGTATGGATGAAATGTTGGAAAGCAGTCAGTCCCGCCCTGCCGGACTGATAGATGCTGCGCGGCTGGCTACATCATACTCCGGCGAATGCCATTAATAAAAATTAACGATGGTTTGAGGGAGACAACTGCAAACCGGGGCAGCGCCGCGAAGCAGAGACCTTGCGGGTAGTTCCTTACACAGAACGGTCCTGTTTGCCCGGTTGCCGGGGCTGTTTATTGGTAGTACAATACCTTCGGATTTGAGAGAAACAAACAGGTATGTTCCTGCATGGAGGATTTTTATGAATTTTAAACATAGACCAGTAGTACTTCTGATTCTTGACGGGTATGGACTTTCTGACAACCCGCTTCATAATGCTGTGGCTGAGGCAAATACGCCGGTGATGGACCGTCTGGAGAAGGAATATCCCTTCGTCAAGGGATATGCAAGCGGACTGTCCGTTGGTCTTCCGGACGGACAGATGGGCAACTCCGAGGTCGGCCATATGAACATGGGCGCAGGGCGTATCATTTACCAGGATCTCACCCGCATCACCAAGGAAATTGAGGATGGGGATTTCTTTCAGAATCCCGAACTTCTTGACGCCATGGAGAATGTGAAGAAGACGGGCGGCGATCTGCATCTGTACGGTCTGCTGTCTGACGGCGGCGTGCACAGCCACATCACACATCTGTATGCGCTGCTGAAGATGGCAAAGGAGCAGGGCTTGTCCAATGTGTATGTGGACTGCTTCCTGGACGGCCGCGACACGCCACCGAAGAGCGGCGTTGATTATATCGCAGCCCTTGAGGACAAGATGAAAGAGATCGGCGTCGGCAAAATCGCGATGATCAGCGGACGGTACTATGCGATGGACCGCGATAACAATTACGACCGTGTCGCATATGCCTATGACGCGCTCACCGAAGGAAAGGGAGTTACAGCTCATTCCGCCCATGAGGCGATCATGCAGTCCTATGAGAAAAACGAAACCGATGAATTTGTAAAGCCCACGGTGATTTTGAAGGAAGACGGCACGCCGGTTTCCACGATCCGGGACGGCGACAGCATTATCTTCTTCAATTTCCGCCCGGACCGTGCCCGCGAAATCACGCATTGCTTCTGCGACGATGATTTTGACAAATTTGACAGCCTTCCGAGAGGACCGAGAGGAAAGCGGCCTGATGTGAAGTATGTCTGCTTCAAGGACTATGACAAAACCATCCCGAACAAAGAGGTCGCTTTCAAGGAAGTGAAGGTCACCAATACCTTTGGGCAGTGGCTGGCCGACCACGGATACACCCAGCTCCGGCTGGCAGAGACAGAGAAGTACGCGCATGTGACGTTCTTCTTCAACTGCGGCCAGGAGCAGCCCAATAAGAATGAGGACCGCATTCTTGTGAACTCCCCGAAGGATGTTGCAACCTATGATCTCAAGCCGCAGATGAGTGCCTATGAGGTGCGCGATCATCTGGTGGAGGCGATCCGGAGCGGGAAATACGATGTGATCATCTGCAATTTCGCCAACCCGGATATGGTCGGGCACACCGGCGTGGAGAAGGCGGCCATCAAAGCGGTCGAGGTGGTGGATGAATGCCTCGGCAACGCGGTCGATGCCATCAAGGAGGTTGGCGGAACGATGTTCGTCTGCGCCGACCATGGCAATTGCGAGAAGCTGGTGGATTATGAGACCGGCGCGCCGTATACGGCACATACTACGAACCCGGTTCCGTTCATCCTTGTAAATTACGAGAAGGGTGTAGGACTGCGCGAGAATGGCGTGCTGGCTGACATCATCCCGACTCTGATTGAGATTATGGGTGAGAAGCAGCCGAAGGAAATGACCGGAAAGAGCCTTCTGGTGAAGGAAAACTAAGCGCGGAAAAACAGAAAATCAATTGCGGCAAAGCCTGTTTGGGCAGCCCGGAATCGTTCAGCTGGTTCCGGGCTTTTTTATGTGCGGATTGACAACTGAAGGTGTGGAGAGCATAATAAACCGTATTAATGGTATTAGTACAGTTGGGCGGGGCGCGCCATGTCGACGCCGTCAGTCGGATTGCGCCCGGATCCTTGCGGGATGCGGCGCCGGGATGAGCAGAGGATACGCAGGACAGGCAGAGCCGGAGAAGGCTCGGCCATTGGAGCACAGACATGCTGATACAACTGGATTACAGGGACGGGCGTCCCATATATGAGCAGATTACGGAGAGTATCAAACGTCTGATTCTGATGGATGCCCTGGCTCCGGACGAGAAGCTGCAGTCGGTCAGAAGCCTGGCCATGGAGCTTTCCACCAATCCGAACACGGTACAGCGGGCCTATAGCGAGCTGGAGCGGCAGGGATTTATCTACACGGTACCGGGACGCGGTAATTTTGTCGCGGACAGCACGGGGCTCAAGGAGGAGCGGAAGCAGGAACTCAGAGAGAAGCTGCGGGGAATCCTGAGGGAAGCAGCTGAGATGGGTATTCCGCGGGAGGAGCTGCTCCGGGAGCTGTGAGAGCTGTCGGCTTAGCCTGCATGCGGTATATGCGGCAAGGCCGTCTGCACAGATTTTGTTTTTAAATTTGCCTGAATGGGGTAATAGCATGATTGAAACAATGGATGTGACGAAATCGTTTGGCGGCCGGCACACCGGAGAACCCGGTGTGGAGGCGGTGAACCATGTCACGCTGGAGATCCGGGATCAGGAGGTGTTCGGCCTCATCGGGACAAACGGCGCCGGGAAATCCACGCTGATGCGGATGATGTGCGGCGTGCTCAGGCAGGATACCGGCAATATTCTGGTGGACCATGAGCCGGTCTATGACAATCCGGATGCGAAGAAGCGTATTTTCTTCATCCCCGACGAGCCATATTTCTTTGCCAACGCGACGCCGTCGGACATGGCGGAATACTATGCGCGGGTATATCCAACCTTTGACAGGACCCGCTTTACCCGCTACCGGCAGGATTTCGGCCTTGATCCGGAACGACGGATCAGCGGGTTTTCCAAGGGGATGAAGAAGCAGCTTGCCATCATCCTGGCGGTGAGCTCAGGCTGTCACTATCTGCTGTGCGATGAGACATTTGACGGTCTTGACCCGGTGATGCGGCAGGGCGTGAAATCGGTGTTCGCGGAGGAGATGGCGGAGCGGGGACTGACTCCGGTGATTTCTTCCCATAATCTCCGGGAACTGGAGGACTTCTGCGATCATGTCGGTCTGCTGCATAAGGGCGGCGTCCTGCTGTCTGAGGACATCGAGGCGATGAAGCTGAACATCCAGAAAATTCAGTGCGTGTTCCGCGAGGATGGAGACGCGGAGGCGGCGCTCGAGGGACTCACTGTCCTGAATCACGTGGCGCGCGGCCATCTCCATACCATCACTGTCCGCGGCACGCGGGAGGAGATGGAACAGCATTTCCGTGAATATGAGATGATTTTCTTCGAAATTCTTCCGCTGACGTTGGAAGAGGTCTTCATCAGTGAAACGGAGGTTGTGGGCTATGATGTCAAAAAGTTCATACTCGGTTAAGGATATGCTCAGGGGCCGCATCTGGACGCTTGCGCTTAGTTTCGTGACCTTCTTCCTCTATGATGTCGCGGGCACGGCAGCGAATATTCTGCGAATCCATAATTATGCCGATGTCTATCAGTACACCGCCATGCAGCGGCGGAGCGAGGTCCTGAGCGAGGTCAGCAAGTGGCTTGGCGTCCGGCAGTATTTCGGATGGATCGCGGTGATCGTTCTCGCAGTGACAGCCGGTATCAGCGGGTATGCCTGGATGGACAACCGGCAGAAGACAGATTTTTTCGAAAGCCAGCCCGTCCGGCGATCCGTGCGGTTCTGGAAAATCTACTTCAGCGGACTGCTGGTGTTTCTCATCCCGGCTGTTCTGTGCCTCGGCGCGGGACTTCTGACTGCTGCGGCGATGGGATGCATGACAAGCGGCATCATGCTGGATGCCTGGGTTGAGCTTGTCCGCCTGTTTATTCTGTACGCCGGTGTGTACGCCATCTCCGTGCTGGCGGCGATGTGGACGGGGAACGTGATTGTCTGTGCCGCGGCCACAGGCGTCCTTCTGCTCTACGAACCGGCCCTGGCGTATCTCCTGCGGAGTCTGAAGCAGCAGTTCTTTGTCACGTACTACGCGTCCGGAACGGTGGAAAAGCCATTGTTTTCTCCTGTTGTCAATTATATGCTGCTGACGCTGCCGGGATTCTTTACTTCAAATTTTTCGCGGGTCACGGGCATTGATGCCGATTACACCAACCCAAGCACCGTGAATTTTGTGCGGAGCTGTGTTCGGAGTGTCTGGAAGTATGATGCCCTGACCATCGCCGTGACTGCTGTGGTGACGGCGCTCGCCTTCCTAAGCCATCAGAAGCGGCGGAGCGAGGATGCGGGCAGCGCGGTTGTCTTCACCCCGGTGAGGGTGATCACGAAGCTGGCGGTGGCCACGCTTGGGGGTCTTTATGCGGGGCTGGGAATGATGAATCTCTTTGCCTCGGGCCGTTCTCATTCCACGCTGGTCATGAGCATTATCTTCATCGTGGTCACTGTCATGCTGCTGTCCGCGGTGATCCAGATTATTTATGACTTCAATTTCCGTTCCTTTATGCGTGGCGCATGGTCCATGGCGGCGGCGGGCATCGCGGCTGTCGCGGTGTTTCTCATGTTCCGGGGAGATGTGTTCGGATATGATCGCTATGTTCCGGCGGACAGCGAGGTGAGCAGCGCTGCGGTCGTCAATTACGGTGCGACTACTCTGACGGATTTTGCAGAAGACGGAAGCGCGATCTACGACGGCGTGGAGGCTGCTTCCCACTACATGATGCTGACCGATATTTCCGATATCACATCACTGGCTCGGGCCGGACAGGAGTATACCGTGGCGCACACGCCAGAATGGAACAGTGCGCTGACCACGGCGCCAAAGCAGACCACGTATCAGATTGTGGTACTCTACCGGATGAAGGACGGACGCAGGATTTACCGCCAGTTCACAATCCCGGCCGATACAGACGCAAAGCTGCTCGACCGGATCACTTCGTCGGAGGAATACCACAAGGGTTATTTCAATTTCCTGCATGATGAGGGTTACCTCAACTTCACCACGGATGGAAGGATCACCTATGACAGCGGATGGAATGCGGACTGGTCAGGCACAGACGGAAATTCCGGCGTTCCGGATCAGGATTACGCGGGGCTGAAGCAGGCTCTTGCAAAGGATGTGGCACAGTATTGTTATTCGAAGGACCGGGAGGAGGGGCCGATCGGCATGATTCAGCTCGCCCGCAGAAAACCGGGCAGCGCAGGCGCGGCCGAAAGCCTGTCGTATGATACCGCGGACAGTCTTTCCATCCTGGTCTTCCCGTTCTATCAAAATACGATTCAGTGGCTGAAGGAGGCGGGCATCTGGTCCGAGCCGGTTCCGTCCGCCGCGGAGGTGAGCCAGTTCACGGTCACGGATTACAATATCGCGGCCCTCCGCGGGGAACCGGCGGATACCGGCAGTCTCAGCAGCGAAGCGATATCGGTGACCTATACGGAACCGGATCAGATCTCCCGGCTCCTGAAGTCCTCGGTCAATCTTTATGCGGGATACGGCGGCTGGTATCTCTTCGATGAGGATGCGGGAGACTACACCATTGACATCAAGACAGCGGACGGGAATTCGACATCGCTGGGATTCCGGGATGATATCATCCCATCCTCTGTGCGCCAGGATCTGCTGAACAAGGCGGGAGAGAAATAAAGGCAAATAAAGGCAGCCCGGATCGCGCTTGCAATGGTATTCCGTGTGTGTTACTTTATTAAAGATGCAGAGGAATCCGGAAGAAGGATTCCAAAAAGCTGAAACAGAAAAGAGTGGAGTTAACCCATGAGTATTGCGCGTTGGATTCTTACGATTGTTCTGATCGCTGTCAGTGTGCTGCTTTCTGTCATTATTCTGATGCAGGAAGGCAAGGACCAGGGACTTGGCGCCATCAGCGGCGTGGCTGAGACATATTGGGGGAAGAACAAGGGCCGTTCGATGGAGGGATTTCTGGTGAAATTCACGGTCTTCCTCTCGGTGATGTTCTTTGTCCTTTCTGTGCTTCTGAACATGAATTTGTTCTGATCGGTATGGCAGGACTGCATTCCGTGTCAGGGATTGCTGCGGCAGGCACTTTTGTCCGCTTCGCGATCTGCGCTGCGGAAACAGGATCAAATCAGACGGGGCGCTCCTTCGATCGTTGAGAAGGGACGTCCCTTTGTTGTGTACAGGGAGAATTGCTGTAAGGACGGGCATGGGAGCAGATATGAAATATAAGAAATCGATGGCGTCACATCTTCAGCGGAAGAAGAAGCAGCACAAGGAAAAGAAGGCCGTTCACATGGAGGGCACCTTCCAGAGCAATACCCGGGGATTCGGTTTTGTCGTGGTAGACGGGATCGAAAGCGATTTATATATTCCACAGGGCATGACTGGAAACGCCTTTTATGGCGATGTGGTGGAGGTCCGCCTGCTGCCGGGGTATGACCCCAGGCTTGTGGAACAATACCAGGCGTTTCACGCGGAAAGTGGAGAGGATTGCGGGGCGGACCAGAATGGCACGCAGCAGAATGAGAAAACGGAGGGCAGCCGCGGACAGGGGGCGGCTGCCGCACACGGCAGGAAGATTCATCCCTCGAGGCGCACGGAGGCTGCGGTTGTCCGAATTGTGCGCCATACGGTGACAACAGTGGTAGGAACCTGCCGCAGAGATGGCCGCCACGCGATTGTTGTGCCGGACAATCACCATATTCCGTTTGACATCGCGGTGCAGCCGGAGCACTCGCTGCCGGCGGAGGACGGTCAGAAGGTCGTGCTGACCATTGAGGACTACGGCACCGCCGGGCGCAGCGCCTCCGGCAGGATCACGGAGGTGCTGGGGAGCATGGACGACCCGGGCGTGGATGTTCTCAGCATCATTCGCGCCATGGATCTGCCGGAGGCGTTTCCGGAGGACGTCAGGCGCGAGGCGGCTGCCCTTCCGGATCATGTGGAAACCCGGCACTTCACCAGACGGGGCGGTTTTGAAGACCTGCGCAGGACGCTGACGGTCACCATCGACGGGGAGGACACGAAGGATATCGACGACGCGGTTTCACTAACGCGCACGGAAGATGGCCTCTGGGAACTCGGTGTCCATATCGCGGATGTGAGCCGGTATGTCACAGAGGGAAGCGCACTCGACCGGGAGGCGCTGAACCGGACGACCAGCATCTATCTGGTGGACCGCGTCATCCCAATGCTGCCGACAGAACTGTCAAACGGCATCTGTTCCCTGAACGAGGGGGAGGACCGCCTCGCCCTCTCCTGTATCATGGATATCGACCGACAGGGCAGTGTGGTGCGGTACCGGATCACCGAGTCCAAAATCCACTCGGATGCGCGCCTCACTTACTCCGGTGTACATGCTGTTCTGACACAGGGCGATACCACAGAAATCAGCGAGCATCTGAAGCGCCAGGGCATGAAGCGGGGCGTGAGACAGAAGACAGAGGCGATTGCGGCGATGCTCGTGGAGATGGAGAAGCTCTCCGAAATTCTGTCAGAGGCGAGGGCCAGAAGGGGCGCCATTGATTTTGACACGCCGGAGGCGAAGATCATTCTGGATGAGAACGGAAGACCGGTGGAGATCAAACAGTATGAGAGCACAGAAGCCAATCTCCTGATCGAGAATTTCATGCTGATGGCGAACGAGACGGTCGCCCGTCACTGCTGCGGGCTGGGCCTTCCTTTTGTTTATCGGAGCCACGGGGAGCCGGATCCGGACAAAATCAATGATCTCGCCCACCTTCTCTCGAATCTCGGCATTCGGACGGAGATGGGCAGAAAAGAGGAGAAGGGCCGCAAAGTGAAGCCCGGCGATATTCGGAATGTGATGGGGCGGATCAAGGGCATGCCGGAGGAGGCGACGCTTACCCGCATGACGCTTCGTTCCATGCAGCAGGCAAAATATACGACGGAGTGCAAGGGACACTTCGGCCTTGCGCTCCAGTATTACTGTCATTTTACTTCACCGATACGCCGGTATCCGGATCTGCAGATTCACCGCATCATCCGCGAGAATATCGCGAAAAAGGGACTTTCCGGCAAACGCACAAAGCACTATGAGACGATTCTTCCGGAGGTGTGTGCAAGGTCCTCTGCCGGAGAGCGGCGCGCCGACGACGCGGAGCGGCAGACGGAGAAGCTGAAGAAGTGTGAGTACATGGTGAAACATATCGGAGAGTCTGCCATCGGCGTGGTTTCCGGCCTGACCTCCTGGGGCATGTATGTGGAATTGCCAAATACGGTGGAAGGCCTTGTCCCCATGGCGTGCCTGTTTGACGATTACTATGTTTTTGACGAGAAATCCTATATACTGAGGGGCGAGCGCACCCACAAGACCTACAGCCTGGGCGATCCTGTGCGGATCAAAGTGGCAGCGGTGGATACGGTGGCGCGCACCATCGATTTTGTCCCGGACACGGGAGATGCGGACAGCCGGGAGGCGCAGGCGGTCCGCCGGATACAGGAGCAAGGCACAGATCATGGCACAGGCAAGGGAGCCGTTAAAGCTCATCGCAAATAATAAAAAGGCATATCACGATTATTTCATCCTGGAAAAGTACGAATGCGGCATCGAGCTGTTCGGCACGGAGGTAAAATCTCTGCGGCAGGGAAAATGCAGCATCAAGGAGGCATACGTGGACATCCGGGGCGGCGAGGTCTTCGTCTGCGGCATGAATATCAGCCCCTATGAGCACGGGAATATCATGAACAAGGACCCACTCCGGGAGAGAAAGCTTCTCCTGCATAAGAGCGAAATCATGAAGCTTATGGGACAGATTCAGACAAAAGGGTTCACACTGGTGCCGCTCGAGGTGTACTTCCGGAATGGCCGGGTGAAGGTGGAGATCGGGCTTGCCAAAGGCAAGAAGCTCTATGATAAGCGGGAAGACAAGAGAAAGAAGGACGTGAGCCGCGAGACGGAGCGTGATTACAAGGTGACGCTGAAGGGGTAGCTGTGACGAAGAGGAGATTTGTTCCGGTGCTGCTGTTTCTTCTCCTGCAGTCGGCACTGATGGCCCTCTGTGTCTTTACGTCGAGACCGGACCGGCACTGGCAGGACTGGGGAGCGCAGGAGAAGCAATATGAAGCGCTTGCCGTCTCGATGGCGGAGGGGAGGCTGTGGCTGCCTGAGAGGGTTCCGGACTCCCTTCTGGCGCTGGAAGATCCGTATGACCCCGGCAGGCGCGCTGCCGCCTCGGTGCTGAGCGGGGACGCCTATCCGGTGGATGTGGCGCTCTATGACGGGCATTATTATGTCTACTTCGGGATTGTGCCGGAGCTGCTGTTCTTTCTGCCGTTCCGGCTGCTGACGGGGCATACGCTGCCAACATGGGCACCGATTCTGCTCTGCGTGATCATGACGGTGCCGGGTGCTTTTTTCCTGGTGCGGGAGCTGCTCGGCGGAGCGGACAGGGCAACGGACAGAGAGAGCTGGATTCTTTTCGGCACGGCAGTGTTTCTGACGGCTTCAGGGCTGCCGTTTCTAGCGGCGTTTCCTTCCACATACACGATGCCGGTTGTGACGGCGCTCTGCCTTGGCGTGTGGGGGCTGTATGCCTGGATGCGGCGGTGCTATGTGGCAGGAGCAGTGCTTCTGTCTCTGATCATCGGCTGTCGCCCGCAGATGGCGGCGGTACTGTTTCTGGCATTTCCGCTCTTCCGGGAGGAAATCCGGGATGGAATATTTTTTCGGAGATCCGCGGGGAGCATGCGGCGCACCTTCGCGGTGATCTTGCCGTTTCTTCTGACCGGAGGAGCCGTGCTCTGGTATAATGCGGCCCGTTTCGGCAGCCCGCTTGAATTCGGATATCGCTATCTGCTCACCGCTTCGGATCTGACGAGACAGTCTGTGACGGCAGGGAAGGTGATCGCCGGCATCTGGTACGAGCTGCTGTGTCCGATGCGGCTGACGCCGGTCTTTCCCTGGGTGCAGGAGGCGGCAGTGCCGGATGCGCTTCGCCAGACGCTTTATATTGAGCCGCTGATCGGAGGCTGCCTTGCGATGTATCCCGTGCTGCTCACGGCGTTCGGCGTGCTGCAGAGGCGCTCTTCCACACCGGAAAGGCAGCCGGTTGGAAACGGGCCTGCCGTGGGCCGGGTGAGCCTTGCGCTGGCGGCTGCCATCGCAGCGGCGGACATTGTGTCAGCGGGTATTTCGCAGAGATATATGGCGGATTACGGATGGCTCTTGTGTATTCCGGCGGTCCTGGTGCTGCGCACCGCCCTGGAGGAAGCACCGCATAGGTCCCGGATGGCCGGGGCAGTCCGAATCTGGTTTGTTCTGTCCGGCCTCTTCAGTCTGCTCGCGGGGTATGGCTGTCTGCTCTCGGACGGACGATATTTTGCAATGCGGCAGACAAACCCGGCGGTGTTCGAGGTTCTGCGGCGGTTCTTTTCGTGAGAACCTCCGCAGGGATGGGAACAGGCGTCCGCCTGTGATATACTGATGAGGTCATCCGCCGCAAGGAGGGTGGACTGCCATATTTTGAAAGGAGATTTCCAGTGCCTATTCAGATCAACAGCTTTATGGGTAAGTTCGGCTTTTTCGCGAGGCAGCACTTTTCGAAGCTTGCCAGCGACGCCTATCTCAGACTGCAGTTCCGCACGAGGGGAGAGCAGCAGAAGGCCTATATAGATTATTTCCTGCATTCAGACCCGGTTCCCATGCCGAATGTTGTCAATATTGAGACGATCAACCGCTGCAACAGCACATGTGCCTTCTGCACGGCGAATGTGCACGCGGAGAAGCGGCCGCTGCGGCGGATGGATGAGGAACTCTATCACAGTATCATCGATCAGCTTGCCGACTGGGGGTACCAGGGCCATCTCACGCTGTACGGAAACAATGAACCCTGGCTTGACCCGCGCATCGTCGAGCTCCATCGCTATGCAAGGGAAAAGCTGCCGGACTGCTTCATTTTCATGTCCACCAACGGCCTGATGCTGACGCTGGATCAGGTGCGGGCAATTCAGCCTTATATCAATCAGCTGATCATCAACAATTATGATATGAAGTATGAGCTGCACCGCAATATTCAGGAAATCTACGATTATGTGAAGGCAAACCCGGAGGAATTCCGGGATCTCGACATTCAGATCCAGATGCGCTATCTCCAGGAAGTGCTGACAAACCGGGCCGGTTCGGCCCCAAACAAGAAGGCGACAGAGAAGGTCATAACGGAGACCTGCCTGCTACCGTTCACGGACATGTGGATCATGCCGAATGGAAAGATGGGGCTTTGCTGCTGCGATAACTTCGAGGTCACGGATTTTGCTGATCTGACAAAGGTGCCGTTAAAGGAGGCCTGGTCCGGCGAGGGGATCATGGAGGTCCGCCGCAGAATCGCGGAGGGCAGACAGAACTATGATTTTTGCCGTCACTGTGACTTCATCGACGCAGGATTCCGCATGAATCTGGTGAAGAACATTCTGGAGCACGGGCAGGAGGCGGCGAACCGGATCGGCGGAAACGAGAGCATGGAAGTGCTGCACCGAAACTAAATCACACTTGCCTCAGGACGGGCAGATGTCATATAATGATCTTTCCAGAAGGGCCAGTAAAGGTTTCGACAGGGGTCCGGAACGTGGAGAAGCTATCCGAATGCAAGGGCGTAACCCGGCAAAATAAAAATAAACGCTAACGACAACGAATTAGCACTCGCAGCCTGAGCGCTGCGCGCCTCCGGAGAATCACTCACAGTTTTCTGATCTGGCGTCATGAATGTGGGAAACGACTGCGGCTAAGCTTTGCACTGCAGGGCGTATCATGAAGCTACCAAACCTGTATGGCTGTCTGCTTCCGTACAGGATGCGGGAAGGGATGCCGGCATGCCGGCCTCGCAATAACAGACTACGATAGTAGAAGGACACCGGAGGGGCTTTTGGACGCGGGTTCGATTCCCGCCTGGTCCACTGTTTTCCAGACATTCCGCACCGTATTCCAGGAGACATCGAATACGGTGCTTTTTTCGTAGGCTTCAGGCACAGGATTATGAAAGGACGGGAGAAAATCATGGATCCGATCCGTGTGATGGATGTAAAGGAATCGATCCTGCAGGATAATGACGCGAGGGCGGAGGCGGTCCGCAGGGAGCTGCGGGAGAAGAAGGTCTTTTTGCTCAATCTGATGGGGTCGCCCGGCGCGGGCAAGACAACCACGCTGGTCAGCACGATCCGGGCGCTGCGGGGCGAGTTCCGGATCGGCGTCATGGAGGCGGACGTGGACAGCGATGTCGATGCCCGCGCGGTGCAGGAAGCCGGCGCGGAGGCGATTCAGCTTCACACCGGCGGCATGTGCCACCTGGACGCCGGGATGACGAGAGAGGGCCTCTCCGGCCTGGTGCCGGACGGCTTCGATCTCATCGTGATCGAGAATGTCGGCAACCTTGTCTGCCCCGCGGAATTTGACGTGGGACAGGCGAAGCGCGCGATGATTCTGTCCATGCCGGAGGGAGACGACAAACCGCTCAAGTATCCGCTGATGTTTGAGGTCGCGGATATTGTCCTGCTGGGCAAAATTGACACGGCGGCCTATTTTGATTTTGACCGGGAGGCGTTCCGGAGGAATGTGCGCCTCCGCAATCCGGATGTGCCGATTCTTCCCTGCTCCGCCAGAACGGGAGAGGGGATGGAGGCATGGTATGAATGGCTCCGCGGAGAGATCCGCGCGTATAGAAAGGCGTGTGAACAGTGAACGAGAAAGCAATACCTGCCCAGTATGCGGTGCTGCGCCGGGAATTTCTGCCGGATATCGGCTCGGAGGCAATTCTGCTCCGCCACAAGAAAAGCGGCGCCAGAGTGCTTCTGATGCCGAATGAAGACGACAACAAGGTCTTTTACATCGGGTTCCGCACGCCGCCCAGGGATTCCACGGGAGTGGCCCATATCATCGAACACACGGTTCTGAACGGCTCGCGCGATTTTCCGGTCAAGGATCCGTTCCGGGAGCTTGCCAAGGGTTCCCTCAACACGTTTCTCAACGCGATGACCTATCCGGATAAGACGGTATATCCGGTGGCAAGCTGTAACGAAAAGGATTTTGCCAATCTGTGCCATGTATATCTCGATGCAGTGTTTCATCCCAATATTTATCAGGAGAGGCGGATCTTCGAGCAGGAGGGCTGGCACTACGAGCATGACGAGCGGGGGAGACTGACGGTCAACGGCGTCGTCTTCAACGAAATGAAGGGCGCGATGTCCTCCCCGGATGACGTGCTGGAGAACGCGGTGTACGCGTCGCTTTTCCCGGACACGACCTACGCGATGGTGTCCGGCGGCGATCCGGCTGTGATTCCTTCCCTCACCTATGAGGCATATCTTGATTTCCACCGGCGGTACTATCATCCGTCGAACAGCTTTCTCTTTCTCTATGGAAATCTCGACATGAATGAGCGCCTTTCCTGGATGGACAGGCAATATCTGTCACAGTATAATGCGCAGCCGGTGGACAGCCGGATCGCGGCGCAGCCTGCCTTCCGGACACCGGCGTCGGCCGACGTGCCGTATTCCCTGATGCCGGAGGAGGACCCTGCGGACAAGACCTTCTATGCCTATAGTGTGGTTCTGCCGGGGCGGGATGCGAGGCTCGACGCCGCGTTCCGCGTGCTGGATTATGTCCTGTGCGACGCAGAAGGCGCGCCGCTCCGGCGTGCGCTGGAGGAGGCGGGCATCGGCGAGGATGTGTCGAGCCTGTATGAGAACGGCGTGAATCAGCCTGTCTGGACACTGACGGCAAAATACGCGGCAGCAGGACAGCAGAAGGCGTTTGAGGAGGTTGTGCGCGGCGCGCTGCAGGAGATTGCGGATCGCGGATTTGACCGGGATGCGCTCCTCGCCGGTATCAATTATCACGAATTCCGGTACCGGGAGGCAGATTTCGGCTCCTATCCCAAGGGACTGATCTTCGGGCTTTCGGCACTGGACTCCTGGCTCTATGATGAGAATGCGCCGTGGCTCTATCTCACGGAGGGAAGGATTTATGAGGAACTGAGGGATGCGGCAGCGTCCGGGTATTTTGAATCCCTGATCCGGACCTGGTATCTCGACAATCCGCACCGCAGCATGGTGACGCTCCATCCGGAGCCGGGCAGGCAGGAGAGGATGGAACGGGAGGCCGCGGAGAAGCTGTCCGCGCTGGAGGCCTCCATGAGTCCGGCGGAGAAGGAACAGATTTCGGAAGAGGAGTTGCGCCTGAGGCAGTATCATGACACGCCGGATGATCCGGAGATGATCCGCAGGATTCCGCTTCTGGAGCGGTCAGATCTGCGGCAGCAGGCACTGCCGTTCCGGAATGAGACGAAGAAGCTCACGCCGGACGGTGAATGCATCCTGCTTTGTCATCCGGTATTTACCGGCGGAATCAATTATGTCACGCTCTGCTTCGACATCCGCAGGATTCCGCAGCGGTTCTACCCGTATCTTGTTGTGCTCAGGACGGTGTTCTCAGCGCTGTCGACAAAGCGTCATTCGTATGCGGCGCTGAACAGTCAGATCAATATTCACACCGGCGGTATCTCTGCCTCAGTCGTCACTTACGCGTCGGAGGAGAATCCGGAGCAGTACCGGTTTCAGTTTGAGGTGTCGGTGCGGATGCTCCAGAAGAATCTGCCGGAGGCGTTCTCACTCCTGAGGGAAATTCTCACGGAGACGGATTACACTGACACGAAGCGGATACGGAGGCTCCTGGAGGAGGAACGTTCTGCCATGCGGCAGGATCTGCCGATGTCCGGACACGCCACGGCGCTGACACGGGCGCAGGCGCATTTCCTTGAAACCGGCGTGATTCAGGATGATATGAACGGGATCGGCGCTTATCGCTTCCTGTGCCGGATTCTGGATTCCGGGGAGATCTCCCTGAAGGAGGTCACGGAGACGCTGCAGGAAATGGCCGGCTGGATCTTTGCGCCGGAGCGTCTGACGCTTGTCGACACAACGGCGGCAGGGGAAGACTGCGAGGCAGCTGCGCCGCAGGCGGCGGCGCTCCGCGCATCGCTCGCGGCCGCGAGGGAGCGTATCTGGGAGGAAAACGGCCCTGTATGCGCCGGAAAGGATGAGGCGCCCTTCCGTGTCCGGCTTCGGACCGGTCGGGAAGCGTTTACAACCGCGGGCGGCGTGCAGTATGTATGCGAGGCAGGAGATTATCTGCGGCAGGGGCTGCCTTTCCATGGTGCGCTGAGGGTACTCCGTGTGATTCTCGGCTACGATTATCTCTGGATCAGACTGCGGGACCAGGGCGGCGCATATGGATGCATGGGCGGTTTCACAAGGGAGGGATGCGGTTATTTTGTCACATTCCGCGATCCACATCTCGGACGGACGCTGCGGGTGTTCGATGGCGTCCCGGAGGCGGTGCGCCGGTTCGGGGCGGATGACCGGACGATGACGCAGTATGTCATCGGTGCGGTGAGCGCCATGGATCTGCCGATGACGCCGTCTGCGTTCGGGCGGTACAGCATGTCCTGCTATCTGTCCGGTGTTTCAATGGATCGCATCCAGCAGTATCGGAATGAGGTGCTGGCCTGCACACAGGAGGATATCCGGGCGCTTGCGGATTACGCCGATGCCACGCTCCAAAGCAGCGCGCTGGTCGTCATCGGCAGTCCGGAGAAAATCCGGGAACACAGGGAACGGTTTGACCGGGTGGAAGCGCTGCTGTAAGCACGGGGGAATAGCTATGGCAAAAGCCGGGTTCGTGACAATCATCGGAAAACCGAATGTCGGAAAATCTACACTGATGAATACGCTGATCGGACAGAAACTCGCCATCACCAGTTACCGGCCGCAGACGACAAGAAAACAGATGCGGACGGTGTACACGGATGAGCGGGGGCAGATCGTGTTCCTGGATACGCCCGGCATGCTGCGTGGCGGGTCGGAGGACCTTACTGCCAGGGCCGCAGCGCGTCTGGCAGACGGAACGCCCTCCAAGCTGCCGCCTTCATTTGCGAAGGGCGCGGGAATCAGCGATCTGTGCCGGACGAAGCTCGGCGGGTACATGGAGCTTGCTGCCGAGAGCACGCTGAAGGAGGCGGATTTGATCCTTCTGCTGGTGGAGGCCGGAAACGGCGCGATCATTCGGCCGCAGGACCAGGCGGTGCTGGACCTGCTGAATAGTCCGGAGGCCGGCATCCGCACGCCGGTCTTTCTTGTGATCAACAAGATCGATGCCGTCAAAAAGACGCGTATTCTGGAGTATATCGAAACCTATCGGAAGGCATTTCCGTTCCGGGAGATCATCCCTGTGAGCGCGAGAACGGGAAAGGGCAGGGAAGAGCTGCTGTCCGCCATTTTCCAGATCCTTCCGGAGGGCGAGCCGTTTTATGACGAGGATACGGTCACGGATGAGAAGGAACGCGACATTGTGGCGGAAATTATCCGGGAAAAGACACTCCGTCTGCTGCAGGACGAGGTGCCGCACGGCATCGCTGTCCTTGTCGATTCCATGAAATACCGTGAGGGGCGCAATGGAACAATATGCGATATTTCTGCCAGCATCATCACTGAGAAAGACAGCCATAAGGGCATCATCATCGGCAGAAACGGGGAGATGCTGAAGAAAATCGGCACCGCGGCGCGGACCGATATCGAGAATCTGATCGATACGCATGTGAATCTGAAGCTGTGGGTGAAGGTGCGCAGGGACTGGCGTGACAAGGAGTCGGATTTGTCCGCCTATGGGTACCGTTTCAAGGATCTGAGGACCTGAGGAGATGCCTGCCCGTCCCTGACACGCTGCCGCTGGAAATGCGGCATGAGGAGAGCCGTGAGAGAAGAGGATGCGGAAAAGTTGTCCGGAATAGTGCTCTCAGCCACGCCGGCGGGTGAGTACGACAGGAGGGTGGTGCTGCTCACCAGAGAGGCGGGACGGATTTCCTGCTTCGCGCGGCGCGCGCGAAGACAGGGAAATCCGCTCATGGCCGCGACCTCTCCCTTTGCCTTCGGCAAGTTCCGTGTGATCCGCGGGCGCAGTGCGGATGTGCTCCTCGACGCCGAAATATCCAATTATTTCGAGCCGCTCCGCAGGGACCCGGAGGCGGCTGCCTACGGCTGCTATTTCCTGGAAATCTGTGAGTATATCACGCGGGAAAATAATGATGAGGCCTCGCTGCTTCTGCTGCTGTATGTGAGCCTCCTTGCGCTGGAAAAGGAGACGATCCCCAACCGGCTGGTGCGCGCGGTGTTCGAGATCCGCACTATTGTCACGGAGGGAGAATATCCGGGCATCGCCGAGGAGGAGAAGCGGAAGCTGGGAACGGATGCACTGCGTGCACATGCGTTTCTGACGCAGGCGCCGCTGCAGCGGCTTTATACGTTTGCTGTCTCGGAGCAGGTGCTGGAACAGCTGGAATGGCTGGCTGCCAGGAAGTGCCGGGTGTATTTCCGACATGATTTTCCGTCTCTCCGGGTGCTGAACACGCTGCTGCGCACTCTTGCACCGGAGACGACGTGAGGATATAATTTTGATCTATGGGCATTTATCTGGCATCCCTGCAGAATTCATGAGGTGGGCCTGATGAGAAAGGCGGCAGCAGTAGTTCTTGCGGTATCGCTTCTGGCGGTGCTGGCAGTCGGCTGCGGGAGGAAAAGCACAGCCGGAAAAACGGAAGAGGAGCTGTTCGCTTTTGATAAGAACGGTTCCGTGACAGTGACCAGCGTGGAATCTTTCGATCGGGATTACTACAGCAGCACGGAGCTGTCCGACATGGCAGACCGTGAGATCGACGCATACAATGCGTCGAATGGAACGGATGCGGTAAAAAAGAAGAAGCTCGCGGTGAAGGACGGCCGGGCAGAGCTGGTCTGCGTATACCGCTCCGCAGAGGATTACTGCCGGTTCAATGAGGAGAGCCTGTATTATGGAACGGTCGGCGGGGCCAGTATGAGCAACGTGGATCTCACCCCACTTCTGGGACAGAAGGAACTCCCGCGAGGGCAAAATACGCTCACCAGCGAGGATCTCGACTGGATGGAGAATGATCCGATGGTCGTGCTGTTCGGACCGGCACGGATCCGGACAGACCGGAGAATCCGGTACTGCACAGGCAATGTGCAGCCGGAGGACAACAGAAATGCTGTGATATCGGATACTGCGTCGGAATCGAATCCGGCGCTGATCATATTGTATCAATAACTGGAGGAGAGACAGTCATGGAGAAAACGATGGACAAAATCGTAAATCTGTGCGGCAGCCGTGGTTTCATATATCCTGGCTCGCAGATTTACGGCGGACTTTCCAATACATGGGATTACGGCCCGCTCGGCGTGGAGCTGAAGAACAATGTCAAGAAGGCATGGTGGAAAAAATTCGTGCAGGAATCCCCACAGAATGTCGGCGTTGACTGTGCCATCCTGATGAACCCGAAGACCTGGGTCGCCTCCGGCCATCTTGCCGGCTTCTCCGATCCGCTGATGGACTGCAAGTCCTGCGGCGAGCGTTTCCGCGCGGATAATCTGATCGAGGACTACGCGAAGGAACATGACCTGACGCTGGACAGCAGCGTTGACGGCTGGTCCAACGATGAGATGATGAGCTTCATCAACAAGTTTAAGGTGCCCTGCCCGTCCTGCGGCGGCTTCCACTGGACGGATATCCGGCAGTTCAATCTGATGTTCAAGACCTTCCAGGGCGTCACGGAGGATTCCTCCAATACGATTTATCTGCGCCCGGAGACGGCGCAGGGCATTTTTGTCAATTTCAAGAATGTCCAGAGAACCTCCCGCAAGAAGCTGCCGTTCGGCATCTGCCAGATCGGCAAGTCGTTCCGCAATGAGATCACACCCGGCAATTTCACATTCCGCACGCGCGAATTTGAGCAGATGGAGATGGAGTTTTTCTGCAAGCCGGACACAGACCTCGAGTGGTTTCAGTACTGGAAGGATTTCAGCTGGAAGTGGCTGCTGTCCCTCGGACTGGATGAGAAGCATCTGCGTTTCCGCGACCACGACAAGGCCGAGCTGGCCTTCTATTCCAAGGCAACCTCTGACATTGAGTATACGTTCCCCTTTGGCGACTGGGGGGAGCTTTGGGGCATTGCGGACCGCACCAACTACGATCTGTCACAGCATCAGAAGGTATCCGGCGAAGACCTTTCGTATTTTGATGACGAGACCGGCGAGCGGTATATTCCGTACGTCATCGAGCCGTCCCTCGGCTGCGACCGCGTGACACTTGCCTTCCTGTGCGAGGCCTATGATGAGGAGACGCTGGAGGGCGGCGACGTGCGCACAGTCCTTCACTTCCATCCGGCGCTCGCTCCGGTCAAGATCGCTGTGCTTCCGCTGTCTAAAAAGCTGAACGAGGGAGCGGAGAAGGTCTACACAGAACTTTCGAAGTATTATAACTGCGAGTTTGATGACCGCGGCGCCATCGGCAAGCGGTATCGCAGGGAGGATGAGATCGGCACGCCTTACTGCATCTGCTATGATTTTGACTCGGAGAACGACGGGCAGGTCACGATACGCGACCGCGATACGATGCAGCAGGTCCGCATCCCGATTGCGGAGCTACGTCAGTGGTTCGACGGCAAGTTTGATTTCTGAGAAAGGCTTTGAGACACGATGAAATATTATGGCGTGAATGAACTGCGGGAGATGTTTCTCAGTTTCTTCGAGGAGAAGGGATGCCTGAGACTGAACAGCTTCTCGTTGGTTCCGCATAATGACACTTCTCTACTGATTATCAATTCCGGCATGGCACCGATGAAACCCTGGTTTACGGGGCAGGAGATCCCGCCCAGACGGCGCGTCACAACCTGCCAGAAGTGCATCCGCACCGGAGATCTGGAAAATGTCGGCAAAACGGCACGGCACGGCACCTATTTTGAGATGCTGGGCAATTTCTCCTTCGGAGACTATTTCAAGAAGGAGGCGATTCCGTGGGCCTGGGAGTTTCTGACCGAGCGGGTCGGTCTCGATCCGGAGCGGCTGTATCCGTCCGTGTATCTGGATGATGACGAGGCCTACAACATTTGGCTGAACGACATCCATGTGCCGGCTGATCACATCTACAAGTTCGGCAAGGAGGACAACTTCTGGGAGCATGGTTCAGGGCCCTGCGGTCCCTGCTCCGAGATTTACTACGACCGCGGCGAAAAGTACGGAAACGGGCCGGAGGATGTCATGGGCGGTGAGGGCGACCGCTTCATGGAGGTCTGGAACATTGTATTCTCCCAGTTCAACAATGATGGGCACGGCCATTACACGGATCTGGTTCAGAAGAACATTGATACCGGCATGGGCCTCGAGCGGCTCGCGGTCGCAGTGCAGGATGTGGGATCCATTTTTGACGTGGATACGCTGAAGAGCCTGCGGGATCTGATCTGCGAGCTGGCCGGCGGCATTGGATATGAGCAGGACGGGACGTATGACACCGATGTCTCTGTCCGTATCTGCACGGACCATGCGCGTGCCATGACCTTCATGATCTCCGACGGCATTATGCCTTCGAACAATGGACGGGGCTATGTTCTGCGCCGCATCATCCGCCGCGCTGTCCGTCACGGAAGGAAGCTCGGTATTCAGGGTTCGTTCCTGCCGACGCTGGCGGAGCGCGTCATCGAGACCTCGAAGGACGGCTATCCGGAGCTCGAGGAAAAGAAGGAGTTTATCCTGAATGTCATCCGGGCGGAAGAGGAGAAATTCGGCAAAACCTACGAGGCGGGCATGGAAATTCTCGCATCCATGGAGGACGAGCTTCGCGCTGCAGGGCAGACAAGGCTGAGCGGTGAGAATGCGTTCAAGCTGTATGATACGTTCGGATTCCCGCTCGACAATACGAAGGAGATTCTTGCGGAGAATGGCTTCTCTGTGGACGAGGAGGACTTCGACGCGGCGATGAAACATCAGAAGGAGGCCGCGCGGGAGGATCGCAGGAAGTCAGGCAAGGCTGCAACCTATATGGGCGCCGCGGCAACCGTATATGAGGAAATGGATCCTTCAGTGAATTCCACGTTTGTCGGCTATGACAGGCTGGAGACGGAGAGCCGCATCGTTGCCATGGCGGCGTTCTCAGATCCGGATTCCGGGGATGAGGATACCGTCGCGGAAGCGCTCTCCGACGGACAGAGAGGTGCCATTATCACCAAAGAGACACCTTTCTATGGTACGATGGGCGGCCAGATCGGTGACAGGGGACTGATTGTCCTCACAACAAGTTATCAGGAGGCGGGCGGCATCAAAGCAAGTGCCGAGGAGATCGCAAAGGAGGCCGCGCTCGGCAAGGGCGCTGTCACGTTCGAGGTCGAGTCCACGGAACATGTGGCCGGCGGTAAAATCGCGCACATCGGTCATGTCGTATCCGGTATGTTCAAGCTCGGCGACACGGTCACGCTGAAGGTGGATGCGGCAAACCGCAAGGCGATCTGCCGGAATCACTCGGCGACACACCTGCTTCAGAAGGCGCTCCGCGAGGTGCTGGGAGCGCACGTCGAGCAGGCCGGATCCTACCAGGACGCAGAGCGCACCCGTTTTGATTTCTCGCATTTCCAGGCAATGACGCCGGCGGAGCTGCAGAAGGTTGAAAATCTGGTCAATGAGAAAATCGCAGAAGGGCTTCCGGTGACGACAGAGATCATGTCCGTCGATGAGGCAAAGAAGACCGGCGCGATGGCTCTGTTCGGGGAGAAATACGGAGACAAGGTCCGTGTGGTCTCCATGGGAGATTTTTCGAAGGAACTCTGCGGTGGAACGCATGTGAAGAATACGCTGGAAATCGGCTCGTTCAAAATTCTGTCAGAGAATGGCGTGGCAGCCGGCGTCCGCCGGATCGAGGCGCTGACCGGGGACAATGTACGGCGCTATTATGAGAACCTGGAAAAGGAACTCAATGCGGCGGCTGATCTCGTGAAGGCAACGCCCGCAACACTTTCTGATCATATCAGAAAGCTGCAGGAAGAACTCCGGGCAGCCCGGGCAGAGAATGAGTCGCTCAGGGCGAAGCAGGCGGAGAGCGCGCTGGGCAATGTCCTTGATCAGGTGAAGGAGATCGGGGGAGTGAAATTCCTCGGCGCTTCTGTTCCGGATGTGGATATGAACGGTCTGCGCGATCTTGGTGACCAGCTGAAGGAAAAAATCGGCGGCGCGAATGTTGTCCTGTTGTTATCCGCGCAGAACGGCAGGGTTTCGCTCATGGCGATGGCCTCTGAGGAAGCAGTCCGTCAGGGGGCGCACGCCGGCAATCTGGTGAAGGAAATTGCCGCGCTGGTCGGCGGAGGCGGCGGAGGCCGTCCGACGATGGCACAGGCGGGCGGCAAGAATCCGGCCGGCATCGGCGATGCGCTGAATAGGGCAGCTTCCGTGCTGGAAGCGCAGATCTGTGAAAAAAAGAATTGACGCTCCTGCGCTGAGCCTGTATAATTCTTTACGTGCTGTGATTTGTTTTATCAATTGCATCATAAAAACCCAATCAGTCGATATCTGAAGGGACTGAAGGGAGGGTAGCAGAATGTCGAGCGTTATTGTAAAAGAGAACGAAACTCTGGACAGCGCGCTTCGCCGCTTCAAGAGAAGCTGCGCAAAGGCCGGAATCCAGCAGGAGATCCGGAAGAGAGAGCATTACGAGAAGCCGTCTGTCAGACGCAAGAAGAAGTCTGAAGCGGCACGTAAGCGCAAGTACAACTGATTTGGTACACCTGATGAGCCCTTGGTTGTTGCAATCAAGGGCTCAATTCTTACCATTTGCCGTAATGGCTGCGCTGTGACATGCACGGCTTGATCCACGTATCCATTTCCGGCTTTATAATCCCGGGACTCTATGATACAAGTTCTTCTGTTTCTCCTTCTGGCAGTGCTGCTGCTGTTTCTGCTGCTGCTTCCAGTGATGGTTCATGACGGAACCAGTTTTGTCACAAGAGAATACACGGTCCGGTCTGACAGGGTCCGCGGCAGTCACACGCTTGTTTTTCTGACAGATCTCCATGGAAAAATATACGGCGGGGATGATGCCGCTGTTCTTCGCGCAATCCGGGATGCCCATCCGGAGCTGGCTGTTGCCGGAGGCGATCTTGTCACCGCGAGCGAGGCGGATCCGGACAGGAAGGAGTGGTACCGCGGCGCCGCGACGCTGCTTGAGCCGCTGGCCGGGAAGCTGCCAGTCTATTTATGCCTCGGCAATCATGAGAGGAAGATCGCCGATCCGGAAGAAGGAAAGGAGATCTGCTGGGAGCAGTACTGCCGGTTTCTGGAGCGTCTGGGCATCCGGATCCACAGAAATGATCATACAAGTCTGGAGGAGGCGGAAGGAAAGACTCAGATCTCCTGCGCGGACAGCGGAATTGATCTGTGGAGCTTTGAGGCGGGACGGGAAGAATTTCAGCGGTGCCGGAAGCATCGTATCACGCGAGAAGATGTCGCGGAGCGGCTGGGAAATCCGGACCCGGAGCGGTTTCATGTGGTTGTCACGCACCATCCGGCTCATTTTGACGCATGCGCAGCGTGGGGCGCGGATCTCTGCCTCTGCGGACACATTCATGGCGGGGTCATGCGGCTGCCGGGCATCGGAGGCGTCATCTCGCCAGATTTTGTTCTTTTTCCGAAATACAGCGGTGGAAAGTACGAAATACATTTTGACAGGAGTGGCCGGCGCGTCTGGAGTTCAGGGCGGGTCTTTTCTCCACAGAAGACGCCGCCTGTCCCAGCCGGTGGGAGGCGGTCGGTCATGGTCCTTGGATGCGGCCTCGGATTCCACACGATTCCGATCCGCATTTTCAATCCGGCGGAGCTCTCTGTCATTCACATTGAGGAAACGGAAAAAGAGAATGAGGGGGAGAGCGCTTCCGGCTATTTCCCACGCGGATGCCGCATAAGCGCGGCAGAGGGGGGCGGATGGAACCAATTCCGGTAAAGGTGGAGGCGTTCGAGGGTCCCATGGACCTTCTCCTTCATCTGATTGATATCAATAAAATAGACATTTACGATATTCCAATTGCGGAAATTACTGACCAGTATCTTCAGTATCTCGATGCCATGGATCAGGCGGATATGAATGTCACATCGGAATTTCTGGTGATGGCGGCAACTCTGCTCGATATCAAGTGCCGGATGCTGCTGCCGAAGGAGAAGGATGAGCAGGGGGAGGAAATCGATCCCCGCAGCGAGCTGGTCGGGAAACTGCTGGAATACAAGGTTTACAAATATATGAGCCTGCTTCTCCGCGACCGGGAGATGGACGCCGGAACGGCATGTTATCGGAAGAAGGCCCTCCCGGAGGAGGTGCGGAAGTATCAGCCTCCTATTGATTACGAGACACTGATCGGCGGCGCGACGCTTGCGTCCCTGCACGCGGTTTTCACGGATATTCTCCGGCGCGCGGATGACCGTGTCGATCCGGTCCGCAGCACATTCGGCAAAATTGAGCGCGAGGAGGTCGACATGGGAGAACGAGCTTCCTATATGCGCGATTATCTGCTCCGGCACCGGAAGACAAGTTTCCGCGGTCTCCTGGAGCACGCGGGCAGCAGGGATGAAATCGTTGTTACCTTTCTCATCTTTCTGGAGATGATGAAAACCGGTGACCTGATCGTGGAGCAGACAGATAATTTCGGAGATATCCGCATCACGGTCAGGGATCCGGATCATCTGGCGGGAATCGATCTTGGCTGGGCTGTGTCAGACGCGACCGAAGAAGCTGTGCCGGGGGCGTCAGATTCGTCTGGAGAGGCCGCGTCGGATGGCAGAGCGGATGAAAGAGAAACAGGAGACAGGAATGGACAGTAAGGAAGTACAGGCTGCGATCGAGGCGGTCCTGTTTGCCGAGGGGGATTCTGTCGGCAGAAACGACCTGGCATGCGCGCTGGGAATCGGACGGGAAGAGATAGAACAGGCTATCTCTGCACTGATGGCAAAATACGACCGCGAGGATTCCGGCATCCGCCTCATCGAGCTGGGCGATGCCGTTCAGCTCAGTACCAAGCCGCAGTATTACGACATCCTGATCCGACTGGAGGCGGCGCCGAAGAAGATGAAGCTCAGCGATGCGGTGCTTGAGACGCTGTCGATCATTGCGTACAGGCAGCCGGTTACCAAGGCGGAGATTGAGGCAATCCGCGGCGTCAATTCGGATTTTGCCGTGGACAGGCTGATCGGCTATGATCTGGTCCGGGAGCTGGGACGCAAGGAGGCACCGGGCAGGCCAATCCTCTTCGGTACCACCGAACAGTTTCTCCGCTCCTTCGGCGTGAAGTCCATCCAGGACCTCCCGACGCTGTCGCCTGACAAGGTAGAAGAATTCAAGGCGGAAGCGGAGGAGGAAGCGGGAGAGGAACAATCGTCGGACGGACAGGAAGATCAGAGCGGAACTGTCGATGTCGGAATTTGAAAGAAAACCGGACCTTGCATCGGTTACCACCTCATGTTTCCGGCAGCAGGCGCACAGAGCATTGTCAAAGAAATGACAATTTTTCTGTGCACCTTCTTTTTTCTATGTTATACTTTGATAAGCGCGATTTCGGAAACCCTGCTGTCAGTATGCCCTGACAGCTCAGTCAGGCATGCTGGGGAATCCGTTTCATCTACAATTTCTTAAGATGGAGGTCTAAAATATGAGCAGCTCTTCAAAAGCGGGCGAGAGAATTACTTCTCTGCTCGATGACAACAGTTTCGTTGAAATCGGCGCGCGAATCACGGCTAGAAGCACCGATTTCAATCAGGAACCGGCCAAGGCGCCTTCTGACGGCGTGATTACCGGATACGGTGTCATAGACGGCAGCCTTGTGTATGTGTATAGCCAGGACGCTTCCGTACTCGGCGGATCTGTCGGAGAAGCCCATGCGAAGAAGATTGTCGATCTTTACAGTCTCGCCATGAAAACCGGCGCGCCGGTGATCGGGCTGATTGATTCCACGGGACTCCGGGTTCAGGAGGCAACGGACGCCCTCAATGCGATGGGAACGCTTTATGCGGCGCAGGCTGAGGCATCCGGCGTGATTCCGCAGATCACAGCCGTCTTCGGAAACTGCGGCGGCGGTCTTTCACTGCTTCCGGCACTGACCGATTTCACTTTTATGACAGAGGACGCCCGGCTCTTTGTCAATTCTCCGAATGCCCTTCCGAAAAACTCCGAGGACAAGAACGACACTTCCAGCGCGAAGGCCAAGGCAGCATCCGGCAGCGTGGATTTTGTCGGCAGCGAGGAGGAAGTGATCGCGGGCATCCGTGAGCTCGTTTCTCTACTTCCTTCCAACAACGAGGATACGCCTCTTGCAGACTGTGAGGATGATCTGAACCGCGCGTCCGCCAATGTGGAGAACGGTGTCGCGGATCCTTCCGTTGTTGCCGCAGACGTGGCGGACGACAGCACGTTCCTGGAATTGAAGAAGGATTATGCACCGGAGATGGCAACCGGCTTCATTCGTCTGAACGGAGCTACTGTTGGCGTGGTTGCAAACCGCACCGCTTCCTATGATGAGACTGGCAAGGAGAGCGCTTCCTACGGGGACAAGCTGACGGCAGACGGCCTCTGGAAGGCAGCGAAGTTCGTTCGTTTCTGCGATGCGTTCGGCCTTCCGATCGTCACGTTTACAAATACGACCGGCTTTGAGGCGAGCGAGCGTGCGGAGAAGAATGTCGCAGCCGCAGCAGCGAGGCTTGCCTATGCTTTCGCGGAGGCTGATGTGGCCAAGGTCAATGTCATCACGGGGTCTGCGGTCGGCAGCGCCTATAATGTCATGAATTCCAAGGCTCTCGGCGCTGATGTCACCATTGCGCTTCCTGCCGCGAAGATCGGCATGATGGATGCGGACAAGGCCGCCAAGGTTCTCGCCGCCGGGAAGAGCGCCGAGGAGGCAGCCGAGATCCGCAAGGAATATGCAGCTCTGCAGGACAGCATCGACAGCGCTGCCGCGCATGGCTATATCGATGAAATTGTGGAGCCGGCAGATCTTAGAAAGTATCTCATCGGCGCCTTTGAAATCCTTTACACGAAGGAAGTTTATTACGATAAGAAGCACGGCACCGTTTAAGGGTAAGGAGTAAGCAGCATGAAAAAGAAGTTATCTATCATCCTTTCGTCTGCATTTGCCTTCGTCCTTGCGTTCACGCTTCTCGGTTTTTCCGTGCGCGCCGCCGGAAAGTCCGACAATTCCGCGCAGTACATCAAGGCCGGGGAACAGATCGTCCAGATTCTGGCAGAGGATGCGGAAAAGAAGGACGGTTCTCTCGAGAGCTATCTCGGCATGGAGAAGAAAAAGGCGGACGACGCGACGATTTCCTGGAGAGAAATGTCCGGAAAGTTCGGTACTCTCACAGGATTCAACGAAGAGAAATGCTCCGCCACGATCGATGACAGTACTGGTTCGGGCACAATCAATATCGCTGTCACGGGCAGCAACAACCGCACCGGCGTGGTGACCATCGAGCTTGCAGAAGGTTATGTCGACAGCATCAGCAGCGCGATCGACGATACCTTCGCGGAATCTCTGGAAAAGGCCGGTATGAACACCGTTATCGGACTTGCGATGGCATTCGGTATTCTATCTCTCATCGCGATCATCATCCGGCTTGTTTTTCCGCAGATCTTCAAGCTTTCCAGGAAGATGGAGGACAAGAAGGCCGGAGAGGCCGCAGCACAGAGCCCCGCAGCCGCGGCGCCTGCAACCGCAGTGCCGATGGCAGAGGAAACAGCGGAAGAGACCGATGACGGAGAGCTGGTCGCTGTGATTGCGGCGGCGATCGCCGCGTCCGAGGGAAGAGCGACAACCGACGATTTCCGCGTCCGCTCCATCCGCAGACATTTCTGACACAGAAAGATCTGGCCAGGGGATGAAATTAGCAGCCTCCCTGCAGGGGGAAGCCATTGATATATCAATTCCCAGCAACTATTCAACAATGATTTCATTCTGGCACACGTGCGGAGTGCGATCCGCAGGGCCTGAAAAAAGAAATTCAGTCATTCTGACTATGGAGGAATCAAAATGAAGAACTATACCATCACCGTGAATGGCACAGCGTATGATGTCACCGTGGAAGAGGGCGGCGCCGGTTCCGTGGCTGCTCCCGCAGCACCGAAGAAGGCAGCGCCGAAGGCGGCTGCTCCCGCTGCAGCCCCGAAGAAGGCAGCAGCTGCAGGTGCGGGTTCCGTGAAGATTGAGGCCGGTGCTGCCGGCAAGGTCTTCAAGATCGAGAAGAAGGTCGGCGACGCGGTGAAGCGTGGCGATGCCGTCATCACGATCGAAGCCATGAAGATGGAGATCCCGATTGTCGCTCCTCAGGACGGCACGGTTGCTTCCATCGACTGCACCGTCGGCGATGCCTGCGAGGCCGGACAGGTTCTGGCTACGCTGAACTGAAACGGCGCGCGCAAAACGCATCAAACCGATTCAGCACAGCAGCACCGGAAGCAGTGATGCCTCCGGTGCCCGGCAACCAAAATCTGGAGGTCTATACAAGTTATGTCTTACGTTGCTAATGTTTTTGAAAACTTGGCAAGACAGACCGCTTTTGCAAATATCGGATGGAGAAACTACGTGATGATCCTGGTCGCGTTCGTCTTCCTGTATCTGGCCATCGCCAGGGATTTCGAACCCCTCCTGCTTGTCCCGATTGCATTCGGTATGCTGCTCGTCAACATCTATCCGGATATCATCATGTCCATTGAGGAGTCTCCGAATGGAACTGGCGGTCTGCTCTACTATTTCTACCTGCTCGATGAATGGGCGGTCCTGCCATCCCTGATCTTCATGGGCGTCGGCGCGATGACGGACTTCGGTCCGCTGATCGCGAATCCGATCAGCTTCCTGATGGGCGCCGCGGCACAGTTCGGTATTTTTGTCGCGTATTTCCTGGCCATTGCCATGGGCTTCAACGGCAAGGCGGCAGCCGCGATTTCTATCATCGGCGGCGCTGACGGCCCTACATCCATCTTCCTTGCGTCCAAGCTCGGGCAGACGGATCTGCTCGGACCGATCGCCGTGGCGGCGTATTCCTACATGTCCCTCGTTCCGATCATTCAGCCTCCGATCATGAGAGCATTCACGACGGATAAGGAAAAGCGCATCAAGATGGGACAGCTTCGCCCGGTCTCCAAGCTGGAGAAGATTCTGTTCCCGATCATCGTTACGGTCGTCGTCTGCATGATCCTTCCGACCACGGCTCCGCTGGTCGGCATGCTGATGCTCGGCAACCTGTTCCGTGAGTGCGGTGTGGTCCGTCAGCTGACAGATACAGCGTCCAACGCCCTGATGTATATTGTCGTCATTCTGCTCGGCACTTCCGTTGGCGCGAAGACGAGCGGCGAGGCGTTCCTCAATGTTGCAACCATCAAGATTGTCATCTGCGGTCTTCTGGCGTTTGCCTTCGGTACGTTTGGCGGCGTCATGCTCGGCAAGCTGCTTTGCGCAATCACCCATGGCAAGATCAATCCGCTCATCGGCTCCGCCGGCGTTTCTGCCGTGCCTATGGCAGCCCGTGTGTCTCAGAAGGTAGCAGCGGAATATGATCCGACCAACTTCCTGCTGATGCATGCCATGGGTCCGAACGTCGCCGGTGTTATCGGAACCGCTGTCGTTGCCGGAACCTTCATGGCCGTGTACGGGATTTTCTGATTTCGTACATGATGAATTCTGTAAATGAGTACAAGGAGTAAATACAATGGCTGAACAGGCTAAACATCCCGTAAAGATTATGGAAACGGTTCTGCGTGACGCAGGTCAGTCCCTGATCGCCACCAGAATGCCCATTGAAGAAATGCTTCCCATCGTTGATACGATGGATCAGGTCGGCTACGCTGCCGTGGAGTGCTGGGGCGGCGCGACCTTTGATTCCTGCCTCCGCTTCCTGCATGAGGATCCGTGGGAGAGACTGAGAGTTCTCAAATCTCACTTCAAGAAGACCCCGACGCAGATGCTGCTGCGCGGACAGAATATCCTCGGCTATTCTCACTATGCGGATGATGTCGTGGATCGCTTTGTCAAGAAGTCTGTAGACAATGGTATTGACCGCATTCGTATTTTTGACTGCCTCAACGATCTGCGCAACATGAAGACCGCGGTCAAGGCAGCGAAGGAAGCGGGCGCACATGCCCAGATCGCTCTGGTTTACACCCTGGGCGATGCTTATACCATGGAGTACTGGGAGAACATCGCCCGTCAAATCGAGGAGATGGGCGCGGATTCTCTGTGCATCAAGGATATGTCCGGTCTTCTTCGTCCCTTCACTGCGTATGAGCTGATCAGTGCGCTGAAGAGAGGCACAAGTCTTCCGATCGATCTGCATACGCACTATACCTCCGGACAGGCATCCATGACCTATCTGAAAGCGGCAGAGGCTGGCGTTGATATCATCGACTGCGCTACCACGCCGTTCTCGATGGGTACCTCACAGCCGTCGACAGATGTCATGGTCGAGGCATTCCGCGGCACACCGTACGATACAGGACTGGATCAGGGACTTCTGAAGAAGATCTCTGATTACTTCACGCCTTATCGTGAGGAATGCATCAAGGATGGCCTGCTGAACACCAAGGTCCTCGGCGTCAATACCAGAACGATGCTATATCAGGTGCCGGGTGGCATGCTTTCCAACATGATCAAGCAGCTGAACGATCAGGGCAAGGGCGACAAGCTCAACGAGGTGCTCGAGGAAGTGCCAAGAGTCCGCAAGGATCTTGGCGAGCCGCCGCTGGTTACTCCGTCCTCTCAGATCGTCGGCACACAGGCGGTCATGAACGTGCTGTTTGGCGAGCGGTACAAGGTCTGCACGCAGCAGACGAAGGACCTCGTACTCGGCAAGTACGGCCAGACCATCAAACCGATGAATCCGGATGTCGTCAAGAAAGTCATCGGCGATGCAGAGAGAATCACCTGCAGACCTGCAGACCTGATCCCTCCGGCAATGGAGAAGTTCACGAAGGAAGCAAAGGAGCACGGCGCAAAGTCCGAGGAGGATGTCCTGTCCTATGCATCCTTCCCGCAGGTTGCTACTGAGTTCTTCCAGTGGAGAGAAGCTCAGCAGACCGGCTTCGACGCATCCAAGGCAGATACCAAGAACGGCGCATATCCTGCGTAATACTGCAATCAAATCTTTCAAGAGATCCTGTCGTGATTTCACGGCAGGATTTTTTGGTTGTGAAAGCGACGAGCCTATAGCCAGGATGCACCATGACGGTGCATTCCCACATGACATTTTTCCGGAAACTGCCTATACTCATAGAAGATGTATCGGGAGGAACAATTGCATGGAGAAGCAGACGATACTGGTAGTGGATGACGAGCAGAGAATGCGCAAGCTGGTGAGGGATTTCCTCGTCCGGGACGGTTATGAAGTGCTGGAAGCCGGGGACGGACAGGAAGCGCTTGACATTTTCTTTGCCCATAAGGACACCGCTCTGATCATTCTGGATGTCATGATGCCGAAGATGGACGGGTGGGAGACGGCCCGGAATATCCGGCAGTATTCCAAAGTGCCGATCATTATGCTCACGGCGAAATCAGAAGAGAGCGATGAACTCCACGGGTTCGATATCGGTATCGACGAGTACGTCACAAAACCGTTCAGCCCGCGCACGCTGGTCGCCAGGGTCGGAGCGATCCTTCGCAGGACAGCTCCGGAGGAGACGGAGACTAAGCTGTCTATGAATGGCATTGTCGTGGACAAAACAGCGCATACCGTCACCATCGACGGCAGACCGGTCGATCTTTCCTACAAGGAATTTGAGCTCCTCACATATTTTATGGAAAACAACGGGATTGCGCTTTCCAGAGAAAAAATCCTGAACAATGTCTGGAACTACGATTATTTTGGCGATGCCAGAACCATTGATACCCATGTGAAGAAGCTAAGAAGCAAGCTGGGCACGAAGGGAGATCTCATCAAAACGATCTGGGGAATGGGTTATAAGTTTGAAAGTGGCGACAATACGCCTCGTTCAAACTGACAATGGTGCCGGCAGAACCATTGTCCCTATCCGGGAAGAGCCTGTCCGGGCGTTTCTCCCGCGGTTGCAGCAAAGGATGCGGCACTGGGTATTAGTTCAAAAAAGACGCGCAAAGTGCGGCACGGGTGAGTTGTTATATGAAAGTGAATCGCCGCTATTCCATCAAGACACAGATTATGCTCATGTTTCTTCTGATCATGATGGGCACCATCCTGATTTTTCTTATTTTCAATGAATTCTTTCTGCAGAAATTCTATCTGCGGGACAAAGAGAAGCAGCTTGGAGAGATATACACGGATATCAATGAGGCAGCAAGCTCCGGAAGCATCACATCGGAATCCTTTTCCAGTGTTCTTCAGAAAAGCGCCGGCAGGGGCAACATCGGCATTCTGGTTCTGGATGCCGAATCCAGAACGATCACTTCGTACTCCACCAACCCCGGCATTCTCATGAAGCGTCTGTATGACAATATGTTCGACATGAATCAGCAGATCTCGTCTTCCGAGGCAGGGAAGATGGAGGAGGGTTCTTCCGACTCAGGACAGGTGGACAATCAGAAAAGTCTCGAATCGGACGAGGAGAGCAGCGAGGGTTCCATGCCCGGTGACTTTGTCACATACATTCTCGAAATTCTCATGAAAAACGATCACTACACGCTTCAGACCGTGCTGGACAGGAGTACCGCGAGCCGTTATATGGAGCTGTGGGGAACGCTGGACAACGGATACCTGTTTCTACTGCGTTCGCCTCTTGAAAGTATTCAGGATGCGGCTTCGATTGCCAACCGGTTTTTCCTCTATACAGCCGTGATTGCATTGGCAATTGGATTGACTGCGGCACTGACGATGAGCCGCCGTATCACCAGACCGATTCTTGAGCTCACTGCGGTGTCTGACCGCATGAATCAGCTGGATTTCAGCGCCAAATATTCGGGGCACGACCGCACGGAGGTGGGGCAGCTCGGCAGCAATATCAATGAACTGAGCAGCACGCTGGAAAAGACGATCTCGGAGCTGAAGGACGCCAATGCCAGGCTGGAGGAGGATATCCGAAAGAAGGAACAGATCGATGACATGCGCAAGGAATTTTTGTCCAACGTCACGCATGAGCTGAAGACACCCATTGCACTCATTCAGGGATACGCAGAAGGACTGGAGGACTGCGTGAACGACGACCCGGAGAGCCGCGACTACTACGCCAGCGTGATAGTGGATGAAGCCGGGAAGATGAACAGCATGGTACAGAAGCTTCTGTCCCTCAATCATCTGGAATTTGGCGGAGAGACGGTAAACATGGAGCATTTTGATCTGGTCGGACTCCTTGCTCACTGCCTTGAGACAGAAAAAAAACTGGTAGAGGAAAAGCAGGCGGTAGTGACAATGAACCCTGCACCGGGAGAGAAGGAAATGATGGTCTGGTCAGATTCCTTTTTGCTGGAGGAGGTGTTTACCAATTATTTCAGCAACGCCTGTCATCATGTCGAGGTGGACGGCACAGAGCGGGGCAGAATTGAGATCAGGCTCCTGGAGGAAGCGGAGAAGAACCGCGTCAGAGTTTCGGTATTCAACACCGGAAAGCCAATTCCGGCGGAATCTATCCCGCGTATCTGGGAAAAATTTTACAAGGTTGACAAAGCCCGCACCCGGGCATACGGGGGGAGTGGCATCGGTCTTTCGATCGTCAAGGCGATCATGGAACTGCTCCGGGAACAATATGGCGTCATCAACCGGGAGAATGGCGTAGAATTCTGGTTCACGGTCAGAACCAGGAACGAGGCAATGGAGACCGCGCCGGAACCGGAGCCACAGGACAGGCTGTCTGATCTGTTGAATCTTCAGGAAACTGGGCAGAGCGAAAATGACAGATCCGTGGTATGATCAGAGAAAATGTAAAGCAGAGGGACGATCATGGTAGCAGTGATTGATTATGACGCCGGGAATATCCGAAGTGTGATGAATGCCCTTCGGCTGCTTGGGCAGGAGGCAGTGACAACCAGAGATGCGGCTGTCATTTTGTCCGCGGATCATGTCATTCTGCCCGGAGTCGGCGCATTCGGCGAGGCCATGGAGCGCATCCGTACCTATGGACTCGAACCTGTGATCCGCGAGGTGACAGAGCGTGGCACCCCGTTCCTGGGCATCTGTCTTGGGCAGCAGATTTTGTTTGAGGAGAGTGAGGAGACACCCGGAGTCAGGGGACTCGGCATTTTCAAAGGTATCTGCCGCCGGATACCGGAGGGAGAGGAGCGGAAGATTCCGCAGATCGGCTGGAATGACCTGTCCTATCCGAGGGCAGGCAGGCTTTTTAACGGTGTGCCTGAGCATTCTTATGTCTACTTTGTTCACTCCTATTATGTTGTGCCGGCGGATCCTTTGGTCGTCACCGCCGTGACGGAATACGGTGCACCGCTCACTGCCTCCGTGGAACAGGGCAATGTCTTTGCCTGTCAGTTTCATCCGGAAAAGAGTGCGGAGGTCGGACAGCAGATCCTGAAGAATTTTCTGTCTGTCAGGAATGGATCTGCATGCGGCAAAGGAACGGAGGAGAAGAGGATATCAGGATGCTGACAAAACGTATTATTCCCTGTCTCGATGTAAAAAACGGAAGGGTTGTCAAGGGAATCAACTTCGTCTCTCTGCGCGACGCAGGGGATCCGGTGGAACAGGGAGAGGCGTACTCCCGCGAAGGAGCCGATGAGCTGGTTTTTCTTGATATCACCGCCACGAGCGATGCGCGAAGGACGGTCGCCGACATGGTGCGTCGCGTCGCGGAGCGGGTATTCATTCCCTTTACAGTGGGAGGCGGCATCCGCACAGTGGATGATATGCGTTCCATCCTCCGGGAGGGGGCAGACAAAATCTCTGTCAATTCTGCCGCCATTCTGAACCCGGAGCTCCTCCGGGAGGGGGCGGATGCTTTCGGTGCGCAGTGTATCGTACTCGCCGTGGATGCCAGACGGCGGAGGGTGCATCCGGATGGCACGCCGATCACCGGCCGGAATGGTGATGTCTGGACGAGGGAGGACGGATGGACAGTTTACCGCAGCGGCGGACGGATTGACACAGGGCAGGATGTCCTTGCATGGGTGGAGAAGGCCTGCGCACTCGGCGCTGGAGAGATTCTGCTCACTTCGATGGACGCCGACGGAACGAAAAAGGGGTATGATCTGACGCTGACACGGGCGGTCGCCGATGCGGTCCCCGTTCCGGTCATTGCCAGCGGCGGCGCAGGCAGGAAGGAAGATTTCCGCAGGGCACTGACGCAGGGAGGTGCCGATGCAGCTTTGGCGGCATCGCTCTTTCATTATCGGGAGCTTGGCATCCGGGAGCTGAAGGAATACCTTCGCGGAGAAAAAATCCCTGTACGCCTGTAAGCAGAGCACGGAGGGCAATACGATCTATACGTCATGGAGAAAGCTATGAGTGATTTATTTGAAGGAAAAGAACCGCAGGATGTTCTGCATTATTTTGAGGAACTTGCACGGATTCCGCACGGCTCCGGAAACACAGACAAAATCAGCGGATATATAGAGGATTTTGCAGAAAAGAGAGGGCTGTCCTGCACGAGAGACCGGATTGGAAACTGTATCATCCGGAAAGAGGCCTCGTCGGGCTATGAGAAGGCGCCGGTGCTGATCCTGCAGGGACACATGGATATGGTCTGCGAGCAGAACGCGGGCGTCTCTCTGGATATGGAGAAGGAGCCGATTCATCTGGTTCTCGATCCGGATGGCGACACGCTGCATGCGGATGGCACGACGCTGGGAGCGGATGACGGGATCGGCGTCGCCATGATGCTGGCGGTTCTGGCAGACGATACGCTCTCGCATCCGGCACTCGAATGCATCTTCACTGTGGATGAGGAGACAGGGATGGACGGCGCAGTGGCGCTTGACTGCTCGGACCTCAGGGGGCGGCTTCTTCTCAATCTGGATTCCGAGGAAGAGGGGTTAATCACGGCGGGCTGTGCAGGCGGCGCGGTGATTTCCTTCACCTTTTCCGAGCCCATGCAGGAGCGGAAGAGAAAGAAAGGTGTTCCGGCCAGACTGACTGTGGAGGGACTTCTCGGCGGACATTCCGGTGAAATGATCGGACTCGGCAGAGCTAGTGCAAACGCTCTGCTGGGGCGAGCTCTTTATATGCTTTGCCAGGAATTCCCGCTTCGCGTAGCAAAGGTCAGCGGCGGCACAAAGGATAATGCGATCACCCGGGAAGCGGAGGCACTTCTGCTTTTCCCGGAGGATACCCATACAGCGGAGGTGGAGGCAAAGGTCCGGACCCTCTCTGCGCAGATCCGCAGGGAATACCAGGAGACAGATCCGGGTATTGAGATCGGCATTACCTTCGGGAAGGAAAGAAAAGAGACTGTATTCACCAGACACACAGCAGCGGGGCTGATCGAATTCCTGGCCTGCTTCCCGCAGGGGGTGATGGAATACACACCGCAGGACAGAACCGCACCGCAGACCTCGCTCAATCTGGGCGTTCTGCAGACAGAGGAGAGCGGTGTCAAAGCCGTATTCCTTGTCCGGAGCAGTATCAATTCACAAAAGGAGGCATTATGCGCCCGTCTCTTTGCCCTGGGGGAGGCAGTCGGCGCATCGGTGAAGCAGCTGAGCGCATATCCGGCATGGGAATTTGTACCGGTGTCTGCGTTTCGCGATCAGTGCGCCGCACTTTATGAGCAGCATGCCGGAAAAAAAGCCAGAGTACTGGTCATCCACGGCGGACTCGAGTGCGGTCTGCTGTCAGATAAAATTCCCGGGCTTGATGCTGTTTCAATCGGACCGGATATTCATGATATCCACACGCCGAAGGAACACATTTCGCTTCGCTCCATCGCGCGGACCTATGCGTATGTCAGGGAAATCCTGAGCTCTGTGGATGGGACGATGTCCGGCGAAGGGGAGTCCTGAACGATGGGAGCAATCACGAACGATTGGCTTCCGGCAGTCAGTGCCGAGTTCAAGAAGCCGTATTATCGGGAACTTTATTATTTTGTCAGGGGAGAATATCAGAATCATGTGGTCTATCCGCCCGCGGATCTCATTTTTCAGGCGCTGCATCTGACCCCGCTCCATGAAGTAAAGGTGGTCATTCTCGGGCAGGACCCATACCACAATGAACATCAGGCGATGGGCCTCTCTTTCTCGGTGGAGGACGGTGTGGACATGCCGCCTTCTCTTGTCAATATTTTTCGCGAGCTGCACGATGATCTGGGCTGCACCATGCCGAAGAGCGGCAACCTCACGCCCTGGGCGAGGCAGGGTGTCCTTCTTCTCAACACTGTGCTCACGGTGCGGGCACACCAGGCGTTCTCTCATCAGGGACATGGCTGGGAGCAGTTCACGGATGCCATTCTCCGCGCGGTAAACGGGCAGGACAGGCCGATTGTTTTTATGCTGTGGGGGACGCCGGCACAGCAGAAAGCATCGATGCTCACCAACCCCCGACATCTGGTACTGAAGGCGCCGCATCCGAGTCCTCTGTCTGCTTACCGCGGTTTCTTTGGCTGCCGCCATTTCTCACAGTGCAATGCTTTTCTGGAGAAAAACGGGGTGAGTCCGATCAACTGGCAATTGTAGCGGTCAGGCTCCGCAGAATCCGGTCTGCGGCATCGACCGAAACGGAGCTTTGCCAGAAGATAAAGCGCTCTGAACAGCAGCAGCGACATCGTGTACGCCGCCTCACGCGGCGAGGGAGAGAAAATCATGAAGAAAATTCCATTTGTGACCCGGGAACAGGTCGAGCAGATTGCGGCAAAATATCCGACGCCGTTCCATCTCTATGATGAGAAGGGGATCCGGGAGAACGCCAGAGCCGTGAAGGAAGCCTTTGCCTGGAATCCCGGCTTCCGTGAATTTTTCGCGGTCAAGGCAACGCCGAATCCGTATCTCATGGATATTCTGCAGGAGTACGACTGCGGGTTTGACTGCTCCAGCGACACGGAGCTTCTTCTGTCGGATGCCGTGGGAGCACATGGCGATCACATCATGTTTTCCTCCAATGATACGCCGGACGAGGAGTTCAGGCTGGCGGCAGAACTCGGCGGCATCATCAACCTCGACGATATTACGATGATCGATTCGGTGGATCGGGTGCTCGGCGGTAAATTTCCGGAAACGATGTGCTGCCGCTACAATCCTGGCGGAGTTTTTGCCATGAGCAACGGCATCATGGACAATCCCGGCGATTCTAAGTACGGCATGACGAAGGAACAGTTGTTCGAGGCATACCGCATTCTGCAGTCGAAGGGAGTGCGTCACTTCGGTCTGCATGCGTTCCTCGCGAGCAATACCGTAACCAACGAGTATTACCCAAAGCTGGCCGGGGAGCTCTTTGAACTTGCCGTGGAGCTGAAACAGGCGACTGGCGCAGACATCACGTTGATCAATCTCTCAGGCGGTGTCGGCATTCCGTATCGCCCGGATCAGGAACCCAATGATATTCGCGCAATCGGAGAGGGAGTTCGTCGGAAATTTGAGGAAATCCTGGTTCCGGCAGGGCTGGGCGGCGTCCGCATTTTCACGGAGATGGGACGGTTCATGATGGGACCGTACGGCGCGCTGATCACGAAGGCGATCCATGAGAAGCATATCTACAAGGAATATATCGGCGTGGATGCCTGCGCCTGCAATCTGATGCGTCCGGCCATGTATGGCGCGTACCATCACATCACGGTGCTCGGCAAGGAAAATGCGCCGTGCGATCACAAGTATGATATAACCGGTTCTCTCTGTGAGAACAATGATAAATTTGCGATCGACCGCTGTCTGCCGAAGATCGAGATGGGAGACTATCTGTATATTCATGACACCGGCGCGCATGGATTCTCCATGGGATACAACTACAACGGCAAGCTGTGGAGCGCAGAGCTGCTGCTCCATGAGGACGGCACGGTTCAGGAAATCCGCAGGCCGGAAACTGCGAGGGATTATTTTGCAACACTCGATCAGACACCGTATTATGGGAAGATAAAATTCGACAAAGCAGGGTGCTGAGTGGTATAATATAAAAGTACCCGGCGCTTCTCCGGAGCGCCGGGTATATCTGCAGGAATGGCGGAATCGGCAGACGCGACAGACTCAAAATCTGTTTCAAGCAATTGAGTGAGGGTTCAAGTCCCTTTTCCTGCATGAGAAAATTGCGAGTGACATCGATACGTGATGACATTGTGCCGGCTACAGGGACACAGAGAGAGGGGCCGCGGGAGCGCTGATTGCGCTTCTGCGGCCTCTCTTTCTGTGCTATACTTTTTTCCATGGACCACAAGACATTTGAAAAATTGATTCCGGATTTTCTGCGGGACAGGCTCGACAACAGAACGGAGAGGGAATTTCTTGATCATTATGATCACTGCAGATCCTGCCGTGAGGAACTCAGCATTCAGTTTCTGGTGTATGCCGGACTTCCGAAGCTGGAGACGGGGGAGACGTTCCATCTGCAGAATGAGTTGAGCGGGCGGATCGAACTGGCCAGGGAGACAAATCTGCGCCGGAGAAGACTGGGCAGCGCGGCGGTGGTTCTCGAAATTTTGACCCTCACTGCCGTCGGCACCTGCCTGATTCTATGGATGGCCTACCGGTGAGCACCCACAGGACGCAGTACGGGGTAACGATATGACTGAAACGATGCATAAAAAACTGATTCTGATCGATGGGCACAGCATCATCAATCGTGCCTTCTACGGCATGCCGGATCTAACCAACAGCAAGGGCGTTCATACAGGGGCGGTCTATGGGTTCCTGAACATTTTGTTCCGAATTTTGGACGAGGAAAAAGCGGATTATCTGATTGTCGCCTTTGACGAACATGCACCGACATTCCGGCATGAAATGTATGCGGCCTACAAGGGGACGCGCAGGCCGATGCCGGAGGAGCTTCGGACACAGGTGCCGCTGCTGCGCTCTGTGTTGACAGCCATGGGAGTGGAACATATTTCCAGGGCCGGAGTTGAGGCAGACGATATTCTCGGCACCTGTGCAAAGAGAGCGGAGCGCGGGGGCATGACGGTTTCTCTGGTGTCCGGGGACAGAGATCTTCTGCAGGTCGCGACAGACAAAATCTGTGTCCGCATTCCCAAAACGATACATGGTCAGACGACCATCGAGAATTACCATCCGGAAGATGTATCTGCGCGCTATCAGATCACGCCCCGTCAGGTGATTGAGATCAAGGGACTTATGGGCGATACCGCCGATAACATTCCGGGCGTGCCAAAAGTGGGAGAAAAAACGGCCCATCAGCTGATTGAGCGCTATGGCTCAGTCGACGGCGTCTATGCCCATCTGGATGAAATCACGAGAAAATCTCTCCGGGAAAATCTGGAAAACTACCGGGATCAGGCCTATCTCTCCCTGGATCTGGCTACGATCCGGACAGATCTCGATTTTCCGATCGACTGGGAAAGGGCGGAGATCGGCAATTTTTACACCAGGGAAGCTTATGCGATCTTCACTGAGCTGAATTTCAAGGCTTTTCTTTCGCGTTTTGACGATGCGGCAGCCAACGGCGCGGCGGCAGACCGGAGAGAGGAGACGGCGGCAGCCGGTCAGAAAATTCTGGAAATCAGAAACCGTAGTGAGGCAGAGGATGCTTTTGCTGTAATTAAGGGACAGTTCCGCCGCGCGGGGAAGGACGCACCCGCTGTGGCCGGTCTGTACCTGCTGGAGGAGAGCGACAGACTCTACGCGGCAGCGGTCAGCATACCGGGGACGACATATTATTTTGTGCCGGATGGCGAAGCTCCGGAAGAAAAGACGCAAGCCGGAGAAAGAACGGAGGCAGCTGAAGGAAAAACAGAGGGAACGTTCTGCGGGGAGAGTACTGGAAGAGATCTGACTGATGGTGAACAGTATCTCGTGGAAAAGCTTGGACAGCTCCGTATACTCGCTGGCAGCGGGGAGGGCAGAACGCTCTGCGGCTTCGATTATAAGAGCCTGTATCCGTATCTCGCCATCCGTCCGCAGGATGAATTTCGGCAGGGAATCCATCTGAACGGTCTGTTTGATGCGCTGCTGGGCTGCTATCTTCTCAATCCGCTGAAGAGTGATTATACCGCAGAGGAATGTCTGAGCGAATACGCAGGAGTCGTGCCCCCTGCCTTTGTACAGATGTTTGGGAAAAAGAGTGTTTCGGAGGCGTTCCGTACGGACCCGGCAAAAGCCGGGCAGTATGCCTGTGCCATGGCTGACGGACTCAGGAACGCTGCGCCGATTCTGATAGAAAAGCTCAGAGAGGAAGAAATGTGGGAACTCTATGATCGGATGGAGCTTCCACTGTCTTATATTCTCTATGATATGCAGCGGATAGGCATCCGCATCCTTCCGCAGGCGCTGAAGGATTATAGCAATGAGCTCGGCAAACAGGCGGCTGAACTGGAACAGCGGATCTATGAGGAAACAGGGACTGAATTCAATATCAGTTCGCCAAAGCAGCTGGGGCAGGTGCTGTTTGAAAAGATGAAGCTGCCAGGCGGCAAAAAGACCAGGACAGGATGGTCCACCGCGGCTGATGTACTGAACCGACTTGCACCGGACTGTCCCGCGGTTCGTGACGTTCTGGAATATCGCGCAGTGACAAAGCTGAAGTCTACCTATGCAGACGGACTCTCCGATTACATCGGACCGGACAGCCGGATTCATACCGTGTTTCATCAGACCATTACAGCAACAGGACGTATCAGCTCGAGCGATCCGAATTTGCAGAATATCCCGATGCGGACCGAAATGGGACGGCTCATTCGGAAGGCATTTGTGCCAGGAGAGGGATACAGCTTTACAGATTCCGACTATTCCCAGATTGAGCTGCGCATTCTCGCCAGCATGTCCGGCGATGAGGAACTGATCCGGGCTTACCGCGAGAACCGGGATATTCACCGTATCACAGCTTCGAAGGTTTTTCATGTGCCCTTTGATGAAGTGACGCCACTGCAGAGAAGAAATGCCAAGGCAGTCAATTTTGGCATTGTCTATGGGATCAGCGCCTTCGGTCTGGCGGAAAATATCGATATCTCACGCAGCGAGGCACAGAAATATATTGATTCTTATTTTGAAACGTATCCTGGTATTCGGGTCTATCTGGACCGTTGTGTCAGGGAGGCGAAGGAGAGGGGCTATTCTCTGACGCTTTTCCACCGCCGCAGACCGATCCCGGAGCTGAAAAATTCCAATTTCATGACCAGACAGTTCGGAGAACGCGTGGCCATGAACGCGCCGATCCAGGGCACCGCTGCCGATATTATGAAAATTGCCATGATCCGCGTCTGGGAGAGGCTGCTCCGGGAAGACAGAGCATCCCGTCTGATTCTGCAGATTCACGACGAGCTGCTGGTGGAAACGGCGCCGGGCGAGGAGGAGGCGGTCAGGTCTATTTTGACAGAAGAAATGACGGGGGCGGCGAACCTTCCGGTTCGGCTGGAAACCGATGTGCACAGCGGAAGTGACTGGTATGAGGCAAAATAGTCTTTCGTGAAGCCGGATCGCTGTCAGGCGAAGCAGGGAGGAACTGTGAGAAAAATAGGAATTACCGGAGGAGTTGGGTGCGGGAAATCAACTGTTCTGGATTTTCTTCGCGGCCATACGCGCTGCCGGATTCTGAAATCCGACGAGGCAGCCAGAGCTCTCGAGGAGCCGGGTGGCATCTGCTATGCGCCAATGATCGCTCTGCTGGAGGAATACCGCAAGCCTGGGGACGGCATTCTCGTGCCGGAGAAAGGCGGGCCGTTTGACCGGGCGGAGGCAGCACGCCGGATCTATCGTTCCGCGGCGCTCCGCGCCAGGGTGGATGCGCTGATCCATCCTGCTGTCATCCGGTTTATCCTGCAGGAGATGGAGGCGGCGGAAGAGGAGGGCGTATATGATTACTTCTTCCTCGAGGCTGCGCTGCTGATTGAAAACGGGTTTCTTAAGTTTGTGGATGAAATGTGGTATATTTACTGTTCGGAAGAAATCCGGAGAGCGCGTCTGAGGGCCTCCCGCGGATATTCCGATGATAAGATGGATGCGATGATGAGGGCGCAGCTAAGTGATGCGGAATTCCGCAAATACTGCGATATTGTCATCGACAACAGCGGCACAGCCGCATCGATGGAGCGGCAGGTCATGGATGCGCTCGGACGGAACCGCAGATTCCGCGCGGATACCGCAGATCGCATGGCATAAGGGTGAGTATGAGATTTGTTAGTTTTGGAAGCGGAAGCAGCGGGAACTGTACCTGCATTGATTCGGACAGAACGCACCTTCTTGTAGATGTGGGTCTGACGCGGAAGAAAACGGCGGAGTGTCTGAAGCAGATGGATCTGTCGCTTAAGGATATCGACGGCATTTTTCTCACACATGAGCATTCCGACCATATCGCGGGTCTGCGGCTGATTGCGAAACAGACAGATGCGCCGATCTATGCGACACCGGGGACGATCGAGGCTGTCCGCAGCACGACGGGCGGGCGGGAAATTGATCCTGACCGCTTCATTGCGGTCAGACCGGATGTCAAAACCACGGTCGGCGATATCACGGTCTGTCCGATTCATATCTCGCATGATGCGGCAGATCCGGTGGGCTATCGTTTCCTGCACGGCGGAAAGAAGGCCTGCGTCTGCACCGATCTCGGATGCTACACCGATTATACGGTTGAATGCCTGCAGGATTCGGATGTTTTGCTTCTTGAGGCAAATCATGATGTCAACATGCTGCAGGTTGGTCCGTATCCTTATTCTTTGAAACGCCGGATTCTCAGTGATCGCGGACATCTGTCCAATGCAAGCTCCGGGGAACTGCTGAACCGCATACTGAATCATCATCTGAAGGCCATCTTTCTCGGGCATCTGAGCGAGGAAAACAATCTTCCTGAGCTTGCCTTCGAGACGGTCCGCGTGGAAATCATGGATGGGGGATCCGGATACCGTCCGGACGATCTTCCGATCCATGTAGCCAGACGGCGGAATATGTCTGAAATCGTCTCATGGTGAAGCATTCCTTTCCCCAGGGACATCATCCGATGGGAAACAGGAGGGATGTCCGTCCCATCTAAATCATCAGGCTGCAAATCGCGGCAGAGAGGAACCGGTTATGAAGAAAGCTATCATCACGGTTGTCGGCAAGGATACCGTCGGTATCATCGCACGTATCTGCACTTATCTTGCGGAGCACAGAATCAATATTCTGGACATTTCACAGACCATCGTGGACGGTTATTTCAACATGATGATGGTTGTTGATATTTCTGCACTTCAGGAACCGTTCAGCACCATGAGCGCGGAGCTGACCCGGATCGGGGAACAAAAGATTGGCGTTCAGATCCGCTGTCAGAAGGAAGAGATCTTTGATTCCATGCATCGAATCTGATGTATGCGAAGTCTGGAGAAGCGGCAGACGGAGAGATCCAGGGATGAGCGATCTCCTGAGAAGTGGAACTTTATCTATATCAGATGACAGGCACGGGGCAGGAGCGGACGATGATCAATTTCAGAGAAGTAAGTGAAACCAATAAAATGATTGACCAGGAGAACCTGGATGTCCGGACCATCACGATGGGCATCTCCCTTCTCGACTGCGCAGATGCTGACCTTGACAGACTTTGCAGCAAAATCCATGACAAAATCGTACAAAGCGCGCGGGAACTGGTGAAGACAGGGGAGGAAATCTCCGCGGATTTCGGCATTCCGATTGTCAACAAACGCATTTCGGTGACGCCGATATCTCTCGTGGCTGGCGCTGCCTGCCGCAGCACCGGGGACTACGTCCGCATCGCAAAAACGCTGGATGAAGCCGCCCATGAGGTGCATGTGAACTTTCTCGGCGGTTTTTCAGCTCTGGTGTCAAAGGGTATGACACCGGCCGAGGAACTTCTGATCCGCTCTATTCCGGAGGCACTGTCTCAGACAGAACTGGTCTGTGCCTCCGTCTGTCTCGGCTCCACGCGGACGGGTATCAATATGGATGCAGTCCGCCTGATGGGGAAGATATTCAAACAGACTGCGGAACTGACGAAGGACAAGGATTCTCTGGGCTGTGCCAAACTGGTCGTGTTTTGCAACGCACCCGATGACAACCCGTTTATGGCCGGCGCGTTTCATGGCGTGACAGAGGCGGACCGGATTATCAATGTGGGCGTGAGCGGACCGGGCGTTGTGAAAACAGCACTGGAAAGTATCCACGGAGAAAGTTTTGAGGTGCTGTGCGAAACAGTGAAAAAGACCGCATTCAAGGTCACCCGCGTGGGAATGCTGGTGGCGCAGGAGGCATCGAAAAGGCTGCATGTACCGTTCGGCATTGTCGATCTTTCCCTCGCGCCGACGCCGGCCATCGGCGATTCGGTGGCCGATATTCTGTGTGAGATGGGCCTTGAGCAGGCGGGCGCGCCGGGCACGACCGCTGCACTTGCCCTGCTCAATGATCAGGTGAAAAAAGGCGGCGTCATGGCTTCCTCCTATGTCGGAGGTCTGTCCGGCGCATTTATTCCGGTCTCTGAGGATCAGGGTATGATCCGCGCCGCGGAGTGCGGCGCGCTGACCATCGAAAAGCTGGAAGCGATGACATGTGTTTGTTCGGTCGGGCTTGATATGATCGCAATCCCGGGGGATACAAAGGAGACGACCATTTCCGGCATCATCGCGGATGAGATGGCAATCGGCATGGTCAACGCCAAGACAACCGCAGTCCGCGTCATTCCGGTCATCGGAAAGGGTGTGGGAGATACGGTGGAATTTGGCGGACTTCTCGGCTATGCGCCGATCATGCCCGTGAACCGGTACGATTGCTCCGAGTTTGTCAGCCGGAAGGGCAGAATTCCGGCGCCGATTCACAGCTTCAAGAACTGAAGGCAGGATTTGCAGGCAGGTCTGCATCATGGCTTCTTGCCCGCCGCCATATAAAAAACGCAGAAGCATATCGCTTCTGCGTTCATCCAGCAGCTGACGGGAATCGAACCCGCCTCCCCAGCTTGGGAAGCTGGTGTTCTACCAATGAACTACAACTGCATCGCCTTTCGACTCGAACAGTATACAATACTGCGGAGACAGTTTCAAGTCCCTGCCGGAAATCGATTGACAATAGTTTCACATATAGCCATAATCAAAGCATTCAGGGAGGAATGGCAGCCATGAAATGTCCCTATTGCGGCAAGGAAGATACCAGAGTGATTGATTCAAGACCGGCAGATCAGGACACTTCCATCCGCAGACGGCGGATCTGCGATGCCTGCGGGAAACGGTTCACAACGTATGAGAAGATTGAGACCATTCCGCTTGTGGTGATCAAGAAAGATAACAATCGGGAGCCGTACAATCGGGCGAAAATAGAGGGCGGAATTGTCAGGGCATGTTACAAGAGACCGATCAGCAATGATCAAATCAAACGGGCGGTCGATGAAATCGAGACCGACATTTTCTCGAGAGAAGAGAAGGAGATCTCGACGAGAGAGATCGGCGGCCTTGTCATGAAGAAACTGAAGGATCTCGACCAGGTCGCTTACGTCCGGTTCGCCTCAGTTTACCGGGAATTCAAGAGCGTGGACGACTTCATGAGTGAGCTCAAGGGGATGCTTTCAAAGGAAGAGGAACCGTGCAGATAGCTCTCGTCTTTTCTTCTTCAGGAGCTGCACCGTTATGTTTCAAAATTTGTTTCCAGATGAAATAGCGGATTCCGCTTACATCATTGACTATGATCGCCTTTACAGGGAGGGATACCGCGGCGTGATATACGACGTGGATAACACGCTTGTCCCGCACGGCGCGCCGGCCGATGCCCGTGCGAAGGCCCTGTTTCAGCATTTCCATGCGATTGGTCTGCAGGCGGTGTTTCTTTCCAACAATACGGAGCCGCGGGTCAGACTGTTTGCCGAAACGGTGGGGGAGCAATATATATGTCTCGCCGGAAAGCCGTCTCCGAAGGGCTATCGGCAGGCAATGGAAATGATGCATACCGGAACAGAAAATACGCTGTTTGTCGGAGATCAGATTTTTACTGATATTTGGGGAGCGCGGCGTGCCGGAATCAGAGCGGTTCTCGTCAAGCCGGTCCACCCGAAGGAAGAGCTGCAGATTATGCTCAAGCGGAAGCTGGAGAAGCCGGTGCTTCGCGCGTATGCACGGTTTCACGCGGAACAGGAGAGAGCTGCCGGCGAAGGGGGACGGACGCTCCCGACGGTCCTTCTTCCAAAGAATGCGGACGGCAGCTATCCGCAGTTGTATGGAGTGTATGACGGAAGACCCGGGACAATGCGGAACATGCAGCGGGAAGCCGCGGGCGCAGAAAAGGAAGGGGAAAACTGACATGAACAACGCGGTTACAGGAACCACAGCAGTCTGCGGACTTCTGGGGAATCCGGTCTCTCATTCCGTCTCGCCCCAGATTCACAATACGCTCGCGCAGGATCTCGGCCAGAATCTGGTCTACGTTCCGCTCGCCGTGACGGATCCAGGCCGCCTGGGAGATGCGGTGCGTGGTGCTTTTGCAACCGGCTTACTTGGACTCAATGTCACTGTCCCTTACAAAAATGCGGTGATTCCGTTCCTCGAAGCGGCAGACCCGCTGGCGAAGCAGATAGGCGCAGTCAACACCCTGGTGCGGGGCGACAGCGGATATCTGGGATACAACACCGACGTGGCCGGACTCCGCAGATCTTTTGAGCAGGCAGCGGTTTCGCTCCGCGGACGGCATGTCGTCCTGCTCGGCGCAGGCGGCGCGGCCAGAGCGGCTGGATTCCTGTGCGCTGCTGAGGGAGCTGAATCTCTCACGATTGTGAACCGCACGGCGGAGCGGGCCAGGCAGCTGTCGGCTGATATCGGGCGTTTCTATCCCACAGTGAGGCTGCGCGCGGGAGCGCTCCGGGAGCTTTCGGATTTTCTTCCGGATGCCGGCTGTATCACGATCCAGTGCACAAGCGCAGGGCTTTATCCGCGCGTGGAGGATGACCCGCTGGCAGGTGTGGCAGGCGCGGAAGAACTCCTGGCGAGGACAGATTTTGCCTTCGATGTGATCTACCGCCCGGGGGAAACGGTATTCCTGCGGCGAGTGAGAGAACACGGGGGCCGGACAATGAACGGACTGGTCATGCTGCTGTATCAGGGAATCGAAGCTTTTGAAAAGTGGACGGGCTGCCGGGTCGATGGCGCGGAGGCGGCAAAGGTGCTCGGCGAACTGAGCCTGATTGTCTGACGGAAATCAGAATATGAGCAAAAATTACGTAATCATCGGTTTTATGGGAAGCGGAAAAACGACGGTGAGCCGCTATCTGTCCACACACTATGGATATACACTCAGGGATACGGATTCTCTGATCGAGCGGGCCGCCGGTAAAACCATCGGGCTGATTTTCAAGGAAGACGGAGAGGTAGCCTTCCGGGATGCAGAGACGGCACTCCTGACCCGGTTATGCCGCGAGGCAGGAGCGGGTTCCGTGGAAGAGGGCGGCATGGCAGCAGGAATGGTTATCTCCACAGGGGGAGGCATCGTTCTGCGGGAAGAAAATCGCGAACTGCTCCGTCAGATCGGTGAGGTGATCTACCTCCGCATTCGGCCGGAAACCGTGCTGAAACGTCTGCGGAGAGATCGGAAGAGACCGCTTCTGCAGGGTCCGGACCGGGAGAAAAAGGTGCGGGAACTCATGGATTTCCGCGAACCAATGTACCAGGCGGCAGCGGACCGCATTCTGGATGTGGATGAAAGCACACCGGCCTGGACCGCCCGGATCATTCTGGGAGAATAGACAGCGCAGGAATCGGGGAGACAGTCCCGTGGAGGCAGTAATGAACATTCTTGTGATCAATGGGCCGAATCTGAATTTTCTTGGGATTCGGGAAAAGAGTATCTATGGGACGCAGAGCTACAATGCTCTGGTGACAATGATTCAAAATCATGCCAGGGACATCGCAGTCACGGTGGAAACGTATCAGAGCAATCACGAGGGAGCGATCATTGACCGTTTGCAGCAGGCTTACTATGACGGCACCGATGGCGTCGTCATCAACCCGGGTGCATTCACGCATTACAGCTATGCGATTCACGATGCCCTCCGAAGCGTCTTTGTGCCGAAGGTGGAGGTTCACATTTCTGATATTCACAGCCGGGAAGCGTGGCGGGCAAACAGTGTGACTGCACCGGCCTGCGATTTGCAAATCGCAGGCCATGGACTTAACGGCTATCTGGAGGCTATGGACTGGATCAGGGAACAGAACGCCGCCGGGGAAACCGCAAAAGACGCGTCAAATGGGCATAAAATTGAATCTGATTCTTGAAAATTCCGGGCTAATACTATAAACTTGATCACGTGTGTGACGTGATTTTTTTCAGGAGGCTATCTTATGATTTCTGCTAGTGATTTCAGAAACGGCGTAACCATTGAAATTGACGGACAGGTTTGCCAGATTGTGGAATTCCAGCATGTTAAGCCCGGCAAGGGCGCTGCTTTTGTTCGTACGAAGCTGAAGGATGTCATCAACGGTGGTGTGACCGAGAGAACGTTCCGTCCTACCGAGAAGTTCCCTCAGGCTCGCATCGAGTCCAAGGAGTATCAGTACCTGTACCAGGATGGCGATCTTTACAACTTCATGGACAACGAGACCTATGAACAGGTCGCACTTCCGCAGGAAGTGGTCGGCGACAGTCTGAAGTTTGTCAAGGAGAACGAGCAGGTTAAGCTGGATTCGTACAACGGCAATATCTATGCAGTCGAGGCGCCGTTCTTTGTGGAACTCGAAGTGACGGAGACGGAACCCGGCTTCAAGGGGAACACGGCTACCGGCGCGACGAAACCTGCCACGGTCGAAACCGGTGCACAGATCAATGTTCCGCTGTTTGTCAACATCGGCGATAAGGTCAAGATTGATACCAGAACCGGCGAATATCTCTCCAGAGCATAACAGCCTCGCGGTTCTGCCGGTCTCATGCCCCGGACATGAGCGGAGTAAAGACAATGGATGTCTGATCCATTGTCTTTTTTTTGCATGAGAAGGGGTTTATTATGAGCAGACAGACAATACCCATGAAGGAGTTTCGGGACCAGTTTACCCGTGTACTGCAGGAGTTGACAGAGCCGGATGAGCAGATTCAGGTGCAGGAACTGCTCCGCAATAACGGCGTCCGGAACACAGGCTGCTGTTTCCGCAGGGCGGGCAGCGATATTTCCTCTGTCTTCTGCCTGGAAGACTGCTACCGCGCGGTACAGGAGGGCGAAGAGATCGGAAGTGTTGCGAGAAGAATGTTAACGGAGGCACGCAGCAGTCTTCCGACACAGAATGTTCAGCCAGACATGATGGAGGACTATACCAGCATTCGGAGCAGACTTGCACTGAAGCTGATCGGCACGCAGCGCAATCAGGAACTTCTGAAGGAAGTGCCTTATGTCAAAATCGAGGACATGGCGCTGGTTTGCTATTTCTTTGTCAGACAGGATGGGAACGGGTGCGGCACAGTTCTGATCCACCATCGTCATATGCAGATATGGGGCGTCTCACAGGACCGGCTGATGCAGGATGCATGGGCGAGCATGAAACGGCTGCTCCCGGCAAGAATTCGAGGAATCACGGAGGTTCTTGGCATTCCGCCGCGAAAAAGCATCGCAAATGAACAGGTAGAAGAGGATATGTATGTCATCAGCAACCGGCAGGAATATCTCGGCGCTGTCTGCGTCCTCTATCCCGGAATTTTAAAGAGCTTTGCATCGTCGCGGAAATGCAATCTCTATGTTCTTCCCAGCTCGATCCATGAGATGATTCTTGTGCCGGAGGAGCCGGGAATGGACTATGCTGCGCTGGAACATATCGTCCGGGATATCAATCAGACGGAGGTGGCGCCGGAGGAAGTGCTCACTGATTCCGTCTATTACTATGACCGGATCCAGGGAAACCTCGTTCGTGCCGTTCGTGCCGTCCGGTGAGAATCAGTTTTTTTCTGGACAATGACAGAGTGCATGTGGTATGATAACCAATGTTCGCGAGAACAATCACACGGCATGCACTCGTAGTCTAATGGATAGAACGGAGGCCTCCGACGCCTTTGATTATACAGCAGGGGAGATGCACGACCTGCATTGATGCGGAGTACTGGCAGAGCAGGAGCTGAATACCACATGTGGAACAGTGATTATGATCCAGACAGGGATGATATGGTCCTCGATGAAATCGACGGCGACCTGGATTCGAATAAATCAGATGAGAAAACAAAACCGGAAACGAATGCGGTCAAAGGACACAGCAGAAAGGGAAGAATAACCGCAGGCAGCAGGATCAGCGATTTTTTCTTCGGGCTGAAGGACCGGGCGGCAGATCATAACCGGATGCTGATTCCGGTGGCGCTGGTCCTGGTCAGCATGGCGGTCTGTGCGCTCGCGCTTGCGGCGTACCGCAGCCGACAGGATGCCTCAGCAGAATCTGCATCTAATGCTGCCGCGGCGGAGACCGTGCAGGAGCAGATTCCGGAGCTGGAGAAGAACGCCCATGCTGATGTGAATGCCCTGATGCGGACCTATTTTGACGCGCTGGCTGATGGAGACATCAGTACGGTGTCCGCTGTCACCAGCGGATTAGATGCGACAGAACAGGTGCAGATCACGGAACTGGCTAACTATATAGACAGCTATCCGGCCATTGATGTCTATACAAAACCGGGCAAAGAGAACGGCTCTTATATCTGCTTTGTGGTGACACAGGTTCGTTTTAAGGACAGAGATGAACTCATCCCTGGAATGCAGACCATTTATGTCTGCACGAATGCGCAGGGCGGTCTGTACATCAACGAGGACGAGAGCGATCAGGAAACCGTTTCCTACATCCGGGACATTTCCCAGCAGGTCGATGTGGTGGATCTGAACAACCGTGTGCAGGAGGAATACAATGCTCTGCTCGCGTCGGATTCGGATCTCAAGCAGTATATTACGGATACCTATCATGCCATTCAGGTGGCTGTCGCTGAGGCACTGGGGGATGCCAAGGGTTCCTCCGAGGCATCGACATCATCCACTTCCTCCGCTGCCGCGGATAAATCAGACGGGGAGAGTGAGGCTCAGAGCCAGGAGGCATCTGCGCTCAGGGCGACGGATGTCATCAATGTCAGAAAATCGGACTCCGAGGATGCGGATATCATAGGGCAGACGGAAAAGGACAAGTCGTATCCACTGCTGGAGAAAAAAGAAAACGGCTGGAGCAAAATCAGCTTCGATGGCCAGACCGGCTATGTGAAGACGGAATATTTTACGGAGATCGCAGAGAGCGGCGAGGCTGGAACAGATTCTCAGGAGGATGCCGCGGCGGACAGCGGCGCTTCGGATACGGAGACATCTTCTTCCAGCGCTTCGGCAGCATCGAAGACTACGCAGAAAGCAAAGACCAATGACACAGTTTCAATCCGTAGCGAGGCCAGCGCGGACTCTGAGCGGGTCGGCACGGTCTGGGGCGGTTTTGAGGTGACGGTTCTGGAGAAGGGAGACACCTGGTCCAAGATCGAATTTAACGGCACAACCGGGTATATTAAGAATGAATTCCTGAATTTCTGAGAAACAGCATGGAGTCCGGAGGGCAGTGGGATATGGATGCCCTTTGCATGCGATCAGACAGCGTTCCTGGATTTTGGTCTCAGCGGGGTATTATGATGAAGAACAGAGGTGCGGCAGGCTGCGATTTCTGCGCAAACTATGAATACGATGAGGAGGATGGATCCTATGTGTGCATGGCGGACATGGATGAGGACGAGTATTACCATCTTCTGACCTCCCGGTCTTTTTCCTGCCCCTTTTACCGCAGCAACGATGAGTATGAAGTAGTGCGCCACCAGATCTGAGTAAAAGAGAAGGTTCTGTTCCAATCAGCGGCACCGTAAAAGGCGCCGCAAGGGTATCAAAATGAAAAAACGGGTAGTGGTCGGCATGTCCGGCGGAGTGGATTCTTCTGTCGCGGCTATGCTTCTGAAGAATGAGGGGTATGAGGTTATTGGCGTCACCATGCAGATATGGGACAGCTCCGATACCTGCCGGATTGAGCGGGACGGCGGCTGCTGCGGCCAGAGCGCCGTGGACGATGCAAGGCGCGTGGCAGCGGCTCTGGAAATCCCATATTATGTGTGCGATTTCCGAGAAATCTTCGAGGACAGGGTGGAGCGCAATTTTGTCTGCGAGTATCTCCGCGGCAGAACTCCTAATCCCTGCATCGCCTGCAATCGCTACGTCAAGTGGCAGTCCATGCTGCGGAAGGCCGTGGAAATCGGCGCTGACTATATCGCAACTGGCCATTATGCGCGTATCCTGAGACTTCCGAACGGACGTTACACGGTTCGCAACTCCGTGACTGCAGCTAAAGATCAGACCTATATGCTGTATGGCCTTTCGCAGAAGCAGCTTTCGCGTACGCTGATGCCGATCGGGGACTATGACAAGCGTCAGATCCGCCGCATGGCAGAGGAAGCAGGTCTTCCGGTGGCGCATAAACCGGATAGCCAGGAGATATGCTTTATTCCGGACAATGACTATGCCTCCTATCTGGACAGAACGGCAGGGGACAGAGTGCCGCCGGCAGGACGGTTTCAATGGAAGGACGGGACTGATCTCGGCCCGAACAGAGGTATTACACATTATACAATCGGTCAGAGGAAACATCTTGGCATCGCACTCGGCAGGCCGGTGTTCGTCACGGCCATTAAACCGGAGACGAATACCGTGGTGCTTGGAGAAGACAGCGATGTCTACGGCCGTAAACTTTCCCTTTCCAAATTGAATTTCATGGCGGCGGATCCGGAAGCATTTCCCGCTGGGGAGACCAGGCAGGTTCTCGGCAAAATCCGATATTCTCACACCGCCGTTCCATGCCGGATCACGCGGGTCGGGGAGGATACGATGACGGCGGAATTCGAAAAACCGGTACGCGCTATCACGCCGGGGCAGTCCGCTGTCTTCTATGAGCGGGATTATGTACTCTGTGGAGGTATAATTGACAGGAAAATTCCGGAATTCGCGTAACTTTCACAAGAATTTTACAGTTCCGGGGTCTGGGCATCTTGAATTTTGGCACTGTTACTTGTATTATAAAGATGCTGACAAAAATTTGACAAACTATTAACAAGTCTGTCAGGTTATTGCAATACACTACATTTTATGGAGGAAACTAAAATGGCAGTAAGAGTAGCAATCAACGGTTTCGGTCGTATCGGCCGTCTGGCGTTCAGACAGATGTTCCAGGCAGAGGGCTTCGATGTCGTTGCAATCAACGATCTGACCTCCCCTGAGATGCTTGCTTATCTTCTCAAGTATGATACAACGCACGGCCGTTACAACGGGACGGTAGAGGCAAAGGAGAATTCCATTGTCGTCAACGGCAAGGAGATCACCATCTACGCTGAGAAGAATGCAGCAGATCTTCCGTGGAAGGATCTTGACATCGATGTGGTTCTGGAGTGCACCGGCTTCTACACCTCCAAGGACAAGGCAATGGCTCACATCAATGCCGGCGCAAAGCATGTCGTCATCTCTGCTCCTGCTGGCAAGGATCTGAAGACCATTGTTTACAATGTCAACCACAAGACCCTGACAAAGGATGATCAGATTGTTTCCGCTGCATCCTGCACCACTAACTGCCTCGCTCCGATGGCTAAGGCTCTGAACGACCTTGCTCCGATCGAGTCCGGCTTCATGACCACGGTTCATGCTTACACCGGCGATCAGATGGTTCTCGACGGACCTCAGAGAAAGGGCAACCTTCGCAGATCCAGAGCAGCAGCTCAGAACATTGTTCCGGCATCCTCCGGAGCAGCCAAGGCAATCGGCCTGGTTCTTCCTGAACTCGATGGCAAGCTGAACGGCGCTGCACAGCGTGTTCCTACCGCAACCGGCTCCACCACGATTCTGGATGCTGTCGTGGACAAGGAAGTCACCGTTGACGAGGTCAATGCACAGATGAAGGCTGAGGAGACCGAGTCCTTCGAGTACAACACCGATGAGATCGTTTCCTCCGATATCATCAACAGCACGGCTGGTTCCATCTTCGATGCTACCCAGACCAAGGTTCTTCCGATGGCTGGCGGCAAGACTCTCGTTCAGGTTGTTTCCTGGTATGATAACGAGAATTCCTACACCACCCAGATGTGCCGCACCATCAAGTATTTCGGCTCTCTTCTGAACAAGTAATATTCCGGGGCTGGTACGATAGTGGAGGGAGCATGGGAGCCTGATGGTTCCAATACTCCGCACAGTATATTGATTTCAGGCGGGGTCCGGTCCTTTCTAGGACCTGGCCCTGCTTTTATTTTGCAGCTCCGAAGCAGTTTAAACGGACTGCATCTTCATCTGAAGGAGGCCATCATATGGCAGCACTCAATAAGAAAACCGTGGATGATTTCAATGCGGCTGGCAGAAGAGTCCTTGTGAGATGCGACTTCAACGTTCCGCTCAAGGACGGCAAAATCACCGATGAGACCCGCATTGTTGCGGCACTTCCCACTATTCAGAAGCTGATTGGCGAGGGAGCGAAGGTCATTCTCTGCTCTCATCTTGGAAAGGTCAAGAACGGCCCCAACGAGGGAGAGTCCCTCGCTCCGGTAGCAAAACGCCTTTCCGAGAAGCTCGGCAAGGAAGTGAAGTTTATTCCGGATTACAATGTCACCGGCAAGGCAGCGACAGAGGCTGTGGCGGCCATGAAGCCTGGCGATGTCATTCTGCTTCAGAATACGCGCTTCAGAGGCAAGGAAGAGACAAAGCCGGAGGAAGCGGGCGAGCAGTTTGCAAAGGAACTCGCTGATCTCGCGGATGATTATGTCTGTGATGCATTCGGTTCCGCGCACAGAGCGCATGCTTCTGTATCTGTCGTGACCAAGTATATCCGTGCAAAGGGCGGCACCTGCGCAGTCGGATATCTGATGCAGAAGGAGATCAAGTTCCTCGGCAATGCGGTGGAGAATCCGGTCCGTCCGTTTGTCGCGATTCTTGGCGGTGCAAAGGTTGCGGACAAGCTGAACGTCATCTCCAACCTTCTTGAGAAGTGCGATACGCTGATCATCGGCGGCGGCATGGCATATACCTTTGTCAAAGCGCAGGGACATGAGATCGGTCAGTCTCTCTGCGACGACACGAAGCTGGAGTACTGCGGCGAGATGCTGAAGAAGGCGAAGGACCTCGGCAAGACAATTCTGCTTCCGGTCGATGCTGTGATCACAGATCATTTCCCGGATCCGATCGACGATGCTTCTATCGCTACGGAAGTGGTTGATATTGACAAGATCCCGGCTGACAAGATGGGCATGGATATCGGGCCGAAGACCCGTGAGCTGTATGCGGATGCTGTGAAAAATGCGAAGACTGTGGTCTGGAATGGACCGATGGGTGTGTTTGAGAATCCGGTTCTGGCAGCCGGCACCAAGGCTGTAGCACAGGCACTCGCTGAGACGGACGCTACAACGATCATCGGTGGCGGCGATTCCGCGGCAGCAGTCAATCAGCTCGGTTATGCAGACAAGATGTCCCACATTTCCACTGGCGGCGGCGCATCCCTGGAGTTCCTCGAGGGCAAGCAGCTTCCCGGTGTCTATGCGGCGGATGACAAGGACTGAGAAAAGGAGATGGATCATGGCACGAAGAAAAATTATTGCCGGCAACTGGAAGATGAATAAGACTCCCAGCGAGGCTAAGGAACTGGTCAATACACTGAAACCCCTCGTAGAAAATCCTGACGTCGATGTGGTGTACTGCGTTCCCGCAATCGACATTGTCCCTGTGGGAGAGGCAATTCGCGGCACCAACGTACAGCTCGGCGCGGAGAATATGTCTGATCAGGACAAGGGAGCGTATACCGGAGAAATCTCCGCGGATATGCTTCTGGATGCAGGCGTGAAATTCGTCATCATCGGCCACTCCGAAAGAAGAGGTTATTATCATGAGGATGATGCCTTCCTCAACCGCAAAGTTCTGAAGGCATTTGAGAAAGGTCTCACTCCGATTCTCTGCTGTGGCGAGTCCCTTGAACAGAGAGAAGCCGGCGTTACCCTCGACTGGATCCGTCTGCAGATCAAGTCTGATCTTCAGGGTGTGACAGCGGAGCAGGCGAAGACTATGGTCATCGCCTATGAGCCGATCTGGGCGATCGGGACTGGCAAGACAGCAACCGCTGATCAGGCTGAAGAGGTCTGCGGCGCAATCCGCAGCACCATTGCCGAGATTTATGACACGGATACAGCGGAAGCAATCCGCATTCAGTACGGCGGTTCCATGAACGCCGGAAACTGCAAGGAACTGCTTGCAAAGCCTGACATCGATGGCGGCCTGATCGGCGGTGCCGCGCTGAAGCCGGATTTTGGTAAAATTGTGAATTACAATAAAGACTGATTCTTCACAGGATCGGGATGGATGGAGAGCTCTCTTCAGCATGACGGAAGAGGGCTCTTTTCCATCCGGAATGAGCGGAAGCGCCTGAATCAGGCAGACAAACAAATGAGGGAGAGAGGATTACTCTGACATGAATTTCCTGGAAGAGAGGATTGTACGGGACGGACAGGTACGTCCCGGAGAAATTCTGAAGGTAGACAGTTTCCTGAACCATCAGCTGGATGTCGCGCTGCTGGATGAAATCGGAAAAACATTTTATGAAAAGTATAAGGGCCGCGGGATCACCCGTATTCTGACCATTGAGGCCTCCGGAATCGCCATTGCTATGATGACCGGACGCTATTTCCAGGTTCCGGTTGTGTTTGCCAAGAAGGCCAAGAGTAAGAACCTGGACGGGGAACTCTACACCTCAAAGGTACATTCTTACACCTATGGGAAGGATTATGACATCACATTGTCCAAAAAATTTCTGACCTCTGAGGATACCGTTCTGCTTGTCGATGACTTTCTCGCAGTCGGCAAAGCAATGAACGGACTGCTCGACATCTGCCGACAGGCGGGCGCAAAGGTCGGAGGCATCGGCATTGCGATTGAGAAGGGATTTCAGCATGGCGGCGAGAAGCTGCGCGGAGAGGGTCTGGATGTGACCTCCATTGCCATTGTAGATTCCATGGGCGATGACGGATCTATTACCTTCCGGGAACAATAAAAGGAATTGTAACTGTGCAGAACTCCGATAAGTCGGACTATACCGTACGATGAGCATAGTGCCGATACGTCATAAGAAGTCAAAATAGTCCCGGGAACAGATAATCAGGATCATAGGATCACCTGATTCTCTGCTCCCGGGACTTATTTTATACGGAATACCGGACAAATGATCTGTCATGCGCTGAAATACGGGCTATCGATCCGGGTTATCGATCCTCCCGGAAATAGGACTGTCCGAGCGCTGCAGGCCCCTGGCTCTCATGCTTCTGTTTCGCACTGATATAGATGAGGACCAGTATGGTGACGACATACGGGATCATCTGTGTCAGCTGGACCAGATAATTGGGAAGCGTGATGCCAAGCAGGGACGGCAGATAATTATAGAGCCAGAAGAACGTACCGAATACATAGGCACCCCAGATGATATTGACAGGTTTCCATGTGGCGAAGATGACCAGGGCAACAGCCAGCCAGCCGAGTCCCTCGATCGAGTTGGCTGTGGACCATGTGCCATAACCGTAATCCATGACGTAATACACGCCGCCGAGGCCGGTGATCGCAGCACCGATGCAGGTGGCAGCGTATTTGTACCGGGTGACATTAATGCCAACCGAATCAGCTGTCGCCGGGCTTTCCCCTACAGCACGGAGATTCAGTCCTTTTCTTGTGCGATAAATAAAATAATTAGTCACCAGTGCAATGATCACAGCGAGATAAACCATGAAGCCATAGGAGAAAAAGATCTGCCCGATGGCGCCAAGACCGGAGAGGACTGGAATCGGAGTGGCGAAGACCGCGTGGGAAGTCGATGCCTTGACTGAGGTGCCGCCGTTCAGAACCTGCACGCCGAAGAAGTTGGCGATACCGGCGCCAAAGATTGTGAGAGCAAGGCCGGTGACGTTCTGGTTGGCACGGAGCGTAATGGTCAGAAAACTATAGATCAGTCCGCCAAGTGCAGCAGCAGCCATGCCGCAGAGCATCGCAATAAGTATGATCAGGGCAGCGCTCGGATCGCTTGTTCCGTTTTCATAGTAATAGGCGCCGGCAAATCCGGCGAACCCGCCGAGAAACATAATGCCGGGAACACCGAGGTTCAGATTGCCGCTTCGCTCGGTAATGATTTCTCCGGTGGAACCAAACATAATGACGGTACCAAACCATACCGCCCGGTTGATCCATGCAATAAGTGTTGTCATGATCTGGCACCTTCCTTTCTGTCCGCATCGGTCGTCTGTACGCCTGCAGAAGCTGCCGCGGAAGCCGGAGCCGGCATTCCAGGATACCTTCTGCGGAACACAAGACGATAATTGACAAAGAATTCGCTGCCCAGAATGAAAAACAGGATAATTGCAGTGATTACTTGAGACGCATAGTCATTCAGCACAGAGTAGGCGGAGGTGATCTGTGCGGCTCCCTTATCCAGGAAAATCAGAAGAAAGGAGATCAGAGCCATGTATTCCGGTTCCAGATGAGCCAGCCATGCAACGATGATCGCAGTGAAGCCATAGCCTCGCGCTGTGCCGGAGGAGATGGTCATATCGACGCCTGACACAATTCCAAACCCAGCCAGACCGCAGAGCGCACCGGACAGGATCATGGTGCGAAGGATGACTTTCTTTACGTTGATACCGGCATAGCGTGCGGTATTCGGCGAGTCTCCGAGCACGGAAAGCTCATAGCCATGCTTGGATCGATGGATATAAATCTTGATGAGGATGGCCAGCGCGGCGACGATGAGGAGGAACGGCATGAAACGATAGCCGAGGAATTTGGGCCACCAGCCTGCTTTTGTCTGGGTATTGAGGGTGCCGAGGGACGATTTGGCACCCCGCCAGATATTGGTGAGCGCGTTGACAATATTGATGGCGACATAATTCATCATCAGGGTAAACAGCGTCTCGTTTGTGTTCCATTTTGCTTTGAACCAGGCCGGAATGAAAGCCCAGACTGCGCCGAAGGCGGCGGAACACAGGATCATGAGGGGGAGCAGCAGTCCGTTTGGAAGCTGATCCCCATAAATCATGAGCAGAGCGGATGCGAGAGCACCCATGAGGACCTGACCTTCGCCCCCGATGTTCCAGAAGCGCATGCGGAAGGCAGGCGTAAGCGCGAGCGCGACACAGTATAGGATGGACATATCGCGGAGCGTCGTCAGAAAGTTGTATTTGGATTCGAAGGTGCCGGTCCACATGATACGGTAGACCTCCACCGGGTTGAGTCCGGTCACGCCATGAATGAAAAGGGCGTTGACAACCAGGGCGAGGAATACTGCCACAACACGGACGCCCCAGGACTGATACCAATGGATGCCGGTCCGCCGCGCTATGCGGATGAAGGGCTCTCTTGTCTTTTCTGCCGATAGTTCAGCCATTCTTCTGCTCCTCCTTTCCGGCTCCGCCGGTCATCATGAGGCCGATCGCCTCCTTGGTTGTCACTCTGGGGTCCACGATACCGGCCAGCTTTCCGCCTGCGAGCACCATGATTTTGTCGCAGAGTGCCATCAGCACATCCAAATCCTCGCCGACATACAGGACCGCGACGCCGCGCTCCTTCTGCTGATTCAGAAGATCATAAATCTGATAGGCGGAATTGATGTCGAGGCCGCGGACCGCGTAGGCTGTGAGCAGGACACGCGGCGCGGAGGCAATTTCGCGACCGACCAGCACCTTCTGCACATTGCCGCCGGAGAGCTTCCGGACTGGTGTCGCAAGGCTCGGTGTCTTGACATCGAGATCATTCACAATCTTTCCAGCCAGTTTCTTCGGCGTTCTGCGGTTTGTGAAGACGGATCGTCCATCGCGGAAGGAGCGGAGCATGATATTATCAGTGATATCCATGTCTCCCACGAGGCCCATGCCGAGCCGGTCCTCCGGAACGAAGGAGAGGGTGATACCGAGCCGGGCGATTTCGAGAGGATCGCGACCGACCAGTTCCAGGAGGTTTCCGCTGTCGTCCTTGTATTCGATGCTTCCTGACTGCACTCTCTGCAGACCGGCGATGGATTCGAGCAGTTCCTTCTGCCCGGAGCCGGAGATGCCGGCGACACCGAGAATCTCGCTGGTATTCATATAGAAGGAGACATGATCCAGACGCGTGAGGCCATCCTCATCGACCACCGTAAGATTGCGGATGAAGATTTTTTGTTCCGGCGGCGTTTTCGGAACGGGCCGCTCAATGTTCAGGACAACCTTGTGGCCAACCATTCTGTCGGTCATCTCCTGAATAGAAATTTCACTGGTCGGATAAACACCGACACATTCCCCCTTTCGCAGGATCGCAACACGGTCGGAGATGCGTTTTACCTCGTTCAGCTTGTGCGTGATAATGACAATTGCCTTACCGTCATCCTTCATGTTGTGAATGATCGTGAACAGGCGGTCGGTCTCCTGAGGCGTGAGGACGGCGGTCGGCTCATCGAGGATCAAAATCCGGGCGCCTCGGTACAGAACCTTCACGATTTCCACAGTCTGCTTTTGCGAGACAGACATATCATAGATTTTCTGATCCGGGTTAAGATCGAACCCGTAGGTTTCGCAGATGGAACGTATCTTTGCGGCGGCAGCCTTAAGATCCAGTTTTCCCTTTTCCCCGATGCCAAGAATAATATTTTCAGTGGCGGTCAGCACATCCACCAGCTTGAAGTGCTGATGAACCATGCCGATGCCCAATGAAAACGCATCATGCGGGGAATTGATGGAAACTTCCCTTCCGTCAAGAAATATCTGTCCCTCGTCAGGATAGTACAGACCAGCGAGCATATTCATGAGCGTCGTCTTGCCGCTTCCATTCTCTCCGAGAAGCGCAAGAATTTCACCGTTCTGAATGTCCAGACTGCAGTGATTGTTCGCGGTGACGCTTCCAAACCGCTTGGTGATGCCGCGCATGGATACGGCGGGAATCTTTGGATGATCTGACATGGGTGCCTCCCTCCTTGTTAAAACTTTGCACAGACGGGAACCGGAGGGGTTCCGGCCTCTGCAAAATCCGGGTTTATGTGAAATGCGCTGACTTCGCATGAAGCAGATACGTTCCGGATAAACCCGCTATCTGATGATGCGGACAAAACAATTCTGGCTCTGCAAAGATTTCTCTTCGCAGAGCCAGAATGTACCGGACCACATAGCGATCCGGCAGAATCAAAGCACTCAGCTCAGCTCATCGATGCCATCAATCCGGATGGTGAAGTACGGAGCGGAGCGGAACGTGGATTCAGTGAAAGCGCCGTCCTCAATGGCCTCCACGGTATCGCCCTGGTAGACAACCTCCGGCGTGCCGGAAGAGTAATCATAGTAGGACATATCCACCTTGCAGCTGGTCACATGGCCGGCGTCGTCTGTTGTGACGACAGCGCCGCTCTTGTTTTTGGTGACTTCGATATTGTCCTGAGAGACCGTGAAGGAAGAAGTGTCAAATACCTTGAGAGAACCGTCCTTGATGGCAGCTTCCACTTCATCAACCTTGTCCTGTGTGCCGTCTGCGACAGCGGAGCCAAGCTCGGTCAGACCGACCGCACCGTCATTGTAGCCCTTGGACCAGTCGTTCGGTACACCCTGCCCGGAGAGGATGGACTGGAACAGCTCTTCATAATACACTTCCCAGTTATTGGAAGCGGAGGTCAGAGCTACATCCGGTGCCACATCCAGCATGGAAATGTTGTAACCGACGGAGAATACATGATCGTTGCCATCCTGGAAGGCCTGTTCAACAGCAGACGGCGCGCCGGTGGAATCGGCGTGCTGCCCGATGATGACACAGCCGTCCGCGATGAGCTTTTCTGCAGTCGCGGCCTCGGCGTCCACATCAAACCAGGAATTGGTGTAGTCAACATACATGTGAGCGTCCGGGTAGACGGAGGTAAGGCCGAGATAGAAGGCGGTGTAACCGGAGACAACCTCCGCGTAATTGAAGGCGCCGACATAGCCGACCTTCACCTTGCCATCCTTGTCATAGTTGTCGTCGGTCAGCTTGCCGTCGTCAACCAGCTGCTGCACCTTCATGCCTGCGACAACACCGGAGACATAGCGGGCCTCATAGATATTATCAAATGCGTTATGGAAATTATCCAGTCCGCTCAGGGCGGCGAAGTCGCCGGTCATAGAGACAAACTGCACATCCGGATATTCTTCCGCAGCCTGCACCATAAAATTCTGATGACCGTAGGAATCAGAAATCACGAGATTGCAGCCCTGGCTCTCCACAAGTTCCACTGCAGCGTCATAGGCGGTAGCATCCTCAGGAACATTCTTCTTGAAGACGATCTGGTCTGTGCTGATACCGACCTTGCCGGCTGCGGCTGTGATTCCGTCGATGTGCGCCTTATCGTAAGTGACTGCTTCGTCGCCGACGCAGATCATGCCGATCTTCATGGAAGACGGATCAACTGCCTCCGCGGAAGAAGTTTCTTCTGCTGCTGCAGATGTCGATGCCGCTGCGGATGCTTCCGTGGAATCAGCGGGAGCTGCTTCTGACGCAGCGCTGCCGGCAGTAGACGCGGCTGTGTTCGATGTGGAACTGCCGCAACCGGCCAGCAGAGCTGCCGTGAGTGTCGCAGCAACTCCAAAACTCAGGAACTGCTTTTTCATAACTTTCCTCCTCTTGCCAGCATACCGCTGGCTCTCATGAACGCCGGGCCCCATGCCCACCGCCTGATGATAACGGGACAGACAGGACAGATAAAAAAAGAGAAGTCACATACAAACCTCTGGTTTTCTGTGCTTCCCTCCCATATCCATTCTGTCCTTCCTCATGCTACGTAATATATAAGTAAAAACGCATGTTTGTCAATTCTGTTTGCGCCTTTTCGTCAAAACGCAAAACATTTGACGGATGATATCTCTGATTTGGGCATTATTACATGAGCAGACTATGATTGCAGGAAAAAGAAGCATTGGTGTAAGATAACGGCATGATGAATAAAAAGGCAAACATTCTGGTGATCGGCGCCGGCGCCTCCGGACTTATGGCAGCTGCCGCCGCCTCTGCAGCCGGTGCCTCCGTCACGGTTCTGGAACAGAATGAGAAGGCGGGGAAAAAAATCTACATCACGGGGAAGGGACGCTGCAATCTCACGAATGACTGTGCTACGTCCGATTTTTTCGATCATGTCGTGACAAACCCGAAGTTTCTTTATCACTGCATCCATGCGTTTGACCATGAAGCCGTCAAGACATTCTTTGCGCAGGCAGGCTGTCCGGTCAAGACGGAACGGGGGGAGCGCGTGTTCCCAGTATCGGATCATGCATCTGACGTGACAAAGGCGCTGACCCGTACCATTCAGGCACAGGGAGGCCGGATTCTGACCGGCAGAACATGCCGGCACCTGCAGATGGAGAACGGAAAGATCACCGGCATCCGTTTCAACGACGGTTCTTTTCTGGCCGGAGACGCGGTCATCCTGTGCACCGGGGGGAGATCCTATTCGTCCACCGGCTCTGACGGCAGCGGATATTTGCTCGCACAGGAGGCCGGTCACACGGTGATTCCGCAGGAGCCATCTCTTGTCCCGTTTATCACGAAGGAAAACTGGCCGACGAGACTGCCCGGACTTTCCCTGCCCAACGTCGCAGTCTCTGTGTGGCCGCTGCCGCGGAGTGTGTCGGATCGGCCCTGTCCGGATTCATCGGCAGATGGCAGAAAGCAGAAAAAGAGGAGGGACCGGGCAGTCTATGAAGGGTTTGGAGAAATGCTGTTTACCCAACAGGGAGTCAGCGGACCTCTTGCGCTGACGGCTTCGACGAGAGTCAGTTTTCGTGATCATCCGGAAGGATACCGGCTTATGCTGAATTTGAAACCGGCAGTCCCAGCGGAGGAGCTTATAGCGCGCGTCTGCATGCTGCTGCGCGAGGCTCCTGACAAGTCATTTATCCATGCTGCAGCTCCTCTTTTTCCTGCCCGGCTCGGGCGAGAGCTAATTCTGGCTGCGGGGCTTGACCCGGATCTGCCGGCGAGGGAGGTGCAGGAGGGGGACAGACGCCGTTTTGCCTTGTATCTGCAGGCGATACCGCTCACCATCGTAAGGACAGGCGGATTTCCGGAGGCTGTGGTGACCCGGGGAGGCGTCAGCGTCAAGGAAATCAACCCCTCCACCATGGAATCAAAGCTTGTGAAGGGCCTGTATTTTGCAGGAGAAATCATTGATGTTGACGCCGTGACAGGGGGATTCAATCTTCAGATCGCCTGGTCAACCGGGCACACGGCCGGCCTCAGTGCCGCGCAGAACAGCGGAGAAGAATAGAGAGTATAAATAGAATTGAGTCGGACAGGAAGGAACAGACCATGAAACTGAACAGTATCGCAATCGACGGCCCCGCGGGTGCGGGAAAGAGCACAATCGCCAGAAAAGTGGCCGAACAGCTTGGATTTATTTATGTGGATACCGGCGCCATGTACCGTGCCATGGCACTTTTTATGGAGCAGAATCATGTCGAACCATCGGATCAGGATGCTGTCAGCCGGGCATGCCGCAGGGCGGACATCTCCATCGCGTATCAGGACGGAGCACAGGTCACGCTGCTTGACGGCGTCAATGTCAACGCAATGATCCGCACGGAGCAGATCAGCCGGATGGCATCTGTTTTCAGCGCCAACGGGGATGTGCGGAAGAGACTTGTGGAACTGCAGCAGAAGCTGGCACAGGAGACGCCTGTGGTCATGGATGGCCGGGATATCGGCACGGTGGTCCTGCCGGATGCTGTCTGCAAAATATATCTTACAGCGAGTGTCCGGGTCAGAGCGGAACGCCGCCTGAAGGAAGATCTCGCGCGCGGCACGCAGACCACGCTGACGGAACTGGAGCAGGAGATTGCAGAGCGGGACGAGCGCGACTGCCACCGCGCCATCTCACCGCTCAGGCAGGCGGATGATGCTGTGCTGCTTGATACCTCTGAACTCACGATCGGGGAAGTGACAGACAGAATTCTCGCCTGCTACCGAAATGCCGCTGCGAGCGCAGGACTGACTATCTGAGGGAGACAGAAATGGAGCTGACAGTTGCCAGAAATGCCGGTTTCTGTTTCGGCGTCGAAAAGGCCGTGAGCGCGGTCTATGAGGCGGTCGGACAGAAAAACCGTATTTACACATATGGGCCGATCATTCACAATGAGACGGTAGTGGAGGATCTGACACGCCGCGGCGTCGGGGTGATCCATTCCCTGGAGGAAGTGGACCGGCTCGCCGCAGAGTCGGCTGAAAGCGGAGAGAAAATCACCATCGTCATCCGCTCCCACGGCGTATCAGAAGATGTGATAAGCCATATTCAGAAGAGCGGCCTGTCTGTGATCGATACGACCTGTCCGTTTGTAAGCCGGATTCATCAGCTGGTGGAAGATGCGAGCAAAAAAGGAAGCCAGATTGTCATCATCGGCAATGCAGGCCACCCGGAGGTGGTCGGTACGATGGGCTGGAGTCATGAACCGGCAGCAGTGATCGGCACGGCGGAGGAGGCGGAACACTGGGATGGCGATCTGTCCCGCCCGGTGCTCGTGGTGGCACAGACAACATTCAACACGGACAAATTTCAGGAATTGGTTGCTATTTTACAACGCCGCGCGTACAATATAGCTGTTGTGAATACGATCTGTAACGCTACCCGTATGCGCCAGCAGGAGGCAAGGCGGGTTGCAGCGCAGTCGGATGTTATGATTGTGATAGGTGGAAAGAGCAGTTCCAACTCGGCTAAGCTTTATGAGATCTGCCGGAAGGAGTGCCGTGACACTTATTTCATACAGACGGTAAAGGATCTTCCGGAGCGTGACTTCAGCACTCTTCGTGTGGGCATTACCGCCGGGGCTTCCACCCCAAAAAATATCATCGAGGAGGTTCAAAATTATGTCCGAACAGGCCGAAGAGAATTTTGAACAAATGCTGAACGAATCTTTCAAGACCATCCATAACGGAGAAGTTGTGGAAGGCAAAGTGATTGATGTCAAGCCGGATGAGGCTGTGCTGAACATCAACTACAAGTCAGACGGTATTCTGACTCGCAGCGAATACACCAATGATAATTCCGTCGATCTCACGACTGTGCTTCACCCGGGCGATCCGCTCGAGGTTAAGGTCCTCAAGGTGAATGACGGAGACGGACAGGTCATTCTTTCCTACAAGAGACTGGCTGCTGATCGCGGCAACAAGCGGATCGAGGAGGCCTACAACAACAAGGAAGTCCTCACCGCAAAGGTAGTGCAGGTGCTCAATGGAGGACTCTCCGTCAACGTAGAGGGTGTCCGTGTGTTCATCCCCGCTTCCCTGGTTTCCGATACTTATGAGAAGGATCTCACAAAGTATCAGGATCAGGAAATTCGGTTTGTGATTATTGAATACAATCCGCACAGAAGGAGATACATTGGCGATCGCAAGCAGCTCCTGGTCGCTGAGAGAGCAAAGCAGAAGGAACAGCTGTTTGCCACGCTGAAGGTGGGCGACATTGTCGAGGGCACGGTCAAGAATATTACAGACTTCGGCGCATTCGTCGATCTCGGCGGAGCTGATGGCCTTCTTCACATCAGCGAGATGAGCTGGGGCAGAGTTGAGAATCCGAAGAAGGTTTTCAAGGTTGGGCAGAAGCTCAGAGTTCTCGTGAAGGATATCCAGGGCGAGAAGATTGCGCTCTCTCTGAAGTTCCCTGATGAGAATCCGTGGGTTGGCGCTGCGGAGAAGTACGCGGTCGGTACGATCGTGACCGGCAAGATTGCCAGAATGACAGATTTTGGCGCATTTGTGGAGCTGGAGCCCGGTATTGACGCCCTGCTTCATGTTTCTCAGATCTCCAGGGAGCACATTGACAAGCCCTCCGACGTGCTGAAGACCGGAGAGGAAGTCACTGCCAAGATTGTCGATTTCAATGAGGCGGAGCAGAAGATCAGCCTTTCCATCAAAGCGCTTCTGATCGATCAGGAGAAGAGAAGGAAAGAGGAAGAGGCAGCAGCCAACGGCGACAATGAAGACGTCGCGACGGTTGATATTGAAGCAGCGGTTGCAGCTGCCAAGGCTGCGGAGGAAAAGGAAGAGAAGTCGGAGTAATCCGTTCTCTGAGAGAGCCGTTACGGTAAAGGTCCCCGGGAAATTCCCGAGGACCTTTTTGATTGTGCGCCCGGCGGGCGCACGTTCTATAGGGTGAAAGTTTTGCAAGACACAAGACTACTTCTGCGCCAGAATGTGACGGACGATATAGCCTGCATACTCTTCGAAGAATGAGCGACTTTGTCTGAGTTCCTTCGTAAACGCAAACCAGGCGGCAGAATCCTTGCGATTTTTTTGAAATACGGGTTCCTGGAATTTATTCCATTCCGGCAGAAAATCGCCGGTTTTGCGCGTATAACAGGTATCGGCTGTGGCCGGGATCCGGTGGCTGCGGTCTGCATAGACTGCAACCGAGCGGTGGAGTGCCTGATCTTCTTCGGGAAAATACCAGTATTCCCGGTAGTCTGCGTAATAATATCTGAGTTCTCCGGTATAAATCGGAATTTTGACGATTCCCTCGTCACCCTGCACGCGTAGCATACAGCCATGCGCTGAACCGAGGATGGGCGCGGGATACGATTCCCGCGGATGAAAATAGAGAAGCAGTTCATTGCGCGGCGTCCCGTCGAAGGACAGATAGGGCTGAGCTTTTGCCCGATAGAGCGGGATGCCGTGTTCCGCATGAAAAAGCGGCTCGTAGGCAGAAAGAGACAGAAGCCCGGATAGACCGCGGACATCGGCCTCATTATGGGAAAGGATGAGCTGTCTTGCCGATTCGGCGCCGGACTCTGTATAATCAGCGTACGCGGCGATCAGTTCTTTTCCGCTTACAGCCTCAGTCCGACCGGTGCCAAGCAACGACTCCACCGTCTGTTGACGGCCGTCGATCAGGCCGAGCACATTCTTCAGAGGATGTATGATTTTGTATAGATCGACGCTCCGGATCTGGTCCAGCGGGCAGGGCACGCCGAGCTTTGCCGCCCGTTTGGCGAGAAAAGGAAGATCAAACCGGTCTCCGTTGTACTGGATGAGCACGTCAGTCTTCCGCAGACCCTGAAAAAAGGCGCTGAGCAGTGCAGATTCCTGCGCTGCATTTTCCGCAAAATACTGACACAGCTGTCTTTCTCCGTTTTCCAGAAAGCGAATCTGCCCGATCAGATAGACGAAACTTTTCTCAGGAGACAGCCCGGTGGTCTCAATGTCGACCAGAACGGCGGAATGCAGTCCGGTTTCGCCGGGAAGATGCTCCGGGAGTACGACCGGAGGCAGTGTTTTTACAATTCTCTGCATCATATGACACATTCCTTTCGTGGGAATCCAATGGAAGCCACATAGAATTTCGCCAGAACTCTGCTGCGAAGCATAGATTACTGATGTGGTGATTTTAGCACATCTGCTCCGAAGATATGGTAAAATGCCCATAAGTCATTTTGGAATCTATCGTAAGCAGGAGAGTCAGCATGCCCCAGTCCACTTTTTTCGGCGGTGTCCACCCATTCGACGGGAAGGACATGAGCAAGGAAAAGCCGATCAAAACAATATTTCCGCGCGGAGATATGGTCTACCCATTGAAACAGCATATCGGGGCACCGGCGGTTCCGATCGTAAAACCTGGAGATCCGGTTCTCACCGGGCAGATGATTGCGAGAGCGGACGGCGATCTGTCGGCAGCCGTGCATGCCACCGTCTCCGGCACAGTCATTCGGATCGGGCCGCATCTTTTGGCGGACGGATCCGAGCAGGAATGCATTGTGATTCATAACGACGGACGGTTTCACGAGATTTTCTACCCGCAGGCCAGAAGCCTCGAGCAGCTGAATGCGGCCACCATCATTGAATCCGTGCGGGACGCCGGCGTGGTCGGCATGGGCGGAGCCGGCCTTCCCGCCCATATCAAGCTGGAGACAGAGAATCCCCGCAGGATCGATTACTGTATTGCAAATTGTGTGGAGTGCGAGCCTTACCTGACCTCGGACTATCGCCGGATGGTGGAAAACCCCGCAAAAGTAATCAATGGGCTGCGGATTGAAATGAAAATCTTTTCACGCGCGAGGGGGATTCTTGCTGTCGATGAGCGCTGCAGCGATGTCTCCCGCCTGTTCCGCGATCTCACCCGGGACGACCCGCGGATTTATGTGCGCAGGCTTCGCTCCAAGTATCCGCAGGGGGCGGAGCGGCAGCTGATTTACGCGCTGACCGGCCGGACACTGAATGCCGCGATGCTTCCCTCCGATATCGGCTGTTCGGTCAGTAACGTTGACACGCTGGTGGCCATCAATCAGGCAGTAATGGTGCATGAACCGCTTCTCACACGGATTGTCACAGTATCCGGAGATGCTGCCGCCGAGCCGCGCAATTTCCGGGTACGGATCGGGATGAGCGTCCGGGAACTGCTGGAGAGAGCGGGCGGCTTCTCGCAGCCGCCCGCCCTGATTCTGGATGGAGGCCCCATGACAGGGACCCGGATCGACAATCTGGACGTTCCGGTCACCAAGCTGACCTCTGCGATCGTAGCGCTGCGGAAGGATCGCTGCGGAGCATATCGCGAGACGCCGTGCACCCGCTGCGGCCGCTGTGTCAGGGCGTGCCCAAATCATCTGGTTCCCATGCAGCTCTATGAAGATCTACTCAGGAAACGGGACGATCTGTTCCTGCGACATGGCGGGCTTGAATGCAGTGGCTGCGGATGCTGCAGCTACACATGCCCCTCCCGCATGCAGCTTTCGTACCGGATTTACAGCAGGAGGACCGCCCTGATCAGGGACCCGGAACGAGCCGGAATTTATGCAAGGAGACTGAGCACGCAATGACATCCACACAGGAATTTACAACCCATCTTCCGGACCGGGTGGACTATCGCCAGGGGTCCTCCCGGATACGGCCTTTTATGCGCACCGCCTATGGTACGGATTCCATCATGGGTCTGATGATGGCTGCGCTGATCGTGATCGGCGGCGGCGGAGTTGCACGGTATGGTCCGCATGCGCTTCTTCTCTGTCTGGTCAGCACGGCTTCTGCCGTGGCGGCTGAAACAGCCTACAGCGCTGCAGCCGGGAGAGGATTGACGATCCGCGACTATTCCGGGGCAGTCAGCGGGCTTATGCTGGGACTGATTCTTCCGCCCTCGGTGCCCGTATACTTTGCCGCGATCGGCGCAGCGGCCGGTATTCTCCTTGGAAAGTGTCTGTTTGGCGGGATCGGACGAAATCTGATCAACCCGGCCATGACCGGTAAACTGATTCTGATTGTCCTGTTCCGGAATGCGATGGGGGATTTCTCCTCCGGCAGCTTCGGCCCCATTTCTCCTCTGATGCAGTTCACCATGGGAAATTCAGTCAGTACGCGGGATATACTGACCGGCAATGTCCCCGCCTGCATCGGAACGGGCAGCATTCTGCTGATCCTTGCTGCGGCGGTGTTTCTGCTTCTGAGCGGGGTGATCACGCTGACGATTCCGATGAGCGGCCTGCTCAGTTTCACAGTCATGATGATACTCTTCGGACATCACGGCTGGCGTCCCGGCTTTCTGATGGTGGAGCTGTGCGGCGGAAGCTTTCTCTTTACCCTTTTTCTGATGGCGACGGACTATTCTACCAGTCCGGTGACCGTTGCTGGACAGGTGATCTACGGTGTGCTATTCGGCATACTGACAGCTGTGCTCAGACTGTTTTTCGGCAGGACCGAGCATGCGGTAGTGATCGCTCTGCTGCTCACGAACGTGACGGCACGTTTTCTGGACCAGCATACGATGCCAAGACCATTCGGGCAGAGACGGCAGGGCAGCCGCTTCACCGTTCCGCGGCCTGGAAAATAATACCGATTCCAGCATACTGTTCAGCAGACAGCCGCGCTCCGGAGCGCGGCACGGAGGATTTATTTATGGATCATGTTGTATATCAGAGCACAAGAAGCAGCGGCATACCCATTACCGCATCGCAGGCAATTCTGCGTGGCCTTGCGGATGACAGCGGTCTGTATGTGCCGGACCATATTCCTTCGCTCGATATTCCATTCGAAACGCTTGCCGGGATGTCCTATCAGGAGACGGCGCTTGAGGTGATGCGGCGTCTTTTGTCCGACTATACAGAGGATGAGCTTGCAGACTGTATTGCAAAGGCCTACGACTGCAAATTTGACACAGAGGTGATTGCTCCGCTTGTTTATGCGGATAATGCCTATTATCTGGAGCTGTTCCACGGCAAAACGATCGCGTTCAAGGATATGGCCCTGTCCATTCTGCCGCATCTGATGATCGCCGCCGCAAGAAAGAATCATGACGACCGTGAAATTGTCATCCTGACCGCGACCAGTGGAGATACCGGGAAGGCCGCGCTCGCCGGATTTGCCGACGTGCCTGGAACAAAAATCATTGTATTTTACCCGAAGGATGGCGTATCTCCCATTCAGAAAAGGCAGATGGTCACCCAGACAGGGGAGAACACGTGTGTCATCGGCATCGAGGGAAATTTTGACGATGCACAGACCGGAGTCAAGCAAATCTTCACCGATCCGGCCATGCGGGAGAAGCTCGATGCGCATGGGTGCCGCTTCTCCTCCGCGAATTCGATCAATATCGGCAGGCTCGTGCCGCAGATCGTATATTATGTCTATGCCTACGCAAAACTGGTGGAGCATGGGCGCATCCAGGCCGGAGAACCGGTGAATTTTGCCGTGCCGACCGGGAACTTCGGCAATATTCTGGCCGCGTTTTATGCAAGCAGAATGGGTATCCCGGTGCACCGGCTCCTGTGCGCCTCCAACACGAACCGGGTTTTGTACGACTTCTTTGCCACCGGCACGTATGACCGCAGAAGGCCGTTTGTCGTGACCAGTTCGCCGTCGATGGATATTCTGGTCTCGAGCAACCTGGAGCGTCTCATCTATCACATCACGGGGGAGAATCCAGAACAGAATGCCTCCTACATGCGGGCGCTGCGGGAACAGGGTGCGTATACCATCACACCGGCCATGCGGGAAAGGCTGTCTCTGTTCCGCGGCGGGTATGCGACAGAGGAGGAAACATCGGAAGAAATCCACGCGCTGTATGAGGAGACCGGCTATGTGATCGACCCGCATACCGCGGTCGCGTCTTCGGTGTACAGAAGGTACCGGAAGGAAACAGGAGACGAAACACCGACCGTGATCGCTTCCACCGCGTCTCCGTTCAAGTTTGAGAGCACGGTGATGCATGCGCTTGGCAGAGAGACGGACATGGACGACCTCGCGCTCGCCGACGAACTCTCCCGTCTCGCCGGCGTCCCGGTTCCTGAGGCGGTCAGCAGTCTGCGCGGCGCCAGAATCCGTCACACCAGGGTGTGCGGCAGAGACGAAATGGCAGGAGAGGTCTGCCGTTTTCTTGGCCTTGGCTGAAGGCCGGAAAGGCGAAGATATGGCCATTAATGAAATCAATATTTACTCCAGGATCACGCCGGAAATCGCTGGCCTGGCGAAAGAGTCAGAGCGCAATGACAAAATAGACAACGCTCTATATACGAAACTGCATGTCAAGCGCGGTCTGCGTGATCTGAACGGCAAGGGCGTGCTTGCCGGGCTCACCAATGTCAGCGAGGTGCGCGCCAAGAAAAAGGACGCGGACGGAAACGAGGTGCCGGACTACGGACATCTCTATTACCGCGGCTATGCCATTGAGGACCTGGTGGGCGGCATCATTGCGGACAACCGGTTCGGCTTTGAGGAAATCACCTATCTTCTGATGTTCGGAGAGCTTCCGACAGAAAGGGAGCTGTCTGACTTTCAGGAGCTGCTGATTTTCTATCGCTCCCTGCCGAAAAATTTTGTCCGTGATGTGATTATGAAGGCGCCGAGCGGCAATATGATGAACAGCCTTGCCCGCTCTGTTCTGACGCTGTATTCCTACGACGACCACCCGGATGATGTCTCGCTGCCCAATGTATTGCGGCAGAGCCTGCAGCTGATCAGCCTCTTTCCTATGCTGGCGGTCTATGCGTATCAGGCCAATCATTACTACAACGACGGCGGCTCGCTCACCATTCATCCTCCGCTCGACCATGGCTCTCTGGCGGAGAATATTCTGCAGCTCCTGCGCAGAGACGGCACGTATTCCCAGCTGGAGGCCATGATCCTGGACCTGTGCCTGATTCTGCATATGGATCACGGCGGCGGCAACAACTCCACCTTCACGACGCACGTCGTGACCTCCACCATGACAGATACCTACGCGTGCATCTCCGCGGCGCTCGCTTCGCTCAAGGGTCCCCGCCACGGCGGCGCCAATCTCAAGGTGGTGGATATGTTCTCGGATATGGAGCAGGCGCTCACGGACTGGGAGGATGAGGATGCCATCCGGGACTATTGCAGAAAGCTTCTGCGCGGTGAGGCGTTCGACCATGCCGGACTGATTTACGGTGTAGGACACGCGGTTTACTCCCTGTCCGATCCGCGCGCAGTGATTCTGCAATCGTATGTGGAACGTCTGTCTGTCGCGAAAAACCGGTATCGGGAGTATGAGCTGTACAGCCGGGTCGCCAGAATCGCGCCGGAGGTCATCGCAGAGGAACGAAAGATGTTCAAGGGCGTATGCGTGAATGTTGACTTCTATTCCGGCCTGGTGTATCAGATGCTGGGCCTGCCGCGGGAATTGTTCACGCCGCTCTTCGCTATGGCGAGGATTGTCGGCTGGAGTGCTCACCGCATGGAGGAGATCGCCAACAAGGGCAAAATTATCCGTCCTGCTTATACTACAGTGAAACCGCTGCAGGCCTATGTTCCGATGCAGGAGAGAACAGGCGGGGACGCGGAAAAGAGGAGATGAACAATTGTATGAAAAAGAGTGAGGAAATCAGGGAACATTTGAACCAGCTCCGGAAGGAGATGGAAAGGGAGGGCGTCGATACGCTGATGATCCCGACGGCGGATTACCACAACTCGGAATACGCCGCCGAATATTTTGCCGCGAGAAAATATTATTCCGGATTTACTGGATCGGCGGGGACGCTGATCGTCTCGAAGGACTGGGCAGGACTCTGGACCGACGGACGTTATTGGATTCAGGCGGAGCGGGAGATGAAGGACACCGGCATTGCGCTGATGAAGATGGCTGAGCCAGGCGTGCCGGACACCGGCGAGTATCTGGAACAGACGATGAAGGACGGGGAAGTGCTCGGTTTCGACGGCAGATGCGTCAGCTATGAGGAGGGACATCGCCTCAAAAAGGCACTGAAGGCGCACGACGTGCAGATCATCGCGAAGAAGGATCTGGCGGGAAGGGCGTGGAAACACAGGCCTGAGCTTCCCTGCCATCCGATGTTTGTTCTGGAGGAAAAGTACGTGGGGGAGTCCTCCGTCTCCAAGGTCAGAAGACTGAGAGAGGCGCTCGGGAGGAACGGGGCCCGGAATCTTGTGATCACGAAGCTGGATGATATCATGTGGCTCACCAATCTGCGGGGAGCGGATGTGGACTATAATCCGGTGGCACTGAGTTATGCGGTGGTGACGCCCGCGGATGTGCATCTGTTTGTACAGCCGGAGGAAGTCTCGGATCAGGTGCGGTCATACTGCGGAAAGGTGGGGATTACCCTGCATGACTATGCGGATTTTGAAGCATTTCTGCAGGAGATGACGTTTGACGGCGGCGTTTCCATGGACCCGGGACAGGTGAGCTACCGGATATTCTCTCTCGTCAAAAAACGCTGTGAGCTGGCGGATGTTCCGGTGATCCGGGAGGCCTGCCCGATCGAACTCATGAAGGCGGTGAAGAACGCGACGGAGATCCGGAATACAAAGGAAATCTATCTTGAAGACTCTGTGAAGGTGACAGACTTCATTTTCTGGCTCACGCACAAGGCGGATCTGACGAAGGAGACGGAGCTCTCCGCGGCACAGCACCTCGATCATCTCCGCACAGAGATTCCCGGATTCCTGGAACTGAGTTTCGGAACCATCGCCGCGTATGGAGCTAACGCAGCGCAGATGCACTACGATCCGTCCCGGCAAACGCCGGCACAGCTCGCACCGGAAGGAATGCTGCTCGTGGATTCCGGCGGCACGTACACCCGCGGCACTACCGACGTCACCCGCACAACAGCGCTCGGCCCGGTCACAGAGGAGATGCGGAAAAGTTATACGCTGACGGCGGCGGGCAATCTGAATCTGCTGCACGCGGTGTTTTTGTCCGGCTGCAAGGGAATCAATCTCGACATTCTCTGCCGGGAGCCGCTCTGGGAGACCGGTACAGATTATAAATGTGGAACAGGCCATGGCATCGGGTACTGCCTCAATGTACACGAGGGGCCGCAGTCGATCCGCTGGAGACAGGGGAAGAATCTGTCGGATGCTGTCTTTGAACCGGGCATGATCATCTCGGATGAGCCAGGTGTATATAAAGCCGGGAAATATGGCATCCGCATAGAGACGATTCTGCTCTGCACGGAAGCAATGAAGACAGAAGATGGACAGTTCCTGCAGTTCGAGCCACTGACCTTTGTGCCGCTCGACCGTAACCTGTTGAACCCGGCTTATCTCACAGACAAGGAGCGGAAGCGGGTCAATGATTATCAGCGCCAGTGCCGGGAAAAGCTTCTTCCCTTTATCCAGGATGAGGAAGAACGCGCATGGCTGCTTGAGATGACCGAAGAACTGTGATACGATAACGGTGCCTGAGGTGCCAGTTGGGACTTCTGCAATTTTGATCCTACATTACTTTAAACGGGATCTCTATATTGCCTCTGCTGCTGTCACGCCTTCGGCCGAATGGCTATGGGAGAGGAAGACAAATGCACAGGCTGCGGTAACCCACCTGGCCGACGGCTAGGAGTCAAAAGCAGGAGGCGGCATTTCAGGTATATCAAAATCAAATAAAGACGAAGATGGTGTTCGAGCTGTGCAAGCCCCGCAAGAGAGAAGATCCCGCTGGCTGGGAGGATTTTCCGGAAGAGGCACAGACTCCTTTCGCACCGGAGTTCCGCAGGGGAACGACAGAGCTTCTGCCCTGTCTGGTAGTCTGCGGCGGACAGCACACGTGACGTGCCATATGAGTGCCTGTCCGGGTGTAGTGCGGACAGGAAGCAGGGTGGTACCGCGGAAAAGGATTATCATTTCGTCCCTTGCATCCCATCAGGATGCAGGGGATTTTTTATGCGTTCAGCCGGCGCAGTGGAAAGGAAAACTATGGCAGACATCAGTGGATTAAAGGAACGGGTGGAGGAGATACGGCAGGAAATTCTGAAGAAGGCCGACTCCATGCAGACAGTGAGGGAAGCGTATGATGCCAAGATCGATTATCTTGACTCTAAGCGCGGTAAAATCAGCGCGCTCATGAAGGACATGCGCAGCATCCCGGCGGACCAGCGGCGCGAATACGGCCAGACAGTCAATGAGCTGAAGACCTGGGCGGCGGAGCGCTTCAGCGAGATGGATGCGCGAATGAAGCAGAGGGAACTTGCAGCCCGCTACGAGGCCGAGCAGATCGATGTCACAAAACCGGCAGTCAAAATGCATCCGGGTCATCTGCATCCCGTGACACAGGTCCGGGAGGAGCTGATCGATGTTTTCTCCTCCATGGGATTTGAAATCTATGAGGGCAGCGAAGTCGAGACGGATTACTACAACTTCACGGCGCTCAACACGCCGAAGGATCATCCTGCCAGAGACATGCAGGATACCTTCTATCTGAGTCCGGAATTTCTGCTCCGCACCCAGACCTCCTCGGGGCAGATCCATGTCATGGAGAATAAAAAGCCGCCCATCAAGATTCTTTCTCCCGGAAAGGTATTCCGCGCGGATGATGATGCGACGCACAGCCCGATGTTCTCCCAGATGGAGGGACTGGTGGTTGACCGCCATATCACGCTGAGCGATCTCAAGGGAATGCTGGACGTCTTCGCAGAAAAGATCTTTGGAGAAGGCACCACGACAAGACTGCGTCCATCCTATTTCCCCTTCACGGAGCCTTCCGTCGAGGTGGATGTGAGCTGTTTTGCGTGCGGCGGCAAGGGGTGCAGTCTGTGCAAGGGTACCGGCTGGATCGAGGTGCTCGGTGCGGGCGTCGTAAACCGGAAGGTTCTGGCAAACTGCGGCATCGACCCGGAGGAATACAGCGGTCTGGCATTCGGCATCGGCCTGGAGCGCACGGCGATGCTCAAGTATGGCATCGGCAATATCAAGCTTCTTTTTGAGTCGGATGTCAATGTCCTGAATCAGATCGGGGATCAGACCTGATCCGGGGATGACAACATGCTGTCACGGCAGAAAAGCATCAGGAGGAAATACGGAGATGTTAGCACCACTTAGCTGGCTGAAGGAATATGTTGATATTGATGTGACACCGCAGGAACTTGAAAAGAAGCTGTTTGACTGCGGCTTTGAAGTGGAGGAGCTGACGGAGCTCGGAAAAGATATTCATGGCGTTGTCGTCGGATATGTCGAGCAGTGCGATCCAATTCCGGACACCCATCTGCATCTGTGCCGGGTCAGTGCCGGAAAATATGGCACATTTCAGGTGTGCTGCGGCGCAGACAATGTCTGTGCAGGAAAGAAATATCCACTTGCGCTGGTCGGCGCCCAGGTCATTGAGACGGCGAAGGATCATGTAACTGTTCTTGGCACCGCCACGATCCGGAAGGGAAAGCTGCGCGGGTATGATTCGGATGGGATGCTCTGTTCTGGGACAGAACTTGGTCTCACTGAGGATATGTACCCGGGAGCCGGCTACAACGGTCTGCTTGTACTTCCGGACGATGTGCCTGCCGGGGACGATGTCAAGCCGATCGTCGGTCTCGACGACTGGATCTATGATATCTCCATCACGGCAAACAGGCCGGACGCGATGAGTATTCTCGGCATTTCCCGGGAGATCGCGGCAGCCCTCGGCAAACCGCTCAAAATGCCTGCGCTGGATTATACAGAGACGGATGTCGAAAACAAGGGCTTCCACGTCACCGTGGAGGCTCCTGAACTATGTCCCCGCTATGTCGCACACTATGTCTATGACGTCAGGATCGGAGCGTCCCCGGCCTGGATGCGGCGGCGGCTGCATCTCGTAGGAAATAACGCGATCAATAACATCGTAGACATCACGAATTATGTGATGCGGGAAATCGGTCAGCCGATGCATGCCTTCAATGGCGGGTATCTGCGCGGAAACTGCATCGACGTGCGCCGCGCGGCGGACGGAGAGAAAATCACCACGCTTGACGGAAAGACGTTCACGCTTGGGCATGACAATCTGGTGATCTGCGATGGCGAAGGCCCGGTCGCGCTCGCCGGCATCATGGGAGGGCAGGAGTCGGAGGTGCAGCCGGATACCACCAGCATCACGTTCGAATCAGCCACGTTCGCACGGGACAACATCCGGAAAACAAGCCGCGCGCTCGGGCAGGTCTCGGATGCGTCCGCAGCCTACAGCAAGGGAGTATATGAATATACCTCCGAACTCGCCATGCGGAGAGCGCTGCATCTCGTGGAGGAGCTCGGCGCCGGCCGCATTTCAAAGACCCACGTCGATATCAACACCGGGAATTCCATCAGCCCAAGGCCGATGGAGGCGGACATTAGCAAAATCAATGGTGTGCTCGGCATCACGGTGCCCACGAAGGATATCAGAAGTATTCTGGAGAAGCTGGATTTTGCCCCTGAAATTGACGGCGACAGGCTGACGATCCAGGTGCCGGCATACCGTCAGGACATGGAATCCTATCCAGATATTGCGGAGGAAGTGATCCGCATGTATGGCTACGACCATGTGAAGCCGACCTTTCTGAAAGATGCACAGGTCACGGTGGGAGGCCGGAACCGGAGACAGAAAGCAATTTTGAAACTGAAACGGGCACTCTGCGCGCAGGGAGCGGATGAATGTATGCATTACAGCTTCTTCTCCCCCGCAGATCTCGATCTGATACGTCTCCCGGAACAGGATCCGGCGAGAGAAGCCATCCGTCTGATCAACCCGATTAACGAGGATCTCTCACTGATGAGGACGACGCTCGTGCCGCAGATGATCCGGGCGGCGGCCCGCAATCAGAAGAAAAACAATATGGAGGGGCGGCTCTATGAGATCGGAAGCCGATTCATTCCGAAATCACTACCGCTGACGGACTATCCTGATGAGCGGACCACGCTCTGCATCGGAGTCTGGGGAAAGGAAGAGGACTTCTTTACACTGAAGGGACTGGTGGATACGGTAGCGGACACGTTCCTGATCCATTTTGACTATCAGGCCGCAGAGAAGCCGTATCTCCATCCATATCGCAGTGCCGCGGTGCTCTGTGACGGAAAGGAAATCGGGTGCCTCGGGCAGGTCCGCTATGAGATCGGCGAGGCGACCGATATGACAGCGCCGGTCTATGTGGCTGAGCTGGACCTGGCTTCTCTGGCGGAGTATGATGACAGAAAACCGGTTTTCCAGCCGCTGCCGAAGTTCCCGGCGGAGCGGCGGGATCTCGCCCTGGTGATGGATAAGGATATTCCGTGCGCCGAGGTCGAATCGATCATCCGCAGCGCCTGCCGCTTCGTCACGGAAGTCAGACTGTTCGATGAATATGAGGGACCGAAGATCGGTCACGGAAAGAAACAGCTTGCATTCACTGTGACATTCACGCCGAACGAGGAAGAACTCACCCCGCAGGCGGTACAGGGCTATGTGGACAAAATTCTCCGCAAGCTGAAGGTGACGCGCGATATCACCATGAGGAGCTGAGATGCCTGACGAGGCAGTGACTGAATAAATTAAGTAAAACAGAGGAGGAAATCATGCAGAGAATAAACAGCTGGGACACCTATGATCTTGCCATGCAGAAGAGCTGCAATGCCTTTGCCGAAGAGTATCGGCAGTTTATCAGCGAAAACAAAACAGAGCGGGAATTCACGGATTCGGCCGTGAACATGGTGGAAAAGGAAGGCTTTGTCGAACTCGGCCGTGCGATCGAGGAGGGCAGAAAGCTGAAGGCAGGCGACAAAGTATACTGTGCCTGGATGAACAAGTCAGTTGTACTGTTCCGCATCGGAGAGGAGCCGATGGAGCACGGTCTCAACATTCTGGGTGCCCACATCGACTCTCCGCGCATGGACATCAAACAGAATCCGCTCTATGAGGCGGGCGGATTTGCCATGCTGGACACGCATTATTATGGCGGCATCAAGAAATATCAGTTCGTCGCTCTGCCGCTTGCCATTCACGGCGTCATTGTCAGGAAGAACGGAGAGACCGTCGTGCTGAATGTCGGAGAGGATGAGGACGACCCGGTCTTCTTCGTATCCGATCTGCTCATCCATCTGGCGCAGGATCAGATGGAGAAAAAGGCTAGCAAAGTCATTGAGGGAGAGGCACTAGATGTTATCATCGGCAACAAGCCGGTCATCATCGATGCTGATTCGAAGGCGGGCAGCAAGGATGTGGAGCATCAGAAAAAGAATGCGGTAGCAAAGGCAATCCTTTCCATTCTGAAGGAAACCTACGGCATCGAGGAGAGAGATTTTGAATCCGCAGAACTTGAGGTTGTCCCTGCCGGAAGGGCGCGGGATGCCGGCTTTGACCGCAGCATGATCCTCGGTTACGGACAGGATGACCGCGTCTGCGCATACCCGTCCCTGCGTGCCCTGATGGATGAGAAGGATATCCGGCGCACCAGTGTGTGCCTGCTGGTTGACAAGGAGGAGATCGGCTCTGTCGGCGCCACCGGCATGAAGTCACACTTCTTCGAGAACGCGCTCGCGGAGGTGATGAATCTCTGCGGACAGTACAGCGAGCTGGCACTGCGCCGCTGCTTGGAGAATTCCTGCATGCTCTCCTCCGATGTCAGCAGTGCCTTTGATCCGAATTACAGCGACTGCTTTGATGAGAAGAACACCGCGTTCCTCGGAAGGGGCATGGTGTTTAACAAGTTCACCGGCGCTCGCGGAAAGTCCGGTTCCAATGACGCCAATGCGGAGTACATCGCGCATCTGCGCGCCATCTTCGAGGAAGAGGATGTTCAGATCCAGACCGCGGAGCTGGGGAAGGTTGATGTCGGGGGCGGCGGAACCATCGCCTATATTCTCGCGCGCTACGGCATGAATGTCATTGACAGCGGCGTGCCGGTGCTCAACATGCACGCGCCATTCGAGGCCACCAGCAAGGCGGATATTTACGAGGCTTACCGCGGCTACCGCGCATTTCTCAGAAAGGCTTCCCTCAGAAATTTATGATTCGTGACGAAATAGAAAAGAATAACCAGGTGGAAATGTACGGCGCAGCCACTCCGGGGGACGGCGGAACAGCGACTGTTCCGGAGGGATACTCCACAAAGGATTATTATTTTGACCTGCCGAAGGAGCTGATCGCGCAGGATCCGCTGGAGGACCGCGCATCCTCGAGGCTGATGGTCATCGACCGGAGGACCGGTGCGCTCGAGCACCGTATCTTCCGGGATATCATAGAGTATCTTCATCCCGGAGACACCCTCGTCCTCAATAACACCAGAGTGATCCCGGCCAGACTGCTCGGCACCAGGGAGGGCACTGGCGCCGCAGTGGAAATCCTGCTTCTCAACCGGAAGCAGAACGATGTCTGGGAGACGCTCGTCCGTCCCGGGAAAAAGCTCCGTCCAGGTGCACGGGTGACCTTTGGAGACGGCAGCCTGAGGGCGGAGATTCTCGACGTAGTGGACGACGGCAACCGGCTGGTGCAGTTTCACTACGACGGAATCTTCGAGGAGGTGCTGGACAGGCTCGGCGAGATGCCACTTCCTCCCTACATCACGCACAAGCTGGAGAATCCGGAGATGTACAATACCGTCTATGCAAAATATGACGGTTCCGCGGCGGCGCCGACCGCAGGTCTTCATTTCACAGAGGGGCTGCTGGAGCAGATCGAGGATATGGGCGTGCATCTTGCGTATGTCACGCTGCATGTCGGACTCGGGACCTTCCGTCCGGTCAAAGTGGATGATGTCAGGCATCATCACATGCATACCGAGTGGTATCAGGTGACTCCGGAAGCCGCTGACCTCATCAATAAGACCCATGCGTCCGGGGGCAGGGTGATCTGCGTCGGGACTACCAGCTGCCGCACCGTGGAGAGCGCCTCCACAGAGGATGGAATCGTTCATCCCGGAGCAGACAACACTGCAATCTTTATTTATCCGGGCTATCGATTCAAGGTGATGGACGGCCTGATCACCAATTTCCATCTCCCGGAGTCCACGCTGATCATGCTTGTCTCTGCGTTCGCAGGGCGGGAGCATGTCCTTCATGCGTATGAGGAAGCCGTAAAGGAACGATACCGCTTTTTCAGCTTCGGGGATGCGTGCTTCTTTATATGACAGAGAATATTTGACAAAACCACCTTCGAGGATTCTGACTCTGTGGAAAATAAGAATGTGAAAGCGGCGTCCAGAAATGGACGCCGCTTTTGGCACTGAAGAAGATGATACAACCGCTCAACGGCGCAGCAAAGTAAGATCGCGGAAGAAACCAGGGTAGGAAATCCTGACACAGGATTCGTCGTCCAGGCTGGTGCTGCCTTCTGCGATGAGCGAAGCGACAGCGAAGGACATGGCGATGCGATGGTCTGCGTGACAACGGATCAGGGCACCATGCAGCGGTTTTCCGCCAGCGATGGTCATCCCATCCTCCGCCGGTGTGACCTGCGCGCCCATCGCGCGGAGATTCTCGGTGCATACGGCAATCCGGTCAGATTCCTTGACCTTCAACTCGGCTGCGTCGGCAATGACCGTGACGCCGTCCGCCGCAGCTGCAGCTACCGCCAGCACGGGAAGTTCATCGATCAGAGTGGGGATAATATCTCCACAGATTTTTGTGCCGTGGAGTGTGCTGGATCTGACCAGAATATCCGCAGCCGGTTCCCCCGCCCCGTCGCGTCTGTTCAACAGGGTGATATCTCCACCCATGGCGCGCAGTACGGTGAGTATTCCGGCGCGCGTCGGATTGATGCCGACATTTCTGAGAAGTATTTCTGAACCCGGCGTGATCAGACCTGCCACGAGAAAATATGCGGCGGATGAGATGTCGCCGGGTATTTCTATTATTCCGGGAGAGGCCAGTTTCTCTGCCGCTGTGATTTCCGTGCGGTATAAGACCGCTTTTCCCGAGGGGGAAAGCTTTTCCGTTTTAACCCTGGCGCCCATGGCAGAAAGCATTCTCTCCGTATGATCACGGGAGAGAGCAGGCTCTGTCACGGCCGTCACGCCGTCCGCGTAGAGTCCGGCACAGAGGATGCATGATTTGACCTGCGCGGAGGCCACCGGCGAGGTCCATTCCACGCCGTGGAGAGGCGAGCCGGCGATGCGGAGCGGTGCGCAGCCATTTCCGTTCACGCTGACGATATCTGCTCCCATGGCCGTGAGCGGTTCGATGATCCGGCGCATGGGACGCCGGTTGATGGAAGCATCCCCGGAAAGAAGAGAGGGGAAGGCCTGTCCAGCCAGAATTCCGCTCAGAATCCGTGTCGTCGTTCCGCTGTTCCCGGTGTTCAGGATGGCTGTTCCGCCGTTTTCTGGCCGAAGACCGTACAGACCGCATCCGTGCACGGTGACCTCCGTGGCGTTTTCCGAGAGTTCGATGGGTACTCCGAGCCGCGTAAAACAATGAATGGTAGAGAGACAATCTGCGCCGTTCAGAAAACCGGTGATGTGCGTGTCACCCTCCGCCAGTGCGCTGAACATAACCGCGCGGTGGGATATGGATTTGTCGCCGGGCATCGTGAGTTCTCCGCGGAGCGGCGTATCAGATATTCCTGTCATCATGGACCTTCCCTTCTGTCTTACCTCTGTTTCTCTGCTCCAGCCAGTTATTCCCGCACATCAAATCCATGCGCGGAAAGGAGTTCCGCAGCCTCCCGCATCCGTTTTGCTGTGTTCAGCTCCAGACGCATCACGCCGCTCGCGTATTCGCGGTTATGAACGATCCCGATATTTTTGATATTGATATCCTCTTTTGCCAGTAAATCCACAATTTCCGCGATAACACCCGGACGGTCGGGAATATCAATATGGATTGCGAAACTGGGCAAAATCGGACCGCTCTGCTCGCTGTTCATGCTGTCACGGTACCGGCGGGCGGAGTCAAACAACTGATAGATCGCGTCCTCATCGCCCTCCGCAATGATATTCCGATTGTGCGCAAGATCTGCCAGGTAGTGATCAAGAAGCCGGACGATGTTGCCGCGGTTGGCAAGGCAGATCTGCTGCCACATGACTGGGGAGGAGGAAGAGATTCTGGTGATGTCGCGGAAGCCTCCCGCGGCGATGGTCTTCATGATTTCATCTTTTGAGTCACACTCTCTGACCAGATTGACGAGCGTTGCGGAGATGACATGCGGGACATGGCTGACCGCGCCGGTGGCATAATCATGCAGCTCCGTGGACAGAACAAGCGGTATGGCCCGCATATCCCGGACCAGCTGCCGGAGTGCAGAGACTTCATAGTCGGGGACCTCTGGTTCAGGTGCAAGAATGTAGTACGCATTTTCCAGAAGATCCGCGCGGGAATTGCGGTACTTGGTCCGCTCACTGCCAGCCATCGGATGGCCTCCGATGAAATGGGCGCCGAGTCCCTCCCGCACAACCGCGTCGTGAATACTGGATTTGACAGAACCGATATCCGTTAGGATAGCATCCTGGGCCATATGTGCCGCGACAAGCGGAAGATTATCAGTGTTACTGCCGACGGGCGCACAAAGAAAGATCCAGTGACAGCTCCGGAAAGAATCATCGATGGATGAGACGGACGTGTTGACCACGCCATCCGCTACGGCCTCGTCGAGAGAAGCCCGGCTGGGGTTATATGCAGTAATCCTTGCGTCCGGATGTGCTTTCCGGATAGCTTTTGCAATCGAACCGCCGATAAGGCCAAGACCGATAAAACCAAATGTATATTCCGGGGCAGACATGCTTATCCCTCCTGATCTCCGTCATAGTCTTTCATTCATTGTATTCGCCAGTTCCGCCGTATTCCTGTTGCAAAAAACTCCGAGAAAAATAAAACAACAGCTCTGCAGCGGTATCTTTCTGATTCTATCACTTTAAAGCATTAAATTCAAAGACAAGACGGCGCGGTATTCCCGCGGCATCACCGTATATTCGGACAGATGAACAGTTCAACGGAATTCTTTGATACTGTTCACGAATCCGGTGAGCCAAATTGGCTTATAATTGGCATATTCCACTTCTAAATCCGGGATATATTTGAAATAGCATCGTCAATATGCTTTATTTTATCTTGTGCTTACCTGCATGCTTTAGTAAAATATACGTATGAGCGTTTCCGCCGGACGGGACTATCAAACGCGGCAGCGCTTAACGATATTACTGGAGGACAACAACATGAAGGTTTACACCACAGACAAGATCAGAAACGTTGTCCTGCTCGGCCACGGCAGTGCAGGAAAATCCACTCTCGCCGAAGCAATGTGTTATCTGGCGGGTGTCACATCCAGAATGGGAAAGATCACAGACGGCAACACAGTCTCGGATTTTGACAAGTTGGAGCAGAAGAGAGGAATTTCCATCAATACATCTGTCCTTCCGCTCGAGTGGAATGGATACAAAATCAATGTTCTCGACACTCCGGGGTATTTTGACTTCATCGGGGAGGTGGAGCAGGCCCTGAGCGTGGCGGACGCCGCCGTGATCGTGATCTCCGGGAAGGATGGTGTGCAGGTCGGGACAGAAAAGGCCTGGGACCTCTGCGAAAAATTCAATATTCCCAGAATGTTCTGGGTCACGGATATGGACATTGACGACGTATCCTATCATCAGGTGGTGGAGAATCTGATCGCAGACTATGGCAAGAAGATCGCTCCGTTCAATCTGCCGATCCGGGAAAACGGCAAGTTTGTCGGATATGTCAATGTCATCCAGGAGAAGGGCTTCCGCTATGAAGGTAAGGAAGCAAATGAATGCCCGGTTCCGGACTATCTGAAGGAATACCTCACGGAGTACCGCGACTCTCTGATGGAGGCGGTCGCCGAGACATCGGAAGAATTTATGGACCGTTACTTCTCCGGCGAGACGTTTTCGGAGGCGGAGATCCGCTCTGCCGTCCGCTCCAATATCCAGGACGGCTCGATTGTCCCGGTTGGATGCGGATCCGGTATCGAATGCAAGGGTGTTTACACACTGCTCGACGATATCGTGAAGTACATGCCGAGCGCCGATACGAGACAGATGTCTGGTATCAACATGAAGACCAACGAAATTTTCCATGCCGACTTTGATTTTGCCAAGCCAAAGAGTGCCTTTATCTTCAAGACAATCGTCGATCCGTTCATCGGCCGGTACAGTCTGATCAAGGTCCGTTCCGGCGTTTTTAAGACGGATGATCTGGTGTATGATTCCCGCACACAGGAAGAGGCAAAGATTGGCAAAATTTATATACTCCGCGGCAATAAGGCCGAGGAGGTGCCGGAGCTGCATGCGGGCGATCTGGGTGCGCTTGCCAAATTCGGCAACGCACAGACCGGGGACACGCTGAGCACCAGAGCGAATCCAATTCAGTACGCGCCGATGGATATCTCAAAGCCCTATACCTATCTGCGCTACCGCGCAGCGAAAAAGGACGAAGTGGACAAGGTACAGCAGGCGCTCGCCAAGATCATGGCGGAGGATCCCACGTTCCGCGCTGTCAACGATGCAGAGAATCACCAGACTCTGCTCTATGGTATGGGCGATCTGCAGCTTGACATTGTGCGGGAACGTCTCAAGGATGAATATAAAGTAGAGATTGAGACAGAGAAGCCGAAGGTGGCGTTCCGGGAGACCATCCGCAAGACGTCAGACGTCGAATATAAATATAAGAAGCAGACCGGAGGCCACGGTCAGTACGGCCATGTCAAGATCCGGTTCAGTCCTTCCGGCAACATGGATGAACCCTATGAATTCGCCGAGGAAGTGGTCGGTGGCTCCGTGCCGAAGAATTACTTCCCGGCCGTGGAGAAGGGAATCGCGGAATCCTGCGAGCGCGGACCGCTCGCGGCCTATCCGGTGGTCGGCGTCAGGGCCGTTCTCTATGACGGATCCTACCATCCTGTGGATTCCTCAGAAATGGCGTTCAAGACGGCAGCCAGACAGGCGTTCAAGAAGGGCTTCATGGAGGCGGGACCGGTCCTGATGGAGCCGATTGTCTCTCTGCATGTCACTGTCCCGGACACCTACACAGGCGATGTCATGGGTGACCTCAACAAGCGGCGGGGACGTGTCCTGGGCATGACGCCGAAGGCGGGCGGAAAGCAGATCATCGATGCAGATGTGCCGATGATGGAACTCTTCGACTACTGCACCGTTCTGCGTTCCATGACCGGCGGGCGCGGAGAGTATTCCTACGAATTTGCGAGATATGAGCAGGCTCCTGCGGAGGTGCAGAGCGCAGAGGTTGCTGCGAGAGCCCAGAAAGCGGCGGAAGGCTTTGCGGAGGGCTGATCCTTCCCTGTGCCAGGCGACTTGCTTAAAGCAGAACAGATATTTTCAAAGAGTGAAAATTAGAAAACGGAAAACGGGACCGGCAGCACGCCGGAGCAGGAACAGGGGGAGAGGCGCGGGAGCGTCTTCTCCCCCTTGCTTTCTTCCGCAGCCGCCGCTACAATGAAAAACTGTATATGCAGTAAACGGAGGTGCTCATCATGGCAAAGCCATACAATCATGCGGAAGTGGAGAAAAAGTGGCAGAAGCGCTGGGAAGAAGCGGGCGCATTCCGGGCCATTGATTTTGATAAGAAGCCGAAGTGGTACGGGCTGGTGGAGTTTCCGTATCCGTCCGGCGCGGGCATGCATGTAGGCCACATCAAGGCTTATTCCAGTATCGAGGTGCTGGCGAGAAAGCGCCGCATGCAGGGATATAATGTGCTGTTCCCCATCGGTTTTGATTCATTCGGTCTGCCGGCAGAGAACTATGCCATCAAGACCAACACGCATCCGCACATCATCACGGAGAAGAATATTGAGCATTTCTCCCAGCAGCTGAAGGACGTCGGGTTCTCCTTTGACTGGTCGAGAGAGTTCGCGACCTCCAGACCGGATTACTATAAGTGGACGCAGTGGATCTTCCTCAAGCTGTTTGAGCACGGGCTGGTGTTCCGCTCGAAGACGCTGGTCAATTACTGCCCGCACTGCAAGGTGGTCCTGTCAAATGAAGACTCCCAGGGCGGCAAGTGCGACATCTGCCATAGCGATGTCGTTCAGATGCCGAAGGATGTCTGGTTCCTCCGGATCACGGATTATGCCGACAAGCTGCTCGAAGGACTTAATCATGTGGACTACCCGGATTCCATCAAGCAGCAGGAGATCTCCTGGATCGGCCGCTCGGAGGGTACCTTCGTCAAATTTCAGGTGGCGGACGGACAGGGCAGTCCGATTCCGGATGAGACACTAGAAATCTATACCACCCGCTGCGATACGCTGTATGGCGTAACCTTTATGGTCGTGGCACCGGAGCATCCGATCCTCGACAAGTACCGGGAAAACATTGTGAACTGGGATGCTGTGGAAGCTTATCGAGCGGAGTCGGCGAAGAAGACGGAGTTTGAGAGAACACAGCTTGTCAAGGACAAGACTGGTGTGCGCATCGACGGCCTCTGCGCTGTCAACCCTATCACAGGAAAAGAAATTCCTATCTTTATCTCGGATTATGTCATGATGGGATACGGCACTGGCGCGATCATGGCTGTGCCGGCGCATGATCAGAGAGATTATGATTTTGCCAAAAAGTTTGGTATCGAGATTGTCCAGGTTATCAGGGGCGGCGACATCTCGAAAGAGGCCTATACCGGAGACGGGGAAATGATCAACTCCGGATTTCTCAACGGACTGACCAACAAGAAGGACTCCATTGAGAAGATGCGGGAGTACCTTACAGAAAAGGGGATCGGTCACAAGGGCGTACAGTACCGCATGAAGGACTGGGCATTCAACCGCCAGAGGTACTGGGGCGAGCCGATCCCGCTCATTCACTGCCCGAAATGCGGCACTGTAGCGGTGCCGGAGGACGAGCTTCCACTCCGCCTGCCGGACGTCGAAAATTTTGAACCCGGACAGGACGGAAAGAGTCCACTGGCGCGAATCCCCTCCTTTGTCAACTGCACCTGCCCGAAGTGCGGCGGACCTGCGAAGAGGGAGACAGACACGATGCCGCAGTGGGCAGGATCGTCCTGGTATTATCTTCGGTTCTGCGACCCGCATAACGATAAGGCGTTTGCGGACAGGAAGAAGCTCGAGTACTGGATGCCTGTGGACCATTACAATGGCGGCATGGAGCATGTCACCCGCCATCTGCTTTATTCCAGATTCTGGCACCATTTTCTCTATGACATCGGCGAGGTGAACACTCCTGAGCCTTATGCAAAACGCACCTATCAGGGAATGATTCTTGGTGCGGACGGCGAGAAAATGAGCAAATCCAAGGGCAACGTGGTCGATCCGGAGGATATTGTCAGGCAGTATGGCGCCGACACCCTTCGCACCTATGTACTCTTCATGGGTGATTACGGCAGCGCGGCTCCGTGGAGTGAGGAGTCGCTGAAGGGGTGCAAGCGCTTCCTTGACCGCGTATACGGGCTGACCGATCTCTGCACCGCTTCGGAGGAGAATCCGCAGCTCGACGTGGAAGTGCAGAAGACGATCCGGAAAGTCTCCGAGGACATCGAGAGCATGAAATTCAACACCGCGATCGCGGCGCTGATGACGCTGATCAATTCCTTCTCGAAGACAGGCAGTATCACACGGTATGATCTGACCGTCTTCCTCAAGCTTCTCAGCCCGTTCGCTCCGCACATCACGGAGGAGATGTGGGAGGAAATGGGTGAGAACCGCGACGGGAAGACCTTCCTCACCCTGTCCGCGTGGCCGGAATATGATGAGAGCAAGACAAAGGATGCCGTTGTCAAAATCGGTGTGCAGGTAAACGGCAAGGTCCGCGGCACAATCGAAATAGCGCCTGACTGCAGCAGAGAGGAGGCGCTCGCTGCGGCGAGAAAAGAAAGCAATGTCGCGAGATTCCTTGACGGCACGACTGTCGTGAAGGAAATCTATGTCCCCGGAAAGATTCTGAACATCGTAGTAAAAAAATAAAGCAATCGTAATGTTTCGGGAGTGGTGAAACATTGCATTTTGAGAAGCAGCCCTGGAGATTGCCGATGTCGCGGCAAATTCCAGGGCAAATTGTTGACTTTAGAAAAAGTCGTGTATACAATGATACAAGTATCAAATCTGCTTCAGGAAACCATATTTTTCGGACAGGACGGGAGGCGTCTTCCATGATGAACGATCCGGACAGCTTCAAGGGATTTGAAAATCGCCCGGTGGCGATGAACAGCAATAACAACCTCCTGTCTATCGAGGAACATATGTACATTCTGGACGACGTGAAAAAGCCGAACGTCTTCCACAATATGTTCCCGTACAAGGAAATTCCGAAGATTCCTTTTAACGACAGAATTGTTCCGCACAACATGCCGAAGGATATCTGGATCACGGACACCACATTCCGGGATGGACAACAGTCGCGAGCGCCCTATTCGACAGAACAGATCGTTCATATCTACGATGAGCTTCACCGCCTGGGCGGGCCGAACGGCATGATTCGCGCCTCTGAATTTTTCCTCTACAGCAAAAAAGACCGGGACGCTGTCTGCAAGTGCCTGGAGCGCGGATATCAGTATCCGGAAGTGACCAGCTGGATCCGGGCAAAGGAAGAGGATTATCAGCTGGTGAAGGAACTGGGCCTCAAGGAAACGGGAATACTGGTTTCCTGCTCTGATTACCATATTTTCATGAAGCTGAAGATGACAAGGCGGCAGGCGATGGATCATTATCTCACCATCGTGAGGGAATGTCTCGAGGAAGGGATCAGTCCGCGCTGTCACCTGGAGGATATCACGCGGGCAGATATTTACGGATATGTTGTGCCGTTCTGCCTTGAGCTGATGAAACTGCAGGAGGAGTATGGAATTCCGATCAAGGTGCGCGCCTGCGATACGCTGGGTCTCGGCGTCAATTATCCCGGCGCTGTTATTCCACGTTCTGTGCCGGGGATTATTTATGCTCTGCATACCCATGCAGGCGTTCCGAACGAGCAGATTGAGTGGCATGGACACAATGACTTCTACAAAGCGGTCGTCAATGCTTCGACTGCCTGGCTCTATGGCAGCTGCGGCGTCAACTGTTCCCTGTTCGGCATCGGAGAGCGGACGGGGAATACGCCTCTCGAGGCAATGGTGTTTGAGTACGCACAGTTTAAGGGTAGTCTGAACGGCATGGACACCACCGCGATCACAGACCTCGCTGAGTATTATCAGAAAGAGATCGGGTATCAGATACCGCCGATGACCCCGTTCGTCGGCAGAAACTTCAACGTCACCCGAGCAGGCATTCACGCAGACGGACTCCTCAAGAACGAGGAGATCTATAACATATTTGACACGGCAAAATATCTGAAGAGGCCGCCGGTTGCGGCTGTTTCTAATACATCCGGTCTTGCTGGAATCGCGCTCTGGATCAATGCGCACTACGGACTGATCGGGGAGCATGCACTCGACAAGCGGGACCCGCTTGTCGCGCAGATCAAGGCCCGGGTGGACCGGGAGTATGCAGACGGCCGGGTCACGGTCATGACCGATGAGGAGATGACAGAAATGACAGAGGCAGAATGTAAGGCTCTCGGTATTCCGCTCCCTCAGCCCGGAGGGACGGCTTCCACCTGACTGTGCGGTGTGAGCATTGCCTGCACAGCAGGGAGAATCAGACAGCCCGCAGCGAAGGCGCGGCAGAGGGAGGCAGCGATGGATTTTGACGTCAAAAGAGAAGTGTCGGATAAGTATTCACTCAGAGGGCGCGTCTTCGGCAAGCTGAGAGAGGACATCCTCAATGGCAAATACCAGGAACACGAGGAACTGAAGGAAGTTGCGATCGGAGAGGAAATGGGTGTCTCCCGCACACCGGTCAGGGAGGCGTTCCGTCAGCTTGAGCTGGAGGGACTCATTCAGATCATCCCGAACCGCGGCGCTTACGTCACCGGAATCAGTTCCAAGGATGTGCGGGACATTTATATGATTCGTTCCAGACTGGAGGGACTGTGCGCGCGCTGGGCAACGGATCACATCACAAAGGAACAGATGGAGGAGATGGAGGAGAACGTCTATCTGGCGGAGTATCATGCGGCGCGCGGCCATCTTGAGCAGATCACGGAGCTGGATAACCGATTCCATGAAATTCTGTATGCCGCCTGCGATTCCAAAATGCTGGAGCATCTCCTCATTGATTATCATCAATACGTACAGCGCGTCAGGCAGAAAACACTGTCCACCAGAGACCGCGCCACAGCCTCCAATAAGGAGCACCGTGGCATCATGGAGGCCATCAAGGCGGGGGACGCCGCACTGGCGGAAAAGCTGGCGCACGAGCACATGCTCAATGCCTATGAGAATATGGTCAAAAATGGACTGATCGACAATGAGGACGGCGCGGCTGATGCGCCAGATCAGGCAGAAGAGGCAAAAGCAGCAGTGGATGCCAGAAAGGCTGGAATGTGACTCTGAAGAGAGTTCGGCAAGGGGTACAGGCTTGCATTTGACGCCGCGGAAGGCGCGGCAGGGGGAGATATATGAATCACATTGCCATGAAAACACCGCTTGTTGAGATGGATGGGGACGAGATGACGAGAGTCATCTGGAAAATGATAAAGAAGGACCTGCTTCTTCCCTATGTCGATCTCAAAACCGAGTACTATGATCTCGGCCTGGTGCACCGCGATGAGACAGACGATCAGGTCACACTGGAGGCTGCAGAGGCGACAAAAAGGCTGGGAGTAGCGGTAAAATGTGCCACAATCACACCGAATGATGCCCGCATGAAGGAATACGGCCTTCGCAGGATGTACAAGAGTCCGAACGGAACCATCCGTGCCGTTCTGGACGGCACGGTTTTCCGTGCACCGATTCTGGTGCGCGGCATTGAACCCTACGTCAGGAACTGGAAGAAACCGATCACGATGGCGCGTCACGCATATGGAGATGTGTACCGCGATGTGGAATACCGTGTTCCTGCAGCGGGAAAGGCGGAGCTGCTTTTCACCGGAGAGGACGGAACCACGTCAAGGCAGACCGTTTATCAGTTTGAGGGTCCCGGTGTCATTCTGGGGATGCACAACCGCGATGACAGTATAGAAAGCTTTGCAAGGAGCTGCTTCCAGTATGCGCTTTCGGTAAAAGAGGACCTGTGGTTTTCTACCAAGGACACAATTTCGAAGGTATATGACGGACGTTTCCGCGACGTCTTCCAGCATCTGTACGATACAGAGTATAAGGAGAAAATGGATGCCATCGGAACGACCTATTTCTATACGCTGATCGATGACGCGGTGGCCCGCGTCATCCGCTCCGAAGGCGGTTTTGTCTGGGCGCTTAAAAATTACGACGGGGACGTGATGAGCGATATGATGGCCACGGCATTCGGATCCCTGGCGATGATGACCTCGACTCTGGTTTCCCCGGACGGTGTCTACGAATATGAGGCTGCCCACGGCACAGTGCAGCGTCACTATTACAAGTACCAGAAGGGCGAACCGACCAGCACCAATTCGGTGGCGACGATCTTCGCGTGGACCGGCGCACTCCGGAAGCGCGGAGAGCTGGATGCGCTTCCGGAACTGGTGCATTTTGCGGATGCGTTGGAGAGGGCTGTCATTCACACGATTGAATCCGGCAAAATGACCGGGGATCTTGCCCTGATTTCCAGACTGCCGCATGTGGAGAGACTGGACACGGAGACATTCATTCTGGCAGTGCGGAGTTCCCTCGACGCAGAGCTGTCGCGCGGCTGATACAAAGCCTCATTCATCCTCTGCCATGGAGAGCGTCTCCCACTGATCATACAGCGCTGCGAGCGATTCGTCGTTCGCAGCCTTTTCTTTTGTCAGCGCGTTAAGCTTCTCAAGGTCTGTGCAGTTCTCAGGAAGTGCCATTTCCTGTTCGATGGCGGAATTTCTTTCCTCAAGGGTGCTGATTTTGTCCTCGCATTTCTTCAGATCATTTTCCCGTTTGCGCTGCCTTGCCTGCTCCTCTTTTCTCGCCTTCCAATCCCTGGAACCGGATGCCGGCTCTTCTGGCACAGAGATGCCGGAAGAAGCTGCGGAATTGCTGTCCTGCTCCCTATCGGCTAATACACCAGCACCGGCAAGAAGCGCATTCCCGATCTGTCCCGATTTCTCCAGATAATGATCATAACAGCCGAAATAACAGGCCGGTGCCGGCTGGTCCACATAGCCGGGATAGTCCAGAATCACCTCGTGCGTGAGAGAGAGAATGCGCGATGCCGTATGGTTGATGAAATATCGGTCATGCGAGACGCACAATACCGTGCCCTCATAGGAATTCAGCGCATTTTCCAGCACTTCCTTCGAAACAATATCCAGGTGGTTTGTCGGCTCGTCCAGCATGAGAAAATTTGCCTCCGAGAGCATCAGCTTTGCAAGGGAGACGCGACCCTTTTCACCGCCGGACAGAGAACGGATCTGTTTGAACACATCCTCTCCTGTGAACAGAAATGAGGCGAGAAGATTGCGGATCTCTGTGTTAGTCATATCCGGATGAGCATCTGCAATTTCCTCGAACACGGTATTATCATCATGCAGGACATGATGTTCCTGGTCATAGTATCCGACGTGGACATTGACGCCGGTCCGAATCAGACCCTCATCCGGCGTGAGAATCCCATTCAGAATTTTCAGCAGTGTGGTCTTCCCGGTGCCGTTGTCGCCGATGAGCGCCACATGCTCTCCTCTGTGGATATCAAAACTGATGCCGGAAAACAGATGATTGCTGCCGAATGACATGGCAAGGTTTTCCACATGAAGGACATCCCGGCCGCTGGCGATACAGGGCTTGAGGGAAAGCCGCATTTCTCCGCCCGGACCCGCTGGCTTTTCGACAATAGTCATTTTCTGGAGCATTTTCTCGCGGGACTCAGCGCGGCGGATGGACTTCTCCCGGTTAAAGCGGCGGAGTTTCTCGATGACCTCCTCCTGGTGCCGGATCTCAGCCTGATTGTTCAGGTAAGCATGCATCTGACTGTCGCGGAGTTTCTTCTTCGCATCCGCATACGCTGTATAATTGCCTGGGAAAACGGTACACCGGGTGTTCTCAAGTTCGATGACCTTCGATACGATCCGGTCGAGAAAATACCGGTCGTGCGAGACAACAAGAACCGATCCCCTGTAGGAGAGAAGGAAACTCTCAAGCCAACCAGTGCTGGCGATATCCAGGTGGTTGGTCGGCTCATCCAGAATGATGAGATCGGGATGTTCGAGCAGAAGCTTACCAAGCGCAACACGGGTTTTCTGTCCACCGGAAAGAGTGGAGATCTGCTGATCCGCTTCTTCGCCGCTGAACCCGAGTCCTGTGAGCACACCGTTGACCTCGCCACGGTATCCGTATCCGCCCAGATTTCGGAATCGGTCCTGGAGCAGATTGTATTTTTCCATGAGAGCGTCAAGTGACTCTCCCCTGGCAGATGCCATCTGCTGTTCATAATCGGAAAGCTGCTGCTCCATGGCAATGAGAGGCGCTTTCACGGAGAGAAGCTCCGCGCGGATGGTATTCTGAGAGGAGACATTCTGCTTCTGAGCCAGATAGCCGATTGTTAGGTCTCTTGCCCGTGTGACCGTCCCGGAATCAGGTTCCAGTTCTCCGAGAATGATGCGCAGAAGCGTGGTTTTGCCCGCGCCATTTGCGCCGACGATCGCTGCTTTTTCTCCTTTTTCCAGATGGAAGGTGATATCTGTCAGCACAGGCTTCTCCAGAAATGCTTTGCTTATATGACTGAGCGCCAGTATCATACTGATCTCAACTCCTGACTTTCTTTTTATTATTATTGGATCATGACAAACTGCGGCTTGTTCACTCTATAACATCAGGTTCTTTCCGTCAAATCTGTATCGCCACCTGTTCCGCACATCCCGTGGCGCCAAATTGATTGACAGAAAATTAACATTCGCTATAATATTGTCAGAATGTTTGCGGCACGGAGGGGGTATCAGAGTTGGAAGAGCGGGATATTTCTCAGGCGGTCATAAGCCGTCTTCCCAGATATTACCGGTATCTTGGCGAATTGAAGAGTGACGGGGTTGACCGGATTTCCTCCAGGGAGCTGAGCCGTCTCATGCATGTCACCGCATCTCAGATCCGACAGGACTTCAATAATTTCGGCGGATTCGGGCAGCAGGGCTATGGATATAATGTAGAATATCTCTATGAGGAAATTGGCAAAATTCTGGGCCTGGACAACGCGCATAATATGATACTGATCGGAGCAGGCCATCTTGGCTGCGCCCTGATCAATTATATGAATTTCCGAAATCGCGGTTTTTACTTCCGCGGCGCGTTCGATTCCAATCCTCAGCTTGTGGGAACGTCTGTTGCCGGGATCAAAATCTACTCCATGGATGAAATGGAGCAATTTATCCATGACAATAAAATTGATATTGCGGTTCTGTGCATTCCCAAGACAGATGCGTCCTCCATTGCACAGAAACTGGTCCGGTATGGCATCCGCGGCATCTGGAATTTTGCTCATGTGGATCTGCCGGTACCGGACCGCGTTCAGGTTGAAAATGTACATTTGTCCGACAGCCTCATGAAATTGTCCTATAATCTGAGAAGAGAGGATGAAACAGAGAACCTTGTCAGGCCGGACACCGTGCCGGCAGGTGAGGCTACGTGACGGAGTCAATGGAATATCTTCTGACAGGAAAACAGATGAGGGATGCCGACCGATATACGACAGAATCGATCGGCATCCCTGCTATGGTTCTGATTGAGCGGGCAGCCCTCGCGGTGCGGAGGGAGGCACTGCGTCTGCATGGATGGAAGCGCTGCGTGGCGTTCTGCGGTCGCGGCAGCAATGGCGCGGACGGCTATGCTGCCGCCAGACTGCTTCTTGAAGAGGGACGGCCCGTTCTTGTCGTCCAAACAGGAGAGGATCCGGCGCCGAATAGCGCGGCAGCCGCAGAGAAACAACTCTACGGACGCCTGTCCGGAACTGTTCTGCGGTACGGAAGTGCTGCCTGGCAGCAGACGCTTTCCGGGTGGATTCAGGGAGATCTTCTTGTCATAGATGCTCTCTGCGGAATTGGTTTTACAGGTTCTCTGCGGGGAGAGGTTCTGTCAGCGGTGAGGACAATCGGAGCAATGAAGCAGCAGGGCGGCGCTCTGATTTTGTCCGTGGATATGCCGACCGGCGTTCAAGCGGACGACGGGACTGCCGCGGAGGATGCGGTCTTCGCGGATCTGACTGTCACCTTTGGTGCCCGAAAGGTCGGGCAGATTCTATATCCCGGCGCTGTACACTGCGGAAAGTTGATTAAGGAAGACATCGGCATTCCGCGATCGGCGCTGCGCCTTGCATGCGGCAAAACACCCGGCGATTCTTTCTTTACCATGCAGCCGCAGGACCTCGTTCAGATACCTGGCCGCGAACCGGACGGCAATAAGGGGACGTTCGGCAGAGTTCTGCTTCTTGCCGGAAGCAGGGGCATGGCCGGTGCATCCTTACTGTGCGCAGAAAGTGTACTCCGGTCCGGTGCCGGAATGGTAAAAATCATAGCGCCGGAAGATAACCGGGCCATTCTGCAGGAACGACTTCCAGAGGCTATGCTGCACTGCTATGACGCGCAGCATGGAAATGGTCTTCCCAAGGGGATGGATACAGATGCCGGATGGGCGGACGTCGCGGCTGCCGGTCCGGGTATTGGCAGAGATCCGGCTGCGGCTGCTGTGCTGCGGACATTTGCATCGGCGTTCTGCAGACAGGGTCGTGGATTTCTCGTGCTCGATGCCGACGGACTTCGGATTCTGGCTGAGGACAGGCAGCTTCAGCAGATTCTGAAAAGCCGGCCTGCCACCTGCGGTCTGATTATGACGCCGCATCCGGGAGAATTTGCGGCGCTCTCCGGCAAGCCGCTGCCGGAATTCCTCAAAGAGGGGATTTTGCAGCGGATCGGAGAGGGAAGACGAATTGCGGAGGCCTATCGGGCGTGCATGGTTCTCAAGGATGCCCGCACGATGGTCCTGACGCCGGATGGTATCTTTCTAAATTCGCAGGGAGGAAGCGGGATGGCGACAGCCGGTTCCGGAGATGTCCTAACCGGTATCCTGGCAGCGCTGCTGCATCGCTGCCAGAATCCGTATCAGGCCGCATGCCTGTCGGTTCTGCTTCATGCCGCAGCGGGAGATCTCGCAGCCAGAGAGCTTGGCCCGGATGGCATGACCGCGGGCGATATCACCCGGCGGATCGGCCGTGTGATGCAGGAAAATATGCTGCATGGAGTTGAATGAAATGACTGGATGTGAGTTCAGAACCTGGGCAGAGATCGATCTTGGAGCTGCCAGAAAAAATATGGAACGGATGCATGCGGTTCTCAGACCCGGGACAAAAATGGCCGCTGTCGTGAAGACGGATGGATACGGACACGGCGCTGTGCAGATTGCCCGTGCGCTTGAGGATCTTCCCTACCTGTGGGGCTTCTGCACCGCAACATTTGAAGAAGCGGAGGAACTGCGCAGAGCCGGGATTGCGAAGCCGATTCTGATTCTGGGTTATGTATTTCCTTCGTGCTATGAAACGCTGATCAGAGAGGGGATCCGCCCCGCTGTTTTCCGCGAGGATATGCTGGAGCAGCTCTCTGCAGCGGCTGTTGCGGCGCACCGGACTGCCAGAATTTTTCTGGCAGTCGATACAGGAATGTCCAGAATTGGCGTAACTCCGGATGAGAACGGAATTGCTTTTCTTCAAAAGGCTCTTTCGCTCCCCGGCATCGAGGCAGAGGGCTGCTTTACGCATTTTGCAAGAGCGGATGAGGCTGATAAAACCTCCACGCGCCGGCAGTTCTCTCTGTTCGCCTCGTTTCTTGCCAATGCAGAACGCCAGACCGGATACCGGTTTCCGATCAGAACCGCATCCAACAGCGCCGGAATTCTGGATATGCCGGAGCTGCAGCTTGATATGGTCCGGGCGGGCATTACTTTATATGGACTCTGGCCGTCCGCAGAGGTTTCGAGAAGTGCGGTTCCGCTCACCCCGGCGCTCTCCTGGTATTCCACAGTTGTTTATCTGAAGACGCTTCCTGCCGGCAGAGAAATCAGCTACGGCGGAACCTATACTACAACCGGCCAGACCCGTGTCGCGACGATTTCTGTCGGATATGGAGACGGCTATCCACGGCAGCTTTCCGGGCGGGGGGCTTATGTGCTGATCCGCGGAAGACGGGCGGAAATTTTAGGCAGGATATGTATGGATCAGCTGATGGTGGATGTCACGGACATTCCAGATGTGTGCGAAGGGGACCGGGTCACGCTCGTCGGACGGGACGGCACGGAATGCATATCCCTGGAGCAGCTTGGAAATCTGTGCGGCCGCTTCAACTATGAAATTGCCTGCGATATCAACAAGCGTGTGCCGCGTGTGTATCAGGAATCGCGAATTGACGCGGAACAGACCGGATGATAAGATTAAAAGGTATGTTTTTATTCAAATCTATATTATGATGGAGAACGATTATGTCAGGACATTCCAAATTTGCGAACATCAAGCACAAGAAAGAAAAGAATGATGCAGCGAAGGGCAAGATTTTCACAATCATCGGACGTGAAATTGCAGTTGCCGTAAAGGAAGGCGGTCCGGACCCGAACAACAATTTCAAGCTCGCTCAGGTCGTCGCCAAGGCTAAGGCAAATAACGTGCCGAATGACACGATTGAGCGCGGCATCAAAAAAGCTGCCGGCGACACAGATGGCGTAAACTATCAGGTCAACACCTATGAAGGGTATGGCCCCAACGGTGTCGCGATCATTGTGGATACGCTGACGGACAATCCGAACAGGACCGCTTCCGATGTCCGCTCTGCTTTTACCAAGGGCGGCGGAAATGTCGGCACGCCAGGCTGTGTTTCCTTCATGTTCGACCGCAAGGGACAGATCATCATCGACAAGGAAGAGTGCGGCATGTCCGCCGACGACCTCATGATGCTGGCGCTGGACGCAGGAGCGGATGACTTTCAGGAGGAAGAGGACAGCTATGAGGTTCTGACTTCGCCTGATGCCTTTGAGGAGGTCACAAAGGCACTGGAGAAAGAAGGAATTTCAACTGTTTCTGCAGAGGTGACCATGATCCCGCAGAATTATGTAGCTGTTCCGGAGGAGAAGGTCAAGAGTATGCGCCGGATTCTCGACAATCTGGACGAACTCGACGATGTGCAGAACGTCTACACCAACTGGGATGAGCCGGAGGAAGAATAATCTGCCCGGCATAAGGCGGAGGTTCCTTCTACTGAAGCCCTGAGGCTGCCATTGGACAAAAGAGAACAAAGGGAAAGGCAGGTGCGAACCTGCAAAACCGGATTCCACGTCTGCAGCGCAGCGTGGGATCCGGTTTTAATTCATAGCAAAAGAACGCAGCGGGGTGTTGGTCTGAAGAGAACGCTTCAGTGTTATCTTCAGGTTCCGGGCGGAAAGACTTGTATGGTTGAGGTCCGCAGTATTCCCTGAAGACGTGGCATGGACTGTGAAATGACGGAAGATAATAACTGTGAAAAAATGATTTTGAAAGCGGCGCTGTCGGAAGCGGCATCTCCGGCCAGCGGCGAAAAGGAGCCGGAGTTCCCCTATGGAGAACAGGAAGGAGCTCCGGTTCTGACGGTCCGCTCGGTTCTGCAACAAGGGCAGGGCTGTATCGTTCCTTCCTTGTCTTCAAATCAGCTTCCGGAGAACGGATCGGTGAATCAGGAGAGGCAGAATTTCCTTTCGAAAGAACGGAACACAGATCGTTCAGACGATTTTGATATTGTGATTTCGGACAGCGATGATTTTGATATCTGATATTCGGCGGATCAGGAGGAAACATGGCACAGGAAACCCGCAGAAAATCGACTGGAACCGCACGAACGGCATCGACGCAGCGCACCCGGAAGGACTCCGGTGCGGCGCAGAGTTCCCGCCGCAGTGCCGGCCAGACCAGAAGCAGCACATCCCGCGCTGCGCAGTCAGGGAGAAGTTCTTCCAGAACTGTTTCCGGCGCTTCTGGAAATGAATCCGGAAGCCGGGAAAGGCGAAGAGCGTCAGAATATGGAAGAAGCAGCCGCAGGACGGCATCTCCAGACCGCAGTTATTCCCATGCAGACAGCGCATCCGGCGAGGACATCATACTGATCGTCCTGCTGGCAGTGACAGTTTTTCTGTTTCTGGCTAATTTCCGCATCATGGGACCTGTGGGAAACGCGGTCAGCGGTGTCATGTTCGGCCTGTTTGGATTTCCCAATTATGTTCTGCCTCCATTCATGTTTGGCCTCACCGGCTTTTATATCGTGAGGAGGAATGAGCGCGGAACCATTGCCAGAATCGTGTGCAGCGGAGTTCTTTTTCTGGTGGCCGGCATGATCTGCGAGCTGGCAGCGGGAGGCCTTAAGAATTCTCCCGGGTATGATCCTGCCGCCATTTTTCTTCGATGCCGGGATGGAAGAAACGGAGGAGGTCTTCTTGAGGGCTCTCTCACCTATCTGCTCTATTATTTTTTGAAGCAGGTAGGGACTATTCTCGTATTGATTATGATTGTTTTGATCTGCATCCTGATTCTGTCCGGCAGATCGCTCTTCGATATGATGGAAAACAGCCGTCTCTACGGCTATGACGATGACGGATACCCGGAGGAAGGCGTGCGGCCATACGAAGAGGAAGATCGCCGCGCAAGGGATATCCGCACCTGGAAAGAGGAGGATGCGCTGAAACAGGAAGAACAGGCGGATAAAGAGGAATACCTTCGGCTGCGGGAAGAGGATAGAGCGCTGCGGCAACGCAGCGCCATACGCCGCAGGCAGGAGGCAGAGGATCTGCGCGCCCGCCGGGAGGAAGAGCGGGAAAAGAGAAGACTGGCACAGGAGGCATGGGAGGCGGAGCAGGCACGGCAGCGAAGGCAGAAGGCACTCGAAGAAGAGAACCGCCGCATGGCAGATTCTATCGTCAAAGTTCGTACTCCCGGGGAGTATGATAACTACCTGGCCAATGCAACGCTCTCTGAATCAGAATCGGAGGCGCAGGCTGTGCAGCGTGCCAGTGCGCCTGGAAGTCCGTCTGATTTCGGTATTTCCGGCGGAAAAATGTCGGAAAATGCTGGCGATGCGGCCGCTGCTGCCGGGAACCAGCGGAACAATCCGGCGCCAGATTCCGTATCCACTGCCGACAGATTGGCTGTGGTCACAAATCAAGCTGAAAATGCTCAGAACGCAGACATGACAGGAGCAGCGGACACCGCCGTTCCAGGAAATGAGGAGGAGAATTCTCAGCCGGGAACCCCATTATCCGCAGACACAGCCCCGGGAGAGCCGTATCCGGCGCAGGAGGATGAGGCTGAGCCTTATTCTGTAGACCCATGGCTGCATGAAATCACAGCGAATCCTGCGGCGTACAGTGCCATCGCGCTGAAGGCAGATATGATAGATCAGAAGGCTGCACACGCCGCGCTGCAGTATTCCGGGATAGGTGTCCCGATCCCGCAGGAGACAAACCCGGACTATACATCGAAGGCTTTTGAAGAGCAGATCATCCGGCAGGGAGTGGCAGAATCGATGCAGTCCTCCGCGGAATCAGCTGCGACACCTGCTTCAGAACCGGCTGCTGTTCCGGATTTCACGAAGGCAGCGAAGCCGGCTGATGAGGCAGATGCTGTGCCTGCGGCGGCACAGGCCGCTGCTCCGGATCCCATACAGGAAGTGGAGCAGGCTGATCAGACGGAAGCTGTCCCCGCAGCCGCACAGGCTGATGAATCGGCCGTTCCGACTGCCTCTGAGCAGACTTTACAGAAGCAGACCTCTTCTGCAGCAGACGACCAGGAGAAGCAGACCTCCTCTGCAGCAGACAACCAGGAGAAGCAGACCTCCTCTGCAGCAGACGACCAGGAAATTGAGGAGATCGAGGTAGAGCGCGAGCGAAGCGACGACAGCAGCCCGATTCACAGTAACAACGCAATCCCAGCAGCACCGCAGTCTCATCCGGCTCCTTCCGCAGAAAAAGCTTTCAGATCTGTCACCTCCGGCCAGACCTTTGGAGGCGGCATTGAAGAGGCGCAGAGGCAGAGAGATGCGCTGGAGGCGAAAATCAGAACGCAGCCCAGGGCTCCGTTCCAGTTTCCGCCTGTCACGCTTCTGCGGGAAGGGCGCCATGATCATAGCGAGGAGACAGACCGTGAGCTGAAAGAGACGGCATACAATCTGCAGAACACGCTGAAAACATTCGGCGTCGATGTCACCATCCCGCGGGTGAGTCAGGGACCGGCTGTCACACGGTATGAGCTGCTGCCGGCGCAGGGAGTCAAGGTTTCCAAAATTGTCTCCCTGGCAGACGATATCAAGCTGAACCTCGCCGCATCCGACATCCGGATCGAGGCGCCGATTCCGGGTAAACAGGCAATCGGCATTGAGGTTCCGAACCGCAATCCATCCTCCGTGCCGCTGCGGGAATTATTCGAATCGGATGAATATCAGAATTTTCACGGCAAAATCAGGTTTGGAGTCGGAAAGGATATCGGTGGCAACGTCGTGGTGACAGATATTGCCAGGATGCCGCATCTTTTGATCGCCGGCTCCACCGGATCCGGCAAGTCCGTTTGCATCAACACGATTATTTTGAGCATTCTGTACAGCTATACTCCGGATCAGGTAAAGCTCATTATGATCGACCCCAAAATTGTGGAACTCTCCGTGTACAATGGAATTCCGCATCTGCTGCTTCCAGTGGTGACAGATCCAAAGAAAGCGGCCGGCGCCCTGCAATGGGCTGTTGCGGAGATGACGGACCGGTATCGCCGATTCGCCGAAGAATCTGTCCGCGATCTGAAGGGATATAATGAAAAGGCGAGGAATGCGCACGACGGCAGCATGACCCCTCTTCCGCAGATTGTCATCATTGTGGACGAGCTTGCGGATCTGATGATGGTGTCGGCGAAGGATGTGGAGGAAGCGATCTGCCGCCTGGCACAGCTTGCCCGCGCAGCAGGAATCCACCTGATCATCGCGACCCAGCGTCCTTCCGTGGATGTGATAACCGGATTGATCAAGGCCAATATGCCAAGCCGGATTGCCTTTGCCGTGTCGAGCGGCGTGGATTCCAGAACGATTCTGGATATGTATGGAGCGGAGAAGCTGCTCGGCAAGGGAGACATGCTCTTCTACCCGCAGGGATATTCCAAGCCCGCCCGGGTGCAGGGTGCCTTTGTGTCCGATGAGGAGGTCACCGATGTCGCGAATTACATCAAGTACCACAACCAGACATGGGTGGAGGGCAATGACATCGAGAAAAAGATCGAAATGATGAACAGCGGGCAGGACTCTGCCGGGCCATCTGCCATGGGCAGCGCTGGGCAGGATTCCCAGTACGATGAGCATTTCATAGAAGCCGGATACCTGATCATTGAAAAGAAGAAAGCATCCATCGGCATGCTGCAGCGTGTATTCAAAATCGGCTTCAACCGGGCGGCGAGAATCATGGATCAGCTCTGTGAGGCCGGAGTGGTCAGTACGGATGAAGGAACAAAGGCAAGACAGGTTCTGATGAGCCAGAGCGATTTTGAAGCATACATCGAAGAGAACGAGATTTAAGTGCGATTATGAAATGTCCAAAATGCGGCAATGAAATCCCAGAAGGCAGCCTGTACTGCGAAACATGCGGAACCGAAATCCGGATCGTCAAGGAATATGATGCAGGACTCGAACAGCAGATCTCGGAAAATATGGACTCCATCCGGAAGGAAGTGCGCAGGCAGATCGAAGAGGAAGAACAGGAGAAGCGCCAGGCACTTGTCAGGAGACAGAAGAAGCGTCTGCGACTTGTCATCGCCGCTGCCGCCTTGTCTCTCATTCTTGTCTGCGGAATTGCCGTCTATCTGCTCCGTCCGACGAGAGAATCCTACGTCGGACGCGCGTATACGGCGGCGGAGAAAGGCGAGTACGAGAAAGCCGCAAAGCTGATCGACGCCGCGCTCTCACTGGATAAGAAGAGCGACCCGGTCGAACTCATTCTCACCAAGACGCGCTATCTGGAGGCTGCCGGAGATCTCGAAGGAGCGGAGAAAACCATCCGTACCGTCACGGACTCTTCGACTTCCTCCGATGACGAGAAGGTTCGGGCGTATCAACTGCTCATTGACATTTATGCCTCAAAGGAACGCTACCAGGAAATAGCCGCCATGATCGCGGAAAGTCCGGATGCTGTGCGGAGCGCTTATCATGCTTATCTCAGCTCGCAGCCGGTTTTCAGCGAAAAATCAGGAACCTACGAGGGCAGCCTCTCCCTCACCATTACAGATGATAACGGAGGATCCATTTTTTACACGCTGGACGGCAGCACGCCGGATCTGCGCAGCAATCTTTATCGAAGCCCTATCGCGCTGACCTTCGGGGAGTACACTGTCACGGCAATTTCCGTCAATAAATACGGCGTCGTGAGTGAGCCGGTCTCCCAGAAATATGTGATCCATGGCGAAAAGCTGCAGACGCCGGAGGTTTCTCCCGAATCCGGCAGTTATACCGGGACTGCCCTGATCAGGGTGACAGCCCCGAAAACAGGGAAGGTTTACTACACTACGGATGGCTCTGATCCGGATGAGGATGCCAACCAATACACCGGCCCCATTGAGATGCCGACCGGATCCTCCTCGTACCGTTTTATAGTCATTGACGAAAACGGAGGGAAGAGCGAAATAGTCTCCCGCAGCTATTCCCTTTCCCCTGCGGCGAAAATTTCTGCGGAGGAGGGGCCGTCCTATATTTTGCAAGCGCTGCAGGATGCAGGAGAAACGTCGGATGCGGCGGGGACGACACCGGATGGCACAGCCCGGTACAGCTACAGCTGCATCGGATCGAAGACCATCACCGGCTACGGAAGCTTTTATCTTTACCGGGAATATCTGGTGGACAGCACCGGGAACGCGGCGGAAACCGGCAGAAGATTTGCGGTGAATGTATCCAACGCGACAGTCAATCTCTACGGGGACATCGGAAACGGAGATCAGCTGTTTCCACTGCCCTGATTTTCGCGCTCTGAAATCCCAGGATATCCGGTAGCGGTAATTTGGAAATTTTGACACTGTGCAGTGAAATACAGTAGAATGTTTTTTTGAATACGGACAGCGCGACAGGAGGCACTGAAATGTTCAAAATTTTAAAAAAGGAAAAGCTCTCCGCCAATATTTACCGTATGGTGGTAGAGGCGCCGCGGGTTGCGGCTCATGCCATGCCGGGACAGTTTTTGATTGTCCGGACAGACGCGGAGGGAGAACGGATTCCACTAACCATCTGTGACGACGATAAGGAAAAGGGAACCGTCACGATTGTTTTTCAGCCGGTCGGGGGAGAGACCGCACGCATGGCGCTTCTGAAGGAGGGGGATTCTTTTGCAGATGTTGTCGGACCTCTTGGCAATCCCTCGGAGCTTGTCCATGTCCCGGTGGAAGAACTTCGCAAAATGAAGCTGCTGTTTATCGCAGGCGGAGTCGGAACGGCACCGGTGTATCACCAGCTCAAATGGCTGCACGCACAGGGCGTGGATGCTGATTGTATACAGGGTGCGCGCAGCCGCGATATCCTCATTCTGGAAAAAGAGATGCAGGAGGTCACAGGGCACCTGTATTTTGCCACAGACGATGGATCGTATGGAATTCACGGCAATGTCTGCGTAGCGCTGCAGCAGCTTTACGATGAAGGAAAACGGTACGACCATTGTGTCGTCATTGGTCCCATGATCATGATGAAGTTTGCCTGCCAGCTGACAAAGAAGCTGGGGATTCCCACGACAGCTTCCATGAATACGCTCATGGTGGACGGAACCGGAATGTGCGGCGCCTGCCGCCTTCTCGTAGGGGGAGAGGTCAAGTTTGCCTGCGTCGACGGACCGGAATTTGATGGCTGGAAGATTGATTTTGATCAGGCGATGCAGCGGGCAAGAATGTATAAAACCGAAGAGGGAAGGCTGTATCTCGAAGAAAAAGAAGGCGAGACGCATCACGGCGGCTGCGGCCTGTGCCAGTGAGCGCATCGAAGGAGAACAACAATGGATGGAATGAAAAAGGTGCCGGTGCGGGAGCAGGACCCGAAGGTACGCGCACATAATTTTGACGAGGTTTGCCTTGGATATAACCGGGAAGAAGCCATGGCGGAGGCAGAGCGCTGCCTGCAGTGTAAAAATCCGCTCTGTCAGCAGGGATGCCCTGTCAGTATCAACATTCCGGGATTCATCCGTAAGCTCCGGGAGGACGACGTGCCCGGCGCGTATGAAGTGATCAGTGAATCCTCCACGCTGCCTGCTGTCTGCGGCCGCGTCTGTCCCCAGGAGACGCAGTGCGAGGGAAGATGCGTGCGCGGAATCAGGGGAGAGGCCGTCTCCATCGGCAAGCTGGAGCGCTACGTTGCTGACACCGCCGCGGAAATGGGTATTCATCCGCAGCCGGCAAAGACAAGAAACGGAAAGAAAGTGGCTGTCATCGGCGCCGGTCCGTCAGGACTTGCCTGTGCCAGCGATCTAGCCAGACTGGGATATGATGTGACAATTTTCGATGCGCTGCACAAGGCAGGTGGTGTACTGTCCTATGGCATTCCGGAGTTCCGACTTCCGAAGGAACGCGTGGTCGATCGGGAAATTGATAACGTACGTGCACTTGGCGTCAGGATTGAGACGGATGTCATCATCGGCAAATCCGTCACCATCGATGAGCTGATGGATCGGGAGGGCTATGACGCCGTGTTTATAGGCTCCGGTGCCGGTCTGCCAAAGTTTATGCATATCCCCGGCGAACAGGCGATGGGCGTGTTCTCTGCCAATGAATATCTGACGCGGAGCAATCTGATGCACGCTTACCGTGAGGATGCCCGGACGCCGATCTACCATGCGAAGAAGGCGGTGGTCGTCGGAGGCGGCAACGTCGCAATGGATGCCGCAAGAACGGCGCTCCGTCTCGGCGCGGATGTCACCATCGTTTACCGCCGCAGCGAGGCAGAGCTTCCCGCGCGGAAGGAAGAGGTTCACCACGCAAAGGAAGAGGGCATCCGGTTTGAACTTCTGACAAATCCGGAGGAAATTCTGACGGATGAGAATGGCTGGGTGAGCGGCGTGCGCTGCATTCGTATGGAGCTTGGAGAGCCGGACGCTTCCGGAAGGCGCCGCCCTGTTCCGATTGAGGGCAGTGAGTTCATGATCGACTGCGACGCTGTCATCATGGCTCTCGGGACGAGTCCGAATCCGCTGATTTCTTCCACCACGGATGGCCTAGCGACCACGACAAAGGGTGGCCTTGTGGTGAACGAGGAGAACGGGGAAACCACCAGGCCGGGTGTCTTTGCAGGCGGCGATGCCGTGACGGGGGCAGCTACTGTGATTCTTGCCATGGGAGCCGGCAGGAAGGCTGCCAGAGGCATCGATGAATATCTGCGGTCCAGGGATTGATTCATGACTCCGACGTGCCGGGAGAGGTTTTCCCGGCACCGGATGAGGGGAGAATAGACGGCGATGTGGTGTCCAAAATGCCGGACAGAATATCGGGATGGAGTGAAGGTTTGTGCAGACTGTGGTACTCCTCTGGTGGAATCCCTGGAGGAGTACGACCGCGAGCAGACCAGAAAAGCTGCAGAGGAAGAGACGATCCGGCTTTCCCAGCTCCAGGATGGAGAATCCGCCTATTATGGTGAGACCTCTTCCGGGAAAGGGGAGGTTTTGTCCGCAAATGCAGAACCTCGCCCAACTCAGAGGCACACAGCTTATAAAAGCAGCAGCGAAATGGCGGACGAAAACCGCTCCTCTGCGGCAGCCCTGCTCATTGTCGGAACGGCTGGTCTTCTCTTTATCCTGCTGCTTTATTTTGACAAGATCCGCTTTTTTCATGTCACCGGACCAAACCGATATTTTGTGTGCGGCGTACTGGGGGCCATGTTTGTTCTTTTCCTGGTGATGGGATGCGTCTCCTGGAAATCCGTGAAACGTCTCAGAGAGAAAGCTGTCTCCGAGCATTCCATTGAAGAGGAGATCCGCAGATGGTGCGGACAGAACCTGACAAGGGAGATGATTGAGGATGCTGTGCGGGAGCGCATGCCAGTATCCGATGCGCTGCATCAGACAGCGCAGGACATGGGAGAGGCCTATTTTGCCAGAACGGAAGTGATTCGCGACCGGATATCCGGACAGTTCGTCGGCTTAAGCGATGATTTTCTGGAGCATTTCACGGAAGAATATTACAACGCGCTTTATGATATGCCGGTCGAACAATAAAATACCGCAGAAAACGCGGCATGGGGATGCGCTTGAATATTGATATCATTGCAGTCGGAAAACTGAGAGAGCCATTTTACCGCGATGCTGATCTGGAATATGAAAAGAGACTGTCAAGATACGCCCGGGTTCGCATCATTGAGGTGGAGGAAGTGAAAAAGCCGGATGAAATCAGTCCGGCTCTTTCCGTACAGATCCGGGAAAGGGAGGCGGAACGCATGCAGCGCTTTCTTAAACCGGGAGCTTTCGTCATCGCTCTCTGCATCGAAGGCCGGGAAATGGATTCTGTCGCCTTTTCCAGGGAACTTGAAAGCGCTGCTCTGCGGGGGTCGGGTCATGTGCAGTTTCTGATCGGCGGTGCCATTGGACTTGGAGACAGCCTTGTCCGACAGGCGGACCTTTGCCTTTCCTTCTCCAGAATGACCTTCCCGCATCAGCTGATGCGGGTGATCCTTCTGGAGCAGATCTATCGTGCCTTTCGAATCATGAGAGGAGAACCATATCACAAATGACGGAGCAGCTTGATTTCACCGCTGCGGTGGAGCGGGATATATTCGGCAGCTACGATAAGAATATCCGCAGCATAGAAAAAAACCTGGACGTGTCCGTCCTGCTTCGGGATGGACACCTGTGTGTGACAGGGGAGGAGAAAAACGTACGGGAAGCAGTCAACATTCTGCGTCAGCTCGCCAGGGTAACAGAGAATGGAGGGGCAGTGGATTCACAGCAGGTAAATTACGCGATCGCCATGAAGGAAGAAAATAAAACGGACGATATGCTGATCAGAATGGATCAGGATATTATCTGCCACACTGTGACAGGTAAACCGGTTCGTCCGAAAACGCTCGGTCAGTCTGAATATATTCGCGCCGTCCGGGAACACATGATTACCTTCGCCAATGGCCCGGCCGGCACAGGTAAAACATATCTCGCCATGGCGCTTGCGGTCACAGCCTTTCAGAGAGAAGAAATCCAGCGCATCATTCTGACCCGTCCTGCCATTGAAGCCGGAGAAAAGCTTGGATTTCTTCCGGGTGATCTGCAACAAAAGATTGATCCGTATCTGCGTCCGCTCTATGATGCCCTGTATCAGCTGATGGGTGCGGAAAACTTTCAGCGCAATCAGGAAAAGGGGCTGATTGAAGTCGCCCCGCTCGCCTATATGAGAGGAAGAACCCTTGACAATGCGTTCATCATCCTCGATGAGGCGCAGAATACAACTCCGGAACAGATGAAAATGTTTCTCACCAGACTTGGGTTTGGATCCCGGGCGGTCATCACCGGAGATACGACGCAGAAGGACCTTGCGCCCGGTGCTCCTTCCGGACTGGATATCGCGGAACGTGTACTGAAGAACATCGAAGGAATTCGTTTTATTACGCTGACAAGCAGAGATGTGGTTCGTCACCCGCTCGTCCAGCAGATAGTCAGGGCATATGAGGACTATGACCGCAAAAACGCGGCAAAGCAGAAGAGGGAGCATGAGCAGAATCATTCTGAATACCGAAACAGAAACCGAAGATAAATTTGACTTCTCTATGAAGGTGGTTGCCCGTCAGGTAATCAGGCAGGCTATGAAGCAGGAGCACTGTCCCTTCGATGTGGAGGTCAGTCTGGTTCTCACGGATGGACCTGGAATCCGGGAACTGAACCGGCAGTTCCGAAATATCGATCAGGAGACCGATGTATTGTCATTCCCCAGCCTGTGCTTTTCTGTGCCTTCTGACTTTTCTGCAGCGAATGCGGATCCAGCTGGAACCTTCGACCCGGAAAATGGAGCGCTGCTGCTCGGAGATATTGTAATCAACACAGCACGGGTGCGTTCCCAGGCAAAGGAGTATGGGCACTCGGAGAAACGGGAATTTGCGTTCCTTGTGGCGCACAGCTGCATGCATCTGTGCGGATACGATCATATGGTGCCGGATGAGGCATATGTTATGGAAGATCGTCAGAACCGCGTTCTGAATGCTCTGGGCATTACACGAGAGGAAGGAGGGGAGGATGAAAAGACCAGCCGCTCCTGACCGTAATATAGCTTCCTGCCTTCTTCTAATGGCTGCCTGGTGCTTCTGCCATACCGAACTTCTCGGCCTGATCGGCAGGCAGGGCCTCGCCTATGCCGGCCCTGCAATGGAAATGACCGCACTCGGATTTACCGCCTTCACACTCCCGGTGTCGCTCGTCATAAGCCGTATGGTCAGAGCGAGATATGTGCGAGGGAAATTTGCCAGCATTCGCTGTCTCGTCCGAAGAGGAATGCTCCTTTCCGTACTCGCTGGTGCGCTTCTTACACTCCTGGTCTTTCTGCTCTGTCGTCCACTTGCACTGCTTGTGGGAGGTGAGGCGCATATGGCGCTGGTGATTGCCGTGATATCACCCGTCTTTGTGCTGATGCTTCCCATGGGAGTGATGCATGGATATTTCCGTGGGATACGCCTGACCATCCCTGCAGTGACGACGGTTCTGCTGCCCGCGATTCTGCTCATGATATTTCCTGCGGCCTTCGGCTCTGCTGCAAGGAAGGTAGGGACCAGTGTGGCAGCCCTTCTGCGGGACGAATCCTATCCGTTTGTATACGGTGCCGCAGGCGCCGCGGCAGGTATCGTTGCAGCGCTCCTGATCACTCTGATTTATTGGATGTTTCTGCTGACTGCGACATATCGGAGCCGCAGGAAAAATTTGTCTGCCGAGCAGCAGACTGAACCGGAACAGACGTCTGCGCTCATACATTCTTTCCTGCGTGAAACTGGTGCGATCAGCTGCGCGCTGTTTCTATCCGGTCTCCCTGTCCTCACGGATTACCGCATTCTGCATATGGCCGTGGATCCCAAAACCCGCGCCATGGCCGGATGGGGCGCCTATTATGGAAAAACGCTGTCTCTGGTATTTGGCGTGGCTTTTCTTTTGTTTCTTCCCTTTACCCATTATCCGCAGACTATGATTCGTCTTATGCGCAGGGAGGACCAGACGACTTTCCGTTCTTTCTTCGGTATGACCATGAGGCTGTCCGGTTACTTATTGTTTCCTGTTTCCTTTTTCTTCATTGCGGCTGCGCGTCCCATCACTGCGATCATCGGAAAAGCTCCTGACGATGCAGGAACCGTATCTCTTCAGATCAGCGGGATCCTTGTCCTGCTATCCGGCATCGCGCTTTTTCTGGTACAGCTTTACATCGGACTTGGACGGACAAAGATGCTGACAATCGCCTGCGTCGCGGCGTATCTTATGCAAACGGCGCTCTGCCTTGCGACAACGCGTCAAAACGGACCTGGCATCACAGTGTGCGCCATTCCGCTGACAGCCTTCTATCTGCTCCTGGATATCCTTCTGCTGTTTTTTCTCCGCGATTATCTGCTGGAGAAAAACAGATATTTTCGGGCTTATATTATGCTGCTGATCGCTTCTGTCGCTGCGGCGGTCCCGGTGTATCTGCTGTCAGGGCTGTTGATCCGCGAGACAGGATACCTGAGTGCCTCTCTGATACTCGCTATTCTGTACGCCCTGATTTATCTGATCATGAGCCTTTTCACGGGAGCTGCGGATCTCCGCAATTTTGACCGGCTGCCAGGCGGCAGATTGATCATCGCACTGGCTGATCTGCTGGGACTTTAGACAGATTGAGACAGTCAGAAGTCAGCAGGGGGGAGTCAGACGATGAAAAAAACGGTAGCGGTAGCCGGAGCCGGAGCGGGCGGTCTGATGGCCGCGGCGGGGGCGGCTTCTCAGGGCGCACAGGTTCTGCTGTTTGATCAGAATGACAGGATCGGAAGAAAGCTCAGCGCAACCGGAAACGGAAAAGGGAATATCGCCAACTGTCGGATGGAGGAGCTGTGCTATCGCTCGGAGGAGCCAGAGGAGCTTTCCAGAATATACAGGGGCATCGACCGGGATGAGGTACTTCAACTGCTGGAGGATCGAGGCATTGTCCTGCACGCCAGGCAGGGGTATATTTACCCAAGGACAGATCTGGCTGCCACTGTGACAGAGGGGCTGGGGCAATGGATTGCAGAACGCGGGACGGAGCTTCATCTGCGGGAGGCGGTCACGAACGCACAAATAACGGCGTCCGGTTTTCTCATCCGGACAGGCACGGGCGCGGAATACCGGGCAGACGCATTGATACTTGCAACCGGCGGAATGGCAGGGCCACAGTTCGGCTGCGATGGAAGCGGATACCAGATCGCCCGTTCTCTCGGACATCGGTGCACCGCACTTCGTCCTTCCCTCACAGCATTGAAGACGGAAGACCCTGTTCTGCGCTTTGCCGCCGGCGTCCGGTGTCTGTCAAAGGTCAGACTGGTCATTGGAAAGCAGGGAGACGCTGCAGAGGCGACGATGTCCGAAGAGTATGGAGAGGTACAGTTCGGAAAGGAATCGATCTCCGGTATCCCGGTATTTCAACTGAGTTCCGAGGCAGGAAGAGCACTGACGCAGGGAGAACCCGTCAGACTGATACTGGATCTGCTGCCCGAATTTGACCGGAACAGCGGATCTCCGTTTTCCGGCAGAAAAGACGCAGAACTGGTCGGAGGAACCTGGGAGCAGGAATGGGACAGGAGAATGCAGGATGCGCGGAATATTTCGATTGCAGAATGGCTGAACGGACTCACCGTGCCTAAGCTTGCTGCAATGATTGCCGCCCGGTCTGGTTTGACTGCAGAGAACAAAATCAGGAAGCTGACGCGGGAACAAAGAGCAATGCTGCTAGCGCAGCTCCGGCATTTTGAGATTGCCGTGGCGGGCACCGGAGCATATCGGGATGCGCAGGTCACGGCAGGCGGAATCCGTCTTTCTGAGATCGCCGGGCCATTCGCTTCCGTGCTCTGTCCCGGTCTGTATTTTGCCGGGGAAATACTGGACATAGAAGGGATGTGCGGAGGCTACAATCTGACCTTTGCCATGAGCAGCGGCTGGTCTGTCGGCAGAGCGGCTGCTTCGGCGGGTGCCGCGGGATCAGTGCGGAATTGATAGAAGGAAAGATATGATCACATTGTCAGAGCTTCGGCTTCCCTGCGGGGAGCCGCAATCCATTATCGCAGAAAAAGCCGCGCGCCAGCTGCGGCTCAGACGCGGGCGCATTCCTGATGTTCATGTGCTGCGGCACTCCATCGACTGTCGCCGCAAGCCAGAACTGATGGACGTCTACACCGTCGCTGTGGAACTGACGGATCAGGAGGAAGCGGAGGTATTGCGCCGCCGGATTCCGCATGTCAGTGCATATACGCCCGACGTTTATACATTTCCCGGTCCGCAGCCGGGCGCTGCCCCGATGACAGAGCGTCCTGTGGTGATCGGAGCCGGACCTGCCGGACTTTTTGCCGCCTATATGCTAGCCCTGCACGGGTATTCTCCGCTGCTTCTGGAGCAGGGGCGTGCCATGGAACATCGCACTGCCGACGTGGAGGCATTCTGGAAGGGCGGACCACTCAATCCCCGCTCCAACATTCAGTTTGGAGAGGGCGGTGCCGGAACGTTTTCTGACGGCAAGCTCAATACGATGGTAAAAGACAGACAGGGCAGAAATGCCGAGGTGCTGCGGATTTTCACGGCCTGCGGCGCTCCGGAGGAAATCCGGTATGAGGGAAAACCTCATATCGGGACAGACCGGCTGCGCGAGGTCATCGTGAATCTCCGCAGGGAAATCATCCGCCTCGGCGGTGAGGTGCGGTTTGAAACCTGCGTGACTGGTTTTGTCATCGAAGGGGGGACTCTCACCGGTATCCGGATCGTGAGGAGCGGCGGAACATCCGATGACATGGCAGGAACGGAAACCGTTCTGCCGGCACACTGTGCCATTCTGGCGCCCGGTCACAGTGCGAGAGATCTCTTCGAAGAGCTTGACCGGGAAGGCATACCGCTGGAAGCCAAGGATTTTGCCATTGGATACCGCGTCCTGCATCCGCAGGCCATGATCAACCGGAATCAGTATGGCGTGGATGATCCGGAGGAGATGAAGCGGCTCGGACTCCCACCGTCCTCCTACAAGCTGACAGAGAAGGCTTCTTCCGGGCGTGGCGTCTATTCCTTCTGTATGTGCCCTGGAGGATATGTCGTCAACGCTTCATCCGAACCGGGCCATCTTGCTGTCAATGGCATGAGCTTTTATGACCGCGGAAGCTGGCAGGCAAACAGCGCCATCGTCGTCACGGTCTCTCCAAAGGACTTCGGCGGTACAAAACCGCTGGATGGAGTTGCCTTTCAGCGAAAACTCGAGGAGCACTGTTATCGGCTGGCGGGCGGCCTCGTTCCGGTGGAGCGGTTCACAGATTTTGAACAGCGGACGCCCAGGGAAACGCAGGCCTCTCTGCCGGATTCTCTCTGCATCAGGGGCACCTATGCGCCGGGCGAACTGCACACACTTCTTCCGGATAGCCTCTGTACTGACTTTGTGGAAGGAATGCACGCCTTTGACCGCAAAATCAGGGGCTTTTCCGGACCGGACTGCTATCTGGCGGGACTGGAGAGCAGAACTTCATCCCCAATCCGCATCCCGCGAGACGGGTGTTTTCAGTCGATCGGCGTGCGCGGACTATATCCCTGCGGGGAGGGCGCCGGATATGCCGGCGGCATTATGTCGGCTGCCATGGACGGCATCAAGACCGCCGAGGCTGTCGGAAATGACTATCTCCCCTTTATACGGGGATAGAACCTGAAAGCGTTGAACGCTGCGACAATGGACGCGGCGCGGAGTATAGCAATGAATGAACAGTCAGCGGAAAATTTAAGGTATCGCAGCACGCTGTCCGGGCGGAAACGGATTGTCGTGAAAATAGGTTCCTCCTCCCTTTTACATAAGGGAACCGGAAGAATGAATTTTGAGATGATTGACAGACTGGCGCGTGTCCTGAGCAATTTGAAGAACGAAGGACGCGATGTCATTCTGGTCAGTTCCGGCGCGACGGCCGTTGGACGGGAAGTCATCCAACGGGCTGCGGAAATGCCGGAACATGACAGCCCAATCACAGTAAAGCAGGCACTGGCGTCCGTCGGTCAGGCGAGACTGATGATGATTTACCAGAAGTGTTTTGACGATTACAATGAGGTAGTCGGTCAGGTTCTGATGACGAAGAATACCGTGCTCAATCACCTGAGCCGGTATAATATCCGGAATACCTTTCAGGAACTGCTGAAATTCGGAGTGATTCCGATCGTGAATGAAAACGATTCGGTTGCCACCTATGAGTACAGTGTCGGAGATAATGATAACCTGTCCGCGATGGTCGCCTCGCTGGTTCATGCGGATTTGCTGATCCTGCTGTCAGATATCGACGGTCTTTATACAGATGATCCCAGAACATCGAGTATGGCAAAGTTCATCGATTATGTTCCGCAGATGAACGAAGCCATTCTGAAGATGGGAAAGGAATCGACCGGGAGCAGCTGCGGTACCGGGGGGATGAGCACAAAGCTGTCCGCCGCCAGGATCGCCACTGCCAGCGGATGCGACATGGCCATTCTGAATGCCGGGGAAGTCGGAGGAATCCGCAGACTGATCGAAGGAGAGAATGTTGGAACGCTGTTCCGGGCAGAGCCGGATGACCGTTTTGATCTGGAGGAGTATATTGAGGAGATGGATTACGGCGAATGATATCATGTGAAAACAAACCAGATGATCCCCGGCAAGCGCTCCGTGCCCGGATCCGGGCACGGAGGGATGCGCTTTCCTCCGCCGACAGAGCTGCCTTTGACGAGAAAATTCTTCTGCATATTTCTTCGCTGTCGTCCTGGAAGAATGCGGACAGCATCCTTCTCTATATGAGTATGGGCAGTGAAGCCGGGACGGAAGAGATATTCCGTGCCGCTCTGCGCGAAAAGAAAAAGGTCTATTGCCCGGTTTCCTTTCCGCGTCGTGTGATAACCGAAGAAAACGGAGGGCAGCGGAAGGAGGCTGGCGTCATGGAATTCTTCCGGGTGCAGCATCCGGAGGAGCTCCGGTCTGGCCGTCACGGCATCCGGGAACCAGACCCGAATACGGCAGTTCCCTATCGATATGACAGCTCCGGAGCCGCGCTGATCATTGTCCCGGGTATTGCGTTTGATCTCCATGGCGGCAGAATCGGCTGGGGCGGCGGCTATTATGACCGTTTTCTTGCGTTGCATCCTGACATTCCCACAGCGGCGATCGCGTATGAATGTCAGCTGGTTCAGGCGGTCCCCATGGATTCGCACGATGTCCGTCTCCGGGCGATCTGCACGGAGCGGCGCATCATCCGGACAGATCTCCTATAAAATCATCGGATCTGGCAGAAACAGGAGGAATAGAATGAGCAGAGAAGATCGCTATGTTGCCTATGTTTCGACGTACACGACAGCGGGAAAGGATAATTTCGGCATTCGCATTTATGACGTCGATATGAAGAACGGCAGGTTTTCAGAGAAGGACCAGGTTGAAATCACCAACTCTTCCTACGTGACCATCTCTCATAATCAGAAGTTCCTGTACTCCATCACGGATTTTGGCGTGGAATCTTATCGTATCATTCACGGTGGAGATCTGGAAATGATCAACCACGCTTCCATCAATGGAATGCGGGGATCCTATCTGTCCACGGACTATACAGACCGCTGGCTTTTTGTCGCCGGCTATCACGATGGAAAAGTAACGGTGCTGCGTCTCCGGGAAGACGGCAGCATCGGCGAGATCACGGATGAGGTCTGGCACAAGGGTATGGGCAGTATCGCGGAGCGGAATTTCCGTCCGCATGTTCAATGCGTCAAGATGACCCGCGATAACCGGTATCTGTGCGCGGCGGATCTGGGCATGGATCACATCAACATTTACAGTTTTGATGCAAAAAACGGCAAAATCCGGCAGGTCGATATCGTGCATTCCGACATTGAATCGGCGCCTCGCCATGTCAAATTCAGCCTGGACGGCAGATTTATGTATGTCGTGCATGAGCTGAAAAATTATATCGACGTCTATACATATAAGGATGTCAACGGCGAACCGGAGTTCGAGAAAATCCAGACAATTTCCACGCTGAACGAGTATCACGCCAGCAGTTCTGCCGCAAGCGCGCTGAATCTGTCTCAGGATGGACGATATCTGGTCAGTTCCAATGCCGGGGACAACAGTGTCATTCTCTATCATATTGATCCGGGGACCGGGCTTCTCTCAAAGATTCTGTGCCTACCGATCAGCGGAGAGTATCCGAAGGATGCGGCGCTGTTCCCGGACAACCGGCACCTTGTTTCCCTGAACCATGAATCCAATACCATGACTTTCTTCACGGTTGATTTGAAGAGGGGACTGATTGTCCTCAACGGCAGGGAGATGCAGGTTGACCAGCCGAACTGCGTCATTTTCCATAAGCTGACGGAAGATCAGCTCTGAGCAGGAGGAGACATGGCAGGATCCAGTTTTGGAACAATACTCAGAGTGACGACCTTCGGGGAGTCACATGGGGCGGCCATCGGAGCGGTTCTGGATGGTTTCCCTGCCGGAATGCCTCTGGATGAGGCAGATATTCAGGCATATCTTGACCGCAGAAAACCCGGGAGGTCGCCCATCGCCACAAAGCGGGCGGAGTCAGATGCGGTTGAAATTCTTTCCGGCGTGTTTGAGGGACAGACAGAGGGAACGCCGATCGCGATGCTCATCCGGAATCATGATCAGCATTCCGGAGATTATCGGAATCTGATGGATTGCTTCCGGCCCGGTCATGCGGATTATGGGTATGCGGTCAAATATGGTATCCGTGACTACCGCGGCGGCGGACGCTCCTCCGGGCGGGAGACTGCCGCGCGGGTCGCGGCAGGCGCGGTCGCGGAGAAATTTCTGAAATCGCTCGGGATTGACTTTTTGTGCTATGTTTCAGCCATCGGGCCGGTGAAGGTGCATGCGCAGCCGGGAGATCCGGATTTTGACCGCAGTCTGATTCTGAGCACGCCAACTGCTATGCCGCAGGCAGAGAGCAATGAGGAGGCGCTGCGCTATCTCTCCGGCTGTATGGCGGAAAGGGATTCGTCCGGCGGAGAGATCACGCTGCGCATTCACGGCGTCCCAGCCGGGATCGGAGATCCGGTGATGAATAAGCTGGACGCAAGGCTTGCCGCAGCCATGATGAGCATCGGAGCGGTCAAAGACGTGGCTGTGGGAGATGGCGCGGCTGTATCCGAAGCCAGGGGTTCCAACAACAACGATGCCTTTCTTCCGGACGGCGGAAATGGAATTCACACGGCATCGAACCATGCGGGCGGAATTCTCGGCGGCATATCGGATGGAAGCGATATTCTGATGCGGCTCAGCGTCAAGCCGACTCCTTCGATCGCGAGGCCACAGCAGACGGTTGATATCGCTGGACAGCCGCGTGAGCTGGTCATCACCGGCCGGCATGATCCTGTCATTGTGCCACGGGCTGTCGTTGTCGCCGAGACCATGGCCGCGCTTGTTCTTATGGATTCCATGATGATGAATATGTCAGCAAAAGCAGAGGCAATACGGAGATTCTATGGCAGAGTATAAGTTATTGAAGACGGAGGGGCAGGCGAAGAGAGCCAGATTTACCACGGTGCATGGCGTGATTGAGACCCCGGTGTTCATGAATGTCGCAACCTGCGGCGCCATCAAGGGAGGACTCTCCGCGGAGGATCTGCGCACCATCCATACGCAGGTCATGCTGTGCAACACCTATCATCTCCATGTCCGGCCGGGGGATGATGTGGTCCGCACCATGGGAGGGCTTCACCGGTTTACCGGCTGGGACCGCCCGATTCTGACCGATTCCGGCGGATTTCAGGTGTTTTCTCTCGCAGATCTTCGGAAGATTCGGGAGGAGGGCGTCTCTTTTCACTCACATATTGACGGCGCCAGACTGTTTATCGGACCGGAGGAGAGTATGCAGATTCAGTCCCATCTCGGTTCTACCATCGCCATGGCTTTTGACGAATGCCCGTCCTCCCGTGCTGAACGCTCCTATGTGGAACAGTCTGTGGCAAGAACAACCCGTTGGCTGATTCGCTGCAAAAAGGAGATGGACCGCCTCAACGCGCTGGAGGACACGGTCAACCGCGACCAACTCCTTTTCGGCATCAATCAGGGCGCTGTATTCCACGATATCCGCATCGCGCAGGCAAAGGAAATTGCGGATATGCATCTCGACGGGTATGCACTGGGCGGACTGGCTGTCGGGGAAACGGCGGAGGAGATGTATTCTGTCATCGAGGAGACCACACCGTATCTTCCGAAAGATAAGCCCACCTATCTCATGGGGGTGGGAACCCCGCAGAATATCATCGAGGGAGTATACCGCGGCATCGATTTCTTCGACTGCGTGTATCCGAGCCGCAATGGCCGCCATGGCAATCTGTACACAGATCATGGCACACTGCATATCCGGAATGAGCGATACAAAACAGATCCCCGTCCAATCGACGAACACTGTGGTTGTCCGGTCTGCCGTGCGGGGTACAGCCGTGCATATCTGAGGCATCTTATGAAGGCAGATGAGGCGCTCGGTCTTCGATTTGCGGTGATGCACAATCTGTGGTTTTATAATCACCTGATGCAGGAGATCCGCGATGCTCTGGACCGGGGAGAATTTGCCGCTTACCGCACCCGCAAGCTTTTGGAGCTTTCCGGGGGCATAGAGTAAAAAGGCGCGGTCCCTGCCGGGCTGTTTTTTGGATATTAACGCTGCATTAGAGGAAAGTGCTGAACAGAAATATCTTGTCAGGCAAATACCGCATGTTGTATGATAGGAACACTGATTTACTACTGAAAGGAAGGTCGTCTCTATGAATATGCAAGGACTTCTCTTATCTGGCTCCGGCAGTTCCTCCGGAAGCATGGGAGTTGTTACCATCGTTTATCTGGTACTCATCTTCGCATTCTTTTATTTCTTTCTGATTCGCCCCGGCAAAAAAGAGCAGAAAGAGAAGGAAGCGCTTTTGTCCACTCTGGAGATCGGCGACAGCGTTCTCACCTCATCCGGATTCTACGGCGTGGTAATTGACGTAACGGATGACACAGTCATCGTGGAATTCGGCAATAACAAGAATTGCCGTATCCCGATGCAGAAGGCGGCGATCGTACAGATCGAAAAACCGGAGCAGTCCGTGGCAGCGGATGACAGCGCAAAAGCCTCTGCGGCTGATGGCGGCAAGGCAGATAAGAAAGAAAAGAAGGGCCTTTTCAGAAAATGATTCCGTTGCGGCGCTGCACCGGAGTGTATTCGGACAAACGCGGCGCCTTCGCAGAAATTATTTTGGCAGGAAAGTAACTGATACCCCGGGGGAGGCTGAATAAGCCTCCTCTTTTGCAATCAGACTGATGCGGAAGCCGGCAGGAATGAAACCGGGCGGAATGGAGTATGATCATGAAGCTTAATATTGCAGTGATTTCTGGAGACGGGATCGGACCGGAGATTGTCACGGAGGCAGAAAAGGTTCTTGAACGCGTTCTTGAAAAACATGGCCATTCCATCACCTATCACGACGTTTATATGGGCGGATGTTCCATTGACCGCTTCGGTGTACCGCTGACGGACGAAGCGGTCAGCATCGCCAGGAGCTGCAGTGCTGTCCTGATGGGTTCCATAGGCGGAGATGCCAATACCTCTCCATGGTATCGCCTTCCACCGGAAAAAAGACCGGAAGCGGGTCTTCTCCGGATTCGGAAGGAGCTCGGCCTCTTCGCCAATCTGCGGCCGGCTTATCTGTTCCCGGAACTGGCAGATTCCTGTCCGCTGGCTGATAAAAATGGGAAGGCAAGAAATTTTGACCTCATTATTGTGCGGGAATTGACCGGCGGTCTATATTTTGGCGCCCGTCACACGGAGGAGAAAGACGGAATCGTGACTGCCGTGGATACTGCCGTCTATCGGGATACGGAGATCAGACGCATCGCCCGGACCGCCTTCGAAGCAGCAAGACGCAGACGCGGGAAGGTGACCAGTGTGGATAAGGCGAACGTGCTGGATACTTCGAGGCTTTGGCGCCGTGTTGTGGCCGAAACTGCGGAGGAATATCCGGATGTCACACTGGAAAACATGCTGGTTGACAACTGTGCGATGCAGCTGGTGCGGGAACCGGAGCAGTTCGATGTCATTCTGACTGGAAACATGTTCGGCGACATTCTGTCAGACGAGGCAAGCATGATCACGGGTTCCATCGGAATGCTGTCCTCTGCCTCTTTGAATGAGACGAGCTTTGGCCTGTACGAGCCCAGCCATGGCTCGGCACCGGACATCGCCGGCAAGGATCTGGCCAATCCGATCGCAACGATTCTATCTGCAGCCATGATGCTGCGGTACAGCTTTGATCTGCAGCAGGAGGCTGACGAGATAGAACGTGCCGTACGGGCAGCACTGTCTGACGGATACCGCACAGCAGATCTGCTCCCGAAAAATCCGGATGAGGCAGCCGCACTGCATCTCGTCCGCTGTTCAGAGATGGGCAGTGTCATCGCGGAGCGCATCTGAAATCGACTGGAAGGAGATTATGATTATGATTAGTGACAGAGTGAAGGTTGGTGTTCAGCAGGCTCCCCACAGAAGCCTGTTCAATGCTCTCGGCTTTACGGAAGAGGAGATGAAGAAGCCACTCATTGGCATTGTCAGTTCCTACAGTGAGATTATTCCTGGCCATATGAACCTGGATAAGATCACGGAGGCAGTAAAACTCGGCGTTGCCGAGGCCGGGGGCATGCCAGTGGTCGTCCCGGCCATCGCGGTCTGCGACGGCATTGCGATGGGACACGTCGGCATGAAATACTCCCTGGTGACCCGCGATCTGATCGCGGACTCCACAGAGTGCCTGGCAAAGGCGCATGGTTTTGACGGCCTTGTGATGATACCCAACTGCGATAAGAATGTCCCGGGTCTTCTGATGGCGGCAGCACGCATCAATATTCCCACCATTTTTGTCTCCGGCGGACCTATGCTGGCGGGCCATGTCGATGGCAGAAAGCGGAGCCTTTCCTCCATGTTCGAGGCGGTCGGCGCTTACGATGCAGGCAAAATTGATGCAGCTGAACTCCGCAATTTTGAGGAAAATGTCTGCCCGACCTGTGGATCCTGCTCCGGAATGTACACAGCCAATTCGATGAACTGTCTCACCGAAGCGATCGGCATGGGCCTTCGCGGAAACGGAACGATCCCCGCGGTTTATAGTGCCAGAATCCGTCTTGCCAAGCACGCCGGAAATCAGATCATGACACTGGTGAAGAATAATGTCTGCCCCAGGGACATCATGACAAGAGAAGCCTTCCTCAATGCGCTTACGGTGGACATGGCGCTCGGCTGCTCTACGAACACGATGCTGCATCTTCCAGCCATTGCGCATGAGGCCGGCATTGAGATCAACATGGAGATCGCAAACGAGGTGTCCGCGCGCACGCCAAACCTGTGCCATCTGGCGCCTGCAGGCCCCACATATATGGAAGATCTCAATGAAGCCGGCGGCGTCTATGCTGTCATGAAGGAGCTTGCGAAGAAGGATCTGCTCTCCCTTGATCTTCCAACCGTCACCGGGAAGACCATGAGAGAGAATATTGAGAATGCGGAAAACCGCAATCCGGAGGTAATCCGGCCGATTGATCATCCCTATATGCCGAACGGCGGCATTGCTGTGCTGAAGGGGAATCTGGCTCCCGATACCGGTATTGTCAAGCGTTCTGCTGTTGTCCCGGAAATGATGGTCCACGAGGGACCTGCAAGGGTATTTGACTGCGAAGAGGATGCCATCAAGGCAATTACAACCGGTAAAATTGTCCCCGGAGATGTGGTTGTCATCCGCTACGAGGGACCGAAGGGCGGACCGGGCATGCGTGAAATGCTCAATCCAACCTCCGCGATCGCCGGCATGGGACTAGGCAGTACGGTGGCGCTGATCACGGACGGACGTTTCTCCGGTGCGTCGAGGGGCGCTTCTATCGGACACGTCTCCCCGGAGGCAGCCGTAGGCGGGCCGATTGCGCTGGTGCACGAGGGAGACCGGATTTTGATCGATATTCCGAACAACCGGCTTGAACTCAAGGTGTCCGATGAGGAACTCGCGCGCAGAAAAGCGGAATGGAAACCGCGCCAGCCCAAGATCACAGACGGATATCTCCGCCGCTACTGTGCCCTTGTCACCAGCGGCAATACAGGAGCGATTCTGAAGCTGCCGGACGAACAATAAGAGGGAGATTGCCATGAAGCTTACCGGAGCAGAAATCGTCGTACAGTGTCTGCTCGAACAGGGCGTTGATACGGTGTTCGGATATCCCGGCGGAACAATCCTGAATGTTTATGACGCATTATATAAGAATCAGAACAAAATCCGTCATATCCTGACAAGTCACGAACAGGGCGCGGCACACGCGGCGGACGGCTACGCACGCGCAAGCGGAAAAGTGGGGGTATGCCTCGCTACCAGCGGTCCCGGTGCGACAAATCTGGTCACGGGGATCGCCACCGCCTACATGGACTCTGTCCCACTGATCGCCATTACCTGCAATGTCAACCTTCCTCTCCTGGGCAAGGACACATTTCAGGAAGTAGATATTGTCGGAATCACCATGCCGATCACCAAGCATGGTTATATTGTCAAGGACGTCCACATTCTGGCCGAGACCATCCGCAGAGCATTCCGTATCGCAGCAAGCGGCCGGCCGGGTCCTGTCATCATCGATATCACAAAGGATGTCACTGCGGCGTCCTGTGAGTACGAACCCGAAAAGCCTCTGCCGTTCCGCCGGAAGGCGCAGTACAGTGAGGCCGATATTGACACTGCGGTCCGTATGATTGAGGAGGCGGAGAAGCCTTATCTCTACGTAGGAGGCGGTTGTGTCATATCCGGAGCTTCCCGGCAGGTGAAAGCGCTGGCGGAGAGAATCGATGCGCCGGTCGGCGAGACGCTCATGGCACAGGGCGTATTTGACCAGCATGACCCGCACTACACCGGCATGATCGGCATGCACGGGACAAAAACTTCCAACTATGCAGTGAGCCACTGTGATCTTCTGATCACGCTCGGCGCGCGCTTCTCGGACCGCGTCACAGGGAATGCCAGTCTGTTTGCGGCTCAGGCCAGAATTCTTCAGATCGATATTGATGCAGCGGAGATCAACAAGAATGTCAGAGTGGATGCGGCTGTCATCGGCGATGTTGCAGAAATTCTGGATAAAATCAATGACCGCCTGCCTGTCATGTCACATCCGGACTGGATACAGGAGCTTGCCGCCTATCAGAAGAAGCATCCGCTGTTCTATGATCGCTCCCGCCTGACTTGTCCCAGAATCATGGAGGTTCTGGACGAGATGACAGATGGAAAGGCAGTGATCACCACCGACGTGGGACAGCATCAGATGTGGGCAGCCCAATACTATACCTATTCCGAGCCAAGAACTTTTCTGTCCTCCGGAGGTCTGGGAACGATGGGATACGGTCTCGGCGCGGCGATTGGCGCTAAGATAGCAAGGCCTGACAAAATTGTCTGCAACATTGCCGGTGACGGCTGCTTCCGCATGAATCTCATTGAGCTCGCCACCGCCAGCCGCTACAATATTCCTGTGATCGAGATCGTTATAGACAACCGCGTTCTCGGCATGGTCAGACAATGGCAGACGCTGTTCTACGGTCAGCGCTACTCCCAGACAGTTCTTGAAGATAAGGTCGATTATGTCCAAACGGCGGAGGGGCTCGGCTGCCGTGCTTTCCGGGTGACGACTGAAGAAGAACTCCGCGCTGCCCTGCAGGAGGGTCTGCGTCAGGAGGGACCGGTCGTCCTGGATTGCTGCATTGACAAGGACGACAGTGTTTATCCAATGGTATCCCCGGGCGCATCCATCGATCAGGCATTTGATGCATCCGATCTGAAACATTGAATCAGATTCAGATCCCTGCTGCATACGATAACGGCAGGGATTTGATGGTATATTGAGGAGATTATGAAGAAGAAAATTACTATGCTGCGGTTTGCAGCAAGAACAGCCACACTGACAACCATGCTGGTGGGAAGCCTTGCAGCCGCTCCCGAAATACCCGCGGTTTATGCCGCTTCCTCTGCGTCGACAGCGCAGGCTTCTGCAGCCCAGACAGCCCACGGCACAGGACAGGACGCCTGGGCAGGCTTTCCCCGCGTCAGCCCAGCTGCACTCGAATCGGTTCATCTCACCTATGATCTCGGCGGTGGACGGACTTATGTACTCGACAAGACCGACGCCTCCGCGCTGCTGATGACCGCAGCGGACGGAACGCCTTACCTGGATCCGGGAACAGATGCTTATATTGTCAATCCTTTTGCCGTACAGACCCTGTTAAGAAATCTCAATCCCTATGTTGCCTCCGCCACGCCGAATGGGAATGCCTTTCTCACGACAAGCGGCAGACTGCTGACCTTTGACAAAATCAAAACCACCGGCAGAGAGGTGAATTATCAGGCGGAGAGCGATTACCTTGTGGCAGCGCTCTGCAGCGGCGCCACGGCGGCACATCCACTGACCACCCGTGACACATACAATATCGGCGATACCTATGTTGAGATCGACATGGCCAATCAGATGCTGTATTACTATCAGGATGGCATCTGCGCTCTATCCACGCAGATTGTTACCGGCAATACCTCAAATGGACATGCGACGCCGCAGGGCGTTTTCAAGGTGCTCAACAAGGTACGGGACACGAACCTTATTGGCAAGGATTATGTCTCTCACGTCGACTACTGGGTCCCCATCATCGGCAATTCTATCGGAATCCATGATGCCACCTGGCGCAGCCGGTTCGGCGGAGATATTTTTGAGACTGGCGGTTCCCACGGCTGCATCAATGTTCCGCTGGCAAAGATGAAGATTCTGTACCCGCTCCTGACGGTCGGAACACCGGTCGTCGCGTTTTACTGATTTTGCATGTGAAACAGGCACATTCCCTCCGGCTGCAGCCTGCCTGCGGCAGCTCAGGGGATGCGCTGCATAATAAAAGCAGTATTTGATGAGGGAGGAATTCCATGGCACGTGTGTACAATTTTTCTGCTGGTCCGGCAATGCTGCCGGAAGAGGTTCTGAAGCGGGCAGCCGCTGAAATGCTGGACTATCACGGGAGCGGACAGTCCGTGATGGAGATGAGTCATCGCAGCGCCGTTTTTCAGGGAATCATTGATCAGGCAGAGCAGGATATCCGCGATCTCATGGGCATTCCGGATAATTATGAGGTTCTATTCCTGCAGGGCGGCGCCTCGCAGCAATTCGCCATGATTCCGATGAACATCATGAAGCACCGGAAGGCGGCCTACATCATCACCGGAAACTGGGCGAAAAAGGCCTGGCAGGAGGCACAGCGCTACGGAGACGCCGTGGCCGTCGCTTCCTCTGCGGATCAGACGTTCTCCTACATCCCCGACTGCAGCGATCTTCCGATCCCGGAGGATGCTGACTATGTCTACATCTGCCAGAACAATACGATCTATGGAACGACCTATCACAAGCTGCCGAATACGAAGGGGCATGTCCTGGTGTCGGATGTCTCCTCCTGCTTTCTGAGCGAGCCGGTGCGTGTGGAGGATTATGGCATCATCTACGGCGGCGTGCAGAAGAATGTCGGACCGGCCGGCATGGTCATTTCCATCATTCGCAAGGACCTGATCCCGGAGGAGCCGGCGGTGGAGAACACACCCACCATGCTTCGTTTCAAAACGCATGCGGATGCTCATTCGCTCTATAATACCCCTCCCTGCTGGACAATCTATGTCTGCGGGCTGGTATTTCAGTGGCTGAAGGAAATGGGCGGTCTGTCTGTCATGAAAGAACGCAATGAGAAAAAAGCGAAGCTTCTCTATGATTTTCTGGATCAGTCCAGCCTTTTCCATGGAACAGTGAGACCGCAGGACCGCTCGCTCATGAATGTGCCATTCGTCACCGGAGACAAGGAGATGGATGCAGCATTTGTTGCGGAGGCGGAACGAAACGGTCTGGTCAATATCAAGGGTCACCGCAGCGTCGGCGGAATGCGGGCATCTATTTACAACGCGATGCCATACGAAGGCGTCGCGAAGCTGGTGGAATTCATGGACCGCTTTGAAAAAGAGCACCGCTGATCATGAAACGGGTCCGTGCCATATACTTTTATGAAGCAGACTGACGCAGCAGAAGGAGGGCTGACGCAAATGTTCAAATACGCTTGTCTCAATAATATTTCTCAGACGGGGCTGGATCGATTTTCGGAGCAGTATAAAAAAACAGATGATCCGGCAGAGGCTCAGGGACTGCTGGTGCGAAGCGCCAAGCTTCACGATATGGAGTTTTCCGACAGTCTGCTGGCCATAGCAAGGGCAGGAGCCGGTGTCAATAACATTCCTCTGGACCGCTGTGCCAGCAGAGGCATCGTCGTCTTCAATACGCCAGGCGCCAATGCCAACGGGGTAAAGGAGCTTGTCATTGCCGGCATGCTGCTTGCATCGAGGGATATCGTCGAGGGCGTGGACTGGGTCCGCTCCAACTGGAACAACCCCGATATCGTTCAGCAGGTCGAAAAAGAGAAGAAGCAGTTCGCAGGGACAGAACTGGAGGGAAAGAAGCTCGGCATCATCGGCCTCGGTGCGATCGGCGTCCGCGTCGCCAACGCGGCGGTCTATCTCGGCATGGACGTCTATGGCTATGATCCGTTCGTCGGTGTGGATAATGCATGGCATCTTTCCCGCAAGGTTACCCATGTTACCGACATCAACGAGCTGTACCGCAGCTGTGATTTTATCACCATCCATGTGCCGGCCATGGATTCTACCAGAGGATATATCTCGAGAGAGGCCATTTCCCTGATGAAGCCAGGCGTCATCGTGCTGAATATGGCCCGCGACGTTCTTGTGGATGAGAAGGCGATGATAGAAGCGATCGATGCAGGCAAAGTCCGCCGATATGTCTCAGACTTCCCGAACCCTGTCGTGGCTGGCCACCGCGGCTGTATCACGACTCCGCATCTCGGCGCCTCGACAGAGGAATCCGAGACCAACTGTGCCGTGATGGCAGTGGATGAGTTGAAAGACTATCTGGAGAACGGAAGCATTGTCCACAGCGTCAACTATCCGGACTGCAGGGCAGGTGTCTGTGAGCACGCCGGCCGGGTCGCTATTTTTCACAGAAATATTGCCAATATGATCACACAGTTCACCTCTGTGTGCGGCGACGCCGGCATCAATATTGCCGAAATGACCAACAAATCCAAAGGGGACGTCGCCTACACGCTGATGGATCTTGACACGCCCGTCACGCCGGAGGTCGTCGCGCGGCTCAGCAGGATCGACAATGTGTTCCGTGTCCGCGTCATCAAATAACAGAACAGGCGGGGAGGCCTGATCAAAATGGCTGACATCAAACCTTTTGCAGCATTCCGGCCAAGGCACGGAATGGAAGAGACGATAGCAGCACTTCCCTATGATGTGTACAGCAGCGCAGAAGCCCGCGCCTACACCAGAGAGCATCCGCATTCGTTTCTTGCGATCGACCGGGCCGAGACACAGCTTCCGGAAGGCACGCCCTTCGATGCTCCACAGGTCTATCTTCGCGCGCGGGATCTCCTCGCTGATGCCATCGCGCGCGGTGACTTTGTCCAGGACCCCAGACCGTATTACTATATTTATGAGCAGACCTATGCAGGGCGGACGCAGACCGGCATTGTTGCCTGTGCTTCCATCGATGATTATCTCCACGGCGTCATCCGCAAGCACGAAAACACCCGGGAGGACAAGGAGCGGGATCGTATCCGCCATGTGGACACCTGCAATATGCAGACGGGTCCGATTTTTCTTGCTTATCGCGGCAATGATACCATCCGCGAAATTGTCAATGCCAACCGGAACGATGAGCCGATCTGCGACTTTATTTCGGAAGGAGGCGTGCGAAACCGCGTCTTTCTTATCTCTGACCGCAATGAATGTGTGCTGATCGAGCATTGTTTCAGAAACATCAGCGAGATCTACATCGCCGACGGACATCACCGGTGTGCCTCGGCGGTCAAGGTAGGTTTGAAACGGAGAGAGGAACGCAGGTCAGGACAAAATCCGGAGCGAATCTCTTTCGGGCATCGGTCGATCCAGAATGATCTCTTCCGGCAGGGCGTCGAGGAATCCGATTATTTTCTCTCCGTCCTGTTCCCGGACGAAGAACTTGCCATCATGGATTATAACCGCGTTCTTCGGGACCTGGGCGGTCTGAGTCCGGAAGCATTTCTCTCCCGCATCCGCGACGCGGGATTTCATGTAGAAGGACCTGTGGCCACACCGGTGCATCCTTCCGAAAGAGGAGAGTTTGGCCTGTGCCTTGCGAACGGCTGGTACTTGCTTCGGGCTGACAATTCCCTGCGCAGCGATGATCCGGTGGACGATCTGGACGTCTCTATTCTGCAGAACCATGTACTCGGTCCGATTCTCGGCATAGGAGACCCAAGGACGGATACCAGAATCGATTTTGTCGGCGGGATCCGTGGCCTCGGGGAGCTGGAGCGGAGAGTCCGCACCGACTGCGCCGCAGCATTCTCCCTGTATCCGACGTCGATTCAGGAACTCTTCTCTGTGGCTGACGCCGGTCGCCTGATGCCTCCCAAATCCACCTGGTTTGAACCAAAGCTGCTCAGCGGATTGTTTCTTCACGCGCTTTAATCAGGGGCTCAGCGCGGATGCCGCCCGAACTGCGGCAGGGGGATCGCGATGAATAAAAAATTGTATAAAATGATGAACTGGCCCGAAATCGAATCTGTCATCTATTCCGATGGAGATCGTCCGGATCTGCTTCTGGGCGCCCATGATCATAATGGCGGAGTCCTGATTCAGACCTTTCGTCCCGGCGTCAACTGCATCACGGTGGTGCTGGAACGGCAGGACGGGGCAGATCGGACTGGGGCCCGGGCAAGAGTCCCCATGGAACTCGCGGACGAGGATGGATTCTACGCCTGTTTCCTGCCGGGTAAAAAGGCAGCCGAGATCCGTTATCACTATGAAGTTACTTCGAAGGACGGATCTGTCACTGTGGTACAGGATCCTTACCGCTTTCCTTCTTATTTTCGGGAAGAGGACGAGCGGTCGCTTTCTGTTGGCAGCCATTCCTCACTCTATGAACGGCTGGGTGCCCATCCCATGCAGTATGACGGGGTAGAGGGGACATGGTTTGCCTGCCTCGCTCCCTCTGCAACGCGGGTCAGCGTCGTGGGAGATTTCAATGGATGGGATGCCAGGACACATCAAATGAGCCGGTTCGAGGACACCGGGATTTTCGGCATTTTTGTCCCTGGCGTCCAGGCCGGAACCAGCTATCAGTTCGAAATCAGGGCGAAGTCGGGCATCACTTCCCTGCGCAGTGATCCCTTTGCTTTTGCCGTCAGGGGAGATAATTCCGGGCAATGCGTCGTGGCACCGCTCAGCGGTTTCCCCTGGAAGGCACAAAATCCGGCGCCGGCTTCCGCCACTCCGGAGGGAAGACGGCCGCCGCTTTCTATCTACCATTTTGACCCCTCTGCCTTCGGTACGTTTGAGGAGGCAAAATCCGTACTTCCGGACTATGTCGTCTCTCTCGGTTTCGACGCGGTAGCGTTCTCCCCGGTCTCGGCGGACAATAATACGCTGTTTGCCCCGAACCCGCAGTTGGGCAGCCCGGTTGAACTGATGTCGCTCGTGGATGCCCTGCACGAAAAGAACCTGCGCTGCTTCTTCACCTGGAACCCTGTCTCTTTCGTCCGGACCCGGAGCGGATTGTCCCTGTTTGATGCTGCGCCGCTCTTTGAGTCGTCCGATGAAAGGAGGAGAGATACCTCCGATGGAAGGAGCAGCTATTTTGACCTCGCCAATCCGGCGATCTGCAGTTTTCTTCTCTCCAATGCACTCTTTTTCGTGCGGGTATACCGTGCGGACGGTCTTCTGACGACGGATCTGTCACCGCAGCTGTATCTGGATTACGGAAGACAGGAAATGAGCCACGCCGTCAATATGTACGGCGGTGTTCAGAATCTGGAAGCAGTCGCGTTTTTCAGAAACTGCAACGCGGTTCTTCATCAGGAACAGCCAGGGATTATAACGATCGCGGAGACGATCTCTGTCTGGTCCGGTGTCACCGGAACCCGGGAAGACAGCTCCCTCGGGTTTGATTACAAGCTGCACACTTCATACCGTGACGCGCTGGTCCGATATCTCATGACAGATCCGCTGTTCCGAAAGGGGAAGCACAGCCTTCTTCTGGAGGATATGGTCTATCAGTACACAGAGCAATATATGCTGCCATTTCTCGCGCAGGACATGGGGCCTTCCAGACGGACCATTCTGGATGCCCTGCCAGGGGAGAATGAAGAAACAAAGTATGCCTCGCTGCGCCTGCTGCTCGCATCGATCATGGTGCACCCGGGTGCGAAAATTTTGAACCTCGGAGAAACGCTGGCAGATGTAAAAGCGGCACTCGTCAGAGGGAAGCGGCATGCTGCCGCTGTAACGCCGTCAGAAGGCCTCGGCGCGATGACCGCTGCGCTCAATCGTCTCTATCATCAGGATCGCGCTTTCTATGAAAATGATGATCACCCGGACGGATTTGAATGGATTCGGCAGATGGCCAACGATCAGGATATGCTCTGTTTTCTCCGCAAGGGTTCGCATCCGGATGATTTCGCCTACATCGCGATCAATTATTCCGGAGCAGCATGGCAGATTTGTGCCGGCGTACCCTATGCCGGATCATACCGCAGGGTCTTTAGCAGCAGTGCCCAGCCGTATGGTGGAGCCGGATCTGAGAAGCAGGACAGGGCGGATGCCGCACCTGCGGAAATGGATGGGCGCAGCCACTCCATGGTATTTTCCATGGACCCGCTATCCCTCTCTGTCTTTCGATATCATCCGTGACAAATCCAAAAAACTTCTTGCATAAGCAGGGCATTATTCGTATAATAATACTCGCGTCGGTTGAAAGACGACCGGCCAGGCTGGAATGGCGCAGCTGGTAGCGCAACTGATTCGTAATCAGTAGGTCGCCGGTTCGAATCCGGCTTCCAGCTCATTTTTCTGCGAGAGCCCTGCAGAGCGTATTGCTTCTGCGGGGCTTTATGTTTATCCACCGACTTTGTGTTGCAGTATCGAACCGATATCATCTTTCAACATCAGGTTTCTACAAAGGAGAGCATCATGGCACAACTCTGGGGAGGACGGTTCACCAAGCCGACCGATGAACTCGTCAATGAATTCAATGCTTCGATCCGTTTCGACAAGCGGCTGCTCCGGGAGGATATCGAAGGATCGCTGGCTCACGCAGCCATGCTTGGCAGGCAGGGAATTCTGACATCGGAGGAGACCGCACAGATTTCAGAAGGGCTGCGCGGCATACTCCTCGATGCGGAGAGCGGGCGTCTCCCCATTACCGAAGAGTATGAGGATATCCACAGCTTTGTCGAGGCAAACCTCATTCTCCGCATCGGAGACACTGGAAAAAAGCTGCACACCGGAAGAAGCCGCAATGACCAGGTGGCTCTCGATATGAGAATGTATATCCGGCGTGAAACAGCCGCGGTCAGAGCTGAACTGGACGAGCTGCTCGGTACACTCCTTTCCATCATGCGGCAGAACACTGAAACCATCATGCCGGGATTCACTCATCTGCAGAAGGCCCAGCCCACCACGCTGGCGCATCATATGGGGGCGTACTTTGAAATGTTCCGGCGCGACGTCACCCGCCTTTCTGACTGCCGGAAACGGCTCAATGAATGCCCGCTGGGGGCAGGCGCCCTTGCCGGGACGACTTACCCGCTCGACCGTTCCTACACGGCTGAGCTTCTGGATTTTGACCGTCCAACCCGAAACAGCATGGATTCCGTATCCGACCGGGACTACCTCATTGAATTTCTAAATGATCTCTCTCTGATCATGATGCATCTGTCCCGATTCAGCGAAGAGATTATTCTCTGGAATTCGAATGAGTATCAGTTCGTGGAACTGGACGACGCCTATTCCACGGGAAGCAGTATCATGCCGCAGAAGAAGAATCCGGACATCGCCGAGCTTGTGCGCGGCAAAACCGGACGTGTCTACGGTGCTCTGATGAGTCTGCTCACCACAATGAAGGGCATTCCGCTGGCATACGACAAGGATATGCAGGAAGACAAGGAAGTGGCCTTCGATGCAATTGATACCACGCTGCACTGCATTCATCTGTTCCGCGGCATGTTGGAAACCATCACTTTTCGAAAGGATATGATGCGGCGGAGCGCAGCCAGAGGGTTCACCAACGCAACAGATGCGGCGGACTACCTTGTCGGAAAGGGCATCCCTTTCCGTGATGCACACGCTGTGGTCGGCCGTCTGGTTTTATACTGCATCGGGCAGAACAAATCCATCGAGGAATTGTCGCTGGAAGAGCTTCAGGCGATCCATCCTTCCTTCGGGCCGGACTTATACGATGCGATCCGGCTGGAAACCTGCGTCTCAAAGCGGCTCACAACCGGTGCGCCGGGTCCGGAAGCGATGCAGGAGGAAATTCGGGAATGCGAGGCATTCTTATCTGCGGAGCAATCGGGGAATCCGGCTGAGCCACTGGCCGGAGACAGGAAATAAGATGCCAGAGGATGCGGCACCGTCATAAAATATTGTATACAATGCGGCGATTCATCCCTTCTGCGCTGACATACGGCAGCGCAGAAGGCGAATTCATATTTCATGGCACAGAAGAACAGAATGAGTTTTCACGACAGGAGGTTTTCCATGAGTGACAAATTACGCGTGGCAGTTCTTGGCGGTACCGGTATGGTCGGACAGCGGTTCATATCCCTGCTGGCAAATCATCCGTGGTTCGAGGTGACAACCATAGCAGCCAGTCCCAGATCAGCCGGCAAAACCTATGCAGAAGCAGTGGACGGACGCTGGAAGCTGGGCGATATTCCTGTGCCGGAAAAAGCGAAGAGCATCGTGGTGAAAAGCGTTGAGGATGTGGAGGATGTCACAAGGGATGTCGATTTCTGCTTCAGTGCTCTCAACATGCCAAAGGATGAAATCCGTGCTCTGGAGGAAACCTACGCCAAAACAGAGACACCGGTTGTCTCCAACAACAGTGCACACCGCTGGACTCCGGATGTCCCCATGATCATCCCGGAGATCAATCCTGAGGCGTCCGACGTGATCCCGTGGCAGAGAAAACGCCTTGGAACCACCCGCGGCTTCATCGCAGTCAAGCCGAACTGTTCCATTCAGAGCTATACGCCTGCCCTTGCAGCATGGAAGGAGTTTGACCCGTACGAGGTTCTTGTGACGACGTATCAGGCAATTTCCGGTGCAGGCAAAAACTTTGGCGACTGGCCGGAGATGAACGGCAACGTCATTCCCTTTATCAGCGGGGAGGAAGAGAAGAGTGAGAAAGAGCCGCTCCGCATCTTTGGGCATATCGAGAATGGTTCCATCGTCCCTGCAGACACGCCTCTCATAACGAGTCAGTGTCTGCGGGTCCCTGTGCTCTACGGGCATACCGCGGCGGTCTTCGTCCGGTTCCGCATGAAACCGTCCAAAGATGAGCTGGTTGCAAAGCTCCGCAATTTCCGCGGCCTGCCGCAGCAGCTTGGCCTGCCAAGTGCGCCCGCTTCCTTCATTCAATATCTTGAGGAGAATGACCGCCCCCAGGTCCGTCTGGATGTAAACTATGAGCGCGGCATGGGCATTTCCATCGGCCGTCTTCGCCCGGATACTGTTTTTGATTGGAAATTTGTTGGTCTTTCCCACAACACGATCCGCGGCGCCGCCGGCGGCGCAGTGGAGTGCGCTGAACTCCTGAAGGTCCAGAACTTTATTACACGAAAATAACGCTTTCATACCAGAGGATTGCATGCCAGGAAAACGAGTTTTTATCGCCGAAAAACCAAGTGTTGCCCGTCAGTTTGCCGACGCTCTGGGTATTTCTTTTCGATCCCGGGATGGCTTTCTGGAATCTCCGGACACCATCGTCACCTGGTGTGTCGGTCATCTCGTCACGATGTCATACCCGGATGCCTATGACGAGAAATACCGCCGCTGGTCCTTCGATACACTTCCATTCCTTCCGGAGACGTACCGCTATGAGGTCATCGGCTCCTGCCGGAAACAGTTCGAAATTGTGAAGCGGATTCTTACTTCCCCGGATGTGGACACGATTTATATCTGTACCGATTCCGGACGGGAGGGAGAGTACATTTACCGTCTCGTAGCCATGGAGGCCGGTGTGAAAGGGAAACGGCAGCTTCGGGTGTGGATTGATTCCCAGACCCGGGAGGAGGTCCTGCGCGGCATCCGCGAGGCGAAGGATGATTCCACCTATGACTGTCTGGGAGATGCCGCCTTCCTTCGTGCGAAGGAAGACTACCTGATGGGAATTAATTTCTCGAGGGCGCTCACGCTCCGCTACGGATATACACTGAAACGCTTTCTTGGCGCGGACCGGTGCGTCATCGCTGTCGGCCGCGTCATGACATGCGTTCTGGGAATGGTGGTGAGCCGGGAACGGGAAATCCGATCCTTCCAGAAAACATCCTTCTACCGCATTCAGGTTATGCTCGCTCTGCCGCAGACGCAGGCAGCGGAAGAAAAGGGAGGCGCAGATCATACGCCTGCGTTCCGTGCGGACTGGCATTTAAGTGAAAGCTCCGTTGTCCGGGCTGATGACCCGCGTCTCTATGGCACGGCCGGATTTCGAAAAAAAGAGGATGCCTTTTCCCTGATTCATTACCTGCAGACGGGAGAATTTCCCTCCACTGAGTCTATTCAGCCGCTATCCGAGGATCCGGACGGCACTGCGCATTTCGGCCCGTCTGTCATGGATGCGCCGGGCACGCCGTGCGTGGAAACCATCACCAGGAAAAAGGAGAAAAAAAGGCCGCCGCTCCTCTATAATCTGGCAGAGCTGCAGAATGACTGTTCCCGTTATTTCAGAATCAGCCCCGATCAGGCACTTGATGCAGCACAGGAATTGTATGAAAAGAAGCTGACCACTTATCCGAGGACAGATGCCCGCGTGCTTTCCTCCGCTGTCGCGAAGGAGATTACAAACAATCTAAATGGGCTGTTCAAAGAGCCTGCCTACAAAGCGTATGTACAGGAAATAGCCTCACTTGGCACCGCGCCGGAAATTGGGAAAACCCGCTACACGGACGATAAAGCGATCACGGATCATTACGCGATCATTCCGACAGGTCAGGGGCAGCAGGCGTTATCCTCGCTTTCTCCTGTCGTTCAAAACGTGTATGAACTCATCGTCAGGCGCTTCCTTGCGATTTTCTATCCGCCTGCTGTCTTTGACAAGATGTCTCTGCAGGTCCGCATTCGGACGGAATTGTTCTCCGCATCCGTGAAATCCTGTGAAGAGGAGGGGTACCTCAAAGTGCTCCGCTATTCGTTTTCCAGAAAAAAAGCTGTGTCGCAGGACGAGGGGAAGCATACCGCCCGGACCGCATCCGGGGAAACCCCGGACGAAGAATCAGACAGTCAGGATCCTTCTCTTTCGGCTGCCTTCGCCGGACTCCGCAGAGGAATGAGACTGCGCCCGGATGGCTTTCTCTGTCGGACCGGCGAGACAAAACCTCCCGCCCGTTATAATTCCGGCAGTATGATTCTGGCCATGGAAAATGCCGGCCAGCTGATCGAAGAGGACGAACTCAGGGAACAGATCCGCGGAAGCGGTATCGGAACCAGTGCGACAAGAGCAGAAATACTGAAAAAGCTGGTACAAAACCAGTATCTTTCCCTGGCACGGAACACGCAGATCATCACACCCACGCAGTTGGGAGAAATGGTCTATGATACCGTTTCCTGCTCTCTTCGGCCGCTCCTTGAACCAAGACTTACCGCCAGCTGGGAGAAGGGTCTGTCCGGTGTTGCTTCCGGCACGGTATCAAGAGCAGAATATATGCAAAAGCTTACTGATTTCGTCGTCCGGCGGACAAACCATGTGAAATCCACAGATTACCGCGCCGCACTGACTGAGCAGTTCAAGCAAATTTCCCGCTTTTATCAGGGAAAAGGGCAGCGCAGTCAGGGAACATCTGAGACTACTCGCGGTACGAAACATACGAAGAAAAGCAGTGCTGCCAGAACAGGCGGCAGAAAGGAAGAATAAAATGGCAATCCGAGATTATACCTGCAGTGCATTGTTTGATATGAACGAGTCCATTGCGGCCCCTCTTTTTGATGGTGTGGTCTATCCCTGGGAAGTTCTCGGCAAAATAGAGGCCTTCATCCTGAAACTCGGGCCAACGCTTCCAGAGGATCGCTTTGAACAGCGCGGCGAGAATGTCTGGGTGGCACGTTCCGCCAGGATCTTCGACAGCGCCTCTATCACAGGACCCTGCATCATCGATGAAAACGCGGAAATTCGTCAGTGTGCATTTATCCGCGGAAAAGCGATTGTCGGGAAGGGCTGCGTGGTCGGCAATTCCTGTGAACTCAAGAATGCCATTCTGTTTAATTGCTGCGAGGTCCCTCATTTTAACTATGTGGGAGATAGCGTTCTGGGCTTTCATGCGCATATGGGAGCCGGTGCTATTACCTCTAACATCAAGAGCGACCGCACAAATGTCGTTATCCGGGACGGAAAAGAGGAGTTTGCCACCGGCCTTCGCAAAATGGGGGCCATGCTCGGAGACTATGTGGAGGTCGGGTGCAATTCTGTACTCAATCCCGGGACAGTGATAGGGCGCCACAGTAATATTTATCCACTTTCCATGGTGAGAGGCTGTGTGCCGGCAGAGCATATCTACAAAAGCCGGGAGGAAGTGGTGCTGAAACATAAGCAGTCAGTGTGAAGGATGCCTTCCTCAGGTATTGAATGGGGCCGGGCATAGATCCTGGGACACAGGCAGTCAATTTGAAGAGCCGGTAAATCAGTTTTCATCATCCCTGCGCTATCAAAATCAGTCAGAAAGGAGGGCATCATGCCAGGCACGGATCTTGCAGTAATTCAGCTATTATGGGACTTGATCAATCAGAAAACAGGAGAACTCGGCAAGGTTGATTTTCTTCCGCAAAAACCCCCTTTTGATTTCCAGTCGCCGATGGAACAGCCCTTTCCGCGCTGCTCGCCGGAAGCGCAGGGAGTAGATTCTTTGTATTTGCACCGTTTTGTCTCTGAACTGGTTGCCCATCCTTCGATCCATATGCATCAGGTAATGATCCTTCGCCACGGCCATGTGATCTATGAGGGTGGGTTCGATCCTTATCCGGCCGGCGTCTGGCATGCCACTTATTCCATGTGCAAGAGCTTCACCGGTATGGCGATCGGGCTTCTGATCGGGGACGGAAAACTTTCCCTGGATGACCATCTCGTCGAACTGCTTCCCGATCAATGGGCTGCAGCGCATGCGCCGCTCCTTTCCCTGCTCCGCTACCGCGAAATTACGGTACGCCACCTGCTCACGATGTCAACCGGCGTCGCCTTTAATGAAGCAGGGGCAATCTCCGGTAACGACTGGGTAAAAAACTATTTTGAATCCGGCGTCAAATTCCAGCCGGGTACACAGTTTGAATATAACAGTATGAATTCCCTGATGCTCTCCGCCATTGTATCTCAGATCACAGGGACGACGATGTTTGAGTTTTTGAAGGAGCGGCTGTTTGTCCCCATGGGAATCCGGAAGGTCTTCTGGGAGACCAGTCCGAAGGGACTGACCAAGGGCGGCTGGGGCATGTTCCTCACCGAAGAAGATGCCGCCAAACTTGGCTATCTTTACATGCATTCTGGTGTATGGAACGGAAAGCAGCTGATCTCCAGGGACTGGGTCCGGGCGGCAGTTTCCCCTCAGATCAAGACGGATCAGGCTGCCAATCCGGAGTACGGCTATCATCTCTGGATGGACTGCAGACCGGGAAGCTTCTGTTATAACGGCATGCTCGGTCAGAATGTGCACTGTTTCCCGGATATTGACATGGTGATCATCACCAACGCGGGAAACGCGGAAGTATTTCAGGCCGGTGTCATGACGGATATTCTGCGGCAATATTTTGGCCCGACGTATCATCCGTCAGAGAAAGCCCTGCCGGAAAATCTGTCTGCTTTCCGGACCCTGCAGCGAATGAAGAGCCAGCTTGCCGGAGAGCCGGTTACACACATGATGATCGCGCGGGGAGGATGGAACCGGCATCACACGGCAGCGCGGGTGTCCGCCGCGAAGCGGACCAGGGATCTTTTCCGTGGCGTGAATGGCGTTACCTACCATATGAATCGGAGCGGAGTCGGACTATTTCCGCTGATCATGCAGGTTGTGCATAATAATTATACGAACGGCATATCCGAACTGACTTTTTCCTGGAAGCAGGGACTTCTCACTCTGACTTTTCAGGAGGGAGCTCAGATTCATGTGATTCCGGTAGGTTTTGGCCGGGGAAAACAGGCAAACCTGAACATGAACGGGGAGGATTATCTCGTGAGTACGAGAGGACGCCTTTCGATGAATGAGGATATGGTGCCGGTTCTGTCTCTTCAAATCGCATTCCCTGAGGAGGCAACAGAGCGCCAGCTGAAAATATTCTTTACAGGCCCGGAGCAGATTGAACTTCACTGGAATGAATCTCCAGGAGATGTCATCATCGCCGACACCATAGAGCAGATCACGATTGGTTCCGGAAATGCGAATCCGATCATGGAAAATCTGTTCAGCCACATGAATCCTGACATTATGCAGCGTACACTGCAGAGCGCCATTCAGCCAGTCGTGACGGCGGAAAGAGAGTAAAAATGGATCCCGCGGTTCTTACATTTCTGTCTGTGCTCGCCGCACTGCTGTCGTTCTTCCTGATGATGGGGGTGCGGGATAACCGAAAAAAAGCGGCGGTCTTTCTCCGGATGCTGAAACAGCATGAAGGACAGCTGCCATGGAAGGAGCATACCGCAGAGTCGGACACGCATTTGCCTGGATATTTCCTTGCCCATCCGGCACCGTTTCAGATCGATGCAAGAACAGCGGTGGATCTGGATCTGAATTCACTGTTCTGCAGGCTGGATTACACCCAGAGTGCCGCGGGGGAGGAATATTTGTACTGGCTTCTCCGGACACCGGCGCTGCGGGAAGAGGACCAGTCTCTCCGGGAAGATCAAATCCTGGCCATGCAGTCCTGCAGCACAGACCGGATCTCCATGCAGACCGCGCTGCATCAGATCGGAGGCTGTGGAAAGTATTCCGTCTACGACCACCTGTCTCTTCTGGACCAGGCAAAAAGAGAACATCCGGTTTTCAATTATCTGCCGATTCTTCTGATTGCATTTTCCGCAGCGGTTCTGTTTCTTCAGACAGAAGTCGGTATTGTTATGCTTTTCGCTTCCATTGCATGGAATGTCAGCACCTATTACCGCGACCGAAACCAGGTCGCTCCGTATCTTTTCTCGCTGCATTATATTCTGCGCCTCCTGGATGGCGCAGACCGGCTTCGGACAACTCATCTGTCCGGTACGCAATGTTTCCGTGAGGAGCAGAAGGAGCTGGCCGCAATCGTCGCGCAAATGAGCGGATTCCGCCGCGGTAGTTTCCTCCTCACGGGGACAGGCAGGATGGCGGGAGGAAATCCGCTCGATATTCTTTTTGATTATATCCGAATTCTGCTGCACCTTGATCTGATCAAGTTTAATTCCATGATCGATCAGGCAATCCGATATCGGGATGAGATAGACCGCCTGATCACCGTAATCGGCAGGATAGACAGTACCATCTCCATTGCCTGTTATCGCGCTTCTCTCAATACCTGGTGCGAGCCGGATCTGACGGGAGCGGCTTTTGAAACAAAAGAACTGGTCCACCCACTCCTTCGCTCCCCAGTGGCAAATTCGATCTCCACGGATGGATATGTTCTTCTGACCGGCTCCAATGCCTCCGGAAAATCTACTTTTCTGAGAGCTGCAGCCCTGGCGGCGCTGATGGCACAGACTATTCGCACCGTATGTGCCGCTTCCTACCGTGCTGGGTATTATCGGATATACAGTTCCATGGCGCTGCAGGATAATCTGTCCGCCGGGGAGAGTTACTATATTGTGGAAATCCGTTCCCTCAAGCGGATTCTGGATGCGGGAAAAGAGAAGAGTGTTCCCGTGCTGTGCTTCCTGGATGAGGTTCTGAGAGGAACCAACACCGTAGAGCGCATCGCCGCATCCTCAGAGATTCTGCATAGTCTCCGGGAGCGTGGAATCCGATGCTTTGCCGCCACACATGACTTGGAACTGACTGTCCTGCTTGAGAAGGATTACGACAATTATCACTTCGAGGAGCAGATTCAGAATGGAGATATCTCCTTTCCGTACCGTCTGCTTCCCGGTCCCGCCCGTTCCAGAAATGCGATTCGCCTGCTTGAGGCAATCGGGTATGACGAGTCAATCATTCATGCAGCAGAGAACAGAGCGGATACCTTCCTTCAGACAGGGACGTGGAGATGATGGCTTTCAGGGAGATAAAAGCGATGGAAATGCCTTATGTCAAAATCTACACCGATGGCGCAGCCCGTGGAAATCCGGAGGGTCCCGGAGGATATGGCACAATTCTGCAATATGTGGACAAAACAGGCGCAACGCATGAAAAAGAACTCTCCGGAGGCGTCGAAAAAACATCCAACAACCGCATGGAGCTGACAGCTGCCATTACCGGTCTGGAAGCACTGAGCCGTCCCTGCAGGGTGGAACTGTGGTCAGATTCCCAATATCTTGTGCGTGCATTCTCAGATCACTGGATAGATGGATGGATAAGGAAAAACTGGAAAACCAGCTCAGGAGAACCGGTGAAAAATCGGGACCTGTGGGAGCGTCTTCTGACCGCCTGCAGCCAGCACCAGGTGACATTTCACTGGGTGAGAGGCCACAACGGGCATCCGGAAAATGAACGATGCGATAAACTGGCGACGGCCGCCGCAGATCAGTTCCGTCAGCGCAACGCCGCCGATGCACGAAACCCTGACGGGAAACCGGACGCACAGAAGCAGCTCACAAAACGATAAAGCTCCACTACATTCCGCCAGCTGTATCGCTTAATAGAGACCGCGCAGAGCACGGCATGAGGTGAACTATGAAGGAAACAGAAACAATCCGAATCAAGTACTTCTGCAAGGATATTCCGCCGCTTCAGGCAATCGGCGGCAGGAAATCAGACTGGATCGATCTGCGCAGCGCAGAAAATGTCTCCCTGAAGCAGGGAGAATACCGGTTGATCCGGCTTGGCGTCGGCATGATTCTGCCTGACGGCTACGAGGCCCATGTTGTGCCAAGAAGCAGCACTTTTCAAAAATTCGGGATTCTTCAGACAAACAGCATGGGGGTTATCGATCAGTCCTACTGTGGAGACGGGGATGAATGGAAATTTCCCGCACTTGCCATGCGGGATACCGTCATTCATGTCGGAGACCGCATTTGTCAGTTCCGTATTTGTGCGCATCAGCCTGCCATTTCCTTTGAAGAGGTGGACCATCTCGGCAGCACCGACCGGGGCGGATTTGGCAGTACCGGTACAGTCTGACGCCGCAGGAGCACGGTCAGATATATTCTCCGGAGCGGCCCGCCCGGGGAAACGCCGCACAGGAATCTGCCATACAGCACGGTACGGGCCCGTGCCTGGTACTGGCAGGACCTGGCAGCGGTAAGACTTTTGTTCTGGTACAGCATATCTCGCATCTCATCCTGAACCTCCGGTTCACACCTTCTTCCATCCTTGTCCTGACATTTTCCCGGGCGGCAGCCGCAGAAATGCGCGGGCGTTTTCTCAAATCTACCGGCGGACGTTTTTCACTCGTCACATTCGGCACTTTCCACGCAGTCTTTTATTCCTTCGTTCGTTCCGCCTCCCCGAAAGACAGCAGACTGATCACTCCTGAACAGCGCCGTGCACTGCTGACACACCTTCTCTCGGAAGTAAAAATAGACAGCCGGTGCGGAGATCTGACCAGTCTGATCGATGCAGCTGCTCTTGCCATCTCTCTGCTTCGGATCAGGGGAAGTGACAGTGCCATGGAGAACTCCTCGTATCGTCTCGCTGCATCCCATTTCCCGGATCCTGATATTCCGGATAAAATCCGAAAGGGGTACGAGGCCTGGATGGCAGATCACGGATACATTGATTTTGACGATATCGCTCTGCGCTGTGAATCTCTTTGCCGCACGCGCGTCGGATTTCTTGAGAGCCTGCGGAGTCAATACCGGTATATCCTGGTGGATGAATTTCAGGATATCAGCCCAACACAATATCGTATTCTGCGTATGATGGCGGAAACAGGTGAGCGGAACTTCTTTGTCGTCGGAGATGACGATCAGGCAATTTATAGTTTCCGCGGTGCTTCGCCGGAGAGCTGCAGACAGTTTCTAACAGATTTTCCAGATGCAAAGCGCATTCTTCTCCATGTCAATTACCGGTGCAGCCAGCCCATTCTGGAAGCTGCCGACCTTGTGATCCGGGAGAACCGGAACCGTTTTGAGAAGAAAACTGCTGCACACCGTCTCGGCGGGAACAAACCATCCATTCTTTCCTGCTCTTCCGAGGCGGAGGAAGTCCGGCTCATCGCCGGAATACTGCGTTGCCGTCCCCTGGAAGCGCTGAAAAACTCCGCCGTGATTCTAAGAAACCGCATTCTCGTCAACCGATTCGGGGAGGCCTTGTCCGCAGCCGGGATTCCAGTCCGGCAGGATACGCACGCTCCGGATCGGGACAGGATGGAAGTGCTTCAGCTTGTCGATTCGTATTTCACATGCGCACTTCTCATGAAAGAAAGCAGTCCACGTCTGCCCAGGTCGCATTTCTATCGTATGATGAACATGCCGGAACGATACCTGACAAGAGCTGGCATCCCGGCGGAGGGCGTTTCCTTTCCGCTCCTTGAAGACATTTACCGCGACCGGCCTGCCATGGTTCATACCATTCACATACTGCAGCAGGATCTGATCACGCTCTCCAGACTGAAGCCGCTGTTAGCGATCCGCTACCTTCGTCTGAGCATAGGTATTGAACCTTCCCTGTGCGATGGAAAAGACGAGCGCCGGAAGGCAAAGATCCTCGCAGCACTGGATGAAATGGAGTCCCTGGGAGCGAAGGCTGGTTCTCTGCGGGAATTTTTGCGTGTCGCAGCACAAAATTTCACGCAGTATTCCTCCGGGTCCGAACAGTCAGACGGCGTTCGCCTCTGCACTATGCATGCCGCGAAAGGATTGGAGTTTTCGACCGTCATACTGCCGGATCTCGGCGAAGGAGTTATTCCATGCAGGCAGGCCTCCTCTCAGGAAGACATAGAGGAAGAGCGGCGCCTCCTCTATGTTGCAATGACAAGAGCGCGGGAAGAATTGTTTCTTCTGTATGTCCGCGGAGGAAGAAACAATCCGCAGAGGCCGTCCCGTTTTTTAAGGCCGCTCGGCGTGGATGCCGAGTATCTATGAAAGGGTTGCGAGGAGGTTGCGATAGGTTGCGATAAAGCTCACCCGAACGATGCTGCCTTTGAGCCGGACCGTCTTCTGTGGTAGAATAAAAAGCTGAATAACGATTTCAAAGAGAGGCCCTCTCGAATGAGAATAGTCGCAAACAGCTATCATGTTGTCCCATCATCCAGTGTTGTTCCCGGGGCAGTCCGGGAAACGGACGGGATACGATTCACTGTTGTTATCCGCCGCGGAGCACGGATGACGGAGAAAGAAGCACCTCGTCTTGTTCTGTTCCGGACTGATCTGCAGACAGCTGTCACGATTACTCTGACCGAACAATACCGAATCGGAGATCTTTATTCCTGCAAGGTGCTTGGGCTTTCCGCAGAGCATCTTGCCTACTGTTATGAAATCGGCGGATGCTTTTTCAACGACCCGTGCGCATCCAGCCTCGGAGTTGTGGAAAACAGTTTCTTCAACGAGAGCCGCCTTGGTACAATCTCCGAGGCGCTGTCCGGAACAGGCGTATCTCCGCTGCGCGGAAAATATCAGAATGCAGATCGATTTGTATATCTCCTGCATGTGCGCGGTTTTACCATGTCTCACAACAGCGGCGTCCCAAAATCCCATCGCGGTACGTTTGCAGGTGTGACAGACAAAATTCCTTATCTCAGGGAGCTTGGCGTCACCACCGTAGAACTGATGCCGGTATGCGAATTGACCGCAGGAAAGAGCGGGGCAGGGCGCGGCTATCAGTCTCCGTTTTTTCTTCCAGCGAAGCGGGGCAAGACGCCAGGCAAAAGCAATCAGGATAGCCCTCAGAATTCCTCCGGGCCGGAACCTCCGATTTCGGAATTTCCAGTCAGGAAAAATTACTGGGGGTTCGGCAGTGCCTATTATTATGCACCGGCTTCCAGACTGACAACGCCAGACAATTGCCCTTCCCGGGAATATCTGGAGATGATCCAGGCTCTGCATCATGCGGGAATCGAGGTCGTGCAGCAGTTCTGGTTTCCTCATGGCATTTCAGCTACTGCCGTGACAGAGGTCAGCCGATACTATGTTTGCCATTTTGGAATAGACGGAATTCATTATATCGGTGCGGACATCCCACTGACGCAGCTCACAAAGGATGCCATTCTGGCAGACACGCAGATCTATTCCGATCATGCAGCCGAAGTCCTGAACCAGGAATCGTCTGCGGAGGATTATTCTCTGTCCACGCAGCTGCCTCCTGGCTGCCGCGGCAGTGCCGCTGCCTGGGCGGGAAATCTGATGCAGACAGGGGAGGACTACCTCTATCTTGTCCGTCGTTTTGTCAAAGCAGACGATCTGGTACTGTCAGATTTTATTGCGCGATTTCTGCATGTGCCGGAACGCGTGGGAGAGCTGCGCTTTGCTGCGAATTATTGGGGATTCACGCTTGCTGATACGGTGACATACAGCAGAAAACACAACGAGGACAACGGCGAAGACAACCGGGACGGAACCGACAACAATGCCAGCTGGAACTGCGGTGTGGAAGGGCCGAGCCGGAAGAAGGATATACAGCAGCTGCGAAAGCGCCTTATCCGCAATATGCTGACGCTTGTTCTGCTCTCCCAGGGAACACCCATGCTGACAGCTGGGGATGAACGCGGAAATACGCAGAAGGGCAACAACAACCCCTACTGTCAGGACAATGAAATCGGCTGGACAGATTGGAAGAACACGGGTGAGAGTCAGCATCTTCTGACCTTTACAAGGCAGCTCTCAGCATTCCGGCGGGCGCATCCGGTATTTCGCAAAACAGAGCCGTTCCGGTTCACGGATTATCGCGCACTGGGATATCCAGATCTGTCGTATCATGGCAGGGATGCATGGAAGGCCGACTTCTCCGGGTACAGTCACAGTATCGGCCTGTTATTCTGCGAGGATTATGAGGAAGCGCAGACGGAGCTGTCACTTCGGACAGGACACAGGCATCTGCTTTATCTGGCACTCAATATGTACTGGCAGGAGATGACCTTTGGTCTGCCGAACCTTCCTGCCGGAGAGTGCTGGTGCCGCATCATGGATACCAGCAGGGAAGATCCTTTTCTGCCTGTCGCAGAAAAAGAACCGAATCTGCACCAGTGCACTGCGCCCGCCAGAACCATCGTTATTCTGACAAACAGACCAGCGGAGGAGGTGCCCCACACTGCAACCCGTGTGAAAACAGGGCAGAAGAGTTCGCCGCCGGTGAAGACCGAATAGGCGCAGCAGCTTTGAAAGTGGCTCCGTAATAGACATGGGAGAAATGGATGAAACAGCCGCCAATCACGTTTACAAAAGCAAAAGGTCATTTTCTCACCGTTACGCAGCACCGTCTGGAAGTCTGCAGGAACTGTTTCCGGGTCGGTCTTTACCGGCAGGGCCTGGTACACGACCTCTCTAAATACAGCCCTGCTGAATTTCTGGTGGGGGCAAGATATTATACCGGGTCAGAAAGTCCGAACAATGGCGAGCGTCGCGTCCTCGGATATTCCAGCGCATGGCTTCATCATAAGGGAAGGAACCGGCACCATTACGAGTATTGGCTCGATTATCCCGCAGTGCGGGGAAAGAGTCCCTGTTACGTGCCGGTAAAAATGCCCGGGCGGTACGTCGTCGAGATGTTCTGCGACCGCGTCGCCGCATCAAAAACATATCACGGCAGCGCGTACCGGGATAGCGATCCTATCTCGTATTATCGAAAAGGCCAGACCGCTGCCTTCCTTCATCCGGATACCGCAGCTCTTCTTGAGAAGCTTCTCATTATGCTGGAGGAGAAGGGAGAAGATCGGACATTCCGATATATCCGCAGGCATCTTCATAAGAAACCGATCCTTGGAGGGATGCGTCCTCATGGCAGACATCAGACGCTTTGAATCGGCCAGGATGCGGGTCCTTACGGAGCTGGAACGGCAGCGGCATGGCATCGGTATGCAGAAGGAAAAAACTCTGCATGCGATCTTCAAGAATTATGAAGATTCGGATGCCGATCACCAGGAAATTCCTGTCGTAGGCAACTATATTGCAGATATTTTCAATGGTTCTGAGATCATTGAGATTCAGAACGGTAATTTCGGCAAAATGCGGGATAAGCTGCGAGTCTGTCTCCAGCAGTACCCGGTGCGGATCGTTTATCCGATCCCCCACTACAAGTGGATTACCTGGATCGATCCGGTCACCGGCGAACAGCGCAACAGACGAAGGTCTCCGCGGAAGGGTACCATCTATGATGCCGTGCCTGAACTCTTTAAAATCCGGCCTTATCTCCAGGATCCGCACCTGACGATTGATCTTTATCTGACTGATATGGAAGAATACCGGCTGCAGGACGGATGGGGACGGAACGGCAAACGAGGTTCTCATCGCTTTGACCGGATTCCCACGAATATCGTCCATGAGCTTAGAATCAGGGACAAGAGAGACTACCTGGCGTTTGTACCGCCGGATCTTCCAGAGCCATTTACCGCGGCTCAGATGGCAGCGGCGGCCGGACAACGTGGAAAGGCTTTCTCAGATACAGCCCTGCTCCTGACAGAGCTGGGCATTCTAAACCGGGTCGGGAAACGGGGACATGCCTATCTTTACCGGATCGGAGATGCGTTCCGGGAATACTGAATCGATAGTTATGTATTATGTCATTGCCAGTGATAGCATGTCCCGTACTTCTGTGGTCAGGACACATAAAAAAGAAAGGGAATTATGACTCACTATCAGGATATTGGAGAACGTTTTATTCGTTATGCTTCCATCACGACACAGTCAAAGGAGGGCATTGCAGACACCCCCTCTACGGAATGCCAGCGCGATCTGGCGCGGCTGCTCACGCAGGAGCTGCTGGAAATGGGCGCGGCAGATGTCTTTTTCGATGAGAAGCACTGCTATGTCTACGCCACAATTCCATCCAATCTTCCGGTCAGGGAGGAGACGCGGGATGCTCTTGCCCTGAGGCCGGATACAGCGCAGAAGCACCGCGAGAATCTGGCGCCAATTCTTGGCCTCATGGCTCATATGGATACTTCTAATGCGGTGCCGGGTCTGAAGGTATCCCCCCGCCGGATCCGACACTACGATGGCGGGGATATTGTGCTTGGTGATGGGACCTTCGTCATCTCTCCAGCGCAGTATCCATCCCTTTGCAAGCACGCTGGGGCGGATCTGATTGTCGGCGATGGTACCAGCGTTCTGGGAGGCGATGATAAGGCGGGAGTTGCTGCAATCATGGAGACCGCAGCTTTTCTCCTGCAGCACCCCGAATATGCGCATGGCACTGTCCGGATCTGCTTTACACCAGACGAGGAAGTCGGTAACGGTCCGCGAAATCTCGATCAGAACCGATTTGCCTGTGATTACGCCTATACGGTGGACGGCGGCGACCTCGGAGAACTGCAATATGAGAACTTCAATGCTGCTTCCGCTGCTGTCACCATTCACGGGATCAGTACGCATCCGGGCAGTGCTTATGGAACCATGATAAATTCTCTCCTGGTTGCGCAGGAATGGATCAGCATGCTCCCTGCGATGGAGACTCCGGCACATACCCGTGACCACGAGGGCTTCTACCATGTGGAGGAGATGCATGGCACAACCGATGAAACTTCGCTGGAATTGATTCTGCGCGACCATGACCGGACACGTTTTGAAGAACGCAAGCGGTATGTGAGAAAAATCACGGAGACAATCAACCTTCGCTATGGAGCAGGAACCGTGGAGATGACTCTGCAGGATTCCTATTACAACATGAAGGAGAAAATCGAGCCTCATCCGCAACTTATCACTATTCCAAAGCATGCTATGGAAAAGCTGGGAATCACGCCGATCATCGTGCCGATCCGCGGAGGGACGGACGGCTGCGTCCTTTCCTACCGCGGCATTCCCTGCCCGAATCTCGGGACAGGAGCTTACAATTTCCACAGCCGTTATGAATATGTCTGTGTCCAGGAGATGCAGAAAAATGTTGACCTGTTGGTGAAAATTTTAAATGAATTTGCGGAGTATCAGATCGATGACTGAAGAAGCCCTTCTGGCATCCGTCGATCCAGCCGGCCCGGCGCCGGAGGACGGAGAGCTCAGACAATATTATTTCATCCGGAAAATGCAGGAGTTCACACAAAATCGGGAGAGGGTTCTGGGGCGGAAAATGACCGCCTGCGTGGTTACCTTTGGGTGTCAGATGAATGCCCGGGATTCTGAGAAGCTCTCCGGAATTCTGTCTCTTTGCGGCTTTGCCATGCAGGATAAGGAAGATGTTGATTTTGTCATATACAACACTTGTACCGTGCGCGATAACGCGGATCAGCATCTGTATGGACGGCTGGGACAGTATCATCACCTGATCAGGGAAGATCGCTCCAGAAAAGCTGCGATCTGTGGCTGCATGATGCAGGAAAAGACAGCGGTCGAAAAAATCAGGCAGAGTTATTCCTTTGTCAGCCTGATCTTCGGAACCTATAATTTGTACTGCTTTCCGGAATATCTGTATCGGATTTATCATGGGGAGAAGCATGTCATAGAGCTGTGGGACCGGTCAGATACCATAGCAGAAGATATGCCGGTCAGGCGTAAATTTCCATGGAAGTCCGGCATCAACATCATGTTCGGCTGCGACAATTTCTGCAGCTATTGCATCGTTCCCTATGTCCGGGGAAGAGAGAAGAGCCGGGATCCGGAAGATATTCTGAGAGAGGTGGAGCGGCTCGCCGCGGACGGCGTCGTTGAAGTGATGCTGCTGGGGCAGAATGTCAACTCATATGGAAAGAATCTGGACACACCGGTTTCCTTCGCGCAGCTGCTTGACGCAGTCTGTAAGGTGCCGAGCATTCGCCGGGTACGTTTCATGACGCCTCATCCGAAGGATTTTTCAGAGGATCTCATCGAGGTGATCCGCAGAAATCCAAATGCAGCCCGCCACATCCATCTTCCTCTGCAATCCGGATCAGATCGCATTTTGCGAGCGATGAACCGCCATTACACAAAGGAACAATTTCTTGCGCTGGCCCGACATATCCGCGAGGAGATTCCAGACGCTGCCCTGACCACGGATATCATTGTCGGATTTCCCGGGGAGACCGCTGCCGATGTCGATGAAACCATCGACGTCGTCCGGAAGGTATCGTTCGACAACGCCTATACCTTCATCTATTCCATGCGCAGCGGAACGCCGGCTGCCCGTATGGAACAGGTCCCGGAAGAGGAAAAAAAGCGAAATTTTGAACGTCTCCTTCAGACAGTGCAGGAAACAGCCAGAAAGCAGACACTATTGCTGCAGGGTAAGACCTATCCCGCACTGATCGAGGAAGAGAACGACCAGGTAAAAGGGTTCGTCACTGGCCGGCTCTCGAACAACATGATTGTACACATGCCGGGAGACGCCTCCCTGATTGGAAAATTCTGCATGGTCCGACTGGATGACTGCCGGGGATTTTACTATTTTGGCAGCAATCTTGGACTGGCGTGATCCTTCCGCTTTCATACAAATCCATGCCGCAGCATACGCGGCTTGAGTAAGAGGTATCGTTTTGGCAAAAGAAGAAGTTTCCCCGATGATGAAGCTATATCTTGAAACAAAGAAGCAGGTCCCGGATTGCATTCTGATGTACCGGATCGGGGATTTCTTTGAGATGTTTTTTGACGACGCAAAAACGGTTTCAAAGGAACTCGAGCTTACACTGACGGGGAAAAACTGCGGTCTTGCGGAGCGCGCGCCCATGTGCGGCGTTCCCTTTCACGCGGTTGACACGTATGTGACCAGACTTGTGAACAAGGGATATAAGGTTGCTCTCTGCGATCAGGTGGAGGACCCAAAGCTTGCGAAGGGACTGGTCAAACGGGAAATCACCCGTATCGTCACTCCGGGCACAAATACTGATATGCAATCGCTCGACGAGTCGAGGAACAACTTCCTTCTGTCCATTTATTACGGACAGGGAAGCCACGGCATTGCAGCGGCAGATATTTCCACAGGCGACTTCAGTGTGACAGAAGTGGACTCTGATCGGAAACTTCTGGATGAAATCATGAAGTATGCACCGAGTGAAATCATATGCAATGCCGCCCTGGAAATGAGCGGCATAGATCTTGGGGATCTCAGAAGCCGTCTCAGCATGGCAGTCAATCCGCTTGATGCCCACTATTATGAAGAAAATACTGCCAGGCAGACGGTTCTCGACCATTTTAAAGTATCCAGCCTCATCGGTCTGGGACTTGATGATTTCCGCATGGGCACAGTAGCCGCAGGAGCATTGCTGCGTTATCTGTATGATACCCAGCTCAATGATCTGTCCAATCTGACTACCATCCGGCCATATCTTGCAAGCCGATACATGCTCCTCGACAGTTCGACCCGCAGGAATCTGGAGCTCACGGAAACCATGCGGGAGAAACAGAAGCGGGGATCTCTTCTCTGGGTGCTTGACAAAACCAGAACAGCTATGGGCGCGCGTCTTCTGCACCAGTTTCTGGAGCAGCCGCTCGTAGACAGGGAGGAAATAGAGGGGCGCCTTGACGCGGTAGACACCTTATCCAAAAACAGCGTGGACCGCGATGAAATCCGGGAATATCTGCAACCGATCTATGACCTGGAGAGGCTGCTCACAAGGATATCCTACAAGTCAGTCAATGCCAGAGATCTGCTGGCATTTCGGCAGTCGTTGTCTATGTTTGCCCCGATACGCCAGTCGCTGCACGGCATTCTTGATACGGGGTCGTCTGACACGGCGATTCCCTCCGGCGACAGCAAAACCGGCCAGACCGGATTTTCTCTTACATCTCCGGTAAAAGGAGAGTTGTACAGGCTCTACGATGAGATTGGAGAGTTTCGTGATCTGGTAGATCTGCTTGGCCGCGCTATCCCGGATGATCCGCCGCTCACAATCCGTGAGGGCGGCATTATCCGGGACGGATATGATCCGGACATCGACCATCTTCGGAAAGCAAAGACAGATGGAAAACAGTGGCTCATGCAGCTCGAGGAGGAGGACCGGAAGCGCACAGGCATCAAAAACCTGAAGATCCGTTACAATAAGGTCTTCGGCTATTATTTTGACGTCACCAATTCATTTCGGGATAAAGTGCCTTCCGACTATGTGCGCAAACAGACACTGACCGGTTCAGAGCGTTATACCACACCGAAGCTGAAGGAACTTGAGGATACGATTCTGGGTGCGGAGGACAAGCTCAATACGCTCGAATATGATGCCTTCTGTGCCGTCCGGGATACCATCGGAGCGCAGATGGAAAAAATCCAGCGCTCAGCCAGAGCCATCGCCAGACTCGATGTGTATTGTTCCCTCTCCCTTGTGGCAGAGCGGAATCATTATATCCGTCCGAAGATCAATGACCGCGGCGCAATCAGCATCCGGAACGGAAGGCATCCGGTAGTGGAGCAGATGCTGTCCGGAGAGTTTGTCGCAAACGATTGTTTTCTTGACAATCGGAAAAAGGCAATCTCCATCATTACAGGACCAAACATGGCGGGAAAATCGACTTACTTGCGTCAGGTTGCCCTGATCTCGCTGATGATGCAGATCGGCAGCTTTGTGCCCGCCGATTCCGCTGATCTATGCGTGGTCGACCGCATTTTCACCCGTGTCGGAGCATCTGACGATCTGGGCAGCGGACAGAGTACCTTCATGGTGGAAATGAACGAGGTGGCGAATATTCTCCGCAACGCAACACCGCAAAGTCTTATCATCCTGGATGAGATCGGGCGGGGCACATCCACATACGACGGTCTTGCCATCGCCTGGGCTGTCATCGAACATATCAGCAATAAAAAAATACTCGGAGCGAAAACGCTGTTTGCCACGCACTATCACGAACTCACCGAACTCGAGGGCAAGATTGACAATGTCAATAATTACTGTGTGGCGGTCAAGGAAAACGGAGACGACATCGTTTTTCTCCGAAAGATCATCCGTGGCGGCGCGGATCGCAGTTACGGTATTCAGGTTGCCCGGCTGGCCGGACTTCCAGACATGGTTGTTGACCGCGCGAAGGAAATCCTGAGCCAGCTGGTGGACAGCGACATCACAGAAAAAGTCCAGTCCATTGCGGTCAAGAACGGATCCGGAAAGGAGAAGGTGACGCATTATGACGAGGTGGATCTCGGACAGATGACGTTTTCTGCCACAGTTCGGGATGAGGACGTGCTGAAAGAGCTGAAAGAAATGAATCTCTCCGTTATGACGCCGCTGGATGCTTTAAATACGCTTTACCGCCTCCAAAATGAACTGGTCAACCGGATCTGATTGTCGCACACAATTCATCAAGGCAGAAGGTTCCTGTCCGGGGAAATACCATTCGATCATTTCCCCTTTTGTAAGCCACAGAGAATGCGGTCTGAGTGCATATGGAAATTCATGTTTTATCGGAAGACACCATCAATAAAATAGCAGCAGGCGAGGTTGTCGAGCGGCCCGTCAATGTCGCGAAGGAATTGATTGAAAATGCGATAGATGCAGGCGCCACAGCGATCTCCTGTGAGATCCGCGACGGAGGAACGACGATGATCCGGGTGACCGATAACGGCTGCGGGATCGAACCCTCACAGATTACGAAGGCATTCATGCGCCATGCCACGTCCAAAATCACCGGAGAGGGGGATCTGTCGCGGCTTTCCACTCTGGGGTTCCGCGGAGAAGCACTCTCGAGTATTGCCTCCGTATCAGAAGTAGAGATGATCACCAAAACCCGCGACAGACTCACAGGCACACGGGCCGTCAATTCCGGTCTCTGCCCCAACAATGAAGATGTGATCCCGCTCGAAATCAGTGAGGTTGGAGCGCCGGATGGCACGACTGTGATCGTACGGAATTTATTTTACAATGTGCCCGTGCGCAGAAAATTTCTGAAAACCCCTGTCACAGAAGCAGGCTACATCAGTGATCTGATCGAACATATGGCACTGTCTCATCCATGTATTTCGTTTCATTTCCGGGCAAATGGTCGGGAGAAGCTGCACACATCCGGAAGTGGCAACATCCGGGAGATCATCTACCGTATTTATGGAAGAGAAATAGCCAATACCATTCTGCCTGTTAATGCGGAGGATGAAGCCGGCGAGCTTAAACTGACCGGCTTCATCGGGCGACCGGAAATCAGCCGCGGAACACGGAGCTTCGAGGTCTTTTTTGTAAATGGGCGTGTATTGGAAAGCCCGGTGCTGTCCAAAGGCCTTGAATCAGGATACCGGACCGATCTCATGCAGCACCAGTTTCCCTTTGCGATCCTATATCTTACCATGCCGCCTGCCATGGCGGATGTCAACGTACATCCCTCTAAAAAAGAGGTGCGTTTCTCAGACAGCCAGCGCATATATAATTTTATGGACACAGCTGTGCACCAAACGCTGCACAGAGAGGAACTGATTCCCATGGCGGATCTCCGCTCTGATGCCGAAATCAGAAAAGAAGCGGTGGCTGCACGACGCGCGGGAACCATTCCACACGAGGAGCCGTTTGAAAAAGCAGGGGCACCGTGGCAGCAGGGATTCGTATTCCAGGACGGCGGAGTGGTAACCTACGAGACACCGCAAAAATTGCCGTCTGATTCCATGATTCCTGATAAGGCCAGCTTGTCCATGCATTCTGATCGCCCACCGCTGTCAGGCACATCGGTGGATGATGACAGACCAGCAGACAGTACCGCAGAACAGATAGCCTGCATCGCTGCACAGCCAAAACAGACCGATATCGAAGACCAGTTCTTCATTGATCATCTGCCTGAGCCGAAGCCGCACCAGGCTGACTGTACGAAGGTGGCAGACAGGGAGAAAAGCCATGCCATTTCTCCTTTGCCTCCTGCACGGGAGCGACTGTTTACGCAGGAGCGGGCGGAAACATTCCGTATCGTCGGACAAATTTTTCGCACCTACTGGATCATCGAGACAGGAAAGCGCCTTTTGCTTGTAGATCAGCATGCCGCACATGAAAAAGTGCGCTATGAGCACCTGATGCATCAGTACCGCATGCGTCAGCAGGAGCCCGTTCCGTCACAGATGCTGATGCCTCCGGCTGTCATCACCTTCAGCGGAAAAGAAGAGTCCTGCTTCCTGGAGCTGCAGCCGCTGCTTTCCTCCATGGGCTTTGAGACGGAAAATCTCGGAGGCGGCTCCTATGCAATCCGTGCTGTTCCGCTGGAATTATATGGCTCCAGTCCGGTTCCGCTCCTTCAGACGATCATTGACGAACATCTGAGCGGCAAAATGGGAGGCGACCCACAGGACATTCTTGCACGAATTGCCACAGAATCCTGCCGGGGTGCTGTCAAGGGAGGCGATGCCTTGTCCACGGAGGAAGCAAAAGCTCTTATCCGTGAGATGCTTACACTTGACAATCCTTATCACTGTCCCCATGGCAGGCCTACCTGCATTGAACTGACAGAACAGGATATCGAACGACGTTTCCGCCGTATTGTATAGGATAACAGGCTTTTTTCCTGCGGGTGCCGCAAAGGAAGCGGCACCGGGTATAGATATGTGTGAAGAGATGAAAACGAAAGCAGGCCAGACTGCCGGAAGAAGCTTCTGTCACGTTCTGCCCCCGGACGGTAGTGCGCTGGACACCAGACCGCCTCTGGTCATCATTGCGGGGCCGACGGCAGTCGGAAAAAGTGAAGCGGCAGTAGAACTTGCCCTGCGAATTCATGGAAGCATTATTTCCGCTGATTCCATGCAGGTCTACCGGGGCATGGACATTGGTACTGCTAAAATTCGTCCGGATCAGCGAAAGGGTATTCCGCATTATCTGATTGATTTGATAGACCCCCGGGAGAGCTGGAGTGTTGTGCAGTTTCAGAAGGAGGCCAGAAAAGCGCTTGCGGAGATATATCGGGAGAGTCGAATTCCCATTCTTTGCGGCGGAACCGGATTCTATATTCAGGCCCTGCTGTATGATATTGATTTTACAGCAATGCAGGAGGATCTGCCCCTCAGAGAATCCCTTCTGGCATTATACCGCCAGGCTGGGCCGGAGGCGCTTCACGAGAGACTCCGCGCCGTAGATCCAGTCTCAGCAGAGGTAATCCACCCGAACAATGTCAAGAGAGTCATCCGTGCGCTCGAGTACTATGCTGCATGCGGTAAGCCTATTTCTGCCCATAACGAAGCAGAAAAGAGCAGACCAGCAGCCTTCCGGTCAGCCTCCTTTGTTCTTTGGATGGAACGAGAAACGCTGTATCGGAGAATTGACGACCGGGTTGACCGAATGTTTGAAGCAGGTCTGGTAGACGAGGTCCGTCAGCTGAAAGAGAAGGGACTCCGGGAGACGGATGTGTCGATGCAGGGCCTTGGTTACCGTCAGGTTCTTGCTGCACTGAATGGAACTATTTCCATGGAAGAAGCCAGAGCGCGAATCAAGCAGGAAACCCGTCATTTCTCCAAACGACAGATTACCTGGTTTCGCAGGGAGCCGCAGTTCCAGTGGATTAACCGATCCGATTATCCTGATACTGCCGCACTGGCGGAGGATCTGGACATCAGAGTCAACGCGATCTTTGGGCAGATGAACCTGCCCTGCAGAAAGGAATAATAGAACTATGTCTTTACAAAGCATTTACAAGGATCTTGGCATCTCGGAACCGGTACTCCATGCCGCGAATCCGGTTCTGGCACATCTTGCCCCACGTTTCCGCCATATTGACGAAATCGCAGAAGAAAACCAGTTAAAGGTTATCGGTGCCATGCAGAAGGCACATATCGGGGAAGCCAGCCTTATCGGCACCACCGGATATGGGTATGACGATATCGGACGTGAGGGACTTGAGGCATCCTACGCAGCGTATTTTCATACAGAAGATGCCCTGGTGCGTCCTCAGATCACCTGCGGCACCCATGCACTGGCTCTCGCTCTGATGAGCAATCTCAGACCCGGCGATGAAATGCTGTCCGCTTCAGGCAGGCCGTATGACACGCTCGAAGAGGTGATCGGCATCCGTCCGTCAAGAGGCTCCCTTGCCGAATATGGGATTTCCTATCGCCAGGCAGATCTTGATTCTGACGGCCATATTAGTTTTGAAAACATTCTGAGCGAACTGACCCCGAAAACAAGACTGGTAGAAATTCAACGCTCCAGGGGATATCTGACAAGACCCACATTTTCCGTATCCGAGATCGGCGAAGCAATCGACTTTATACACAGCAGGAGACCGGATGTCATCGTCATGGTCGACAATTGCTATGGTGAATTTACGGAAAACATTGAGCCTTCTGATGTCGGTGCGGACATGGTGGTCGGATCACTGATCAAAAACCCGGGAGGAGGACTTTCACCCACAGGCGGGTATATCGCCGGGACCAGGGAATGTGTGGAAAATGCAGCTGTCAGACTCACTTCCCCGGGCCTCGGTAAAGAAGTCGGCGCAACCTGCGACCTGCTCCGTCCAATGTTCCAGGGCTTTTTCTTTGGTCCGACGGTGACTGCATCCGCTGTGAAGGGCGCTATATTTGCCGCTGCGATATATGAAAAGCTGGGATTTGACACCTTTCCAAATTCCTCGGAGGAGCGCCATGACATTGTGCAGGCAATCACCTTTCACCGCCCGGATGCCATGATTGCATTCTGCCAGGGAATTCAAGCCGCTTCGCCGATCGATTCTTTTGTCACTCCCTACCCGGATGATATGCCGGGCTACGTCTCGCAGGTCATCATGGCCGCCGGTGCCTTTGTATCCGGTTCTACCATGGAACTATCTGCGGACGGACCGATGCGTGAGCCCTATACTATCTACTATCAGGGAGGTCTCACATGGCAGCACGCAAAATTCGGAATATTAAAGAGTGTTCAGACCATGCTGGACAGGGGAATCTTGACCCTTCCGGCATAAGACTACCTGCCGATGATATCAGCGGCGGGCAGCTCTGGTTCTGTGCGCCGGGAAATCATAATTGTGCAATCTCGTCAAATATCCTACAATAAGGTTTCAGGATCCCTCTGACTGCCCGGAGAGACAGGAAAGGTGGATCTTATGACACAGGATGAAATGCCCTATGAGAGGTTTATGCGCTGCGGCGCAGAGAGTCTCACAGACGCGGAACTTCTGGCGATCATCATCCGCACCGGGGCGCCGGGCCGGAATGCAATGGAGATCGGACGGAGAATTCTGACAGAAAACGGTCAGCATGAACCGGATCTGACTGTGCTGTACCGCACAGACCTGAAATCTCTTACAGCCATATCCGGAATTGGAGAAGTGAAGGCCGTCAAAATATTGTGCCTCAGGGAACTCTCCAAGCGGCTCTCCATGCGCCAGGCCAGACCTGCTCTGTGCTTTCGGGAACCTTCGACGATTTATGCGTATTATGGAGAGAAACTTCGCCACGAACCAAGAGAGCACCTGATTCTGCTTCTCCTCAATCGCCGACTGACCCTGCAGCGGGAGGTGCACTGCACCATCGGGACAGCGGACACCACTCTGGTCCCATCGCGGGAAATCCTCTCCACCGCACTGCGGGAAGGTGCCGCTGGTTTTATCCTGCTGCACAATCATCCGAGCGGCGATCCGACGCCGAGCCAGGCTGACATAGCCGTGACACAGGAACTGGACCAGGCATCCAGGCTGGTCCATGTGATGTTTCACGACCATATTATTATCGGTGACACCTATATCAGCCTCCGGCAAATGGGATATCTTGGAACTGGTCAGGGGGAAGCCGGAGAAAAACAGTAGATAAATGGAGGTAGCATCTTGATGAACAATACGTTTGCCATCGATCTGGGCACGAATAATATCAAGATTTATAATGCGGCGACGGACAAAATCATGGTTCAGAAGAACATGATCGCCATCGAGAACAAGAAGAATATGATTGCGTTCGGTGACTCTGCCTATGAGATGTATGAAAAAAGTCCCGCAAATATTCGTGTCTCCGGTCCGATCACAAACGGCGTGATTGCCGACATCAACAACATGGAGCGACTGATCAAAAGCTTCATCACCTATGAGAATAAAGGTGCAGTCCGTGCCGCAGACTATTTTATTGCGGTCCCCACTGACGTCACGGAAGTGGAGCGGAGAGCTTTCTATGATCTTCTGAAGGATGCCGGCATCAAGGCAAAAAAAATACTTGCCGTGGAAAAAGCTGTGGCTGACGGTCTGGGCATGGGAATTGATGTTAAAAATTCTCAGGGCGTCCTGGTCGTGGATGTCGGCTATGATACAACTGAGATATCCATTCTTTCCCTGGGAGGGATCGTGCTGTCCAAGCTGATAAAGGTCGGCGGTCACGTTTTTGATACGTCCATCGTCAATGCGGTCCGGCGCGAATACAATCTGGTCATTGGTTCCAAGACAGCGGAGGGGGTCCGCATCAGTTTCAATGACATCAGTAAGAATGAGGGGAAGGCGACTGTCTATGGAAGAGATATCGTAACCGGACTTCCGGTGGAGCGGACGCTGACCCACGAATTTGTTTCCCAGAGTCTGCAGGAGAATTTTCATACTATTGTTGATAATATCAAGGTGATTCTTGAGAGAACGCCGCCGGAACTTTCAGCAGATATTTACCGCCATGGTCTGTTTATGACCGGCGGGGCCTGTCAGGAAGAGGGGCTGGCAGACGCCGTGGCTGAGGAGGTGCGACTCCGTGTCAATATTGCGGAAAGCCCCATCAATTCCTGCGCTCTTGGTCTGTCGCAGGTAATCAAGAAGTCCAATTATCGCTCGCTTGCCTATACCATCGAGGGATTAGGAAAATCATGAGCCCGGTTATACGAAAGCAAAAGGAAAAGTTTCATCTGCCGCCAAGATACTGGCTGCTAATTGTATCCGGCCTTTGTATACTTATGATGGTGCTGACCTATACAACGCCTGTCGTTGCTACACCTTTTTACTCGCTGGTGAGCTATGTCGTGATTCCTGTCCAGGACGGCGTGACGGCAGTTGGCTCCTGGATGGTCGGCAAAGCGCAGATGATGCAGAAAATCTCTGATCTTCTGGCGGAGAACGCAGCACTGCAGGATCAGGTGGACGATTTGATCACCGAGAACACAACACTGCAGCAGGAGAGGTATGAACTGACACGCCTCCGGGAACTGTACGATCTGGATGCGGAGTATTCCTCCTATAAGAAAACGGGTGCAAGAGTGATCGCGCGGGATGCCGGAAACTGGTATCACAGCTTCGTGATCAATAAAGGAACAAAGGACGGTCTCGCCGTCGATATGAATGTCATTGCAGGCAGCGGGCTTGTAGGAAGGATCACGGCGGTAGGCCCGAACTGGGCAAGAGTGATCAGTATTATCGATGATCATTCCAATGTGAGCGCCATGATCCTGTCAACCTCGGACAATCTGATTGTATCCGGCAATCTGACAGATTATGCGGAGGGCGTGATTGACTTCTCCAAGTTGAAAGATACCGCGGATCAGGTCGTAGAGGGGGACAAAGTCGTCACATCCAACATCAGTGACAAATATCTTCCCGGCATTCTGATCGGATATATCAATTCGATCTCTCCCGATGCCAATAACCTGACAAAATCCGGCACAGTGACTCCCGCTGTTGATTTCAGCCACCTCGATACTGTACTGGTAATTCTGGAGACCAAACAGCAGGTCCCGGATGACAATCATTCATGAGAAAACTTCGCACCTTTATTATTATCGGCCTGCTGATTCTGGCCTGCTTCATTCTACAGAGTTCGCTTTTCCGGGTTGTCACTTTCGGAGGCATCGGACCGAATCTGATGATTGCACTGATCTGCTCTCTGGCGCTGATGTTCGGTGACATCTATGGCGCGTCGATCGGTTTTTTGAGCGGCCTCCTGTGCGATATTTGCTTCAGCAGCAGCGGCGTGCTCGGCTTGAATGCCCTGATCTATGCCATGACCGGATTTCTGGCCGGCAAGTTTGAAAAGCTTGTCTTTCCAGAAGACGTCAGAATGCCGGCACTCTGTATTCTGGCAGGAGATTTCCTCAGCGGTTTCATGAGTTTCTGCCTTAACTTTCTAATACGAGGCAGGATGGTGCTGCCTTATTTTCTGATCCACTTTCTGCTGCCGGAGATGCTGTATACCTTTCTGATATCGCTGCTTCTTTATCCGCTCCTGCTGATCCTGTATAGAAAATACATGCGACCGATCAGAGATAGTGAGATTAATTATGGCCGGAAGAAAAAACAAGTTTTATGAACTGGCGTCGGTTTTGTTCCGACGTCTGAATATCCGCATCTGGATTCTCTGCGCAATTCTTGTTGTCATCGGCGGAGGATTGATTTCCCGCCTGTTCACGCTGCAGATTGTGAATGGAGAGGAGTATCTGGATAATTTTCAGCTGAAGATCCGCCGAAAACTGCCGGTGGCCGCAACCCGCGGCAATATTTATGATCGGAACGGAAACATTCTTGCCTACAACGAGCTTGCCTATTCTGTTGTCATCCGCGACACCTACGCAGACACCAATAAAGATGAGAATCTGAACCGCACGGTGAACCGTGTGATTGACATCATTGAAAAGAACGGAGACACCCTTGCTCTGGATTTTGGCATTGAGGTGTCCGAAAGCGAAGACTATACATATACCGTGGACGGCACAGCGCTTCTCCGGTTTCTCGCCGATGTCTACGGCCACTCCACAATTGATGAACTGAAATATGAAGAGAAAACCAAAACTGCTGCAGAGGTGATTCAGGACCTGGCTAAACGCTACCAGATCGGCAGCTCCCGGAAAGATAGTAAGGGAAATACTGTTTTTGAGGCTGGAAGCGGATATACGGACGATCCACGCAGGCTGCTGCAGATATGCGCCATCCGCTATGAACTCAGTCTCAACAGCTTCCAGCGGTATCTTGCCACGACGCTTTCCACAGATGTCAGAGACAGCACTGTCGCGGAAATTGAGGAAAGTGCGGATGAACTCCAGGGGGTCAGTATAGAAGAAGACACTGTGCGGCGATATATTGACGGACAGTATTTTTCACATATCATCGGCTATACCGGCAAAGTTTCTACATCTGAACTCGAGGAGCTGAAGAAAGATAATCCGGAATACACCGCCAATGATATCGTCGGAAAGGCCGGCATTGAAAAAGCCATGGAGAGCAATCTCCAGGGAACCAAGGGGTCAGAGACCGCCTATGTCGATAACCTGGGAAATCTGATTGAGGTGACAGATCAAACAAATGCCATCGCAGGAAATGATGTATATCTGACAATTGACAAGGATCTTCAGGAGACGGCAACGGATATCCTCGAACGTCATCTTGCTCAGATTATATTGTCCAAAATCCGGGATGTCAGGGAATATGACGCGGGAGCGGGCAGCAGCTCGTCCATTATCATCCCCATCTACGATGTGTACTATGCTGTGCTTGGTAACAGTATTGCCGATATCAGCCATTTTGACACATCGGATGCATCGGACACCGAGAAGCAGGTCCGAAATGCTTTTGAAACATTCCAGAGCAGCGTATGGAGTCAGCTCGAATCTGAGATAAAGGAGAAACGGACTCCATACAAGGATCTCGATAAAGAGTATGAAAATTATGAATCCTATATCGTGCAGTACCTCTATGACCATGGAGTGCTGCGCAAGGAACAGATCGATACAGCGGATCAAACCTATCAGGACTGGACCGTCAATGAAACGATTTCCATGTCCGACTGGATCGAGTACTGTATAGCAGAAAACTGGATCGATGTTTCGAAACTCGATCTCTCAGAGAAATACTCCGATTCCAGTACCGTTTTTTCTGCCATTTATGATTATATCGCAAAAAATTTAAAAAATGACAGCGGTTTCATCCGAAAGGAGTACAAGTATCTTCTGCTTTCAGACGGTATTACCGGAAAACAGATCTGTCAGATCCTCCTTGATCAGGGTATTGTCACCTTGTCCTCCGCAGAAGAAGCTCAATGGGAGTCTGGTTCAGAAAGTGCCTACACCTTCATGATCAACCGCATCACGAATCTTGACCTCACGCCGGCTCAGCTGGCGCTTGATCCACACTCCGGATCGATGGTCATCACAGATGTCAATACCGGGGATGTGCTCGCGATGGTATCTTATCCGAGTTACGACAACAATAAGATGAGCAATGGTGTTGATGCCGCGTATTTCAAACAGCTGCAGAATGATCTCTCCTCCCCGCTATTGAACTATTCCACACAGCAGAGAACTGCTCCCGGATCAACCTTTAAAATGGTTACAGCAACCGCCGGTCTGAGCGAGGGGGTGATTACCTCCGATACCATCATCAACTGTACAGGCACATTTACCAAAATTGGTGAGCCTTATCCTCACTGCTGGATATATCCCGGCAGTCACGGAAGACTCAACGTGATCGGAGGCATCAAGAATTCCTGCAATGATTTCTTTTATGAAGTTGGATACAGGCTTGGACTTAAGGGTGACACATACGACTCTGACACCGGCATTGCCAGGCTGAAGAAATATGCAGATGAATACGGACTGACAGATACCTCCGGAGTGGAAATCGAAGAATATGATCCAAAAGTCTCAGATCAGGATGCAGTCCGTTCGGCCATCGGACAGGGCAACAGCGGTTATACCACAGCGCAGCTTGCCCGCTATGTTACAGCCGTAGCGAACAGCGGCACCTGCTATAATCTGACCTTGATTGATAAAATCAATGATACGAGCGGCACACTGATAGAAGACAATAAAGCTGCTATCCGAAACACGATCACGATGCCTCAGGAATTTTGGAATGATATCCATGAGGGAATGAAAGAGGTCGTGGAAAGTAAAAGCTATTATGAAGATCTGGGTGTCGAGGTGGCCGGCAAAACGGGAACCGCGCAGGAATCCACCAGTCGGCCGAACCATGCGCTGTTTGTCTGTTATGCGCCATATGACCAGCCAAAGATTGCCATTGCCTGCCGTATTGCCAACGGCTTTGCCTCTGACTATGCTGCACAGAGTGTGCGGGATGTCATCGCCTATTATTTTGGCCTTGAAAGTCGGGATGAGATTCTGACCGGCGGAAAGGGCGTCACTTCTGTAACAGTGGGAGACTGAACTTTCATGATGGAAGGAAACCATAATTCAGAGGACGTGATAAGCGGCCTCCAGTTCAATGTTGATCATCCAAATCCGGGGATCCGCCGGGTGAGAAGACTGGGGTTCCGGCCTTTCCGCACTTTCCGAATCCGCTATTTTGATTTTCTTCTGCTGATTCTTGTCTCAGCGCTGAATCTGTGCGGCATCGCAGCGATAGGAAGCGCGGAACCGGCGCTGCAGTCAAGACAGACTGTCGGCATGATCGCAGGGCTGCTTTTTGCCATTCTGATCTCCGGTATGGATTATCACAGGGTGATCCGATATTATTGGGGCTATTACATCCTGAACATCGTTCTCCTTTCTGCGGTTCTTCTTTTCGGAAGCTCCGGAGGAGGCGCACAGCGGTGGTTTGCACTTGGTCCGATCCGCTTTCAACCCTCTGAAGCGGCAAAGATATTATTGATTTTGTTTTATGCGCAGTTCATAATGAAATACAAAGACAAAATCCGCAGTTTTCCAATGATAGCCGCATGCCTTCTGCTGGCTGGTTTGCCGGCGCTGCTGATCTATGAGCAGCCTGATTTATCGACAACCATCATGATTTTCATCATCTTTTGTGTTATGATGTTTGTGGGTGGCATCAGCTGGAAACTGGTTCTGGGCGTTCTGGCAGTGGCGGTTCCTTCCGCAGCAGTTGTTTTCAATGTCATTCTGCAGGAGGACCAGACATTATTTAACTCCTATCAGCGGGACCGCGTTCTGGCATGGCTTCACCCGGAGGAATACAAGGATACCATTGCATATCAGACGATGAATTCCATCATGGCAATCGGTTCCGGAAGACTCCTGGGAAAAGGATATAACACCAATGAGATCAGTTCCCTGCTGAACAGCGGATATATTTCCGAATCGCAGACGGATTTTATCTTTACCGTGATTGGGGAGGAGTTTGGGTTTATCGGCACTTGTCTTGTTGTGATTTTTATCCTGCTGACTGCAATTGAGCTTTTTCGTGTCGCCATGCGTGCTTCCGATATCAGCGGAAGAGTGATTGCTGCAGGTGTTGGTGCCTGGGTTGGATTCCAGGGCTTTATGAACATCGGTGTCGCGACCGGCGTAATTCCCAATACAGGAATTCCTCTTCCCTTTGTCAGTTATGGACTGAGCAGTCTGCTCAGTCTGTACATGGGGATTGGCTTTGTATTGAATGTAAATATGCAGAGCCACAGGCGAAAATACTAATTACATCGGGGGCATTTCACAGCTATGAATATTGCACTCATCGCTCACGACGCAAAAAAGAAACTGATGCAGAATTTCTGCATTGCATATCGTGGCATTCTATGCAAAAACGAATTGTATGCCACGGGAACAACCGGACGGCTCATTGAAGAAGTCACCAATCTTCAGGTCCACAAATATCTTGCAGGTCATCTTGGGGGAGAGCAGCAGATCGGGGCACAGATCGAGCAAAACGAGATTGATCTGGTTATTTTTCTGCGCGATCCGCTGACAAAGGGTTCCCATGAGCCGGAGGTAAGCAATATCATCAGACTTTGTGACATTCATAATATTCCGCTGGCCACAAATCTGGCAACCGCAGAGTTACTGATCAAATCCCTTGACAGAGGAGATTTTGAGTGGCGTGAAATCTACAAATAATCACCCAGCTTCATGGCTGAAACTGCGCAGGATGCTATCTGTTTCCTGCGTCCTTTTTTTAATCGGATTGTCTGTCTCAGGATGTGGAAACAATTATTCCATGCCCTTCCAGGAACAAATGGATGACAGTACCTTTGGCATCGCTGCAGTGACGCCGCTTGCGGCCGGAAGAAGCAGCGCATTCGCCTCCGGACTCTGTGTGGTGGAACAAGATACTGATGATATAGATTTGGGATTTGCGGATTCTGCAGCCGGAATACTGGCCGACCTGAGCCGGCAGAAGATACTGTACGCAAAGAATAGCTTCGCTAGACTGTATCCCGCCAGCATGACAAAGGTAATGACAGCGATTGTTGCGCTGAAGCACGCCTCTACAGATACGATTCTCACAGCCGGTGATGATGTGAACAATATGGAGGCTGGTGCACAGGTGGCTGGAATCTCCCCTGGAGACACCCTCACTATGGATCAGGCACTGCATCTTCTTCTGATCTATTCAGCCAACGATGCTGCAGTTGTCATAGCGGACAGCGTCGGTGGAAACATGGATTCTTTCACTGAAATGATGAATAAGGAAGCAGCTGCTCTCGGGGCAACGGGCACCCATTTTGTCAATTCCAACGGTCTGCAGGATGAGAATCATTACACCACGCCATATGATATGTATCTCATCTTTCAAGAAGCTCTGAAGTATGATCTCTTTAAAGAGATCATCAATATCCCATCATATGACACTATCATTCATGACGCATCCGGATCGGAGAAAGAGTTACACTACAGCAATACGGATCTTTATCTGAACGGCACAAAATCTGCACCAACAGGGATCACTGTCGTCGGCGGCAAAACCGGAACCACCACCGCGGCAGGACATTGTCTGGTGCTTCTTGCCCGCGATTCAGGCGGGAAACCATACATTGGTCTGGTTATGCGCGCCGCAGATCAGGATGCCATGTACACGGACATGAATGCGATGCTTGAATTGATCCAGAACTAAAAATCCAGACTGTGCCCATAAAGTGCACAGTCTGGAATCTCTTCTGGGAATTCGCCCGAAGCTGAAACGGTTGTTTTTTATATACTGTTTTATTATAATTATTCTTATCAATCGGCAGACAGCGCAAGGTTCTGCCGAAGCAAAAGATTCAAGGAGGACATGTCCAATGGTTCAGCTCATCGTAGGGAAAAAGGGAAAAGGCAAAACAAAGTGCTTATTGGATAAGGTCAATACTGAAGTTAAAAATATCCTTGGCAATGTCGTCTATCTGGATAAAGACACTGCCCATATGTATGAACTCAATAACAAAATCCGCCTGATTTCTGTCCCGGATTTCGGCATCAGTACGACGGAAGAATTCATCGGTTTTGTCCTCGGCATTATATCGCAGGATCACGATCTGGAGCAGATGTATTTTGACAGCTTTCTGATCATTTCCGATCTGAAGGGCAAGGACATCGTTCCTTCAATCCGCCGGATCAGGGAAATCAGCGAGAAGTACGGCGTTGACTTTGTTCTCAGTGTCTCGATGGACGAGTCTGAAATTCCGGAAGAAATCAAGCCTCTGATTGCCATTTCTCTCTGATCCTCCGGTTTTCCTCATTTGTTGCAGTATTCCCTGAGCCCCGGGCTGCCCCGGGGCTTTTTCACACTATGGAGGGACATCTTTGTCAAACCGCAGACCGGAAGAGAGAACTTCATATGACGGCCGAAGAAGCAGCAGAGCAGGAGAGAACCCCCGTATGTCAGAATATCAGAGGCAGAATAGACATGCATCTGCACAGAGAAGACGGAGCAAAAGACGTCATACTCCTCATATCAGTGTGTTTCTTTTTCTGATCATTCTCCTCTATCTCATAATTAATCTTGTTTCCTACACCCGTTCTTCCGCAGTGGCAGGCTATGAAGTCCGGACTGGTTCTCTCTCAGGCAACCAAATATACACTGGCATCGTGCTCCGGCAGGAGGAGGTAGAAGGCAGCGAATACGACGGTTATGTCAACTACTTTCATAAAAATGAGGATCGCATTGGCGTCGGACAGCTCGCCTACACCGTTGATGAGTCTGGTCAGATTATGGAGTATCTGAGTTCTGCATCTTCCGACGATTCCTTTCTGAATGATTCCGATTATCAGCAAATTCAGACAGACATTGTTACTTTTCTGGACGGGTTTGACGCCTCCAGTTTTTCTTCTGTTTATGAATTCCGTGACGAACTCAAGAGTTCTGTACAGAAGATGGCCAGCAGTTATATTTTGGATGATATCGATCAGCTTTCAGGTTCCGACCTGTCTTCCAGCATCCATGAATGCACAGCAAAGAATACCGGCGTCATTACCTTCAATACCGATTCCATGGCCGGCAAAACATTTGATGACCTGACCTCGGAAGATTTTGCTCCTGCTTCGCAGAGTGCCCTGAAAAAGACGGAATTTGAGAACAACCAACTTGTCGTAAAGGGCGATCCGGTTTACCGGCTTTGTACAAGCGAAAACTGGTCGGTCGCGATTGAGACCGATTCCGATACCGCAAAAGCACTGGTTGACGAAGCCTATATTCAGGTCCGATTCCTGAAAAACCAGGAAACTCTCTGGGCATCTGTCTCTTCCCGGACGGATGATACAGGCGGCACACTGGTGAATTTATCTTTTTCCAATTCCATGATTGATTTCTGTAATGACCGTTATGTCAGGCTGGAACTCCTCACAGAACAGAAAAAAGGACTAAAGGTGCCGAATACCTCCATCGTACAGTCTGACTTTTTCCTCGTCCCCAAAGATTACATCACGACAGGTCCCTCTGGTAACCAGGGTGTTCTTCTGGAGACATACGACGAGGACGGAGTAAAAAGCATTGTCTTTACGGAAGCGACGCCATACAGTGAAGCGGATGACAGCTATTATCTGGATGAGTCTGTTCTGAAAGCCGGTGATGTGATCGACAAGCCGGATTCAACGGATACCTTTACCATCAGTGATCAGGCACAACTGACCGGTGTGTACAATATCAACCGTGGCTATGCTGATTTCCGGGAGATCAGCATACTGTATCAGAATGATGAGTATGCGATTGTTCAACCCAATTCCCCCTATGGGCTGCGCGAATATGATCACATTGTGCTGAATGCCTCCGCCGTGACACCTGATACTATCATTTATCAATAATTGCCTGGCGCATCAAACCAGGGAAGGGAGTGTGATTATACTTTGATTAAAAAGAATCTGGAGGAAATAGAAAGACGTATACAGCGCGCAGCAGAACGCAGCGGACGCCATCGTTCTGATGTCACTCTGCTCTGTGTGACGAAAACTCATCCCGCCGAAGTGCTGCGTGAGGCTTATGATCTGGGATACCGGGAATTCGGCGAAAACAAGGTGCAGGAAATGCGAGAGAAGGTCCCGCTGTTGCCAGGCGATATTCGATGGCATCTCATCGGACATCTCCAGAAGAATAAAGTCAAATATGTCTGTGGAATGGTTTGTATGATTCACAGCGTAGACAGTCTGGAACTGGCAGAAGAAATCAGCCGAAGGGCACAAGCCATTGGTCAGCGCATGCCCATCCTGATTGAGGTCAATATGGCCGGAGAAGCTTCGAAATTTGGTATTCGTCCAGATGAAGCAGTAAATCTGGTCAGAGCAGTAGCTCCTCTGCCAGGTGTTCAGCTTCGCGGGCTGATGACGATCCCGCCAAGAACGGATAATCCTGAGACGAATCGTCCTTACTTTCGCGGTCTTCGGGAATTGGCAGTTGACATAGACTGTCAAAATATTGATAATATACAAATGAATGTGCTTTCAATGGGAATGAGTGAAGACTACGAGGTGGCAATCGAAGAAGGTGCAACGATTGTCCGTGTGGGAACCGCTATTTTCGGTGAAAGACATTACAACATCTGACAGCAGATTAACGGATGTGTGTGAAAGGTTGATGCAAGCTATGCCGATGAATAGATTCCTGGATTTTATGAGATTGGATTCTGGAAATGACGACGAGGATGACGATGACGGATACGTAAATGATGTAGATGAAGAGGATGATCGCCGTTCCAGAAGAAATAAACGCACTTCCCGTTATGACGATGACGACGAGGAAGAAGAACATGGCAGTCTTTTCCGCAGTAAGGAGCGGGGGCAGTCGGATCCGGGGCGCAGACCTGCGGCATCCCAGCAGCGTATTCAACCGGGTCGTCCCCTTGTCGATGCCGGACAAGAAGTACGGGTTTTCAAACCCACGAATCTCGATGAGGCCAGGAAGGTGACAGATACACTGCTCAACAGACAGTCCGCTGTTTTGAACCTTGAGGGCCTTGATTTGATGATGGCACAGCGAATCATTGATTTTGTCGGTGGATCCAATTATGCAATTCACGGCCACTTCACAAGGATTTCCAACTTTATATTCCTATTCACACCGCGTGATGTCGACATTGCGGGCGATATATCTGAAAATGCGGAAGCTGCCGATGTCCAGCGGGATGCCCCAATGCAACAGCCAGTTGGAAATGCCGGTCTGAATTTCCAGTTCGGCCAGCAGAATTAATGTATAGTATGAACATCGTCGCACCAGACAGACGTTTGGTGCGATTTGTTTTATAACTGAATTTGCCTGTTCTCACCTGACATATACTGAGAATCTTGTATATCTTACAGAGGTTTATCTGATATGCAGCAATTTGAAGGTAGGCTTCCGGTTAACCTGGGGCGAAAATTTTGTTATGATATTGTATTTGCTGATTGCTTCGATCAGCTATTCGAAGAGCTGTGTCGCATCGTCCCGGATTTTATGCCATCCGGTACTTCACACTGTGAAACGAACCAAAAGACACCGTTCCCGTATGATAAGGTTTTGATTGTCACCGACAGCAATGTTGGCCCACTGTACCTCTCAGAGGTGATCAGTCCTTTTGAGCAGAATGGCGTGCCAGCCTGCAGCTATGAATTTCCCGCCGGAGAAGAGCACAAAAATTTAGACGAAATACGCAACTTATATGCCTTTATGATCAACCATCACCTGGATCGACACTCTCTCCTGGTTGCACTTGGCGGTGGCGTTGTAGGGGATATGACAGGGTTTGCAGCAGCCACATATCTGCGCGGCATTGATTTTATCCAAATTCCGACCACTTTGCTGGCTCAGGCGGACAGCAGTATTGGCGGAAAAACCGGAGTTGATTTTGACGAATATAAGAATATGGTAGGCGCATTTAAGATGCCAAAGCTGGTATTTGAAAATGTCTCTACTCTAAAAACACTTGATGCACGCCAATATGCCAGCGGTTTTGCGGAAGTGATGAAGGCTGGTCTGATTCGCGATGAGGAATTTTATTCGTGGCTGATCAGCAATATGTATGAAATTCTGGAGCGGGATCCCGCCTCGCTGCAGACTATGATCTACAATGCTGATCTGATCAAAAAACTGGTGGTGGAAAAAGATCCATATGAGAGAGGGGACCGACGTCTGCTCAATCTTGGTCATACACTTGGACATGCCATTGAAAAATATCTGAATTTTACGCTTACCCACGGCGAATGTGTTGCGCTTGGCTGTGTCTGTGCCGCCTTCCTGTCATGGAAAAAGGGTTATCTCTCGTCCGACGGGTATTATGAAATCCGGGATATGTTTGTTCCTTTCGGTCTCCCCATCACCGTGGAGAATATAGATCCGGATGCCGTGATCTCCCTGATGCATTCTGATAAAAAAGCAGTCAATGGTCATGTACCGTTCGTTCTGCTGAAGGACATCGGACGCGCTTTTGTTTCGAATGAAATCATGGATGAGGACTGTAGCGCTGCTCTCCACGAGATTCTTTGGGAAGAAGGGGAAGAAGAGCAGTAAAGTGACGTCGATACGTCTCTTTATGGTTGGCATTGACGCCGCAATAAAGTTACCATTGTCCGATCCAGGAGAAACTCTATTCGGACTTTTTCTCCACAGGTGCCGTAAATAGTGCGGCACAGTGTACAGCTCATGAATATTCGCAATAAATATGCATTTCGATTTCATCTACTTATGGCCCTGATCTGCTGCGCTCTGATTCTGGCGGATCTGCTGACAAAGGCATTTTCGGTGATGTATCTCAAGAATCAGGATCCGATTGTGATCCTCCCGGGGATCCTGGAACTGAAATATCTTGAGAATCGCGGCGCAGCCTTCAGCATTCTGACGAATCATCAGGGAATCTTCATTCTGATCGCAGTCCTGGCTATCTTTTTCCTGACCTGGGTGCTGCTTCGCTGCCCGATCCATCATCACTATCTGGGTTTCCGCATCTGCCTCATCCTGATTCTGGCGGGCGCTGCCGGCAACCTGATTGATCGCTGCACGCTAGGCTATGTGCGTGATTTCATTTATTTTTCAATGATTGATTTTCCTATATTCAATATTGCCGACTGCTATGTCACGATCGCGACTGTATTGCTGATTGTTTTGATCCTCTTTGTTTATCGGGGGGATCATGATTTTGATTTTTTGAAGCAAGCCCGGTGAAATTATGAATTCCTATGACTTTCTGGTGACGGAAGAGGAAGAAGGGACCAGACTTGACCGCCTTCTGGCTGATCTTTGTCCGGATCAGTCCCGCAGTTATCTTCAAAAGCTGTTGAAAGAAGGTGCTGTTACCGTCAATCTGGAACCGTCTCCTCCAAAACCCAGTTACCGCGTTCGTGAAAATGACCGCATTCATCTGACTGTTCCAGATCAGGTTCTTCCCGTAGCGGTCCCTCAGAATATTCCTCTTGACATTCTGTATGAGGACAACGATGTCCTTGTCGTGAATAAGCCCAAACACATGGTCGTTCATCCGTCTCCCGGCCATCCGGATGGCACCCTCGTCAATGCTGTTCTCTACCATTGCCATGGCACGCTGAGCGGAATCAACGGAGTTCTTCGTCCCGGAATCGTACACAGGATCGATCAGGATACAACTGGTTCCGTCATCGTGTGTAAAAATGATGCCGCACACCGTTCTATCTCCGAACAGCTCCGTGCGCATACTATCGTACGCCGTTATCAGGCTATTTGTTATGGTATCATTCCAGAGGATGCTCTGACAATTCAGGGTAATATCGGACGGGATCCTGGAGATCGGAAAAGAATGGCTGTGGTAGAGCCGCCTGCAGGCAAACAAGCCATCACCCATGTGAAAGTACTGGAGCGTTTCCGTGGCTATTCCTATGTGGAATGTCGGCTGGAAACCGGCCGCACGCACCAAATCCGGGTCCATATGGCTCATATTGGCCATCCCCTGCTTGGAGATATGACATACGCTGGAGGGAGAAAATGCCCGTTCTCCGGTCTGCAGGGCCAGTGCCTTCATGCCGGTACGCTGGGGTTCATTCAGCCCTCAACCGGACAATACATTGAGACAACGGCACCTCTTCCTGATTATTTTATTGGACTGCTTGAAAAACTTCGTTCACAGCCATAATATGCAGCAGATTTTCTTCCTTGCCTGCCTAATATTTTAAAAAATTGAATGAATTCAGGGAAGAAAAAGTATTATAATTATTTAAAGAAATGTAGTCCTTTAGGTGAATACTATCCTCAGTATTCTGTCAATACAGGGAGGAGGTTCTCTATGCATACTATCATCACAGTCGGCAGACAATTTGGTTCCGGTGGTCACGAAATCGGTCAGCTGGTTGCAGACCACTACGGCATAAAATGCTATGACAAGGATCTGCTTGCCAAGGTGGCTGAACAAAGCGGTTTCTGCAAGGAAATGATTCAGCAGCAGGATGAACGTCCGACAAATTCTTTCCTGTACAATCTAGTAATGGATACTTATTCGTTCGGCTACAATGCTTCCTCCTTCGTCGATATGCCGATGAGCCAGAAGGTATTCCTCGCACAGTTTGATACCATTAAGAAGCTGGCTGAGGAAGGTCCGTGTGTTATCGTTGGACGCTGTGCTGATTATGCCCTTAGTGACAGAAGAGATGTTCTCAATCTGTTTATTCATGCAAATGAGGATTTCAAGGTTCATTACATCATGAAACGATTCCAGGATATTGACTCCCGTCAGAAGGCAATCGACTTCATGAATAAGAAAGATAAGCAGCGCCAAAGTTATTATAATTATTACACCAGCAAAAAGTGGGGACGGGCCGACACTTATGATTTTACGATCAGTGCCTCAACATTCGGTATTGATGGTTCTGTACGCCTGATCACGCAGCTGGTGGATGACTTTGAAAATGCCAGAAACTGATTCTTTTTAAAATGTTATCGATGTTTTCTGAATGCAGAGATCAGCACAATGGTCTCTGCATTTTTTTGACATCCAGATGGTTTCGTGATAATCTACTGATATATAATTTAGCGCAAAATCATTATTTAACGCTATATTATAAGGAGGTATCCATGCACTCTTCTACGGATTATCATTACCAGATGGCGCTGCGAAGCAATCAGAAAATGGATCATCTGTATCAGGCGCTTCCTTCTTATGTCTGTTCTTATCTCAATGCCAAGGCATCCAATTGCCGGGCATCTACGCGATTGGCATATGCCGGTGATCTGGTTATTTTCTTTACCTTCCTTTGTGAAAAAAATCCAATGCTCAGAGGGAAAAAAACAGATGAGGTTCCGATGGAACTGCTTGGCAACCTCACCTTTGAAGATATTAATGAATACCAGGCCTACCTGGATCATGGAATCCGTGCCGATGGCCATGCATTCAACAACAGCCAGAGCGCCAAGGCACGCCGTATGTCAAGCCTGCGTTCTTTTTTCCGTTACGAATCTACACATGGATATTTAAAAAATGATCCGACCTCTGGTGCGGAACGAATCCGGCTGAAAAAAGATAAAATGATCAACCGGCTCAATAACGAAGAAGTTCGTCAGCTGATGGATGTGACAGAAAATAGTCGCTTGAAAACAAATCGTGAAATAAAATTAAGTCAGCGAACTCAGCTTCGTGATACAGCCATCCTGACGTTGCTGTTATATACCGGAATCCGTATCTCGGAGTGTGTAGGCCTTGATCTTGACGACATTGACTTTGATTCTCAGTCTATGATTGTCATTCGCAAAGGAGGAAAACCGGATACTGTTTATTTTAATGATACGGTTGCCGGTGCACTGAAGGATTATATTGATCTCGAGCGTCCATCCTATCTGGGAACGAAGAAAGACGAACAGGCTCTCTTTTTATCAAATCGCAGACAACGGATGGGGGTCAGAAGCATCCAGGAGATGTTGAAGAAATACGCTGGAACGGCAATCCCGCAACACGTCAAAGTCACGCCGCATGTCCTCCGTAAGACCTACGGGACTGCTCTGTATGATGAAACGTCCGACATCCGTCTGGTAGCAGATGTACTGGGGCACAATTCTGTTGACACCACAGCGAAACATTATATTGATATGAGTACAGAGCACAAGAAAAAGGCTGCCGGTATTACACCTTATGAGAGACGCCCAACTCATCCGAATCGAGAATGATGGTAAACGGCCCATCATTTATTAATTGCACCTTCATATCTGCACCAAATTCTCCATGCTGAATATCCGGAACATATTCTGCACATTTTTGTAGAATATAGCTGTAAAGCCGGGAAGCATGCTCTGGTGCGCCTGCTTTTATAAAAGACGGACGGTTTCCATGTCTGCAGTCTGCATAGAGAGTGAATTGAGATACCAGCAGGAGCTGACCACCCACACTGTTCAAATCCAGATTGGTTTTCCCCTGCTCATCTTCAAATATTCTGAGCCGTATCATTTTTGAGATCATTTGATCCGCTGTCTTCTCTGTGTCCAAATCAGAGATCCCTATGAGGACAAGAAATCCCTTTTTGATCCGTCCGACTGTTATGCCGTCAATATTCACATGTGCCTCAGAAACCCTCTGAATCACAAACTTCAATGCTCTGCTTCCTCCTTCTTGATCTGTCTTCTACGCTCTTCCTCTCCATCCGCGGTGTCCCTCGAATCAGGATGAGCATCGTTTCGGTCGCGGAATAAACCGACAAACTGATCGTCCCCTCCAACCGGTACTTCTGCTGCGGAGACCATTATACCATTGTGGACTGCTCCTATACCGGAATAAGCCTCAGCCTGCATTGGCATATTCTTTCTGGACAGACGATAATTGACTGCCCTGCGGATCCAGGAATACAAAACTGCAAAAATCGGCACTCCTATTACCCAGCCAACCATCCCGAACATAGCTCCAAACAGCATGATGGCAAAAATGACCCAAAAGCTCGAAAGACCAGTGGAATTGCCCAGAATCTTCGGTCCAAGAATATTTCCGTCAAACTGCTGCAGACAGATCACAAAAACAGAAAAATACAGCGCCTGCCATGGATCAATCAGAATCAGAAGCAGGAAACCAAATATTCCTCCAATATAAGGACCGAAAAACGGAATAATATTGGTCACACCAACCACTGTGCTCAGCAGTCCTGCGTAAGGCGTGCGCAGGACTGACAGCCCAATCAGGCAGAGGATACCAATAATAATTGAATCCACGATCTTGCCGCTGAAAAATCCCGCAAATGTCTTCCAGATGAAGCGGCATTCGCTGACCATGACGTTGGCTACATCTTCACGAAACACACCATACGCAAATTTTATGAATTGCCCAGACATATGTTCTCTGGAGTACAGCAGATAAACTGAAACGATGATCCCTACAAGAAGATCGACTGCTGATTTTACAATCTGAACAACACTGTCAGAGACCTGCTTAACGATTTTATCCATATTGGGAATGATCGTTTTATTGACGTAGGTCGTAATTTGGCCGCTGATATCTTCAAGGAGACTCTGAAGATTATCGCTCTCAAAAAGGGCCTTTCCTTCTGCGTTCTTTACAGCACCGATATGCTCAAGATACTGATTGATTGTATGGGTGAGATTACGGATATATCCGGAGATATTATTGATGATCTGTGTGATGCTGTGAATCGTTGACGGAATAATAAGCAATGCAAGAAATATCAGAACCAGTGTCAGAATCAGCTCTGTTAAAAAAACGGACCATTTACGCAGGCGTCGAAAGTATCGAATGTACTCCGGCTTTGACGGGTCAATTCCCTTATTTATGTAGTATGGCCGAAACCAGCGATTCTCAATCCAATCTCCTATAGGAGCAAGGATCATGGTCAGAATAATACCGATCAGAATCCCAGCCAGAGAACGATTCAGGGCATGTATTCCAGCATTGACAGAACTGCTCCGAAACAGGAAACAGAATAGAATCAGAATCGCAGCCGCCGTCAAAAATATCGTAATACCCCAGGTGACCTGTTTTCGATTTGGTTTCATTCTCATGCTATCATTTCCCTCCATGCCGGGTATAATGGCAGGTGCCGCGCAGATCATTCCAGCCAGAGCATTATAGCATGATTTTTATGCAGAAGGGAGCCGGGCGATTTATGGCCTGAATTCATCGGAATAATAGGAAATGATGATATTCTCTCCCGGATGCAGTTCAGGCTTCTCATATGGGTAGGACATGAACCGGTTCATCATGCATAGTTCCTGCTCATATGCAGCTTTGTTTCTATAATGGTCCTTGTCATAATAGCGGCTTACGATAGAATCAAAACTATCACCCCAGGCCACTGTGACAGATGTGTAATATTTATACTCTGTTTTTTCTTTCTCCGAGGAAGCCTGTGTCTTCATTCCAACCAGCAGGAAGGTCAAAAACAGAACCCCCAGAGTGAGTCCGAAAGCCAGAATTAAAATCTGCTTCCTGACTTCCTTTTTTCTTCTGAGATAAGATTCCCTTCTCGCACTCTTCCTGTTTCGGATCCTATGATCAATCTCTGCAGAAAAACGCTTCTCTTGAATCTGACCTATTCCGATCGCAACATCATAGGGGACTCTGCTGACATCGTTTTTCATATCCTCTCCTCCGCGAGAACATTTGTTCAGAACATATGTTCTCTAGCTATTTGCATTATACCGGCAGGCGATTCCGATGTCAATTTGTGATCGAACATATTTTCGGAATATATGTTTGCTTTATTCTGCGGCTGTGGGGTATACTGAGAGCGACAATTTGTGAGAGGGCCAGAATGGAAATCCCGTTTATCCCAGAAAATGATTGAATTGCAGCGATTCAAAGGTGCCGCGGAAAAACGGCACGAGGTGCTGAAATGGCAAATGGACGAATAACAGAAAAACAACAGCAAATTCTGGATTTTATGAAAAAAAGTATTCTTGAGACCGGATATCCACCGACCGTGCGTGAAATTTGCGATGCGGTCGGTCTGAAATCGACCTCTTCGGTTCATTCTCACCTGGAAATACTGGAAAAAAATGGATACATCCGCAGGGATCCCACCAAACCCCGTGCCATCGAAATCTGTGACAGTCAGTTTCAGTCCGTTCGAACAGAGACGGCATCCATTCCCATCGTCGGCAATGTCGCCGCCGGTCAGCCAATTCTGGCAGAGCAGAATATCGAGGAATATTACCCGGTTCCGGTAGAATTTCTGCCCAGAGGCGCTGAGTGCTTTGCTCTCCATGTACGCGGTGAATCCATGATCAATGCCGGCATTCTAGATGGAGATCTGATCTTCGTCAGGAGCTGCCAGACTGCTGAAAACGGAGATATTGTGGTGGCTCTCATTGACGATGCTGCGACAGTCAAACGCTTTTACCGCGAAAAGGACCATATCCGACTGCAGCCAGAAAACGATACAATGGACCCTATTCTTGTCGATTCCTGCGCGATCCTCGGCAAAGTATTCGGTGTATTCCGGTATTTGCGCCAATATTGATGATAATAGAAATGCCGATGGGTACATTTCCTTTTAAGATATATCCATTAAAAGGGAATACGCTCATCGGCATTTCCATAGGGCCGTAGTAACAACCCACTCTCATCCTGAAATTTTCTGAATTTGTCTCGCCATTTGTCTCGCCGTGCTGTTCAGGCAAGACTTGCTGCTCCGTACCGGTTATCCCTGCAGTGTTTCCGGATCCACTGCTTTGCCATCCCGCCATATTTTCTCAAGATCATACAGCATCCTGTCTTCGGCATCGAACACATGTACAATTATTTCACCGAAGTCAAGAAGAATCCATTTTGCGGTTCCGTACCCCTCGATCTGCTTTGCCGGATGACCTGTCTGCCCCATTGCTTCTTCCACCGCATCACAGAGTGCCTGGTTCTGATGCTGACTGGTGCCATTTGCAATGATAAAGTAATCAGCAATGACACTGACCCCGCTGATATCAATGACCCGCACGTCTACTGCCTTATGATCCTCCAGGGCTTTTATCGCAATACCTGCCAGCTTTTCAGATTCTGTTCTGGTCTGTTCCGCCATTTTATTCACTCCGCTCCTTTTCATGGATTTGTCTCACAAAATCATTGTACGTATCCCGGGTCGCCTCGTCAATTGGTGTCCCAGCCGCTGTCAGATATTCCAGCGTGTCATGCAGGATCATCTCTATGGCCTTGTCCAGATCCTGAAAAGCCATGGCACGAATCTGTGGAAGCCTCTTCGCTGAGCTTCTCCCAGGTTCAATGTAATCTGCTGTAAATACAATTTTCTCAAGGAGGGTCATCCCGGGATGACCGGTAGTATGCCATTCAATGGCAGATAAAATATCCGGGTCTGAGACGTTATATTCCTGTTCTGCCAGAATTCGTCCCGCCTTGCTGTGAAGAAGTGCCGGATTGTTCTTTTCTGTCTCATGAAGGACAAAATTGCCGTTTCGACAGATCTTCATCATCTTGTCTGTGCTGATGCATTTTGCGCAATCATGCAGCAGCCCCGCCATCTCCGCCTTTTCCACCTCTGCGCCATATCGCATGGCAAGAGATGTCGCAGTATAAGCAACCCCAAGAGTATGAATAAACCGCTTATAATTCAGATTCTGTTCCAGGTTCCGTATGATTTTTGTTCTGTCCCTGCTTTCCATACTCTGTTGTCATTCCTCCCTGATACAGTCCGCGAATCCGGATGTACTGTGCAACCTCCGGCGGAATCAGATAGCGCACCGACTGCCCATTTCTTATTCGATTCCGGATTTCTGTAGAAGAAACCTGGATGTCCCGTGCCGGGAGAAAGGCTACCCTGGTACCGTAATCGCGTTCGATCTGTCTGGCAGCAGCAGTAAAAACCTTCGAGGAAACATCCTCCCCGCGCATAGCTGCCAGTATGGTACACACACGGAAAATGCGTTCGGGGTGGTACCAGGTATGCATATGCGCCAGACTGTCTGCCCCGCACAGGAAATAAAAATCTGTGCCGGGTTCCTGCTTTGCCAGCTGCTCCATCGTCTCACAGGTATAGGTGAAACCGGCGCGGCGGATTTCCATATCAGAGACAGAGAAATTTGGATTGCTCTGTACAGCCAGCCTGGTCATGGCCAGACGGTCCTCAGGAGCAGATACCGGCTCCGGCCGGCTATCCTTGAAGTATGAATGTCCGCTCGGCATAAAGCGCACCTCATCCAGGTGAAAGGTATCGAGCGCATTCTCTGCAAGAATCAGATGCCCGATGTGGATCGGATCAAACGTTCCGCCCATAATGCCAACCCGCCGGGCACCCTCTTTTTCTGCAGTCAGAATATCCGGACTGCAGCATGATGTATCATCCATTTTACACGGTACCGTCCTCTTTGCCGTTGTCATTCCGGCAGCTCGATTCTGGGATTGTCCCTGAACGGTTTATACAGAATAAATTTTCTTCCTATTACCTTGACCAGTGTAGATCTCGTGCGCTCTGCCAGCATCTGTGCTGCATGCGCAGGATCATCGCTGACCGTTTTCAGCACGGTTCCCTTTACCAGCTCATGCGTATGGAAAACATCGCTGGCCGAAATGACAGCCTCCGGTGTGACGCCATCCTTTCCAATCTGAATGACAGGGTCCAGCGTGCTTGCCAGACTCATCAGATAAGCTCTCTGCCTGCTGGTTAATGTCATATCCCTTCCTCCTCAGGAATCATAATATTCGAAAATGTGTCCATAGACACGGACGGTATCGCCATCCTGGATGCCAAGCTGCTTTAACTGATCGATAATTCCATTGTCCTTCATGAATTTCTGGAAGAACAGGAAGCCCTTCTCGGAATTCAAATTGGTATACCCAAGCATCCGTTCAATCTTGTCCCCTTCTACCACATATTCCTTCTCTTCTCTGTGATAGCAGACATGGAAGTCTCCTTCCTGCAGAACCAATTCTGTCTCTGGATTATATTCCTGCTTGAACTGATCTGTCTGACGAGGCAGTTCTCTGAGCGAGGCGCTGACAGCATAGAGCAGCTCGCTGATTCCCTGTCTTGTCGCTGCCGAAATCGGATACACAGGAATTCCCTTCGGCTCGTATATCTTCCGGATGCGTTCCACAGGATTATCCTCCGGAGAGAGAGAAGGATCGATCAGATCAATTTTATTTGCCGCGATGATTTGTTTTTTGGTTGACAAATCAACGCGATACCTGGCAAGTTCCCGGTCGATTGCAGCAATGTCCTGAAGTGGATCACGTCCCTCCGAGCCAGATGCATCTACCACGTGAACCAGAAGTCTGCAGCGTTCAATATGCGCAAGAAATTCATCCCCAAGGCCGACACCTTCCGCAGCGCCTTCAATGAGTCCGGGAATATCTGCCATCACAAAGCCGCCTCCATCTGGCAGATCGACAACGCCAAGCATCGGTTGCAGCGTGGTGAAATGATAGTTCGCGATCCTGGGCTGTGCATTGCTTACCACGGACAGCAGTGTGGATTTTCCAACATTAGGAAACCCGACCAGGCCCACATCTGCTATGCATTTCAGCTCAAGGAGAAGATCAATCTCTCTGGACGGCTGACCGGGCTGAGCATATTTTGGCGCCTGCATCGTACTGGTAGCATAATGCCAGTTCCCCTTTCCTCCCCGTCCGCCTGTCAACAGTACATAGCTATGGCATTTGCCAGACATATCCTGAATTATTTTCCCAGAGTCTGCGTCCCGTATCACAGTGCCCTCCGGGACCTTAAGAATCAGATCCTTTCCGCTGCGCCCTGTGCATTTCTTGCCGCCTCCCTCTTCTCCGTTCTGTGCATGATATTTGCGCTGATGTCGGAAATCCTCCAGCGTATTCAGACCGGTGTCCACTTCAAAAATAACGCTGCCGCCGTCTCCGCCGTCGCCTCCGTCCGGCCCGCCGGCCGGAACAAACTTTTCCCTGCGGAATGACACGTGGCCATCTCCGCCCTTTCCGCTGGCCACAGTAATCCGGGCTTTATCTGTAAATGCCATGACCGTACCACCTCGTATAAAAGAAAACCCCGGGCAGAAAACTGCCCGAGGCACAAAACATCATCCCAGATTACTGTGCATCTTGCGGATACACAGATGCTCTTGTTCTGTCCTTGCCGACCCGCTCATATTTCAGAACGCCGTCCACTTTGGCAAACAGAGTATCATCACCGCCGATTCCGACATTCACACCAGGGTGAATTTTGGTTCCGCGCTGCTTGTAAAGGATGTTTCCGGCCTTGACAAACTGGCCGTCTGCTCTCTTCGCACCAAGTCTCTTCGCATTGGAATCACGGCCGTTCTTGGTGGATCCGAGTCCCTTCTTATGGGCGAAGAATTGAAGGTCTAAATTTAACATTTCTCTGCCTCCTTGATAACATAATCCAGATAGGTTCTTCCGTACTGTCCAATGATCCAATCCAGCCCGTGAATCATACATTCAATCAGATACCCCGATTGTCTGGAAGGCTCCCCACGGAAGATCATCTCAAGATAACCTCCGTTGGCCTTATCAACATGAACAACAGGATTCTCATGGTTGAGGTCCTGAATACAGTTCACGGTATTGATCACGAGTGCGGAAACACCAGCGCAAATAATATCCGATCCTGCCTCCGCATAATCGGCATGTCCGGTGCAGCGGAAGGAACGATACTTTCCCAGGCTGTCCCGCTGGATCTCCACATGGATCATAAGCTGATCTTATCGATCTTGACAGCCGTATAAGCCTGTCTGTGCCCGTTCTTCTTATGGCTGCCGGTCTTAGGCTTATACTTATATACGACTACCTTCTTCTCTTTTCCCTGTCCGAGCACAGTGCCAGTCACTGCTGCTCCTGCGACATCCGCCGCTACCTTGAGAGTCCCATCGTTCACCGCAAGAACCTGATCGAATGTGACTGCCTTTCCAGCCTCCACATCCAGCTTCTCTACCTTGATGATGTCGCCCTCGGAAACTTTGTACTGCTTCCCGCCGGTTGCAATAATCGCGTACATTCTGGTACCTCCTTTTTATGAATACTCGCTGACTGCGGCGGTTTCCCTGTCAAAATCAAGGAAACACTTCCGGGAAACTGCAGTACCGGACAGTTCCTGTCGGATCCCATGCCTAGTCATGCGGCACATACGATTTATAAATTATCATTTTGCAGGTCTGCTGTCAAGCGGTTTCCACCATTCTTCCAGCGGTTTCCCGGTCTTTTTCCGTGTCAGCTCGGCCAGTCCAAGACCGGTAAAATCCACAAAGCTCATCGGAAGAGGATCGAACTCACACAGCTGCCTGAGCTGTTTTCCGAGTAATTCCGTGTGCTCCGGATTCATATTGATAAAATCAATCAGAATCATCCCGGAAAGATTTCGCGCACGGATCTGGCTAAAAGCCTCCTCAGCAGCCTCCTGATTCACCGCAAAGCGAAGATCTTCCGCTTCACGGCCACGCCCCGCATGGGCTCCGCTCTTTCCGGAATTGACATCGATCGCACAGAGTGCTTCTGTCCTGTCGATCACGAGACAGGCGCCAGATTTCAGATAAACCCGGCGCTTTACCAGGTTCTCCAGACTGCCGGACAGGCCGCTTACTGTCAGATAAACTGCCCCGTTCGGGTCGGCATAAGTCCGATGCGGAATTCCCGCCTCGTTTGCCGCCTGTTCTGCCCTATTCATGGCATCTAAAGAGAGTCCGGATGCGGGATCAAGAATCATTTCCTCTACAGACAGATCCCGCAGTTTCAGAGAAACAGGAGACAGCTCCCGGTAGAGTATTGTTCCGGCAGTCCTCGTCTGCGCAGTCTGAAGAATACTGCGCAGTTTGCGCTGAAGGGAATCAATTTCTGTCAGCAGTGGCTCTGCTTCCTTCAACATACCGGCATGGGTTCGGATCATGATCCCGCACTGGTTCATAATTCCGGAGCTCTCGGCCTCATGGACCAGATTCCGGAGGCGGCCAGACTGTTCCCCTGACAGTTTGCGGGAAGTCTGCAGCCCATGTATCGAGTATCCCACCGCACTAAACTTTCCCGCCAGGGAGAGTCTGCCGGTGACACGATACGGCTTTGCGCCGGATGGCTCTGCAATAATTTGGACCGGCAGCAGGTCTCCCTGCACAAGACGTGCATCCGGATACAGAGTATCCTGCAGTGCCAGGTAAGCCGGTCCGCCACACTCCGCCTGTTCCTTCCCGGATGGCAATAATCGGATAAATGCTGCCTTCAGCGGCCTTGCAACATCCTGAACCTGACCGAGAATAATATCCCCTGGATGAAAGGGAACCGCATCCGCCTCCATAGGGAATACTTCCACAATCCTGCGCTGTTCAAACACCAGGCCGAGGTCCTGCCCTCCCGCGTGGGTGATCAGTACCTTCACTTCGTTTCCTCTCCGCTCTTCTGTTCGCGGCGAGCAAGCTCCTCCGTGATGTCTCTCCAGCTGACTCCGCGTTCCGCCATCAGCACCATCATGTGATACAGAAAATCCGACATTTCATAGACAACATCTGTTTTATCCGGATTTTTGGATGCAATGATGATTTCGGATGCCTCCTCGCCGACTTTCTTCAAGATTTTGTCGATTCCCTTGTCGAATAGATAATTGGTATACGATCCGGTCCGAGGATGCTCCCTGCGATCAAGAATGACCTGGTAAACCGTCTCCAGCACAGTCTCCGGGTTGTTCTGCTGTGTCCCAAAGGTCAAATTCTCCCGGAAGAAGCAGGAATGATGCCCGGTATGGCAGGCCGCTCCTGTCTGATCGACGCGGGCTAGCAGCGTGTCAAAATCACAGTCCGCCCTCAGAGAACGCACATATTGATAATGCCCGCTTGTCTCTCCCTTCACCCAGAGTTCCTGCCTGCTTCTCGACCAGTAGGTCATCATGCCGGTCTGCACCGTACGCTGATAGGCTTCCTCATTCATATATGCCATCATCAGCACTTCTCCGGTCATATCCTCCTGAACGACCACGGGAAGCAATCCGTCCGGTCCTGTTTTAAAATCGCTCCAGGAGTAGACAGGCAGATGCAGATCCACCGGAATTCCCTTTTCTGCACAGAGCTTCTTGATATCCAAAAGCTCACGCACATTTGTATTAATTGCATCGCCGGTGATTCCATCGATCGCTTCCGTCGACAACAATTCCAAAATTTTATCGAGGGATACATCATGAATATGAATGATCACCGGAACACCTTCGATCTGGAGTGCGTTCCGCACAGAACTCTCACCGAGCAGAATCATCTCCTGCACATATGTCTGGATCAGCGTCCGGTTTTCCTCGATCGCGTCGGTAGCCAGGCAGCAGGCTGCAATTCGATTCTTTCCGAATTTTTCCGAGACCTCGCGGGTGAGATCAATATTGTCCTGCCTGGAATAATTTAACGCCGCCATGGAGCAGCCCGCATAGATCAGCTTCTTCACATCCTCCATGCGCCGCACATGGCCACAGCCGATGACTGGAACCCGTACAGCAGCGCAGATTGCCCGGATCATTTCTATGGCAGCATCGTGTTCCGCGTCTGTGTCGGACAGATCGAACACAAGCAGTCCGTCTGCATTGCCGGAAGCGTACTGCTGAGCAAGAACAGCGGGATCATCCGAGACGACCGTTTCATCTCTGAGCCCCTTCTGTGCGTGCCCTCTCCGGAGGTAAATGCATGGAATAAATTTCTTTCTTTCAGTCATATTCATACCCCTTGCCGCGTATTTTATCGCTGCGCTTTATGTTGCCGCGTTCCTTGCGGCACCCGGGAAAGAACTGTCAGGATGGAATTTCTCCCGGACCATAACATTGTTGCCGTCTTGTGCGCTTTTCTCAGGTCAGCGTTCCTTTTGTACTCAGAACATCCCTGATTCTGGGGTCCTTCTGTACAGCCATAGCCAGGGCCTTCGCGAAGCCCTTGAAAACAGCTTCAATCATGTGATGGCTGTTCGTACCGGACAGGATCCGTATGTGAAGATTCATTGCCGCAGCATAGGAGACGGCATAGAAAAATTCCCGCACCAGCTGTGTATCAAAATCTCCCACGGACGGCGTCGGGAAATCCGCTCCCTCCAAGACAAAATACGGTCTCCCGCACAGGTCCACCGCGACCATCACCAGCGCCTCATCCATTGGCAGAATAAAATATCCATACCGTGTCAGCCCCTTCTTGTCTCCGACCGCTTCGGCAATCGCACGCCCCAGAACAATCCCGGTATCCTCTACACTGTGGTGCCCGTCCACCCGCAGATCTCCGTTGACCTTCAGCGTGAGATCAAAGAGACCGTGCCTCGCGAAGGCGTCCAGCATATGATCAAAAAAACCAATCCCTGTGTCGATCTGCGCTCTGCCGCTCCCGTCAAGTGCCAGCGTCATGTGGATGTCAGTTTCGCCCGTCGTCCTGCGTATTTCTGCCCTGCGTTCCATCCTTACACCTCGTTCTGCGTTCCGTTGTTTTCAAAGCGAACAGCTATAGAATTGGCGTGTGCGGTCAATCCCTCTCCCTCTGCAAACCGTTCGATGTCATGATGCACTTTTTCCAGCGCCTCCCTGGAATATGAAATGATGCTGCTTTTCTTGACGAACTGATCCACGCCGAGCGGAGAGAAGAAGCGGGCGGTTCCATTGGTCGGAAGAATGTGATTCGGTCCGGCAAAATAATCGCCGAGAGGCTCGGAGCTGTAGCTGCCGAGGAAAATAGCTCCGGCATTCCGGATTTTGGTCATCACCTCAAACGGATTGCGTGTGATGATCTCCATATGCTCCGAGGCGATGGCGTTGGCTGCGTCCACCAGCTGATCCATAGTCTCCCCGACAAACAGATACCCATAGTGCTCCAGCGACTGGCGGATAATCTCCGCGCGTGATAAGGACTGGAGGAAGCCATCCACCTCTTCCGATACCTGTTCCGCCAGCTTTCTGCTCGTTGTAAGCAGAATCGCACTGGCCATCGGATCATGCTCAGCCTGAGAAAGAAGGTCCGCCGCGACAAACCTGGGATTTGCAGTTTCATCCGCAATCACGAGTATCTCCGATGGGCCGGCGACAGAATCAATGCCGGTATAACCAAAGCACTGCTTTTTGGCCAGTGCAACAAAGATGTTTCCCGGGCCGGTGATCTTATCTACCTTTGGGATGCTCTCCGTGCCAAATGCCATCGCGGCAATCGCCTGCGCACCGCCCACTTTATAAATCTCTGTCGCACCGGCTATATCAGCTGCAACAGCTGTTCCGGCCGGAATTTTTCCCTCTGCATCCGGCGGTGTGCAGAGCACAATCCGTTCCACGCCGGCGACCTTCGCCGGAATAACATTCATCAGCACACTGGAGGGATATACTGCCCGTCCTCCGGGTACATAGCATCCGGAAATCGCGATCGGAGTCACTTTCTGACCCAGAATAATGCCGTCTGGAGAAGTGGTGATCCAGCTGTTCTGCCTCTGCTTCTCGTGATAGGTGCGGATATTTTGTGCCGCACGGCGCATCACCTCCACGAATTCCGGATCAAGCGACTGATAGGCCTTCTCAATTTCCTCCCGGGTGACGCGAATTGTATCGGCGGTCAGCGCACAGTGGTCAAACTTCTGCTCCAGGTCAAAAACCGCCCTGTCGCCTCTGGCGCGGACATCCGAGATGATATCGCGGACTGTCTGCTCGTATTCTCCGTAATTGACAGGACTGCGCTTTAGCAGCGACTCCATGGCCCTGGCCTGATTTTCCCTGTTCAATTCGACAATTCTCATACAGTCTCCTCCTGCGGCCTCAGCCGGCAAGTTCCATGCGGATCTTCTGAATCATGCTTCGGATCCTTTCCGTCTCCATCTGCATACTCACCTGATTGACAATCATATGTGCGGAGAGCGGGCAGACCTCCTCCAGCACCTTCAAGCCGTTTTCCCGCAGCGTGCTCCCTGTCTCCACGATATCCACGATGACGTCGGAAAGTCCCACGATCGGTCCCAGCTCGACCGATCCGTTCAATTTAATGATATCGACGGTCTGCTGCTTTCCATTATAAAAATAGTCCCTGGCAATATTTGGATATTTGGTGGCGACCCGGATCATTTCGCGATGCTGCAACAGATCCGCTGCTCTTTCTGGTCCGGCAACACACATCCGGCATCTGCCGAATCCGAGATCCAGCACATCATAGACGTGCCGCTTTTCCTCCATGATAATGTCCGATCCAACAACGCCGATGTCCGCGGCTCCGTACTCCACATAGGTTGGAACATCCGGTCCCTTTGCAAGAAAGAATCGAAGCTTCTGCTCTTCATTGACAAAGATGAGCTTTCTGGTGTCCTTGTCCCGCATCTCATCCATCGTGACGCCGATCCGCTCGAACAATTCCATCGTCCGGTTTGCCAACCGTCCCTTCGTCAGGGCAACGGTCAGGTATCGTTCCTTGTCGTTCATACTCTCTCTCCATGCCGCGTGGTTTTGCTGCACTGTTGTTCCTGCATCGATTTTCGCGGGACCAGCCTGACCGATGTGCCGCTCCGACGGAGATTCTCTGCAAGGCTCAGTTTTTCCTCAAAATTTTTCCCATCATAGGTGACAGTGACCGCTTCCGGCGGTATTTTCACCTCTCTGTGCTGACGCCTGAGCGCCTCCATGAGCGTATCTACCGGAATCATAAAGCCGATCGCCGGCGCCTCCCTGCCAAAATGTCCCAGAAGATTGTCATATCTTCCCCCGGAAGCCACTACATCGCCCACGCCATATGTAAAACCGCGGAAAATAATTCCTGTATAATAGTTATATTTGCTGAGCATGGAAAGATCAAAACTCACATAATCCTCCACGCCATACAGCTTCAGAATATCATACACAATACGCAGGCGGCTCACCGCGCGGAACGAGCGCTCATTATCAGCCTCCTCCGCAGCGTCATCCAGCGTGCTGCCAGGACCGATCAGCTCTGTCACAGCCAGCAGATGTTTTCTGTCCCCCGCGGACACTCCTGCATCTGTCAGAAGCTGCTCTGCGGCAAAGACATTCTTTCCGGAAATATACTCCCGAAGCGCAGACTCCATTTCACTGTCCATCCTGACAGCCTCGCAGAGTCCACGGAAATAATCGGCATTGCCGAGACTGATCTTAAATTCCGGCAGACCGGCATCTCTCAGGCAATGCACCAGAAGCGCTATCGTCTCGGCATCCGCCTGGGGAGAATCATCGCCGATCAGTTCCACGCCCATCTGGGTCGTTTCCTTCAGCTTCCCCTGAAGATCAGAGGTATTGACAAACGCGCTGCCCTCATAACAGAGACGGATCGGGTCTGTCTGATCCCGGTAATATTTTGCTGCGCAGCGGGCCGCGGACGGTGTAAAGTCCGGGCGCAGCGTCAACGTATTGCCATCCTTGTCGAAGAACTTATACAGCTTCCCCGCAGGGGTTGTGCCAATCTCATTGGAAAAGACGTCAAAATACTCGAAAACCGGCGTCTGGATCTCCTCATAGCCGTATAAGAGCAAATTTTGACGGATACGGTCTGTCACGATCCGCTTTTTCGCATATTCTGCGCCATAGATATCTCTGACGCCTTCCGGCGTATGAAGCAGGCGCCCAGTGCTGAATTCGTTCATGGATTACCTCTGTTCGCTTTATTGCTGTGAAGTGGTATCTCATTATCACATTAAATCAAAGTATAGCCTGTCCTGCCTGTGTCTGTCAACGTCCGTTGGCATCAGCCCCGCTCCAGGAGATCCTTGTTGATCATCTCCAGATAAGGGACGAGAACGCCCTGCTTTTTCGGCAGTACCCACGTCATATCCAGCTCATCCTGCCTGAAACTTTTGCGTCCTCCTTTCTGCGCCCGATTCCAGAAAGGAAGAAACTCCCGGAGTGGAAGATAATAGAGCATGTCCTGGCTTGTATAGCAGATCAGAAAAAAGGCAATACCGTCCTGCCGCTCGAATTCTTCCATGAAGGCCACCTGATGCGGATGGATATTCTGCAGGCTGAACGTCTGGGTAGCGGACTCCTTCGCATCAAAACAGACCGGAATCCCCTGAACAGCGCCAATGTAGTCCACGGTACTCTTCTGGTCAAAATACGCGAGAGTAATCTGATGGTTTTCCTTGTCCATGCGGATCGGCGTGATCGGAGTGGGAACTTTCTGAATCAGCGCGAGATGCTGCTCACGGTACTTCTCATTCGTCCGGTTGATCATTTCTTCGAGCATGGATCCCCGAAGGCCTCGGGAATTCCAGGTAGGCATAGGCTATTCCCCTCCAAAGTTTCTGACTACATTCCGGTACACAGACGGAACCTCAACGGAAAATTTTTTCCCCGAGAGTGGAGCCAGCACTCCGTCCAGCGCAGGAAATTCCACACGACAGGCATAAAGCATCTGACCTTGGATTCCAAACTTTCTGGACAGCAGGCTGTTTAGCTGCGGATCCCCATATTTGGCATCCCCTGCAATGGGATGACCTGTCGCCGCCAGATGAGCACGCAACTGGTGCGTTCGTCCTGTGATCAGCTCCGCCTCGAGGAGAGAAAGCACTTTCCCTTCCTCAAGAGTGGTAAATACGGTTTTGCTGAATGCTGCCCCTTCTGTCGGAACTGGAGAATACGTCACCGTGTTATTCCTGCTGTTCTTTTTCAGGTACCCACTGATCACTCCCTCCCGCGGACATTTTCCCCGCACTGCCATCTGATAATATTTATGAAGAGAGCGCTCCCGCAGAAGAGCCGACAGAGCCCTGCTTGCGGGAAGAGTTTTGGCACAGAAAAGAATACCGCCGGTATTGCGGTCAAGCCGGTTGCTCACAGAAGGATGGAAGAAGGCATATCGTTCCTCTGAGAGCTCATCTTTCTCCGCCAGATATCCGAGAAGCCATTCATTCATCGAGACATCCTCCGGATGGGCTTTCTGAGAGAGGATGCCTGGAAGCTTGTGTACCAGAAGAACACCTTCGTCCTCATAGAGCACCGGATCAAAAGTATACAGCCTATTGATACGATGAAACGCCTGCCTTGCAGCTGCAAGTTCCGTCCGCCCTGATTTCCCCGATGATATACCGGCCACTTTTTCCCGGCTGCTTCTGCCTCCGAATTGTGTCAGTGTGTCATCTGAAAGATAAAACGCAATCTCATCCCCATGCTCCACATGATCTCCGCCATCCGCTTTTTTCCCATTCCGGGTGATGTTCTTCTTGCGCAGCATGCGATAGAAAAAGGACGCAGGCGCATCCGGAAGATGCCGATGAAGAAATTTATCGAGGCGCTGCCCGTCTTCCTCCTCCGTGACCGTGATGGTTACCATGATACCTGTTTATCTCCCGTATTCGCGGCGCAGGACGATACTTCCTTCATCCCGGGCCATCAACAGCCTGCAGCTTCATGCACACAGTCTGTCAGATTGACAAAGTCTTCATCAGTGCCATCAATGCGGTCAGATCCTCCGGTTCCGCCCCCTGTGACAGGGCATTGAGGGAATCCAGTCGTTCACAATATTTGGGCAGACTAGTGAAGATTTTGACCTGATAACTCTTCCATCCATTATTCTTGAGCATCGTACGGATGTGCTCCTCACCCGCCTTCAAATCGCAGGAAGAGGATTCCGTCAGCGCAGCGATGCACCCCTGTGAGGCGCACAGATGACTCAGCTGGAAATTTTTACTGTAACTGGTGAGATATAAATCATATAATCCGGGAAGAATACCGACATGCCGTTCGATCTCCTGATGCGCTCTTGGGCTGCACCCCTTTGCCCTGAAATGCATGACGGCAGAAACGCCAAGCATCCCCACGGGCAGGCATACAAGAACAAAGAATATGGTAAACAGATTGCGCGTGGTTCCGAAATAATGACGTGAAAAATAGAACATAAAGCAATCTGCTCCGAGGAGCAGCGCAAACCAGATCGTACTATAGACGCGCCGATTTCTCTGATACCCAAACTGTCCCTTTTTCTTCATGCGATATTCGTTTCCTTCCCGTCTCCTGAATCTCAGAATTTTCTGTCCGGCTTTCTGCACAAGGAGCTGCTGCACAAAGTGCAGCAGCTCCTCTTACTGGTTCCCGTGCCACTTTCTCCATCCAGCAGTCAGCTCTGTCTCATCCGCGCACGCCATCCATCGAGAGATTGTCCGTTTCCTGCGGGATGGAGCCGGTCTGCGACTCTGGGATGCTGCTCTCAGGTCTCTGAATATCGGATCCACCAGCGACCGTCTCTGTGTTCCCGGTGCTCTGCGCGGCAGCTGCTGCCGCGTCTCCCTGCGCCCTTGTACTGGCAAGCTCATCCCGGTTGCTCCCAAGCGTTCTTATATATTGAGCGAGTGCATTCTGGTACTGCCCGCACCCGGATTCCAGTTGTCTTGCCATGTCACCATAGGACTGCTGCAGAGCGCTTGTCATCTGAGTATAGGTCTGCCCGAGCTGATTTGTGAGCGACTGATACGTCTGCTGCAGTTTCTCTGAGGCTTTCTTTGACTCCGTCTCCATGCCGGCAAGCATCTGATCCATATACTGAACCGCTGCCATCCGATAAGAATTGGCATCATTTACAGCGTCATCCTCAATCTGCTGCGCGCGCTGAGAGGAGAGTGCGACAATCTCATTCGCCTGCGCATAGGCCTGCTGCATTATCTCCTGATTGCCCACCAGCTCGTTGGTCTGGGCTTCTGTGCGATCCACAAGCTCCTGCGCCTTGCGGCGTGCCTCGGAGAGAATTCGGTCACGCTCATTGATGACCTTACGATATCTGGCCATTTCCTCAGGCATATTGCCGCGCAGATCTGCCAGCATATCCATCAGTTTTTCCTTGTCAACCTTGATCATCGTCGAGGAAAACTGTACATATTTACATTCATCCAGATATTGTTCTATCGCTGTAATCTGTTCTTCCACTCTGTTTGCCATTTTTAACACCCTATGCCACATTCTTTGCGGCACCAATGTTAGTCAGAAAGCGGTGTAATGACGCTGCTTTCCTTCAACACCCTGCGCTGTCTGTTCCACGCTCCTGATATTTCCGATATACCTGTTCCGCGACTTCCTGTGGAACGCAGGGGGAGATATCTCCGCCAAAATACGCGATCTCCTTCACACTGGAAGAACTCAAATAGGCATACTCAAGACTTGTTGTCAGAAAAATCGTATCCAGCGATCCATCGGATAATTTTTTATTGGTCTGCGCGATCTGCAGCTCATACTCAAAATCAGTGACTGCCCTCAACCCGCGGACGGAGATATGAATATTATTCTTTTTTGCATAATCGACCAGAAGCCCCTGATACGATTCCACCACGACATTCGGGATATCCCTGGTGACGTTTCGGAGCATTCTAACACGTTCCTCCACCGAAAACAACGGCGTCTTTGCTGCATTATCCAGCACGGCAACATGCAGGAGATCGAACATTTCCGCTGCGCGGCGGATGACATCGATATGACCATAAGTGACCGGATCAAAACTGCCGGGATAAATGGCTGCTCTCACTATGGATACGCTTTCCGGCGCGGTCAGACCGCTGCCTTACGGATAAATACATGCTTCTGGCTCCGATATCCCTTGACTCTGCGGATTTCCATGCCAAGTCCGCTCACAAAGTCAAAGTCTGTGTCGAGCGCCGCCTCCACGATGATCAGCGTGTTCTGCGTCACAAACGGAGCCAGGGAAAGTTCCCGGAGTACCGGTTCCTCGAGTCCTGCCTCATACGGCGGGTCCAGATAAACCACATCCACCTGCTTCTCATGGATATTGTGCACCGCGTTCAGCACATCTGTTTTCATGATGATGACCCGATCCTCCAGATGTGTCTTATGGACATTCGCTTCCATACAGGCAATCGCTCTGCGGTCCCGCTCCACGAGATAACTACGCTGTGCGCCACGGCTGACCGCTTCAATGCCGATCGCTCCGCTCCCCGCGCAGAGATCCAGAAAGACACTTCCGGGGATCTCATTCTGAATGATATTGAACAGCGTTTCTTTAATCTTATCTGAGGTGGGACGTGTAATTTCCTCCCCCTCCGGCGTAATCAGCGGGATACTTCTTGCCGTTCCTGCGATAACTCTCATAAATGATATACCCTCTCTTCCGGGCCATGCAATCTGCCCGGAACAAATAAACTCCGGCTTCTGTCGAACCGTCCGACATGGCCGATATGCTTAAAGCCTGGGCTTTGAACCCTTGCCGTCCCGATTCGCGGATTTCAGGTGATTCAAATCAAGTTCCCGGTCCTTATACTGTATCGTAGTGGTTTCCAGATTCTTTGTAAAGTAAACATCCTCCAGCTTATCTCCTGCTGTCAGTTTCATGCCGCGTACGCCGATGGCAGTCTTTTTCTTCACCGGGATCTGATCAATAGGAAACTTGAGGAAATATCCCTTCTGCGTCTGGAGGACAATGTTCTGCTGCTCATGTTGATAGACCGCCACCCGCATCAGCTCGTCGCCCTCGCCAAGCTGAGTAGCCTGTACAGTCCGCTTGACGACATCAAACTCCCCGCCATCCACAATTTTCATCATAGCCAGCCGGGTGATGAAGATCAGCTGATAGCGGTTGATCTCTGACTGGCCCGTGACAAAAATCAGACTCTCTTTTGCAGAGACATAATTGCTGACATTATCCACCGGGATTCCCTTGTCCCGCAGCTTTCCACAGGGAAGATCTGAAATGCGCACGGTATGCATTTGCCCGAGATTCGTAAACAGGCATACTCTCGCGTCACTGCGTGTCTGGAAAACCCAGCGGTTTTCGCTTTCTACCGTTTCCCTGTTCCTTTCATAGGTGGAGACATCAATCGTTCTGGCGTAGCCGAACCGGTCCATGACAAAATATACATCCACAGGTTCTTCTTTCACAGTCACCGCCACCGGAGTCTGTTCCTGCGTAATTCCTGTCCTTCTCGGCTTCCTGAACGCATCCCGGATCGCGCGCAGATCCTTCTGAATCACCATGGTCATGGATCCCTGGTTCTCCAGAATATCCTCATAGCGATAAATATTGGCCACCGTCTGTTCATGCTCCCTGACCAGCGCATCGAGTTCCAGGCCGATCAGCTTGTATAGCCGCATGTCCAGAATTGCATCCGCCTGCGCCTCCGTGAACTTCAGCTGTGCTGCCATGGCTTTCGATTCTCCGCTGCGAAATGTAATTCCATCTGTACAGCCGTTCACCAGACAGTTCTTTGCCATCGGGCGATCCTTCGACCCCCGAAGAATCTCGATGACCAGATCGATCACGTTGCAGGCCTTGATCAGGCCCTCCTGGATCTCCCTGCGCTTCTGCTCTTTCTCCAGAAGGTTGGTGTACTTGCGGCGCACAATATCAAACTGAAAATCCACACTGGCCTTCAGAATGGATTTGAGATTCAGAGTCTCCGGACGCCCGTCCCGGATTGCCAGCATGTTGACGCCAAACGTGTCCTCGAGCCTTGTTCTGGAATACAGCAGATTTTCGAAATTCCGGACATCCGCTCCTTTCTTCAGCTCAATGACTATGCGGATTCCCTCCTTGGAGGACTGGTTTGTGATATCGACAATATCATTCGTGAGATGCTGCTCCTGCAGTGCCGCCGTATCTGCGAGAAATTTACCGATGCCGGCGCCGATCATGGTATAAGGGATCTCTGTCACCACGACATTGACATGACCGTTCTTCAGCTTCTCCTCCTTCACTCGCCCCCGAATCCGGATTTTTCCGGTTCCGGTTGCATAAATCTCCCGCAGATCCTTCTCATTCACTACAAGACCGCCCGTTGGAAAATCCGGTCCCGGCAGATATCGCATGAGTTCATCCACTGTGATATCCGGATTCTCCAGATACGCATTCTCCGCATCAATGACCTCCGCCAGGTTGTGCGGAGGCGTGCTGGTCGCCATGCCAACTGCGATTCCCTCGGAACCGTTTATCAGAAAGTTCGGGATCCGCACCGGGAGGACCGATGGCTCCTTTTCTGTCTCGTCAAAATTAGGGACAAAATCGACCACATCTTTATCGAGATCAGCCAGAAACGCCTCCTCAGTAATTTTGGAAAGCCTCGCCTCGGTGTAGCGCATGGCAGCAGCGCCGTCTCCCTCGATCGTGCCGAAATTGCCGTGCCCGTCCACCAGCGGCACTTCCTTCTTGAAATCCTGTGCCATGACCACCAGACAGTCATAGATGGAGCTGTCTCCGTGGGGGTGAAATTTGCCCATGGTATCGCCCACGATTCGGGCGCTCTTGCGATATGGTTTGTCAGAGCGGATGCCCAGCTCGGCCATGTCATACAGAGTCCGCCGCTGCACAGGCTTTAGTCCGTCCCGGATGTCAGGAAGTGCACGTGAGACAATGACGCTCATGGCATAATCAATATAAGATTTCTGCATTAGCTCGCTGTATTCGCTGTGAATGATATGTTCCCTGACTAGCATAGCTACCTCACATATTCCGCCCTGTTCCGCGGTCCTCTGGTCGTTCGTTTCTGCAGCAGAATTCAAGAAATGTGATTTCTGTCAAAGTCTGTCAGAAATCCGCTGCAGCCCGGCCTGTCCTCTTCCGACTGTCATCACGCATCAATATCTGCGTCATTCGCATGTGCATGGATAAACTCTCTGCGCGGTGGCACATCGGATCCCATCAGAAGTTCCGTCATGTCAGATGCCATTCTGGCGTCATCAATCTGAATCTGCCGCATCACACGGTTCTCCGGATCCAGCGTGGTCTCCCAGAGCTGCTGCGGATCCATCTCTCCCAGGCCCTTATAGCGCTGCAGCGTGAAACTGCCCTTGTGCGTTCTGCGGTATTTTTCCAGCGCATAATCGTCGTAAAGATATTCCCCGCCCTTGCCGGACTGCGGAACTACCTTATAAAGCGGAGGCATTGCCACATAGACATGTCCCTCGTAAATCAGCTCCGGCATGAACCGATAGAACAGCGTCAGCAGCAGGGTAGAGATATGGGCACCGTCCACATCCGCATCGGCCATGATCACAATCTTGTCATAGCGGAGTTTTGTGATGTCAAAATCATTGCCATATCCCTCCGAAAACCCGCAGCCGAACGCATTGATCATCGATTTAATCTCCGCGTTGGCGAGCACCTTGTCAATGGAAGCCTTTTCCACATTGAGAATTTTGCCGCGGATCGGCATAATCGCCTGATACATACGATTTCTTGCCATTTTGGCGCTGCCGCCTGCGGAATCTCCCTCGACAATAAAGATCTCGCACTGCTTCGGATCCCGGCATTCGCAGTTGGCCAGCTTGCCGTTGGAATCAAAGGAATATTTCTGACGACCAAGCAGATTGGTCCGGATCGTTGCCTCGGATTTCCGGATTTTGGCTGCTTTCTCAGCGCAGCCGATGACTGACTTGAGCGTCTCGAGATTCCGGTCGAAATACCGCACCATCTCATCGCCGGTCACCTTGGCCACAACGCGGGCTGCATCCTGGTTGTCCAGCTTGGTCTTGGTCTGTCCCTCGAACCGGGGATCCGGATGCTTGATGGATACAACCGCAGTCATGCCGTTGCGCACGTCAGTCCCGGTGAAATTGGCGTCCTTTCCCTTCAGTATGCCAAGATCCCTGGCATACTGATTGATAATCTGTGTAAACTGCGTCTTGAATCCCGTGATGTGTGATCCACCCTCTGCATTATAGATATCATTGCAAAATCCCAGGACCTCCTCATGAAACTCATTGACATACTGGAGGGCTACTTCCACCGCGATGCCCTCGCTCTCCCCCTGAAAATAGATTATATCGGTCACCGGTTCATTCGATTTATTCAGATCCCGGATGAAACCGACGATACCGTCCGGCTCATGAAAGGTAATTTCTTCCTCCGTGCCCGGCCGCCGGTCTCTGTACAGGATCGTCAGATCCGGGTTGAGATAGGCTGTCTCATGCAGATGACTCTTTATCTCATCTTCCTTGAATCTTGTTTTCTCAAAAATCTCCCCATCCGGGAGAAAATTGATGGTTGTTCCAGTTCCGCGTGTTTTCCCGACGACAGGAAGAAGTCCTTCCTTCAGATCCTGTACCGGCACGCCGCGCTCATAACGATCCTCGTACACAAACCCGCCGTTTCTGACGGTCACGGTCATCCGGGCAGAGAGCGCATTGACGACGGAGGAACCGACACCGTGAAGCCCTCCACTCGTTTTATATGATTTATTGTCAAACTTCCCACCGGCATGCAGCGTTGTGAGCACCACACGCTCCGCACTGACGCCCTTCTCATGCATACCCACCGGTATGCCGCGTCCATTGTCCTCCACCGTGCAGGAACCGTCCGCTTCCAGTGTGACATGAATCGTATCGCAAAAGCCGGCGAGATGCTCATCAACAGCATTATCGACGATCTCATAGATCATATGGTTGAGGCCCCGCGTTGATGTACTGCCAATATACATGCCGGGGCGCATGCGGACTGCCTCCAGCCCCTCCAGAACCTTAATGCTGCCGGCGTTATAATTTGTGTCTGTCTTCGTCAAGACTGTTCCTCCGCGATCCTCTCAAGTCACATACAGCCACCACTCCCACAGAAGAGCGGCGGCTGCACCAGAAAAACTCTGCCTCACAGATTGTCGTAATCCAGCTTCTTTGAACAGGCGACCGCCAGGGCTCCCGGCCCGATGTGGCAGCAGATAGAAAGTGAAAGATTTGCCTCCTCCACCTTGAAGTTCGGGAACGCCGCCTGCACTTCGTCCATCCAGAGTTTTCCTTCTTCCGGAATATTGGCATGAACCGCATATAAGAAGCATGTCTCCGCCTGCGTTCCGCCATACAAGGTTTCGATATCGTGTCGTATCGCGTTCAGCATCGTATTCTTTCCCTGCGCGGCTGTGCGTGCCTTGGAAAATGCATCCAGCCGCTCCCCCTTGATTTGCAGAACTGGTTTGATCCGCAGCAGAGTTCCGATCGCAGCAGCTGCCGGCGTGATTCGTCCGCCCTTCTTCAGGTATTTCAGGGTGTCCACCATGATATAGATGCTGCTGTCAAATTTTACCCGTTCCAGGATATTCCTGATTTCCTGCGCTGATTTACCGCGCTTTGCAAGCTCCAGCGCATCCATGACCGATGCCTTTTGTGTCACGGATATTCTCTGGTTGTTGACGACCTCAACCCTCCCCTCATAATCGCTGGAAAGCATCATTGCGCTCTGACAGGACCCGGAAAGCCCGGAACTCATTGGGATATATACGATCTGCTCGTATTCCTTCAGGACTTCATCCCAAAGCTTCAGAATTTCCGTGGGAGCAGGCTGGCTGGTCAGCACGGATTCATCCGCTGCAAGCCGGCGAAAAAATTCATCCCTCGTGAGATTGATATCCTCATAGTAGGTAGTTCCATCGTCGCCGAACATAAACGGCATTGGCACGACAAAGCATCCGAGCGCTTTCGCGTCCGCCTGCGTGATTCCGCTGTTACTGTCCGTCACTACTGCTACTCTTGCCATGTTCTATCCCCCGTTTTCAGAGACTGCCGGTTTTCTGAGCCCTGGTAAATGCCGCATTCCGGCCTCTTTCGGCAAAATACATACGAAGTCATTATCATATCAGATAGAACGAAAGTCAACCGATTTTAACATCGCGCTGTCAAGCCGCTCCCGGATCCTGCGGTGCTCCGGTGCAGAGAGTTCCGGATCCATCTGTAGCATCCGTCCTGTCAGATCTGCCGCCAGATGGAGCAGATCCGCATCCCGGTATATGTCCGCCAAAGCAAAACCAAGTTCTCCGCTCTGCCGCACACCGAACAAATCCCCCGGCCCTCTCAGCTTCAAATCCTGCTCTGCAATATAAAAACCATCGTCCGAATGCTCCAGAATTTCCAGCCTCTTAGGCTTCTCCTGCGCCGCACTGTCGTACATAAAAATGCAATACGACTGATCTGCTCCCCGTCCGACCCTTCCCCTGAGCTGATGCAGCTGGGACAGACCGAACCGCTCGGCATTCTCAATCATCATCACGGTCGCACGCGGTACGTTGATGCCCACCTCAATTACTGTGGTCGATACCAGAATATCCACCTGATGGTCTGCAAAACGGTTCATAATCCGCTCTTTTTCGGCCGGTTTCATTCTGCCATGCAGAGATTCGATCACGATATCCTTTGGCAGTTTCTGTCGCAGCTCCGCTGTACAGTCGGCGACATTTCTGACCTCCGTAGTCTCACTTTCTTCCACCGCCGGACAGATGACATAAGCCTGGTGTCCTTCATGAATCTGTTTTACAAGAAACCGGTAGACCTTTTCCCTCCATTCTTCACTCAGCACGGTATTCCGGATCGGCTTGCGGTTCTTCGGCATTTCCTTCAGCAGGGACACGTCCAGATCTCCATACAGGATGATGGCGAGCGTCCGCGGAATCGGTGTGGCGCTCATCACCAGAATTGGCACGCTGGTCCCCTTTCCGGCGAAAGCCTCCCGTTGTCTCACCCCAAATCGATGCTGCTCATCCGTGATCACCAGACCGAGATCATGGAAATCAAGCTTCTCCTGAATCAGCGCCTGTGTCCCGATCACAACATTGGCAGATCCGTCGTGAATACTATCATATGCTGCCCGACGTGCCTGCCCGCGTACCGATCCGGTCAGGAGGACAGGTCTGAACGGCAGGTGATATTGTTCTGTCATGGCAGAAATATCCCGCATATGCTGCTCAGCGAGGACCTCAGTTGGCGCCATCAGTGCACCCTGTCTTGCATTTGTCACCGTGAGTAACAGCGCGAGAAATGCCAGAATTGTTTTGCCAGATCCAACATCCCCCTGCAGCAGCCGGTTCATCACATGCGTACTGCAGAGATCCGCCCTGATTTCCTCCCATGCACGCCTCTGATCAGAAGTCAGCTCATAAGGAAGCTGTTCAATCAGCCTCTCCGGTTCCGCCGTCTGGATCATCGGCCTCGGATTCGTCTCATCCCGGACTGCATCTCCGTTGGTACGCATACCGAGCAGAAAGAAAAAAAATTCATCGAAAGAGAGACGCCTGACCGCATTCTCAGCTTCCTGCATGTTTTCCGGAAAATGAACCGTCTGATATGCCCTTTCCTCATGCATCAGCCCGTTTTCACTCAATGTCTGCTCCGGAAGATATTCCGCCCGGAAATCCACGCCCACCCCTGTTCCATCCTCCACGTGATCCCAAACTTCCCGCATGATACGAATGATCAGTTTGTTCTTTAAGCCCTGTGTGAGCGGATATCTCGGCAGAAATGTCCCTGCGAGCTGTGTATACTCCTCCGGTGTATAAAGACCCGGCTGTTCCATGTAGCGATTTCCGTTCTGGCTCTGCTGCAGTCTGCCCCTGACAACGAAGGTGCTGCCCGGCTTTACTCTCTGCTTCAAATACGGCTGGTTAAACCATGTCAGACGAAGAAAGCCACCGTCATTCCCAGCCCGAAAGTAAGTCACTGACTTTCCAGCAGAATGAAAAGTTGTCCCGCTTCCGACGATGGTGACGCGAAGGGCAACCTGCTCTCCAGTCTCCGCCTCCGCCAGGCTGACCGGCTCCGGAAAGAAATCATACCCTTTCGGAAAATATTGGATCAAATCTCCGACCGTTTTCAGATTTTTCCTTGCAAGGAGCGTCGCTGTCTTTGGTCCCACTCCTTTGACCCCGAACAGCGGACTCTCCACCGTAAGCGCGCCGGCCATCTCATGCTCTCCTTCTGATTTCGTCTCGTCATCCCGTACATATGTTCGATTTCTATTTTATCACAGGAATCCGTGTAAACAAAGCCGGAAAATAGAAGATACGTGAAAAACTCTTTACCTGATTGTTTGTTTGCGTCCGTTATTTCTTCATCCGGACACGAACTTCAACATCGGACGGCTGCTGTCAATTGACAGCGGCCGTCCGATTCCAGACAATAATACAGCATCCGGGAAAAGAGAAACAGCAAAGACGGTCCATGATATTTGCCAGAAGTCCGCATAATATGCCGTTTGACGAAGAAGCGTTTTGTACAATTCTGGAAAAGCTTCGGTGCGAAAGAATGCAGCACGAAAGGTGAATTGATCATAACACTGATCACAGTGTATTTCTACATATTTGCATCAATTTACTGATTAGTTTCGCATTTTCGCAAAATTAGCCGAACATCCATATGGATTTTTAGGCAATAACAATACATGGCCGTTTTCCTGGAACATCAAAGCTGTTCCCATCCGGGCAACAAGCTGTCGAACGTGAGAGGAGAACCGCTATGAATCAGAAAAGAACAATCACCGTCAGCGATGTCTGCCAGAAGTGGCTGGAGGAAGTGCGCGGCTCCGTGCGGAGCTCGTCTATCCTGCAGTATGATCTTGTTGTACAAAAATATATTCTACCGGGCATCGGTAATATTCCGGCGGCAAAGCTCAACAGCGACGAGCTGCGTGCTTTTCTCGACCATCTGCTGCGGGATCCCTCCTACCATGGGAAACCGCTGTCTGTGTCAACTGTCTTCCAGATCCGTACCATCCTGAAAATGATTCTGACCTTTGGCGAGGATCAGAATGTCATGCCGCGGATCAGACTGCGCTACCGCATTCCATCCGGCTCCGGCAGAATGGGGCGCTGCCTTCCGCCGGAGGATGCGCGGCAGATTGAGCGGGCGCTCTCAGGATGTCAGGAACCGCGTCTGTATGGTATTTTACTCTGTCTCGACATGGGGCTTCGGCTCGGCGAACTCTGTGCGCTGCGCTGGGAGGACTTTGACTTTGACAATCACCTCCTGAACGTGCGGCATACCGTAAAGCGGGAAGAGGTCAGAACACCTGATGGTGCGATTCGCAGCCGCTGGATAATCGGACTTCCGAAATCCAGTTCTTCCAACCGGCAGATTCCCATCCCGGCGCATATGGAGAATGATCTTCTGGCAATGTACCGTCTGGCTGCGGACAGCTCCTGTTACTTTTTGAACGGCAGATCCGACCGTTTTGTACAACCGCGCAGTTACCAGAGGACGTTCCGGGAATTTCTGGACAGAGAAGAGATTTCTCCTATCAACATTCATTCATTACGGCACAGTTTCGCCACAAGATGTATCCATGCAACGGACGCGCGGACAGTGAGCGAGCTGCTCGGCCATTCTGATCCGACCGTAACAATGCGGCTTTATGTGCATACCACGATGGAGACAAAGAGAAAAGCAATGGACGAAATGGAACGGAAGCGCATCCATGACGCATAACGGCATATTATGCGTACTCAATCTCAGCCGCACCGGCGGAATTCTTTTCATCCCGATACGGTCATCATCGCCCGTATCAGGAATCTGTCCGCCTTGCAGTTATATCATACATCTCATTCATCATGTTGATCCGGATGGATCAGGAGGGAGGGACCATCATGACCCAAACAGCTTACTGCAGCGATTTTCTTTACCGCAGCCGCACCGGACAGATTGACCCGGAGGCGGCGCTGGAAATGCTCCAGAAAGAACTGGAGCAGGAACGCTTAGGAACCATGCGCCCTCTTGACAATATTCTGAACGATCTGATGGAGGTATGCGCAGCATGGGAAAAATAGTATATCTCACCGGCAGTGCCGAAAACTCTCTCTATGATCTGCTGCTTCTATCTCATCAGACAGGAAAAGATCGACAGAACGAGCTGTTTCGGGAGGCTTCCAGCATCCTGCACGACAGCTCCGCACTGCTCAGGCATGCAAGATCGCTTCCAATGCCATCTATGGCAGAGCAGGTTTGGGTGACCACAATCGGGTCGGTGGAAATCTTCTTCCACGAAGTTCCCCGCTATCACAGAATCAACATTCTTCGGATCAGCTACCCAGACGCGGAGCTGTGAATCCGAACGGCAGGAATCATCTATGCGACATTATGTCCTTGTGCTTTCTCCGTAAGGTCCTTGAAACAAGGACATATTTTGTATAGAAAAGAACGCCCGGATACAAAATATTGTATCCGGGCGTTCTTCTCTCCCCTGCCAGAAAAACAGAAAACACACGCAGGACATTATCATGATATTCCGCAGCGCGCCGATGGTCATTCTTCCGCAGAAAGAATGTAATAGTAGATCGGTTGATTACCAGACTGCAGTTCTACATCACAGGCAGGGAAGTTCCGTCTGACCATATCCTCAAACTTTCCCGCGTCATCCTCCGTGATGTCCGCACCGTAGTAAATACTGATGAGAGAGGTACTGTCATTCACCATCTTCCGAAGCGTTTCGAGCGTCGTCTCGTCCCGGTCCCGGCCAACCGCAAGAATACCGCTGTCTCCGATGCCCATGATATCGCCCTCATGGATCGTCACATTATCCAGAGTCGTATCTCTGACCGCATAGGTGATCTCCGCGCTGGCTACCTTGCCAATTTCCTGCATCATATTCTCACGGTTGGCATCGACACCAACTTCCGGCATATAGTTGATCACCGCCGTGATTCCCTGCGGAATAGTTTTGGTCGGGATGACAATGACCTTCTTATCCTCTGTCATTGCCGCTGCCTGGTTGGCCGCCATGATGATATTCTTATTATTCGGAAGTACAAACACCGTATCCGCATTGACGGAATTGACAGCCTTCAGCACATCCTCCGTGGAGGGATTCATGGTCTGACCGCCTGAAATAATACAATCGACCCCAAGTCCGCGGAATATGTCCTCCAGCCCGCTTCCAGCGCACACAGCGATAAACGCCACTTCTTTCCTCTGCTTCTGATCGGTCTGCGCCGGCTCAGATGTCGTTCCATCCGACGAGACAGACTTTGTCTCCTCCGCTGTGACCGGTCCCTCCTGCTCTCCGATCCGCAGGTTTGCAATACGGATGTTCCTCAGCTCGCCATACATGAGAGCCTTCTCCACGGCAAGACCGGGATCGTTCGTATTGACATGGACCCGTACCGAATCCTCGCTGCCGATACAGAGAATCGAGTCGCCAATGGAACTCAGAAAAGCCTTAAAGTCCTTCTCTGTCTTGGGGTTCCAGAGCTTCATGGACTTGTCCTGCAGAATCACAAAATCTGTGCTGTAGCCATATTTCAGTTCCTTGTTGACTCCAGCATCCTGATCCCTTTCCGGGGCTTTATCTTCCTCTTCCGCCTGTTCTTCTTCCTCGAGCACCATGGCCGGATCGATATGCCTGCCGCGCAGTCCTTCCTGTGCGCCCTTCAGAACCTGCATCAGTCCCTGTCCGCCGGAATCCACAACGCCAGCCTGTTTCAGTACCGGAAGAAGCTCCGGTGTAGAAGCCAGCACTTCGTCTCCGTATTTGATCACCTCGTCAAGAAAATGATCCAGATCGGTCTCTCCGCCGTCAGCGAGTTCGCGTCCCTTCTGCGCCAGTCCCTTTGCAACGGTAAGAATCGTTCCCTCTTTCGGCTTCATCACCGCTTTGTATGCCGTCTCCACACCCTTGTCCATCGCATCAGCGATGATCGGAATGTCAGGATTGGAGTATTCCCGAATTCCCTTGCAGAACCCGCGCAGCAGCTGCGACAGAATCACACCGGAATTTCCCCTCGCTCCGCGAAGTGACCCGGAAGAAATGGCCTTACAGATTGTAGTCATATCAAACGAATCTCCAAGGCCGGCGACTTCACGGACAGCTGAAGTGATGGTCATTGTCATATTTGTTCCGGTATCGCCATCCGGTACCGGAAACACATTCAGCTCATTGATCCACTCCTTGTTGGATTTCAGATTATACGCTCCGGCTAAGAACATCGAAGCAAGCATCTTAGCGTCAATCGAATTGGTGCTCAATCTCATTTCCTCCTGAAATATTAGATTTATCCTTAATCGATGACTTTGACGCCTTCGACGTAAATATTGATCTTATCAATTTCAAGCCCAGTGAATTCCTCTACCCGGTACCGGACATTGCTGATCAGATTTTCAGCAACTGTCGGAATATTGACACCGTACGAGACGATGACATGGAAATCAATATCCAGTTTATTGTTCGGAGTGAGCGTCACCGCGATGCCCTTGGTCATGGAATCCCGCTTTAAGAGATTTACAAGACCGCCTTTCATCACAGCCGCCATGCCCACGATTCCAAAGCACTCCGTGGCGACTGTCCCGGCATACTGGGCAATCACTTCGTTATCAATGGATATGCTTCCCATATGTGTGTTCATGGAAGATGACTTCATAGATAACCTCCTGCTGCATGGTCAAGTTCAAGGTATACGCAGAACGGCACAGCCATCCGCTCCCTTTTTCTGATTCGATTCTCAGAGAAATTATACGCGCTTTCATTGTAAAAAGAAATGGCGGACCGAAGAATCCTCGATCCGCCATACGGGTACCATGCAACAGTGATTCAGGCACGTTCGACTTTACCGGAACGCAGGCATGCCGTGCATACATGCATTTTTCTGGTTCCGCCATCGACCTTCACAGAAACAGTCTTGACATTGGAATTCCAGATACGGTTTGATCTTCTATGTGAATGGCTGACGTTGTTGCCAAAGTGAGCGCCTTTTCCACAGATATCGCACTTAGCCATTTTTACACCTCCTGACATCAGAGATTATTTCGAACACAACAGTCATACTATAACAAAGTCAAAATTACTTTGCAAGGGAAATTTCAACCCGGGAGTTTGACACCCAAAAGTCCGGAAAGCCTTGAAAAGGCTTTATTTTTTCGTCAAATTAAATTTTGTGTATATGGTAATACGGTAATATATGTGG
>CACZJZ010000002.1 GCA_902781655.1 uncultured Lachnospiraceae bacterium
AAAGAAAGACAAACAGCGGAGTGCCTGATTATAGCAGGAGGCCCTTCGCCATACATCAGCCTCAGGCCGGACCACTCCGGTCTGTTTGGCATACCCTCAGCACAGATTACCTGATTTACATAACAAAGTGATTCAAGCACACATTTTCAATGTGCAGGCTATACGGCAGAAAGCCTGCCTTGATGAAAGAACAGAATCTGTGGTACTCCCTTCTTGTGAGAGACGTTGACGGTTGTGCCTGAAGCTGGTATATTCAGCTCAATATCAAGAAGTAGTGAGGCTTTTTGCAAGATCCCTGCTATAGCCGGGGTCTATTTTTTTGTCTCATTGGTTTATGTTGTAATTACGGGTAATAAGTGATTTATCGTCAGACGAATCCGTCCATCAGGGAGCAAACATGAGAGATATCAGCATTCTGGTCAAGCCGGCCTCAGGATTGTGCAACATGCACTGCGATTACTGCTTCTACTGTGATGAGGCGCAGAAGCGGCAGCTGGCGTCATATGGAATGATGTCGGTGGAGACACTCCGCAATGTGATCAAGCGGACGCTGATGCGCACAGAAGATGTCTATAATCTGGCTTTTCAGGGCGGGGAGCCTACGCTGAGCGGAATACCTTTCTTCGAACAGGCGGTGGATTTTGTACACCGCTATAACCGAAACCATGCCCATGTCAATCTGGCACTACAGACAAATGGCTATGCATTGGATGAGAACTGGTGTCGTTTCTTTGCGGACAACCATTTTCTAATCGGCATGTCGGTGGACGGCACGCGGGAAATTCACGAACGTTATCGCCATGCGAAGAATGGCGGGAGTTCTTATGAGCATTGCCTGAAGGCGGCCAGACTGATGGATGCCAGCCATGTCGATTACAATATTCTCACCGTGGTAAACCGCATGACGGCAGAGCATATTCGCGAAATTTATCAGAACTACCGTGAGCATGGATGGCACTATCAGCAATACATTGCATGCCTGGAACCGCTGGGGGAGACAAGAGGAGAGAGGGATTACGCGCTGAAGCCGCAGACTTATGGCAGATTTCTGACGACACTGTTTGCTATGTGGTATGACGATTTCCTGGCGGGACAGGAGCCGTACATCCGTCAGTTCGACAACTATATCAGTATCCTGTTGGGGCAGGAGCCGGAATCGTGCGAGCAGCGGGGAACCTGCGGGCTGCAGTATGTGGTAGAGGCGGACGGCAGTGTGTATCCCTGTGATTTTTATGTGCTGGATCGTTACCGGCTTGGCAATTTTAATGAGAACCTGCTGCCGGAAATCGATGCGAGGCGAAGTGAGATAGGATTCTGTTACCGGTCTGAGCAGCTCCCGGATCGATGCAGGCGGTGCAGGTGGCTGACTATCTGCCGCGGCGGCTGTTTCCGCCAGCGGATGAGCGGGTGCCAGGGAGAAGCAGATTTGAATTATTTCTGCGAGGCGTATCAGATGTTTTTCGAGACGTGCTGGGAGCGGCTGAACAGGGCAGCGGAGATTGCGCGGGAGAGAATGTAAAGCAGGTGGGGTCGGGGAAAAATGTGCTGGCGCTGTGATTGATAAGAATGAAACCCATCTCCACTATATAGATCATCTGAGAGCCGGCAAATGTGAAAATATCCTGCCAGGGTCTATAATAGGTACAGAGCTATACAACAATAGGATGCCGCATGTCCCGGTCCGATATGGGAGAAAGTTCATCTGGGCGATTCTCCCGCGGGTGCTCAAAGGGCGCGGCGCGGGGTATTTTTCAAATGAAAGCAAGAAAAATTCTGACACTGGCTGCGTCCTTGTGCACAGCTTTTCTGTTTGTGCTTTCTCCGCTTTCAGGCCTGACGGGAGAATCGTCAGATCTGGAGGTGGAGGCAGCAGGTGTATCCGCCCAGGCGGCAGCGCCCGAAACGCAGGCGGTTCCCGGGACAGGTTTTGACTACAGCCAGGTTCCTGCCTGGGATGGAGTGCCATATTACCGGATCAATCAGGATGTTCCTTTCTTTACGGCGGCCGATCTTTCGCAGGCGGCCGTATCGTTCAAGCAATTCAGCCCGCTCGATTCACTGGGCAGAACCGGAACCGCGGTGGAGAGTGTCGGACCGGATCTCCTTCCAACGGAGAAGCGCGGCTCGATAGGAATGATCAAGCCGTCCGGCTGGCAGACGCCGCAGTCAAAATTCGATTTTATCGACGGCAAATATGTCTACAATCGCTGTCACGAGCTTGCGTACAGTCTTTCCGGGGAGAACGCCAATCCGCAAAATCTCATGACCGGGACACGTTACTTCAATGTGGATGGCATGGAACCCTACGAACTTTCTATCCTGGGCTATGTTCAGAAAACGGGGAATCATGTGCTCTATCGGGCGACGCCGATCTTCGTCGGGAACGAGCTTGAAGCGAGAGGGATACTCCTGGAAGCAGAGAGTATTGAGGACGGCGGCAGGGGAATCCAGTTTGATACGTTCATCTATAACGTGCAGCCTGGTGTCGTGATCGACTACGCAACCGGCGCGGTGGCTGCGGGGGACAGTCAGGCCGACAGAGCACTAGCTATTCAAAATTATGCATCTACGGTACTGTATGACGAGTATGGCAATGTGTCTCAGATGCATTCTAAAGGAAAGAGTAAATCGGCGACAGCCGGCAGCGGCGCGGGAGAAACAGGCTCAGCCAGAGGGAAGGGTAAGAGCGCGGCGGCAGGAGCAGGAGCAGCCACAGCAGTAAACGCTGCAGGTGGAAACGGGCAGGCCGGGAGCGAGGAGGATGGGAAGGAGATTACCTATGTAGTCAACACTAACACAGGAAAATTTCACCTTCCGGGCTGTTCCAGTGTCTCGCAGATGAAACAGAAGAATAGGCTGGATACGACGGAATCGAGGGATCAGCTGATTGCGGAGGGGTACAGCCCCTGCAAGAGATGCAACCCGTGAGTTGACTATAGATCACTATCTGCCAGAATCGGAGAATAGGATGAATCATTCAAACAACGCCGCAGAAGAATACCGCAGGATGACAGGAACGCCGATTCCAAAGCTGATCACGACACTGGCGCTTCCGACGATTGTCAGTATGCTGGTCACAAATATTTATAATACTGCAGACACGTATTTTGTCAGCCGGATCGGGACGAGCGCATCGGGCGCGGTCGGCATCGTATTTGCGCTGATGGCGCTGTATCAGGCGGTCGGGTTTATGTGCGGACATGGCTCCGGAAGCTTTATTTCAAGGCTTCTGGGGATGAAGGAGGATGACCGGGCAGTTACCTACGGGGCGACTGCGTTCTGGATGTCATTTCTGATCGGCGCGGCGATCTCAGCGGTCTGCTTTCTGCTGACGAATCCGTTGCTCCGGATGCTCGGCAGTACGGACACAATTTTGCCCTATGCAAGGCAGTATGCGTATTGGATATTTTTGTCCGGGCCGTTTCTGACGACGAGCTGTACGATCAACAACCATCTGCGGTACGAGGGAAAGGCATTCTATGCTATGATCGGACTCACGGCAGGCGGGATTCTCAATATGGCCGGAGACCCGATTCTGATGTTCGGACTGGGGCTTGGAGTCAGCGGCGCAGGGCTGTCCACCTGCGTTTCGCAGGTGGTAAGCTTCCTGATTCTGCTGCACATGGTCACGAGCGGCAAAACGGTGGTGCACTATCGTCCGTCCCTTGCGGCGCGCACTTTTCAGGTGTACTGGAACATTGTGCGGGTGGGGTCTCCGTCGCTCGCAAGGCAGCTTCTGGGCGCGCTCTCGACGGTCTTTCTGAACCGGCAGGCGAAGGTGTACGGCGACCCTGCCATCGCGGCGATGAGCATCGTGGGCAGAGTGACGTTTCTCGTTGGGGCGGTGGCCATCGGAATCGGACAGGGCATGCAACCGGTGGCCTCGTTCAATTATGGCGCCCGGAAATATCAGCGGGTGCGGAGTTCGTGGCTGTTCACGGAGGTGGTCGGCACCATTCTGCTGACTGTAATGGGGATTGTCACATTTCTTTTTGCAGAGCCGATCGTCGCCTGGTTCCGGAATGACCCGGAGGTGGTAGCAATCGGCGCCGCAGCGCTCCGGTGGGCATCGGTCTCGTGTATTCTGCAGCAGACCTCTGTCAGCGCCAATATGCTGCTTCAGAGCACCGGGCAGAGCCGGCCTGCGCTGATTCTCGCCTCGCTCCGCTCAGGAATTTTCTTTATCCCGCTGGTGCTGATTCTCCCCATCTTTTTCGGAGTCAGAGGAATTGAGACTGCGCAGCCGGTCGCGGATATCTGCTCCGCGTTTGTGAGTCTCCCGGTTGCGCTGGCGTTTCTCCAATCGATGGGAAAGAAGGAGCAGACGGAATCACTGTGAAGACGGGAAAGAAGGAGCAGACGAAATCACTGTAGAGAGAAAAAATCACAGGGCGAATGGGTGGATTTCCTCTCAGAAGGCCCAAAATATGGCGGTCGGCGGCAAATTCCCAAGGATCATGCCGAGGGCGATGAGGGCCTGTGCCGGCAGGTAGGTTTCCATCACGCCGCGCCCGCTCCTGCCAAGGACGATCTGACAGGAGAGCAGGGTGTCAGAAATAATAAAGAAGAGGGAGCCGAGAAAAGTCGGGAGAAAGCGCATTCCGCACACGGCTGTCATCAGTAAGGAGCTGAAACTCATGAGGAAAATGACGGCCATGTATACGCTGCAGCCGATGCGCAGTTCCCGCTTTGCGGCACGAAGTACCGGCCGTGCGGCGAGGAGAATATAGAGAATATAGCCGGCAAGTCCGGGGAGGATGACGGAGACAGGGATGCCGGTTCCTGCCGCGGCGATCTGCATAAGAAAGGCAGCGGTATAGCACAGGTGACCGAGGAGAAAAGAGGACAGGCCGGGAAGGAAATACCGCTCCGCATTCAGGAGAAAGGTATCGCCGAGGAAGCCGCCGAGGAGTCCGGCAGGGATGAGCCAGATGACGGATACGCCGGCAGCAGAGGCGGTGCAGAGATAGGCGGCGAGCAGAACCGGGCAGAGCAGCGGCTTGGTGCGCCGGTGAAGCCGACTGACATCTCCTTCTCTCCGGAGTCCCGCAATATTGGCGGCAGACAGCGCAAGGTAAAGCAGCCAGAACAGGATCGCGATTATCGTCATTCCCCTCATCGTTATGTCCCTCCCCAGGCAAATGGCTGACTTTGGATTCTCAACTAAATCATACCATAATGCAGCGATTCAGCATCCCGAATCACCTCAAAATCTGAGGGGATGCATATATACTGTTCAGATTTCAAGAGCGTAAAATGGGAAAGTATTTCTGGAAACAGCAGTTTGATCTTCCGAAGGGCGCAGGATATGCCCCCTTCGGGCCGGAGCATGTCGCGACGCTGCTGGTGATCGCGGTGCTGATCACGAGCTTCACGATTCTCCTGATCCGGGCCGGGCGCGGCCGGCAGGAGCGGTTCATCCGGTGGTTCCCATGGATGATGGCGGGCATGGAGGCGTTCAAGGACCTCTATCTTGTCCGGGTCGGGCGCTTTTCGACAGGGTATCTGCCGCTTCATCTGTGCAGTCTCGGTGTCTTCGTCTTTCTCTTCTATTCCCGCAGCAGGTCGGCGTGCTGGCGAGCTTTCTGGAGCGAGATTGAGGTGTGCCTGATTCTGCCGGGTTCCGCAGCGGCGCTGCTGTTTCCGGACTGGATTCAGTATTACCCGGTATGGAACTTCATGAATCTGTACAGCGACACGTGGCACATGAACCTGATCCTTTTCCCGATCTTCCTTCTGTGTACAGGGCGGGCGCATCCGACAATCCGGCACATGCCGTGGTGCATTATGTTTCTGACTGCCGCGGCGGTGCCAATTGGATTTTTCAATGAGGCAGCGGACACCAACTATCTGTTCCTGCACTGGCCGCTCGCAGGATCGCCGATTGAGGCAATTTATCATCAGTGGGGCATATGGTGGCGCATCGGCTATGCGATGCTTGTCATCGCGGTGGTCGCCGCGGTTTATGCTGTGGTTGAATTCATACGGGGTGTGCAGAGATGGAAGACGGCAAAGCGGGGGAGAAGCAGTGGCAGCAGACTGCAAAATAAAAAGTTTATCAGGCGGTAAAGGGGATCTTCTATGAACAGAACGGATAATCAAATGATGATTTCGGGTTCGATCCCGGGCAAAATTATTGCGTTCATGATACCGATTGCACTCAGCAATCTGTTCCAGCAGCTTTACAATGCGGTGGACTCCATGATCGTCGGAAATTTTGTCGGAAGCAGCGCGCTTGCGGCGGTCAGTTCGTCCGGGAATCTGATCTTCATGATCGTCGGGTTCTTTAACGGGATTGCCATCGGCGCCGGCGTGGTCATCGCGCGGTATCTCGGCGCGAAGGATTCGACAAGCACGGAGACCGCGGTGCACACAACGGTAGCGCTGGGACTGGTGTTCTCTGTACTGATGACGATCATCGGGATGGTTTTTGTCCCGCCGCTTCTACGCCTGATGGGCACGCCGGCGAGCGTGCTGCCGCAGTCCATCTCCTATCTCAGGATATATTTTGCCGGATCCGTCGGCTTTGTCATGTACAATGTGTTTGTAGGAATTCTACAGGCGGCGGGCGATTCGGAACATCCGTTGATTTATCTGGTGATTTCCTCGGGCATCAATCTGGTCATGGACCTTCTGCTGGTCGCGGTCTTTCATTTCGGTGTGGCCGGCGCGGCATTCGCGACGGTGATGTCACAGGTGGTGAGCGCGCTGCTCTGTATGAATCTGCTCATGCGGGTCGACGCGGACTACCGGCTCCGGTGGAGCAGGGTGCGGCTTCAGAAGGATATGACGCTTCGGATCATCCGCTACGGCATTCCCTCCGGCGTGCAGAATTCGATCATGTCGCTCTCGAACGTCGTCATTCAGTCTTACATCAATTCGTACGGTGAGGCGGCGGTCGCCGGAATCGGCGCATACACGAAGGTGGAAGGGTTCTGCTTTATCCCCGTGTCGAGCTTTGCGATGGCGATCACGACATTCGTGAGCCAGAATCTGGGTGCGGGGGAGTATGAGCGGGCGAGAAAGGGCGTGCGGTTCAGCGCGATTGCAACGATCGTCTCTGCGCAGACGCTGGGACTTCTTCTGTTTACCTTCCGCTATCCGCTCATCGGGCTGTTTGATTCTAATCCTGCGGTAATCCAGTTTGGCGCGGACCGGGCAAGATTCACCTGCCTGGCCTTCTTCCTCTGCGCCTTCACTCATTTCTTCGCCGCGGTCATGCGCGGCGCCGGAAAGCCGTTGATTCCGATGTTTGTGTTCATGTTCTGCTGGTGCCTGGTCCGGGTGCTCATTCTGACCATCGCCGACCTGTTCGTACACACGGTCACCACCACGTATCTGGTGTATCCGATCACATGGACGATCAGCACGATCACGCTGGCAATTTGTTACCGCCGGCTTGATCTGAGGAAGGCCAGGCTGTGAGGAAGAAGAGGGCAAAATACGGGAAGTGACCGTGACACTGGGAGTCACGGTCGCTTTAGGACATCATCTGTCCGTTTTGTCTCCCAGAACCTCCGGGTTGATCATGATCTTAACTGCCTTTTCATATACCTGGAAATGGGAGGCGATATATTCGCCGCCATACTCGCCGTCTACGGTCCAGCCGACCGGCCGCTCGGTGCGGAAGGTCATGTTCCGGGCCTTGAAGGTCTGGACGTACTCGCTGTCTGTCCGACCGGAGGCGAGGATGTGAGCGATCTCGGTCACATCGATCAGGTCGTTCGGCGCAGTCACCAGCAGCGCCTCAAAGTATCCGTCGTTCAGTCTCGCCTCGCTGAGAATGGGCGACTGCACGCCGGCAATCTGTGTGGAATTGGTGATGCCGCCGAAGATATAATCGCCCTCCTCGGTCTTCCCGTCGTGCTCCACCGTGGCGTGAACGCGGTAGGCCAGATTCTTCGGCAGCGATCCCAGCATATTCAGAATATAGGCGCCGTAGCCGAACATATTTTTCATGTGCTGGTCCGTGTCATAGCTGATCTTCGTGAACGCGCCGAAGCCCGCCACATAGTTGAAGAATCTGCCGTTCAGGCAACCCACATCATAGGCATACGGAATGCCCGTAGCGATTGCCCGGCACAGATCCCTGGTCTCCAGGGATCCATGCAGATTCTTTGCAAAATCATTGGTGCTGCCGCTCGGAATGTACCCGATCGGCGTGTGAAGGTCCTCCCGCATGACCGCATTGATGACATGGTTCAGCGTGCCGTCCCCGCCGCAGCAGGCGATTACGTCAAAATTCCTGCCGCGCTCGTGGATGATGGATTCGCTTGTGAGACCTGCATCCGGGATGATCGGATACATCGTCACTTCACAGCCTGCCTCCGCAAGGCATTCCAGGATCGGCGCCATTTTCTGGCGGGCGTTGCCTGTTCCGGCGGAAAAATTCATAAGAAAGAGCACTTTTTTGCGCATAATAACCTCATTGGCCGTACGGAACTCATAGGGAAATCGCGGGGCGAATCGGATTCTCCGCAGCTTTCGGGTTTCGCTAGGCTTTTATCGATCCTTTGGGCCGGAATCCTGTGTCGGGACCGGCCGCTTTTGTATAGTATAGCGCAGAGTGCTATGATTTTGTCGAGAATGTCACTGGATGGAAGCGCTGGAGAGCAGTCAGGGGAGGCTGAGATGGATCTTCTGGAATATGGACAGCAGGATGCCGGCACGGTGCTGGTTCAACCGGTGGATGAGCATGATCTGGAGGGAATGGACCGGGAGGCGGCGCAGATCCGCGAGGATGCGGGAGAAGATTTCCGTCTCCTTGCGTTCCGTGTGAAGAGCTGGAACCGCGATCTTTCGCCGTGGCAGGCGCCGGCGGTGTGGGGAGAGGAGAGCTTCGGAGACGGCGCGGCGGATACGCTTCGGGTGATTTTGAAGGCCTGTACAGACAGGACAAAAACATATTATATCGGCGGGTATTCTCTGGCGGGTCTCTTTGCGCTCTGGGCGGTTTATCAGACGGATGTCTTCTCCGGGGCCGCCGCAGCCTCGCCGTCCATGTGGTTTCCGGGCTTTACCGATTGGATGAAGGAGCGGAGACCGCAGTGCGGCGCGGTGTACCTCAGTCTCGGGGACCGCGAGGAGCGCACGCGCAATCCGATCATGGCGGAGGTCGGAGACCGGATCCGCGCAGCGCATGCGCTGCTGCAGGAGCAGGGCGTGGACTGTACGCTCGAATGGAACAGGGGAAATCACTTCCAGAACAATGATATCCGGACGGCGAAAGCATTTGCGTGGCAGCTCAGACGCCGAATTTCTTCCTGATTCCTTCTGCGAGAAATTCGGCCGTGCCGTCCACGCCGAGGAAGGAGCTGTCGATGAGAATGTCCTTGAACCGCGGATCGGAGGGCACGTAGCCGGCATAGCGCATGTGGTAGGAGCGGCGCGCCCGGTCCACCTCGTGGATCATGTGGCGCGCCTCCTTTTCGCCCATGCCGAGGCTGTGGACGCTGTTGAAGACTCTGGTTTTATACGGCGCATAGATGAAGATGTGACAGCTGTCCGGCATGTCGCTCAGAATGAAATCGGCGCAGCGCCCGACGATGATGCAGGACTCCTGTGCCACGATCGAGCGGATGACATTCTTCTGGGCAGCGAAAATGTCGTCCTGGGTATCGCTCGTCCCGTCGTCGAGCGGAAAGCACATCCGGACGAACGGATTGGGCGTGATGGGCTTTGCCCGCTCTTCCTCTTCCCGGACGACAGAGACCGGAATATCGAGCTTCTTTGCCGCCGCTTCCACGATGTCCCGGTCATAGAAGCTGATGCCGAGGAGCTCGGCCATTTTCTTTGCAATCGGCCGGCCCATGCTGCCAAACTGCCGCTGAATTGTCACTACATAATGCGTCATCTGTGTAAAATACCTCTCTGAGACAAAATTATACATGCATATCCGTGCCGTGTCATATCAGAAACCCGCAGACGGCGAAGCAGAGAATGGAGAGAGCGGCAGAAATGATCACATAGGGCAGCTGGGAGAGAGCATGTTCCATATTCTCAATACCGGAGGACTGCGAGGCGAGGAGCGTCGCGTCCGCATAGAAGCAGGCGTGACTGCCGAAGGTGCCTCCGGAGATGACTGCCGCCATGATGAGAACAGGATTTGCGCCGAGGGCGGCGCCGAGCGGAAAGACAATCGGCGTGATGATGGAACTCATGCCCCAGTCGGAGCCGGTTGTGAAAGCGAGCAGCGCGCCGAGGATGAAGGTGGCCGCCGGAAAGACCTCAGCGAACAGATAGGGTTTGGCGATTTTAATGATGTAGTCTGTCATCCCCATTTTGCCGGACAGATCCTTCAGCACAAAGGTGACAAGGAGCAGTGTCAGGGTCGGGAGCATGTCTGCGAGGCCGCGGATAAAGCTGGCAAAGAACTGGTCGAGCGTCAGAAGTTTTCTCGGGACGTACAGGACAAAACAGATGATCAGCGCCAGAACGACGGCAGAGAGGATATCGTTCGTTATGACGGCGTAGACGACGAGGACGCCCATCGGGATGATGAAGTTGAAGATGTTGCCCTCGGTCTCATCCTCCTCAAAGGCCTCGTGGTTGTACTTGCGGCTCCGCTCCGAGTAGACCTGGCCGGTCTTCTCCACCCGGTCGTATGCCTTTTTCATCGGGCCGAGTTTTGGCATCCAGCCCATGCAGAAGAGGAACACGATGATCAGGGTGATGATGGGATAGAAGAGGTAAGGAATGGCCATTGTGTAGGCCTGCATGGCGCTGTGGACGCCGAGCGCGCGGACACTGTCCTGCTGGTAAAAGAGACTGGCGTAGAAGGCGGCCCAGGTCGAGAACGGCAGAAGCACGCAGACCGGAGCGCCGGTCGAGTCAAGCAGGTAGGCGAGCGTTTCGCGGGGGAGCTTCTGCCTGTCGCTGATTTTCTTCATGCAGGCGCCGATGGAGAGGACGTTCAGATAATCATCGACGAAGATCAGAATGCCCATCGCGAAGGTGGTGAGGAGCGTTCTGCGCTGGGTGTTGCAAAATCTTGAGATGTAGTGGGAGAAGCCAAAGCTGCCGCGGGAGTCGGTGAGCAGACCAATGAGGCCTCCGAAAAGCAGGCACACCAGCATGACCCAGACATTCTCCGAGAGCATGTCCTGGAGCGAGGTGCCCCAGCCGGCGAGAAAACCGGACGGGCCGTACAGCAGGAGCGCGGCGGCGAGGGAACCGAGCACCATGAATTCGATGCAGCGTCTGGTGAGGACAGCGCCCACGATAATACCGAGAGTGATGATACAGGCGCAAAGTCCGAGATTAAGGGTCATGCAGGACTCCTTTCCGGCCAGCAATGCGATGCTTCGGCGGCGCCGGCTTTTGCCATCAGATGTGTGATGCATGGAACATATCCGGCAAAATAACAAAGGGGTACACTCCGAAGTGGAGTATACCCCTTTGTATACCAATATCAATCCTGATTATGACGATTTTTACCTGTGTCAGCCCGGGCGCGGGTGTCGGCGAGCGCCTCGTCCATGCGGCTGATCACGTCCTTCATGTCCTGGTCGGAGATGACGGCGGTGGGCTCGAAGCGGATGGTCTTCGCGTTGACGAGAGTGCCAGCGGTCAGGACGCGCCTCGCAAACAACCCTTTCGAGGTTTCATAGCCGAGTTCACAGGTGTGGAATTCCACGGCGAGCATGAGGCCGGTGCCGCGAACCTCCTGGATGATATCCGGGTATTTATCCGCGAGCGACTGTAGGCCTGCCTTGAGGACCTCACCCTTCTTTCTGCATACGCCCGGGATGTCGTTCTTAAGCATATACCGGATGGTGGCGAGCGCCGCGGCGCAGCACAGCGGGTTTCCGCCGAAGGTGGGAGAGCCGAGGAGCCATGGGTTGTCAATCAGGTCCTGTACCCACATCTTCGGCCGGCAGATGATGCCTGTGATCGGCAGAATGCCGCCGCCGAACGCCTTGCCGAAGGTCATGATATCAGGAGTGACTCCCTCGTATTCGCAGCGCCACATGGTGCCTGTGCGGCCCATGCCGGTCTGAATTTCGTCAAAAATCAGCGCGACACCTGTCTCGTCACAGATTTTGCGGACCTCAGTCAGATAGCCGTCCGGCGGGATGATGACGCCGGCCTCGCCCTGGATTGGTTCGAGGATGACCGCGGCGACCGGTTCGCCGACCTTCTGAAGGTTCACGATGGCCTTGCGGATGTCCTCAGCCACGCCGTACTGGACGTGCTGGACCTGCTGCACCATGGGCGTGTAGGGCACCCGGTAGGTGCTCTTGCCGCCGACGGAGATGGCGCCCATGCTCTTGCCGTGGAAGGCGCCGACGGTGGAGATATACCAGCGTCCGCCGGTCGCGATGCGGGCAAGCTTCAGCGCCATCTCGACAGCCTCCGCGCCGCCGTTGGTGAAGAAGCACTGCTGCAAATCGCCGGGCGTGATGTCCGCCATGGCCTTGGCGAGGTAGCCGCGGAGCGGGTCGAGCAGCTCCTGAGAGTGCAGCGCCTGGTGATTGAGCTGCTCGCGGACGACCTCCATGATCTCCGGATTCCGATGGCCGCAGGTATAGATGCCGAAGCCACCGAGGCAGTCGATGAATTTCTCGTCGTTGAGGCCGTAAACATACGCGCCCTCGTCGTACCACTCGAGAACGGCGCCGTCCTCCGAATCGGAGGAGACGGACTTGCGGTACTTGAGCCAGCCCGGAGAGACGTAATTGTCAAAATAGTTCAGCGTGTCGCTGACCATTTTCTTCTTCTCCGCCTTCGTGATGTCCTTCGTGTCCTTGCCGATGAGACCGATGATCTCGTCGAGGTCCTGAATGACCTGCTGCCTGTCTGCTGCCATCATGCTGCCTCCTTCTGCGATGCGGAGCGGGCTGTGCTGCCCGCTATGATGATACTGTTGTAGGTGTATGGTACGGACTCAGGAATGTTTCGCAGAAAAAAGGGCGCATGAACTGATTTGTCATCAGCACATACACCCTTGCATCTGCTCCGTTGTATTCGGTACCGTGTTTTATTCTGTCCAGCCTGATATCCTGTTCCGTTCTATATCTGGCTGTTCCTGCGATGTCTGACGTTCTGTACCGATACTGTTAGTTTATCGGAGGCTCTGTACTTCGACAATTACTCCAAAATCGTATTTATGTATACATGAATACTACGAAAATAGCATTTGCTTGCGAAGAATACTCTTTTTGGGGTATATTGGAATGGAAGCAATGACATTTCATCAGCCGCCAGGAGAGCGCAGGAAATCGGAAAACCGGAGATAAATTGGGAGCAGGCAGGGCAGAAGTGACCAGAAAGGAAGAACGCATGGAGAAGAATGAGATCATGGTTCTGGGGGAAATGATCTATCATCTTTATGACGAGACGGACCCGCTTCTCCGGACGGAGCAGCTTCTGTCCTCGCTTCGCCGTCTTCTTTCCTGCTCCTATGCGAGCGTGCTGCATGCGGAGCGGAGGAAGGAAAACGGACGCCCGGTTTTCCGTGATCCGATCTGCGATCCGGTCTCTTTCCTCCCTGCGGAGGAGTCGTATATCCGGCTCTCCGCCGAGGATCCGCTGCTGTGGAGCGCGGAGGCGGGCAGGCCGAGCATCATCCGGGAGAGCAGGATGCTGACGGACGAAAAGCGGCTCACGACGCCGCTCTATCAGAAGTGTTACCGGAGCTTTGACGTATTTGACACCCTGCAGACCAATTTGTTTGAGGGAACGCATTTTCTCGGCGTGCTGACACTCTATCGGACCCGGCAGGAAGGGCATTTTGATGAGGAGGATGTGTTTATCATGCAGGTCCTGGTCAGCCATCTGGTCCGCTTCTTTGCGCGGACGGAGACGGATCGGACGGCTTTTGAGGCCCCGGGCGGCGCGGGAACCCGAACCGCTGCGCTCGCAGGGCAGTACGGACTGACCGCGCGGGAGCAGGAGATTCTTACGCATCTTCTCGCCGGAGAGGAGGACACGGCTGTATCCGCAGCGCTGTCCATTGCGCCCGGCACGCTGAAAAAGCATATGCAGCATATTTACCGCAAGCTGGGCATACAGGCGAGGTGGGAACTGATCCGGTTTCGGTAAGAAAAAAATACTCATATCTTTATTCGATGATAATGGCAGTTTGAGTATCGGCATTTGTTCCCGATGATAAATTGTGCAATCTTTTCGGTTTCTTTCCCAAAACGCGAATACTCATTTGGATGCCAGCAGTGTAATTGGAAACGTGCCACAGGCCACTATTAGAATGGCGATTGGAGCCATCAAAGGATAGGAGGTTGCGATGAATCAAGGAGCAAAACTTACAGTACGGGAAAAAATTAAGCTGTTAAGTGGCAGCGGAATGATGGAGAGCACCGGAATACCAGAAAAAGGAATTTTACCTATCGTTATGAGCGATGGTCCGATGGGGCTTCGTTTTCAGAAAAAGGACAAGGATTCATTGGGGATACATGATAGCGAACCGGCTACAGTCTTATTATCTGGTCCGGCCATTGCATCCAGCTGGAATCCGGAAGTCGCTAAAATAATGGGTAAAGTCATTGGAAGTGAAGCCCGCTACTATGGAGTACACCTGGTTCTTGGACCTGCACTTAATTTGATTCGAAATCCCTTGTGCGGTCGAAACAGTGAATACTATTCTGAAGATCCGTTACTGGCAGGAACCCTGGGAGCGTTCTACATTCAAGGAGTACAAGAAGCAGGGGCTGATTGCTGTGTCAAGCATTTTGCTGCAAATAACCAGGAAACGGAACGGGAGTATCTGGATGTAATCTGCGATGAAGACGCTTTGCACGAGCTTTATTTAAAGGTTTTTGAGATAGCGATTAAAAAAGGACACCCAGCGGCTGTCATGACATCGCTGTCTAAAATCAATGGGGAGTATTGTTCTTCTAACGAATGGTTATTACGAGAGGTACTTCGTAAAGAATGGAACTATGATGGTCTCATTCTAACGGACTGGTTTGGCGTTGATGACCGTGCGAAAGCGATTATTGCCGGGTTGAATCTGGAGATGCCCGGCAATAACGGGAAATCTGCTCAGATGGAAGAAAGAGCATTGGTTGATGGCAAGCTGCCAATGCAGGCTGTCGATGAAGCTGCAGAATACATTATTAAGGCTTCAAAAAAGTTGACAGAACAGGCAGATGCTTCAAGAAGTATTTGCCTATCGGAGTTGCTGAATGAACATGATGCTCTGGTTGAAAAAGCCGCGGAGGAGTCGATCGTTTTATTGAAAAATGATGGTGTTCTGCCGATTTGTGTAGGGAGCAGAATCTGTGTCATCGGACCATATGCAAAACATGCTTTGTTTCAGACAAACGGTTCGGGAGCTGTTCATGAGTCTAATAGTGAAAGCCCTTTCGATGCGATTGTAAGGATAAACGGGAGAAATAACACGCAGTATGCTCAGGGCTACACCATGGGAGGCGAAGACGGCAGCGACGAGCAACAGCTTGAATCTGAAGCATTGTTGACAGCGCAACACGCAGAGTTGGTGTTGTATTTTATCGCGGTCAATCCTGAAAGTGAGGGAGAGGGGAAGGATCGGAATGATTATGCATTTCCTGAGAATCAGCTCCACTTGCTTCATGAAATTGTTCAAGTTAATTCGAAGCTGATTGTGATTGCGATGAACGGCGGCGCTGCACCAATACCCAGTAAAGAGCCGCTTGGAATACTGGAATGCTTTTATGGAGGGCAGGAAGTGGGAAGAGCGCTTGCCAAAATAATATTTGGAAGCGTCAACCCGAGTGGTCATCTTCCAGTGTCTATTCCGGCACAAAAAGAGCAGATCATTTCATGGGAGAATTTTGCTCTTCCTTTGGAAAAAGTGGAATACCGTGAAGGACTTTTTATGGGTTATCGGGGTTATCACACGAAAGGAATCCCGGTGCAGTGGCCATTTGGATTTGGACTTTCTTATTCTACATTTAAGATCTGTTCTCTAAAACTATCTCGGGAAAAAACCTCTGTAAATGAATTATTGCTTGAAAACATTGAAGTCTCTGGTCTTATACGAAATACCAGTGAACGCGGCGGGGCACAAGTAATTCAGCTGTATGTTGATAACGAGACTGGATGGAAAAAACGTCCAAAACGAGAACTTCGTGCCTTCACAAAAATCTTTCTTAACCCTGGCGAAGAGAAGGAGTTTTCTTTTGTATTAGGAGCGGAAGAGTTTCAATGCTGGGACGAGCGTATCCATGATTGGTCTATCCCAGCAGGCAAGTATTCGGTTGGGGTGGGATTCTCATGTGAAGATATTCAAGAGAGCACCGATATCATGATATCAGATGACATGCCAGTCCCAGATCAAATCACAGGGTGGAGTAAAACAGAACGATTACTTGAGACACCGGCAGGAAGAGTTTTCTTTAGCAAACTCTGTGAGATGGCAGAAAATGGTGCGGAAATACCTTATCTGTCAGATTCTCAAGGGAAAAAGACAGAAGAGATACTTGTGAATCTGCCGCTTCGCCTGGTTCATCTGATGGTTTGGTCCAGAATGACAGATTCTGAATTCATGGATCAAATTAACAAAATCAATCAAGATATGTATTGTCGCTATATAGAGCAGAGGAAAAAATTAATGATTGAAAAACTGTCATAGGCATTTCAAAAAGCGGCAATCATGAATATAGCTGGGAGGAAATGAAATGTCACTGTGGGTCGGGGTGAATTATCATCCGCATGATTGGTGTATAGATCGTATTGCGGTAGATATTCAAATGATGGTCAATGCAGGAATAACAAGAGTCAGGCTGGGGCATTTATGTTGGGATAGCTATGAACCAGAAGATGGTAGATATTCATTTTCATGGTTTGATCAGGTTATGGATTTGTTTGCAAAAGCGAAGATTGGGGTCATTCTGGATCTTTCTACTCATCCGGCTCCTCTTTGGGTGCACAAAAAATGTCCGGGGTGCAATATTGTGTCCATAGCTGGTAAAGAGCAGGCCCCTGTGCATCGTTACATGGAAGATGTCGCGGATCCGGAATATCAAAAGTATGCCTATCGATTCGCAACGAAGCTGATTCTTCGGTATAAAGATCATCCAGCATTAGTGGCATTTGGTATCTGCAATGAGCTGGGTGATGGCTATCTTTCGTATTCAGAATATTCGAGACAGCGTTTTATTTTCTGGCTACAGAAAAAATACTGCAACATAGATGCGTTGAACAAAGCATGGAACACGCAGAGATGGAGTAGAAGAGTTGAGGATTTCAGGGAAATTCAGTTTCCAGAATCTGAAATGGGACATGGTTCACCAGAAGCATGGCTGGATATGCGGAGATTCTTTGGAGATGGAATTTCAGAACATATGGTCAATCTCTGCCACCTTGTAGAAAAATATGCTGCTAATACTCCATATAGCTCTAACCATTGGGCTGAGCGGCCAGGTGTCGGTTTTGACTATTTGAAAGTTTCTGATGTTATTGCAAAATACGCGGCTGGATTGGGATTTTATCCAATATTATCGACAAACAACCGTCAATCAATTCTAGGCTGTCTGGTGAATCTTCATTACCGTCTGGCAGAAACAGGAAATCCTATGTGGTTTCTTGAGTTTATCACAGGTGGATATGGGCAATATGAAGGTCCCAGGGGGCTTCTTCGTATGTATGCGATGTTGGGTCTGATCTATCGGGCACAAATGGTAATAGGATGGACATGGAGATCAATGCTTGGGGGAGAGGAACAATATTTATACGGATTGTTGGATCATGATGGCCAGCCAAGTAGAAAATATTTTGAGTTTAAGGAGATTGCGGCTGATTTTGCCAAATTAGAGCGATATGATTTGCCCTATCTGCCAAATCCAGAGGTGGGGATAGCCTGTAGTCATGACAGCATGCTGGTAATGGAATATGCTCCGCGGCATTATCAGACGCCATATGTGCAGCAGCTATCTAATGCTTTGGAGGCTTTTTATGATCGCAATATAGATGTGAATTTTATCGACCTTCGAGATGTGAAAAAGAATTATCGGTTAATCATAGTTCCTGGACACGCGATGATTGATAGAAAAACGGCAGAATATCTCAGAAAGTATGTCAAGAATGGAGGAATTCTTGTCATGACTGGATATTCCGCTATGGTTGATGAAACGAATACCGTATTTGAAGAGACTCACCCCGGAATGCTTTCTGATGTTTTTGGCATCAGGATAGGAGGATATCATCGTTATCAAGGTGAAGAGCTAACAATTTATGGGAACAATCTTCTTTTTACCGCTAGTGATATTCATTATGTAGAAGAGATTGAACTCCATGCGGCAAATTGTGCATTTTCCTATTCTGTTAATAGCAGTGAAATCAGAAACCAGAATGATATGGAAAATATATCTAAAACAGATAAGGTAATGTCAGTTGGTGCCAGTGGTCCTTTTATGAACAATCTGACTTCTTCACGTGAGAGTGCAGAACCAACACAGCCTTTTTCAGATGTGGCAGAAGCAGATGGCGAAAAGCATTGTATGATTTCTGTTCATAATTTTGGAATGGGAAAAGCGTATTATATTGCGGCAGAGAGCAATGCAAAGCTGCTTGGGGAATTCTATGATTATATTTATGAACAGGAACAACTTCCTAAGCCGGAAAGAATCAGAGAAGGTTTGATCTGCAGGAAGATTGGGAAAGATCAGTTTTTAGCTGTAAACACAACATCTGAAACAGTTTCATTTACCCTGGATGGCCGGAAGTATGGGGTCCTTCATGAATTAGAATATAATCATGAGGGAACATTGCCTGCACTTGACACGGAGTTGTTTATCTCGAGATGATTACAGGCAAAAGAGTACTATATATGATAAAAATCGCAAAATTGAGAATGGTGTCAGAACCGTTGTGAGTGGAGTTTTGAGGTTTTCTTTCAACATGATTAGACACTGGAGTAAAATGAGAAAAAGAGCCAATGGGTAAGAGTCGCTAGTAGCCCTGAAAAAAGAGAAAGGAGACCGCAGAATGACAAGCAAACACTTATCCACCGACATCCGTGTTCCGATCGAACCGGGGAATCCCTCCATCGAGCGTCTGGAGGAGAAATGTATCAAATGCGGGAACTGCAGAGACGTGTGCCGCGATTATATCTCTGTGCTCGGATACTATGATCTGGAGCACACGGACGACACCGCGGTCTGCATTCACTGCGGGCAGTGTGCCAATGTCTGCCCGACCGGCGCGATCCGGGAGACGCCGGAGACAGAGTCAGTCAGGGCGGCGATCAGGGATCCCGGCAAGATTGTCATTTTCAGCACCTCTCCGTCCGTGCGCGTTTCCCTGGGCGAGGAATTCGGCATGCCGGACGGCAGCTTTGTGGAGGGAAAAATGGTCGCACTCCTCCGCAGGCTTGGCGCCGACTATGTGCTGGATACGAATTTTGCTGCGGATATGACGATCGTGGAGGAGGCCAGCGAGCTGGTGGAACGGATCACCCACAAGGATCCGGCGCATCCGCTGCCGCAGTTCACATCATGCTGCCCTGCATGGGTGAAATTTGCCGAGACATACTATCCGGAGCTGCTGCCGCATATTTCAACGGCGAAGAGTCCGATCGGTATGCAGGGGCCGACGATCAAGACGTATTTTGCAAAGAAGATGGGAATTGATCCTCAGTCGATCGTGAATGTCGCGCTGACGCCGTGCACTGCCAAGAAATTTGAGATCCGCAGGAAGGAGATGAACGCGGCGGGCAGGTATCTCGGCATAGAGGGCATGCGGGACATGGACTATGTCATCACGACGAGAGAGCTCGCCGCCTGGGCGAGGGAGGAGCAGATAGACTTCCCGTCTCTCGAGGAAAGCCGCTACGATCCGCTGATGTCGGAGGCATCAGGCGCCGGGGTCATTTTCGGCAACACGGGAGGCGTCATGGAGGCGGCGCTCCGGACGGCGTACAGTTACGTGACGGGCGAGCCTGCGCCGGAGAAGCTGTATGATCTTACCCCGGTGAGGGGCATGGACGGGTTCAGGGAGGCCTCGGTCAAAATCGGCGATCTCGATCTCCGTGTCGCAGTCATTTACGGCACGGCGAACGTCCGGAAATTTCTGGACAGGCAGAGGACAGATCCGAAAGACTACGCCTTCGTGGAGGTCATGACGTGTCCGGGCGGCTGCATCGGCGGAGGCGGACAGCCGAAGGGGACGCAGGAGAAGGGGAATGCGCTGCTCAGGGAGCGGATCGACGGTCTGTATGCCCGCGACGCTTCTATGGCAAAATCCAGGCGGTCGAGTCATGAGAACAAAGAGATTCTGGAACTGTATCAGTCGTTCTACGGGAAACCGCTGAGCGAGCTGGCAGAGAAGATGCTGCATACCACGTATTCTGACCGGAGTTCGCTGCTCGGGCAGGATGCGGGAAAATTCCAGCACTATCAGGAACTGCGGCAGAAGGAAAATGTGGGTACTGTCGCTCCAGAGAAGCCTTCGGCGGAGCTGGAGGGGCGGATTCTCGCGCATGTCAGCGCCGGGCGGCTCCCGGAGATCAGGGTCTATCAATGCACGGTCTGCGGGGAAGTGGTCATCGGTACGGAGCCGCCTGCGGAGTGCCCGATCTGTCATCAGGGCCGAGAGGCTTTCGCAGATATCACGGAGCAGGTGACGCTTCAAAGAGGCGGGACCGGCATGAAGGTCTGGGAGTGCGATGTCTGCCACTATCTGACCGTGGGAGAGCAGGCGCCGGAGGAGTGCCATGTCTGCCATCAGGGCAGCAGCCACTTCCATCAGGTGATCGGATGGCGCTGTACGGTCTGCGGCGAGATCGTCTTCGCGGTGGCACCGCCTGCGGAGTGCCCGATCTGCCATCAGAGCGGGGATATGTTTGTGGAGTTATAATCTCCGCAAAACGTGTATTAAAACAGCCTAATCCATTTGCAAAACGTGAGAGACAAGCAGCAATTCACATTGCAAAAAGTGAAAAACGTGGCATCAGGAGGGCTTCATGGAACTGGAATCATCAGCATTTTCGGAGTTATCCTGCCGCGCGTTCACGGAGCGTCTGGCGGCAAAACAGCCGGTGCCCGGCGGAGGCGGCGCGGCTGCGATGGCGGGCGCCCTTGCGGCGGCGCTCGGCTCCATGGCGGGGCATTATACGGAAGGCAAGAAGAAATATGCGGTATATGAGACGGAACTCATGGAGATGCTGGCACAGCTGGAGGAGATCCGCACCCGCCTGCTGGATGCCATAGAGGCGGATGCGGCGGCGTTTGCACCGCTCTCCCGGGCATACGGTATTCCGAAGGATGACCCGGGCCGGGATGCCGCACTGCAGCAGGCCACAGAGGCGGCCGCGCTGCCGCCCCTCACCATGATGCGGGAGGCAGGGCGGATTGTTCCGCTTCTTGTGAAGATGGCGTCGTTCGGAAACCGTATGATGGTGTCGGATATCGGCTGCGGGCTCGTCCTGGCGGAGGCTGCGGTCCGCTGCGCTGCATTCAATGTTCTGATCAATACCGCCGCGATGCGGGATCGGGAGAAGGCGGCAAAGATGGAGCGGGAGGCAGATACTCTGCTGCGGGACTGTGTGCCGGCAGCGCGGGAGGCGGCTGACCGGATCCGGGAGGAAATCCGCGCGTGAGCGGGACAGAGCTGGCAGGGGGTATAGTTATGGAAAACGTGTCCGGAGGACTGAGAGGAAAACCGGCGGCGGACGCGCTGGATCTGGAGACCAAGGAGACGGTCCGGGCGCTTCGGGAGCGCGGCGTGATCCCGACGCTCGCGATTCTGCGGGTCGGAGCAAAATCAGAGGATCTCTCCTATGAGAGAGGGGCGATGAAGCGCTGCGCCGCCGATGGCATCGAGGTCCGGCAGGTTTTGCTGCCGGAGAATGTCAGCCAGGCAGAGCTTCTTGGCAGGATTCAGGCGCTGAATGAGGACAGCACTGTCCATGGGATTCTGATGTTCCGCCCGCTTCCGAAGACACTGGACGAGCAGGCAGCCTGCGCTGCCATTCTTCCGGAGAAGGACGTGGACGGCGTGACGGCGGGTTCCATGGCGGCGGTGTATGCCGGGAAGGGAGCCGGATTTGCGCCATGCACCGCGGAAGCGGTGATCGCCATGCTCCGGTATTATCAGGTTCCGCTGCGCGGCAGCAGAGCCGTCGTGGTCGGGAGGAGTCTTGTGATCGGAAAACCGGTGGCCATGCTTCTTCTTGCGGAGCATGCCACGGTGACAATCTGTCATTCGCGGACCGCCGATCTCCCTGCGGTCACCCGGGAGGCGGATCTCGTCGTGGCGGCGCTCGGAAAGGCGGAATTCCTCGGCGCGGCGTATTTCCGCGCAGGACAGACGGTGATCGATGTAGGCATCAACTGGAGCGAGACGAAGCAAAAGCTTGTTGGCGATGTCGACACGGAGGCGGCGGCGCAGACCGGCGCGGCGGTCAGCCCGGTGCCGGGAGGCGTCGGATCGGTCACCACAGCGGTTCTGGCGTCTCATGTGGCGCGCGCCGCGCAGAGGAGAGCGGGAGAATAGACAGCGCAAGGGAAACAGGAGAAGAAGCGTGCGGACATATTCATCGGGAGATATGGCAAAACTATACTGTAAGGAATGCGATGGCTGCGGGGACTGCTGCCGCTGCATGGGCGACACGATCGAGCTCGATCCGTACGACGCTTTTCAGCTCACCTATGGGCTGAGGAAGGATTTTGCCAGTCTGATCGGACCGGTGGTGGGACTGCACGAGAACGGCGGGATGGTGCTTCCGTTTATGCAGACGCGGCCGATTCCGGAGGAGGAACAGAGGGCGAGAGGGATGCACTTCGCGGACGGACAGGAGCCGGAGGAATGCATCTTCCTCAGTGCCGACGGAAGATGCCAGATTCACGGCTTCCGGCCTGGGATCTGCCGCCTCTTTCCGTTGGGGAGGCAGTACGCGGAGGATGGCAGAAGTCAGTGCTACTTCATGGTGGAGGAGGTCACCTGCGATTACCCGAAGACGAAGGTGCGCATAGACAAATGGCTGGGGATTCCCGATCTGGAGGAGTACGAGGCATTCAAAATCCGCTGGCACAGCCTTGTGAAGCGGGTGCAGGAGCGGCTGTCAACGCCGGGAGCGGACGATGCATTCCGGAGGAAGATCAGTACCCTTTTCCTGCAGGAGTTTTATATCAAATCCTATCTGGGGACGGATTTCTATGAAGAAGTGGGCCGGAGAATGGGGCAGGTGGAACCGCTCTTTTAAGGTGGCAGGGAATGCTGGGCTGACAATCTCTGGCTGGCAGCTTTATGGGAATGTTCATGTAAATCAGGAGGGTATCCTATGAAAAAGGCATTATTTATCGGCGGAACAGGGACTATCAGCGCGGCGATCGTGCGGAGACTGGCGGAGGATCCGCTCTGGGACGTCTCCGTGCTCAACCGGGGCAGCAGAAAGAAGGAACTGCCGGAGGGCGTTCACCAGATCACGGCTGACATCCACGATGAGGCGGGAGTGCGGGAAAAGCTCGGAAATCTGGAATTCGACTGCGTGTGCGAGTTCATCGGGTTCCGCAGGGAAGACGTGGAGCGGGATTACCGCCTGTTCCGCGGCAGAACGCGGCAGTATATTTTCACCAGTTCCGCCTCGGCGTATCACAAGCCGGTGGAGCAGTATCTGATCACGGAGGGGACGACGTTAGCCAATCCGTACTGGCAGTATTCGAGAGATAAAATTGCCTGCGAGGAATTTCTGATGGAGAAGCTCCGGGAGGATGGATTTCCGGTGACGATCGTGCGGCCGAGCCACACCTATGATGAACGGAGCATTCCGGTCGCCGTGCACGGAGATGGCGGCTCCTATCAGGTGATCCGGCGGATGATGGAGGGCAAACCGGTGATCATCCCAGGCGACGGCACGTCACTCTGGACCCTCACTTTTAACACGGATTTTGCGATCGGATATACCGGCCTCATGGGCAATCAGCATGCCATCGGAGAGGCATTCCAGATCACGGGGGATGAGACGCTGACCTGGAATCAGATTCATGAGACGATTGCCGACGCGCTGCATGTGAAGCTGCAGCCTTATCATGTAGCATCAGATTTCCTGGCAGCAGTGGGGGAGGGAAGCGGCTATGATTTCCGCGGCGCGCTGCTCGGGGACAAGGCGGCGTCGGTTGTCTTTCAAAATACTAAGCTGAAGGCGCTCGTGCCGGAGATGGGTACGCATGTGCCGTTCTGCAGAGGGGTTGAGATTGCGCTGTCCTATATTGCGCAGCATCCGGAGTGCCAGAGAGAGGATTCTGCCTTTGACGCGTGGTGCGACCGCGTGATTGCGGCGCAGGAGAGGGCAAAGCAGGAAGTTTAATATGGCGACGGCTGAGCATGAGTGAACAAGTGCCGGCGCCCTAGAACTGGCTGTACAGGAAGCTGCTGGCGCGGTAGCCCGCACCGTAGCTTCCGAAAATGAGCAGAATCAGCCAGGCGAGCGCGAGGAAGAGGTACCGCGCAGGGAACGGGAGAGAGGCGGCGAGTTCCGCGAAGGGCTTGCCGCGGCGGTAGCTTACTGCGTCTGCCGCGATCATCAGGACGATGCCGAGAGAAATCAAAATGACGGGAGATTCAGTAAAGCCGAACTGGACAAACTCCGCATGCAGTGCGGAACCGAGACCTGCGGTGCCGGCGGTGTTCTGCCGGAGCGCCTGCAACGCCCAGCCCGCCTGTGCGCTCCATCCGGACGGAGCGAGGATGCCGGCAAAATAGGTCACGGCGGTGCGGACGTTCTTCGTGCCGAAAAAGATCCATGCCGCGGAGACATAGCAGAATGTCAGGATGCGGCGGAGAACCAGGGGCAGATGAATTTTGCCCTTCAGGGCGCTCTCCAGAGAAGCAAAGGCCGCGTGAAGAAGACCCCAGACAAGGAAACCGGAGCCGATGCCGTGCCAGAGGCCGCAGACGAGGAACACCGCAAAGGTGTTCCTTATTTTTTTGCCGAGACCGTTCCGACTGCCGCCGAGGGGAATGTAGATATAGTCCCTGAGCCAGGACGAGAGGGAGATATGCCAGCGGCGCCAGAATTCTGAGCTTCCCGCGGAGAGATAAGGCGCATGGAAGTTCTGGGTCAGGCGGATGCCGAACAGCTGTGCGGTGCCGACGGCGACCGAGGAGTAGCCGGCAAAATCACAGTAGAGCTGGACGGTGTAGAGGAGGGAGCAGATAAGGAGCAGTGCGCCGCTCCGTTCCTTTGGAGAGGCGAACACCGCTGTGGTATAGGCGGAGAGCCGGTCTGCCAGAAAAATTTTCATAAACCAGCCGACTGTGATGGCGCTGAGCGCCGCGGAGAGGCGTCCACCCTCTGGAAAGTCGTCATCAGGACGGATGAGGCGGACGGTCCGGCGGGCAGTCAGCTGCCCGAGAAATGCGGAAGGCCGCTCAATGGGTCCACTGACGAAGCGCGGAAAAAAGGAGAGATACAGGAGAAGAAAGAAAAAGTTTCGCTCCGGACGGACCCGGCCAGTGCGGACATCGGCCAGATACGCGATCCCCTGGAACAGGTAGTAGGAAATCCCGATCTGGGCGGTCAGCAGTTTTGCCGCAGGTGCGAGAGGGAAGAGCGGTCCGCCGGCGTGGAAGAGGGTAGGATGGGATATCAGTATTTTGTAAAGAGCAAGCAGAATGGTCAGGAGCAGGATGCCGATGGCAGAGGAGAAATCATGCCGGGCGTGCACAGCTCCTTTGCGGGAAAAGAGACCGAATGCCCAGATCAGAATAGAAACACCGAGGACGCCCGGGATGGCTTTGGGATAGAAATGCAGCAGGAAAACGAAACTCAGCGCGAGCAGAAGATAGGGACGGAGCCGACAGGCGCGGGCAGGCAGGAGGTAGCAGAGCAGGACAGAGCAGGCAAGAAACAGCGCTGAGAAGAATGTGAATGTCAAAAGAACCTCCTGTATGAAATACTGGTGTCAGTGCAAACCATGGTGTTTTCGGGGGGACGCTCTGGTGACTCTGAAAAAACGATTACGGCATATTCTGAAGAATATTCGCGGCAGCCAGCAGCGCACCCTGCGCGTTGGGGTGGATGCCGTCGACCGTGAGCGTTTTAAAATTCTGAACGGTGATGCCGCAGCCGCCGGTTTCCACGACCGGAAGGCCGCGGGCAGCGGCGCATTGCCGGATGATGTCGTTATAATCGTCGATTGTTCTGCCGTCCGCGTTCAGCTGGCCGGTACCGCTCGCCCAGCAGTTGACCGGAAAGCAGGTGAAACAGATCACCGATGCATTCGGATATCTCGCCGCGATGCGGTCGAGGCAGGTGCCGTAGCAATCCTGAAAGCGGGGCAGAGAAACGGCGCTCAGAAAATCGTTTGTCCCCATCATGATAAAAATGACATCAGGCGTTTTGTCTTTGCCGGAGAGGTCAGAGATTCGCTTTGTGCTGCACCCGGTTTTGCCGGTCGGATCCTCCTTGTCGCCGCTCATGCGGGACCCGGACCAGCTGCAGCTGCGGAGCAGGCTCATGCCGCTGGAGACCAGAATATAGTGCCACCACATCTGATCCATGGTTGAGATGCCGCTCTCTTTATTTGGATAATAAGCGAGATATCCCTTCGGCGCGGTTCCGGCAAAGGTACTGATGCTGTCGCCCAGTATGGAACAGGCCTTTCCGGCGTAGCGGGCGGGGAGGCCGCGGAGGGCGGCAATCTGCGCAAGCGAAGCAGGCGTCAGCGCGCCCGGGGCGGAGAAGGCTGCGGGCGTGCCGGGAAGAGGGGCAGCAGCGCTGGCGGCAGCAGCCTGCGGCGGTGCAGAAATTGCGGGAAGAGGAGCTGCAGCATTGGCGGCAGGAGTTCCGGGATGGGCTGATGCAGCCAGGAGCGGCGCCGGCGGCGCGAATGCCAGAATGAAAGCGGCGAGCAGCGCAGCGGCAGTTCTCCACAGAAGAAAAATTTTCCTGCCGGAGTGCATGGATTGCATGCGATTGGATTTCGGATCAGATGTATTCATAGATTTTAACCATAACGGCTGCGTGCGCGGTGTGCTCTGCTGACTGAGAGACCGTGGCTTCTGCGCCGTGCAGCATCGAAGCAGATGCGGGAGGCTGACAATCATAAGTTTCAAAATTTATGAAAATATCTTACCATAAAACCATATGAGGATTACAGTGTCAAAAGCCCGCCATCCCACATGCCTGTATGCATCAGAACAGGTGGGATAGGTGGGTGGGCAGGCTGGACAGGGAAGAATTATGCAGGAGGGTATTTTGCAGGAAGGGGATAAGCGAAAAAGAGGGACAGGCAGGAAGACAGAGAATGGCAGGAGCGGGAGAAGGGGGATGGCTGTCCGCGTAGTTGCGGCGGCGCTCAGCCTGCTGCTTCTGGTGAACGGACTGACAGTGGCAAACCGGCTCCTGTGCGTCAAATCGCAGGACGGGATTGATCAGGCGAGGGCGCTCTACCATCAGCCGGAGAACTCCATTGATGTGGTTTTTCTTGGCTCCAGCCATGTCCACTGCAACATCGATACAGCTTATCTCTGGACGGAATATGGGATTGCCGCATATGATTACAGCGCGGCCGAGCAGCCGATCTGGATGACCTACTACTGGCTGCGCGAATTTTGCAAGACACAGAAACCGAAGCTGGTGGTGCTTGATGTCTATTCGCCGGCGGCGTATGAGGCGGATTACCAGTATCGCTGGATGGAGGAAAATCTGTTCGGTATGCGGTTCTCGGCGAATAAATGGGAGATGATGCAGGCTTCCGTGGAGAAGAAGCGGCTGTCCGACTATTTTCCGGCGTTTACGGTATATCATCAGCGTTACATGGAGGTGAACAGGGAGGACTGGGATTACCTGACGGGGCGCGTGGAACTGCAGAATTTCAAGGGATTTCATCCGCTGTTCGGGACGGTGCACGTAGATCTGGACGGGCTTATGGCAGCTTCAGATGCCACGGCTTCCGGTGTACCAGACGCGCCTGGCCCCGGCGCATCAGATGCTTCGAATCCGGGTGAGGAGCGCAGGCTCTCCGCAAAATCAGAGAAGTATCTTCGTAAAATAATCTCGTATACGAGGAAACGGAATATCCCGCTGGCACTGATTTCGGCGCCGTATCAGAAGCATCCGGCGGAGGATGCCGTTCTGCGGCAGATTGAACAGATTGCGGCGGAGGAGAAGCTCCCATTTGCGGATTTCAGCAAGGAGTCATCCCAAATCGGGATCGATGAGGACAGGGATATGAATGATGTCTCGCACCTCAATTACCGCGGAAGCCGGAAGTACACGGCATATCTTGCTGCTTATCTAGCACGGTACGCGGCACTTCCGGATCACCGCGGCGACAGGAGATACAGGAGCTGGGATATCTCAGCGGAGAAGACTGAGGCGGAGGCGGCCGCTGCGGGCATGGGACAGGCATCCGATACAGGAGCGGGAAAGGCAGCCGCGGAGGGAGGCCTTGAAAGTGACCTTTGAATCTGCTAGGCTGAGTCTGCAAGAGGGCGGCGGAGGGCTGCCGGAATCATAATCGGAAATCCAGAAGAATCAGTTTCCAAGGGGGTATTCATAGATGAAGCAGCGCAGATTTTGGCAGAAAAGAGGCGGCGTCCTGGCAGGGGCAATGCTGATGACGGCGGTGGTCTTCGGCGGCGGAATGACGGTGCGCGCGGAGGGAACGACGGTGACCGGAACGGTAGCCGCCGGTTCAAGTCAGACCCTGCTTTATATCAATACGTCGGGCGGGCAGATGCAGGTGAAGCTGGATCCGAATACGGATTTCAGCAAGTGCCGGGTGATCATGCAGGGGACGGAGCTGTCTCTGTCGGTGTACCGCGGAAGCGATGCCTACTGGCATGCATCAAGCGTTGCCTCGGCTGGAGCGGTGCAGACTGTGACCGGACAGGCCGCGGCAGCAGGTACCTCCGGCACGGCGGCGCCGAACGGGCAGACGCTGACCAACGTATATGGGACAGTGCAGAACGGCACTAAGACGGGTCTTCTGAAGCTGTCGACGTCCGGCGGCAATATGGAGATCAAGATTGATTCTTCCACCGACGGCTCCGGCGCCAGATTCCTGGCACCGGGGAACAAGGTGATGGTGGCGATATACCGCGGGAGCGACGCCTACCAGCATGCGGCGAAAATCACAGCGGATGGCGTAAACGCCGCCACTTCCGCAAAGGTGAATCAGAGCGGCACCATCAAGGTGTCGGGAACCGTCGCGGGCGATTCGACGGCAAATGTTCTGAAGCTCAACACATCCGGCGGACAGATGCATCTCGTCATGGACGGCAGTACCTCCATCGGGACCAAAGTATTGATGCCGGGTCAGCAGATCACGGCGACGCTGGGCTATGGTTCGGATCACTACTGGCATGTGATCTCTACGTCGGGTTCTATTGAGGCGGACGCCGCGGATAATTCCTCATCGCTCGAGGGACAGAGCTATGTGCAGATCAACGGGCAGAAGATGCAGGTCGTGCATGGCACGGCTGCCGGTGGATCGGGCCGGGACCTTCTGAAGCTGAACACGCCGGACGGACAGATGGAGATCAAAATCGATCCTGGCACACAGGTTTCCGAGGCAAGACTGCTTGCAGTCGGCAAAACCTACTATGTGGCGATTTATTACAATTCCGGATACTGGCATGCGGGCAGAATCTCTGCATCGGATGCCACGGAGTCAAAGGCCGGCATTGGGCAGGGGAGTCTGACGGTGAAGGGGACAGTTGCTTCTGCCACAACCTTTGACAAGCTGTATCTTGCGACAAGCGGCGGAATGATGGAGATCAGGATGGATAAGTCCGGCAGCTATGCCGGGCTGCTCATCCCCGGGGATGAGGTCACAGCGACGCTCGGCTACGGGTCGGATCATCTGTGGCATGTTGTGTCCATCACGCGCTGAGAGAGTGCTGGGCCTGGCGCTGATACGCCGGGTTCCATGTTCTGAAAGCGGAACTGTGTGAAAACCATTTGAGAGACTGCCTTCCGGAAACAGCGGAACCTCCGCTGTCTTTGACGGGCAGTCTTTCTTATTTGTGAAAGCGACGAGCCTGGTGCCATGGTGCATTGAGAGCCTTGGGGTGTGGATTCTTTGCAGCATCAGGGGATTGCGTAAATAATTCTTAACAAAAATGTAACCCTCTTTTTGTCAGATTGTGCTAACATACGGCATTATGAAAACTATGCAGAAGTTTATGATTATCATCGTGGCAGCGCTTGCTGCCGTATATATTGGAGTATCGTTGTTTTTTGTCGGTCATTTTCCATTTCATACGACGCTGAACGGCATGAACGTCTCCGGAAAGTCTCCGTCTGCGGTGGAAACGGCCATTGCAGCGCATGCTGACGGATATTCGCTTCAGGTCACGGGACGCAACGGCGCCTCCGATACGATCACAGCCCAGCAGATCGGACTGGCAGCGGAATTTGACGGCACCATCGGCAAGCTGCAGCGTTCTCTCTCGCCGTTTGCCTGGCCGGCGCACCTCTTCCGCAGCACGAGTCTGACCTCGGACACGGTCGTCTCTTACGATGAATCGAAGCTCGAAGAGACGGTGAAGGCGATGTCCTGTTTTGCCGCGGACAGGCAGGTTGCGCCGACGAACGCGACGTATGGCTGGAACGGGGATGCCTATGAAGTCGTGGTGGAAAACCAGGGAAGCCAGGCACTTGAGGACAAGGTGCTCGAGGCGGTGAAAATCGCCGCGAACGGCCTGCAGCCCACGCTGGATCTCGATGCGGCGGGGTGCTATGCGGCGCCGACCGTCACATCGGAGGATGAGACGTTGAAAAAGACGGTCGATTCGCTCAATCAGCTGGTATCCCAGGAGCTGACACTCGACATGGGAGCTGGAACGGTTTTGACGCTGGATCATGACACCATCCGGGAGTGGGTGAGCACGGATGACAGCGGAAACGCCTCGATCGACAACACGAAGGTCGCGGACTACGTCACCGGCCTGCAGAAAGAGTACGAGACGATCTACACAAACCGGACCTTCCGGACGCATGATGGCAGCACGATCACGACGGCGGGCGGTTCCTACGGCTGGTGGATGGATACCGCCTCGACGACACAGGCTATTCTCGATGCCCTCTCCGGCAATCATCAGGCCACGGCGGTCTGGTTTGAGCAGCCGGCTGCACGCGGGGACAATACCCAGTGTGGAAGCGCATCCTTCGGCGGAGACATCGGCTCAAGTTATGTCGAGGTAGATCTGGACAATCAGAAGGTTTACTGCTGGAACAACGGTTCTCTCGTGGTGGAGACAGAGTGCGTCTCCGGCAACGCCTCCAAGGGAAACGGGACGCCGGACGGCGTCTATCCGATTACCTATAAGGAACGGGATGCGACGCTGGTTGGGGAAAATTATTCCTCTCCGGTCAGCTACTGGATGCCGTTCAACGGAAATGTCGGCCTGCATGATGCTTCCTGGCGCTCCTCTTTCGGCGGGACGCTGTATCTGACAAGCGGCTCACATGGCTGCGTCAATCTGCCTGTCAGCGCGGCAAAGCAGATCTTCGGCTACGTGGAAAAGGGCATGGCGGTGGTCGTCTACGGCGGCGCTTCGCAGGATGCGGCGCTGGAGACGGCAGCGAAGGAGAAACAGCAGCAGGAATCAGACAATGCGGCAAAATATAAGGCAGCGGCGGACCAGGTCGCATCGTCTCTCGGTATTGACACGGCCGGTGCCGTCGTCAATTCTGACGGCAGTGTGACCTATGCAATCGGCGCGACGATCTGGCCTGACGGTCACGTGACCGGTGCGGATGGATCGACCATCGTTCCGGCCGGCGGCGCCGCGGCAGCCGGAAGCTCTGCGCCGGCTTCTTCCGCGGCCACCCCGGATGCTTCCGGTGCCCAGGGCGGCGGACAGCAGGCGACTGGCGGAACAGACGCGGACCAATCCGCTGCGGCACAGGCGGCTGCGGCTGCCGCGGCAGAATGAGAAGAAACGCATGACGCATGATTTTACAAAGGGACCGATCCTCGGGCAGCTTGTCCGCTTTACCATTCCGCTTATTCTGGGAACGATTCTTCAGCTCACTTATAATATGGCGGACAGTGTGATTGTCGGACGTTTTGTCGGTAAGACCGCGCTTGCGGCAGTTGGCACCACCAACCCGCTGGTGACGCTTGTCCTTTTGTTCACGAATGGCATCTGCCTTGGCGCCGGGATACTGGTCAGCACGCTGTACGGCGCGGGAAAGCTTGCGGAACTCCGGCGCCAGGTCAGCACCGGACTGATCGCCGGGATCGTATTTTCCGTAACCGTCAGCATACTGATGATGCTGCTCGCGGAGCCTCTCCTCACACTGCTTCAGGTGGAGGCAGTCTTCTTCCGGGAATCGGTCCATTATCTCCGCATCATTCTGTTCGGCATCGTATTCAGTTTTCTGTATAACTATCTCGCCAGCATGCTGCGGGCGATGGGAGACAGCAGGTCTCCGCTGATTTTTCTTGCCGTCAGTGCGGCACTGAACATCGGCGGAGATCTGCTTTTTGTTGTATGCTTTCACCTGGGCGTGCGCGGCGCGGCGCTCAGCACCGTTATCTGTGAGATGATGAGTGCGGTGCTGTGCCTTGCCTACATTCACAGGGAAATCCCGGAGCTGCGCCTGGGAAAGGCGTGGCTCGTATTTGACCGGAGCATGCTGCATAAAACAGTGTCATACGGCTTCGTCAGCGCGATGCAGCAGAGTACTGTACAGCTGGGCAAGCTTGGAACGCAGGCAATTGTCAACACTATGGGCGTCAATGCAACGGCAGCCTTCAATGCCACGAACCGCTTCGATGATTTTGCCACCATTCCGCAGCAGAATATCGCGCACGCCATGACCTCTGTGATGGCACAGAACGTAGGGGCAGGGGAGAAGAGACGCGCGGCGAAGACCTATCGGCTGGGCATGATTATGGAGGTGATCTACGGACTTGGAATCGGCGGCATCACGTATTTTGCGGCCCATCTTCTGATCCGTTTCTTTACGCGGGATCCTGGCGTGATTGCGGAGGGGGAAAAATATCTGCGGCTGATCGCGCTGTTCTATGTTCTGCCGGGTATCACAAACGGCGTGCAGGGGTATTTCCGCGGGATCGGGGATCTGAGCGTCACGCTGTGGTCAAGTATTCTCAATATGGCGGTCCGGGTTCTCTCGGAGATCCCGATGGTGTTTTATCTGGGGATGCAGTTCGAGGCAATTCCGTGGTCATATCTGTTCGGCTGGATCGCCATGTGCGCATTTGAAATTCCCTGGCTGGTGAGGACAATGCGGCGTGGGAAAAAGGAGACTGAGACGGATGTGTAAAGCCTGACCGAGAGAAGATGGGAATGATGCGCGGGGAGAGAGCTTCGTGTATGTATACAGTAGATTGCAACGAAACAGCGGGAACGGAGCTGGGCGGGAAATGACATAATGATTGAAAAGTTGTGCAGAAATAGGTGGAAATTATAAACATTGTTTGTGCATATCGTGAAGTTTTACTATAATAAAGCGAAAGAAAGCAGCAAGGCTGGGTACAGTTCAAAACTGGAATCGGATGGCCGGATGTATGTGGTGTGCAGTCGATTATTCGGAATTGCCAGAGGCGACATCGACGGATAGCTGGACGAGTGCAGCGTGCGAAACTTTCTATACAGAACTCCGGGCACAGGGGAAACTGATTCCGGGGAACAGGGAGGAAGGTGTATGGAAACACAGGAAAAATCGAAGGTTTATTTCACGGATTTCCGGACGAAGCTGGATGTTCCGCTGACGAAAAAGCTGCAGAAGCTCATCAGGATGGCCGGGATCGGCTCTATTGATATGAGCGGAAAGTTCGTGGCCATCAAGATGCATTTTGGAGAGCTTGGAAATCTTGCCTATCTGCGGCCGAATTACGCGAAGGCAGTGGCAGATATCGTGAAGGAGCAGGGCGGTCTGCCATTTCTGACGGACTGCAACACGCTTTATCCGGGCAGCCGCAAGCATGCGCTGGAGCATCTGGACTGCGCGAACCTGAACGGCTTCAATCCAACAACCACGGGATGCCAGATTTTGATCGGGGATGGACTCCGCGGGACCGACGACATCGAGGTGCCGGTGCACAACGGAGAGTACTGTAAGACGGCGTTTATCGGACACGCCATCATGGATGCGGATATCTTTATCTCGCTGACGCACTTCAAGGGACATGAGCAGGCCGGGTTTGGCGGAACCATCAAAAATATCGGCATGGGCTGCGGAAGCCGCGCGGGCAAGATGCAGCAGCATCAGAGCGGCCATCCGCACGTGGATCAGGATCGCTGCCGCGGATGCATGCGCTGCGCGAGGGAATGCGGTTCCAACGCCATCTCCTATCCGGAGGTGATGAAGAACGGACTTCCGGTGCACAGGGCATATATTGATCCTGCCATCTGCAAGGGCTGCGGACGGTGCATCGGTGCATGCGCGTTCGACGCGATTGCGAACGACAACTGGGATGCGCCGCAGATGCTCGGCCGGCGCATGGCGGAATATGCCCAGGCGGTCTGCTATGGCCGTCCGTGCTTCCACATTAGCCTGATCACGGATGTCTCGCCGAACTGCGATTGCCATGGAGAAAATGACGCGCCGATCCTGCCGGATATCGGTATGCTGGCGTCGTTCGATCCTATCGCGCTGGATCAGGCGTGCGTCGATCTCTGCGAGAAGGCGACGCCGATACGCAACAGCCAGCTCGGCGACAACATGGCGGCACCGGACTTCCATGACCATCATGACGTGTGGCTGAACAATAACCCGAATGTCGCCTGGAAGGAGACACTGGAACACGGCGAAAAGATCGGACTCGGGACAAGATCCTATGAACTGATTGTGATGCACTGAACAGAGAATCATGCGATGATGTCATGAAAAAAGCAGGCGCTACGGCGCCTGCTTTTTTGTCCCTAAGGAGTTTAGCTTGTTCGGGACAATTTTTGTCCCGAACAAGCTAAACTCCTTAGGGACAATTCCGGGCTTGGCCGAACGTGGCGTAGGTTTTGCGGCGGACGTGGAAGTAGGCGGGGAGGAGGAAGGCGTCCGCGAGGATCCAGGCGATGGGGCTTGCCCAGCAGGCGCCGGGGTATCCGATGCGCGGGATGAGGAGGAGGGCTGCTGCGGTGCGGCCGATCATTTCGCAGACGCCGGCGAGGGTGGCGAGGCCGGAGTAGCCCATTCCCTGGATCAGGAATCGGACGACGTTGACGAATACAAGGGGAATGTAGAAGGCGGCGTTGGTGATGAGGAAGAGTCTCGCGCTGTCAAGGATGAGGTTGAGTTCCTCCGGGGAAGCGGCGCTTCCAAGGAAGAGGCTGGAGAGTTGGCGGCCGAAGAAGAACATGATGAGGAATTCCGCCACTGCATAGCAGCAGCCGAGGATGGAGGCGGATTTTAGACCCTTATTCAGTCTGTCAAGCCGTCCGGCGCCGACATTCTGTCCGCCCCAGGTGGCCATGGTGGATCCAAGGGCATCGTACGGTGTGCAGAAGAAGATGCTGACTTTTCCACCCGCGGTCTGTGCCGCGACGTAGACGGAGCCAAGGCCGTTGACGGCGGTCTGGAGGATGACAGAGCCGATGGCGGTGATGGAGTACTGGAGGCCCATCGGAACGCCCATGATGAGGAGAATTTTGGCGAGATGGGGCTGGAATGTCCATTCGTCTCTGCGGATGTGGAGGAGTTCGATCCTGCGGACGAGGTAGAGAACGCTGAGCAGACCGGAGAAGAGCTGGGAAATCACGGTGGCAAGTGCCGCGCCGGCCACACCCATGTGAGCGGCCAGGATGAAGACGAGGTCGAGCACGATGTTGACGGCGGAGGAGATCACGAGAAAGACAACCGGTGCCTTGGAGTCACCGAGCGCGCGGATTGCGCCGGAGATGAGGTTGTACAGGAAGGTGGCCGGGATTCCGAGAAAGATCAGGAAAATGTACTGGTAGGCGTAGCTGTAGATGTCCGCCGGTGTGTTCATCGCGTGCAGAATCCACGGGCAGAGGAGGCAGACGGCCGTCGTCATGACTACGGAGAACAGCGCGCAGAGATAGATGCTGTGAACAAAGAAGCGGCGCATTTCTGTATATTTGCGGGCGCCAAACTGCTGGGAGAGGGGAATGGCAAAACCATTGCAGACGCCCATGCAGAATCCGATGATCATGAAATTGATGGAGCCGGTGGAACCCACACCGGCGAGCGCTTTCACGCCGAGAAAGCGGCCGACGATGAGGGAGTCCACCATGTTGTAGAACTGCTGAAAAAGCAGTCCGCCGAGAAGCGGCACGGCAAAGCCGAGGATGAGTTTCATGGGATCGCCGGTCGTGAGGTCTTTCACAGCGCTGCGGGAGGACGCGGCGGAAGCTGCGGCGCTGGTATCGCGGCCGGCGGGCGCGGGCAGGGATGTGTCAGCAGCAGAGGGGGCGGACTCAGACGCGGGCAGGAATGTGTCAGCAGCAGAGGGGGCGGGAGCGGAAACCTGCGCAGCTGAACGGGTCTTGTTGTCAGTGGAGCTGGAAAAAGAGTATTTTGTCATGATGATTTCTCCAGGGGAAAGGTTCCCTGTACTGTGCTGTGTTCATTCTGCCGGATCGTGCTTCTCCGGTATTGAAGCGGCGAAATGCCGGTCATGGCGGAGAAGCGGGAAGAAAAGGTGCTTTCATCCCGGAATCCGACCCGCTCCGCAATTTCGGCGACGGACAGTTCCGTGAGGGAGAGCAGTTCTTTGGCCTCGGTGATGCGGCATGACAGGAGGTAGTTGTAGGGTGTGGTTCCCATGTAGATCCGAAACTGACGCATGAGGCAGGATTTTGACATATTGGTCTGCTGCGTGAGATCCTCGATGGACAGCGGAGCTGCGCTGTGCGCGCGGATATAGTCCGCTGCGGAGCGGATGAGCGCCCGGTTTCCCTGGCTGCGTCCTTTGCCGGCGGATAGCTGGAGCTGGAGCATGCGGGCGAGAATACGGTGAATCATGAGGCCCTGCTCGATTATCGCCTCAGCGGAATCCGCATCGGTCCAGGAGAAGATGGCATCAAAGGAGGCGGGCAGAGCGACACCGTTCATGTCGATCACGGGCAGCGTCGCCGCAGTCTTCATCATGGCGCCAGCAGCGCGGACACCGTCACCGTCGATGTGCATCCAGTAATGATCCCAGCCGCCCGAACCCGGCGCGGTGCCGTATTGCTGCGGAATCCGGCAATTGAGGAGCAGTGCCTGGCCGGTCGACAGGGAGACGCGGCAGCCAGCCTGTTCCACAAAACCTTTTCCGGACACTGTGTAGAACAGGAGGTAGCTGTCTTTGTTCGACCGGATGGTGGAGAAGCCCGGTCCGGCGATGAAATGACCGGCCTCCGTACAGTAATAAGGCTGGTCGAGCGCAAGAGCGCCTGGCGTGGTGCGGATCCAGACACTGGATGGGTCGACGTCGAGGACGACAGTTAAGTTTTCTTTCTTCTTGGTCATCATTGTGGTCAGTTTGTGAATACCTGTCCGGACTGATCCGCGCAGCCCACCCGGTTCGCGCCGGGCAGATAAATATACTGGAACTCTTTGAAAACCGACGCGGGACTAATCCTAAAAAAGCACGGACTTTCCTTTATGGTATCCGCCTGTTTTTCTTTCTATACTAGCATTATAGAAATGGAAACTTTTGGTTACAAGTCCTGGAGGAAGCAGGGAATGAAAAGATGTCATCTGGCGGTGGATATCGGTGCCTCGAGCGGCCGCCACATCATCGGAGAACTCGTGGCCGGCAGAATGAAGCTGACGGAGGTCTACCGGTTTGAGAATGGTCTGGTGGAGAAGAACGGACACCTGTGCTGGGATATTGACAGACTGGCGGAAAGCGTCATCGAGGGGATGAAGGCAGCCGCCGCGGCCGGATACCAGCCGCAGACGATGGGGATTGATACCTGGGCGGTCGATTTTGTCCTGCTGGACAGGGACAACAGACGGATCGGCGATGCCGTGGCATACCGGGATGCAAGAACGGACGGCGTAAGGGATAAACTCGACCGGCTGGCGGCAGAAGGTGGGGAAGGTGTGAATTTTGCCCACCAGTATGCAAGGACGGGGATTCAGTACCTTCAGTTCAATACCTGTTATCAGCTTGCGGCGCTCCGGCGCGAGCATCCGGAGCAACTGGAACAGGCGGCTGCCTTTCTGATGATTCCGGATTATCTGAACTGGCGGCTGACGGGCGTGATGGCAAATGAATACACCAATGCGACCACGACAGCGCTGGTAAATGCGGAAAGCAGGGATTGGGACGATGAACTGATCCGGGCGTATGGTCTGCCGCGTGGGATTTTTCAGCAGATTCGGATGCCGGGGACGGAGCTGGGGCATCTGCAGCCAGCGGTGCGGCAGGAAGCGGGTTTTGATTGCCGCGTACTTCTTCCGGCAACGCATGATACCGGATCCGCTTTTCTTGCAGTACCGGCGGAGGATAATCGGTCGCTGTTCCTGTCCTCCGGAACCTGGAGCCTGATGGGAGTGGAAAATCCGGCGCCGATCACGACGGCGGAGAGCAGAGAGGCCAACTTCACCAATGAAGGCGGCTATGAGTACCGGTTCCGCTACCTGCGCAATATCATGGGACTATGGATGATTCAGTCGGTGCGGCGGGAACTCGGCACGCGCCTTGGGAAGAAACCGTCTTTCCAGGAACTCATTGCGCGGGCAGAGGAATGCACGGATTTTGATGTGACGGTGGAAGCGGACGATCCGAGATTCCTCGCGCCGGCGTCCATGTTGAAGGAGGTGGCGGCTGCGGCGGCGGAGCGGCGGCCTGCTCTGAGCGGCAGGCCGGAGGACCGGCAGACCGGGACCTGCCTCACGGTCGGCGAGACGATGCAGACGATCTACAACTCGCTCGCGGCGGATTACGCAAGAACTGCGGCGGATCTCGCGGCGCTGACCGGGCGGACGTTCGCTGCACTTCACATCGTGGGAGGCGGATCGCAGGATCAGTATCTCAATCAGAGGACAGCGGATGCCACGGGACTTCCGGTGTACGCGGGTCCGACGGAGGGAACGGCACTCGGCAATCTCATCGCGCAGTGGATCGCGGACGATGAGCTGAAGGACCTGGGCGAGGCAAGGAAAACGATTCGGGATAGCTTCCCGATTCAGGAATTTATGCCGCGGTGACGGCGGATTTTGTCCCTGACAAGTTTAGCTTGTTCGGGACAAAAATTGTCCCGAACAAGCTAAACTTGTCAGGGACAAAGGAGGAGAGGATGAGTTATCAGGAAGCAAAGGAACGGTATGCGGCGCTCGGAGTGGACACGCAGGCGGCGATGGATCGGCTGAGGAAGGCGCCGCTGTCTCTGCATTGCTGGCAGGGGGACGATGTGCGGGGGTTCGACACGGATCCGGATAAGCCGCTGACGGGCGGAATTCAGACGACGGGAAATTATCCCGGGCGGGCGCGGACGCCGGAGGAGCTGATGGCGGATATCGACGAGGTGAGGCGCCTGGTGCCCGGCACGCCGAAGATGAATCTTCATGCGAGCTATGCGATCATGAATGAAGAAAACGGCGGATGGGTTGACCGGGATAAGCTCGAGCCGAAGCATTTCAGCGCATGGGTGGATTTCTGCAGGGAGCACAGGATGGGATGCGATTTCAATCCGACGTTCTTCTCTCACCCGAAGTGTGATCCGTTGACGCTTGCCTCGCCGAACAAGGATACGCGGGATTTCTGGATTGAGCATGGCCGCGCCTGCATTCGCATTTCGACTTATCTGGCGAAGGAGCTGGGTCAGCCCTGCATCATGAATATCTGGACCGGGGACGGCTTCAAGGACATCCCGGCTGACCGGAAGGGACCGAGGGAACGCTATCGCGAGTCGATTGATGCGATTCTGTCTGAAGAATATGATTTCACGCAGGTGAAGCCTTGCATTGAGTCGAAGGTATTCGGTATCGGCGTTGAGTCATACACGGTCGGGAGTTCGGAGTTTGCGCTGAGCTATGCGGCATTTAACAAGGATCGCTGCATTCCGCTGATGGACAACGGGCATTATCATCCGACGGAGGTTGTCAGCGACAAAATTCCTGCTCTTCTGGCTTTTTTCCCGGAGATCGCGCTGCACATCACGCGCCCGGTGCGCTGGGATTCCGATCATGTGGTGCTTTTTGACGATGAGACGAGGGAGCTGTGCAAGGAGATTGTCCGCTGCGGCGGCCTCGAGGGACGGGTCCACATGGCGCTCGATTATTTTGACGCCTCGATCAACCGGATCTCCGCATGGGCGACCGGGTTCCGCAACACGGAGAAAGCGCTGCTGTATGCGCTGCTCACACCGAACGAGGCACTGAAAGAGCTGCAGGATGAGGGACGCTTCACGGAGCTGATGGTCCGGCAGGAGGAACTCAAGACGGAGCCGTTCGGCGAGGTCTGGAATGAATACTGCAGACAGTGCGGCGTGCCGGAGGATGGCACGTGGTTCGGAGAGATCGAGCGCTACGAGAAGGAAGTGTTGAGCGCAAGAAATTGAGTACGGAATGATAAGGCATTGGCGCCGCTGACACCAGCGTTCCGATACGGGAGCGGGCTCACTCGGGCGTTTCTGCTGAGGGTGCCGCAAAGGACGCGGCACAGAGCATTGGATTCTGGCACAGAAAACGGAACTGATCAGGAGGATAGTGATGGCGATCGGAAGAATGGAAGAGGTACCGGCAGTGGAAGGATTCATCCGTCTGTGCACCGACGGATGGGAGCAGGGATGGCATGAGAGAAACGGCGGCAATCTGACCTACCGCATGAAGAAGGAGGATGTGGACGCTGCGCGCCCGTTCTTCGACGAGACGCCCCGCCCGTGGGTGAACATGGGTGTCCAGGCTGACAATCTCGCCGGGGAGTATTTCATCACAACGGGCAGCGGCCGGTTTATGCGGAATGTGCAGCTCGACGCGGCGGCCAACATCGGCATCGTGGAGATCAACGACAAGGGGGATTCCTGGAGAATTGTCTGGGGACTTGGCAATGGCGCACGTCCGACCAGCGAATTTCCATCCCATTTCATGAACCACAGTGTCCGCAAGGAGGTAACGGGCGGCGCAAACCGGGTGATTTATCACTGCCATCCGGCAAACATCATCGCGCTGACGTTCATCCTTCCTCTCGATGACAAGACATTTTCCCGCGTGCTCTGGCAGAGCATGACCGAGTGCCCGGTCATCTTCCCGGAAGGAGTAGGCGTCGTGCCGTGGATGGTTCCGGGCGGCCCGGAGATTGCGCAGGCGACCAGCAGGCTGATGAAGAAGTATCAGGCGGCGGTCTGGGCGCACCACGGCATTTTTGTATCCGGCCCGGATTTTGACACTGCGTTCGGTCTTGCGCACACGATCGAGAAGAGCGCGGAGATTTACGTCAAAATTTTGTCGACCGGCCGTCCGATTCTGCAGACGATCACAGACGAGGATCTGCTTGCAATCGAACCGTCGTTCCATATCACCCTGAACAGAGAGTTCCTGAACTGACGAGCGGAGAGACTGGAATAAGAAAGACACATCGGGAAATCAGCAATGCTGATTTCCCGATGTGTCTTTCTTGTCCCAAACAAGCTAATTATGATGTTTTCGTCACGTCCTCTGATCTGCTGAAGTGGGACATTGCGTCAAATGACGGACTGAATTTTCAATATTTGATTATCTGATGCCCGGCTTCCTGTACCGGTACGAGGACTTTCGCCAGTCCTTTGAGCAGCCGGTCGCCACGGTTTATAAGATGATCGTCCGAAACTCAATCGAGGACAAAATTCTGGAAATGCAGGCGATGAAGCGGGATCTGGCGGATCAGATTTTGAGTGGAGATGCTCTCTCGAGCAGTACCATCACCAGGGAGGATCTGATGCAGATTCTCTCATGACGATGGCTGCATATAATTTGGAACAGCAGTGTTGAGGCGTTCCCAGGTGCAATCTTATCGATTGCCCTAGGGCTGTTCCAACTTAACTGCCAAAGCCACGCTCAGGTGAAGAAAGTTCAACAAGTGTAAATTAGAAATCCTTTACTGGGAATTTAAAGATCACCAGGTGAGCGCCATTGGACAGAACGTGTATTTATTTTCGTACAATGCGCCAAATTGCTTTAGTGCGATTGAACAAAACAGGTGTTTTTCGTATTATATTTTATATACAGTTTGACGGCTGTCTGCTGTGAGATTGCAGTGATTTATGACAGCGGCCGGAGGAACTGTATGGAAGTCATTCGTCCAGGAGAAAAAGGGGCTTCTTATGAGTTACATCATTCCTGTCGGACCATATCATCCCGCGCTGGAGGAGCCGGTTCACGCGAGGCTTATCGTGGACGGCGAGCGCATTTCTGATGCACAGGTCTTTATTGGATACAATTACCGCGGCATTGAAAAGCTCTGTCAGGAGCGGAATTTTATTCAGACGATCACGCTTGTGGAGCGGGTGTGCGGCATCTGCTCCCATTCCCATGCGCTGACATACTGCCTGTGCATCGAGAATATAGCTGGCATAGAGGTGCCGAAGCGCGGGCAGTATATCCGTGTGATCACGGAGGAGCTTGAGCGGATTCATTCTCATCTGCTGTGGATCGGCGTCGCCTGTCATATTGTGGGACATGATTCTCTGTTCATGCAGGTCTGGAAGGACCGCGAGCGCACGATGGATACGCTGGAACGCCTGTCCGGAAACCGTGTGAATTACGCGATGAACACGATCGGCGGAGCAAGGCGGGATATTGACGACGGGACAAGACAGTATATTCTGGCGGCGATGGATGATCTCGAGGAGAAAATGAAACCGATCACCTGGTGGCTCACGAACGATAAGACGCTCGCGATGCGCACGAAGGGCGTCGGCGTCCTCACCCATGAAGATGCCGTCCGCCTCGGTGCAATCGGACCGCATGCCAGAGCGTCTGGCGTGGACATCGATGTGCGCCGGGATGCACCGTACAGCTCCTATGAAGACTTCACGTTTGACGTGCCGGTGCAGCACTCCTGTGATGTCTATGCCAGAGTTGTGATCCGTGTGCTCGAGGTGATGGAATCGATCAAAATCATCCGGCAGGCACTCGAGACACTGCCGGAGGGGCCGATCAACTGTGGTACCAGAATTCCAAAGGTCCCGGCGGGACGCTGCACAATGCGGCATGAGGCGCCGCGCGGGCAGTTAGTTTATCAGGTGGTGACGGACGGAGGACCGACCAATTACCGCGTCAGTGTACATGTCCCCACCTTCCGGAACGCGCCGACAATACCGACGATGCTCAAGGGAAACACGGTGGCGGATGTCGGATTGATCGTGGCATCGATCGACCCGTGCTTCAGCTGCCTGGACAGGTAGGGGTGCAAAATACTTCAAACGAGTCCGGAGGTGTTTTATGCATGAGTTGGCGGCGACAGAAAGTCTCCTGACTGCCGCACTTCGGGCAGCAGAGGGGGCCGGAGCGCGGAAGGTACTCCGGATTGTGGTCTCGGTCGGCCACTATACAGGGATTCTTCCGGAGTATGTAGAGAAGTATTTTCCGACCGCGAGCAGCGGCACGGCTGCGGAGGGAGCCGCGCTGGAGTTTCAGGTCCTGCCGGTGCGGGTAGCCTGCGGAAGCTGTGGCACGGAGTCGGAGCTTGCGGTGGAAGATGCGGACGCAGGGATTCCTGAATATGCGTGCAGGGTCTGCGGCGGCAGGGAGTTCCGCCTCCTGCCATCGAACTGGGATATCCGTGTGGAATCGATCGAGGTGGACTGAGAGAAGCAATGCGTGATGGAGGTTGTTTATGAAAAAAATCAGTGCCTGGCTCTCCACATTTATTCTATGTTTTTTGTTCTGGGAGCTTTTGGTGTGGAGCGCAAATCCGCGTGAGCTGCTGCTCGGCGCACTTGTTTCTGCCGGTGCGGCGGCACTTTCCTCCCGATTCCTCATCCATGAGAGCGCCTGGTATCTCTACAATCCTGTGAGGCTGCTTCTGCTCCTGATCTACTGCCTTTTTGTTTTTATGAGAGAGCTGATCGCAGCGAACAATCAGATGGCAAAAATCGTGCTCTCCGGGCATTATGATCGCCTCTCGCCTGGTGTCATCCGGGTTCCGGGCGACGGACGGATCCGGAGTGAGTATGGACTTGCCATGGTTGCCAATTCCATCACGCTGACGCCGGGCACAATCACGATGGATGTGGCGGAGGATGACCAGGGCAATCCGGTATATTACGTCCAGTGGATCGATGTGGCCGAGACAGACCGCGGGAAGGCCGGTGAGATCATCAAGGGACGCATGGAGCGGGCAATCGCCCGTATCTGGGGCGAAAAGCCCGGAAAGGAAGCGGACAGATGAATACGTTATTTCTGATCGGCGCAATCTGTTATGTCGTCCTGGCTCTGGGACTCATATACCGGATTGCAAGAGGTCCCTCCGCGGCGGACCGTCTGGTGGCGGCGGATTCTCTGGATCTTATTACATCCACCGCGCTGGTGCTGTACGCGCTGTCCTGCGGACGGATGATATACCTGGATATCGCCCTGGTGGTCGCGATCCTTGGATTTATTTCGACGGTGTTCATTTCCCGTTATCTGGAGGGGAGGGTATGATGAGCACAGTCATGACAGCAATTATCGCAGTACTGCTGATCATCGGCGCCTTTTTTGCGCTGATCGGAACGATGGGCATTCTCCGGATGCCGGATGTCTTCGGACGGATGCAGGCCTCGACCTGCATTGCGACGCTCAGCACGATCTGCGTGAATCTCGCCGGCATTCTTTATGTGATTACAGCGGGACTCTCCGCAGGCACTGCCGTGAAGCTCGTGATTCTGGCCGTCTTTGTCCTTGTGACGAACCCGATCTCGAACCACGCGCTCTGCAAGGCAGCGTACCGGATCGGCTGCAAACCCGCTGAACCGTTCTGCGTGGATGACCTCGCCGCGGATTTTGGCGAGGAGGCGCATACTCATAACACGGCGGATCTTCCGGACAGCGCGTTTGACGTGTCCGGCGCGGACGCTTCTCAACAGGCGGAGGAGGGAGAACTGCAGTAGGGACTGCAAGGATGCATATGAGTGGAATTCTATTCACAATTCTGAATACCTTGGTGATCATCGGTGCCATTGCCTCTGCCATTACCGCAGTGCATGCGGAGAAGCTGATCAGCTCAATCCTTGCGCTGGCGGCGACTGGATCCTTTGTCGGGCTGGAGTTCATCCTCCTGCAGGCGCCGGATGTAGCGATTGCGGAGGTTTCTGTCGGCGCGATTCTGTCCACTATCCTGTATATCGTCGCCCTGCGCAAGTGCCGTGAGGTCGACCGCAAGATGGAGGCAGATTTGGAAACCACAACGGTATCCGCTGCGGCTCATAACATGGTGGAAACGGCGGAATCAGCACAGAAAGCTGCATGGTCCGCAGACAATGGAGGAACCGGCAGAAAGGGGGAGGACAGTCATGAATGACAGCAGGGCGTCAAAACCAGTCCTGGCGGTTTCGCTGCTCCTGATTCTGTGTATCGGACTGGCGGCAGCGATCCGTATGGCAGGCAGCGCTCCAACCTACGACGGACGAAGCACAGATGTATCGGTGCTCCAGCAGGATGCGCATGCATACGATGACAGCGGGGCGGACGGTGTCGCAGCGGTCATGGTGAATGAGAATAACGAGAAGACTGCGGCGGACAACGTGGTGTACTCGGTGGTGTTCAACTACAGAGGCTACGACACGCTGGGCGAGAGCTTCATTCTGATCGGCGCAATCGCCGGAACAACCGCAATCCTGCGCAAAAAGGGCAATAAGGCCTCCGCGGCGATCGTCGGCACAAGAGGAGACGCAGGGCAGGAGCCGCTGAAGGTCGTAAGCTACCGGACGGATCAGAAGAGCCGGACAAAATACAGAAGAAAACCGGTGATCGTAAAGTGCGCGGCTGATTTCCTTCTTCCATTTGCCACGGTCTATGGCTGGTATATCATCCTGCACGGCGCGATGAGTCCGGGCGGCGGTTTCCAGGGCGGTGTGCTCGCGGCCGGCACAGTACTCCTTGTTTATCTGGCGTACGGTCTCACCGGTATCCGGAAGGTATTCCACAGCCATTTCCTGCATTACTCTGAGACGGCAGCGGAAATTGTCTATGTGTGCATCGGTCTCGCCGGCATTGCGGCGGGCCTGCACTTCTGCTTCAATTTTGTCTTCCCGGCAGGGCGGGAGGAGAGCGCGATGCTCATGAATGACGCCGTGGGTTATCACGTGATGGCCGGCATCAGCTGCCTGCTGATTATGATGCTGGAGGCGCTTGACACCGACGATGGCAGCAGCAGAGAGGAGAAAAAGTCATGATTCTGGTGAATTACGCGGCTTCCTTTTTTCTCATCGCGCTCGGTCTGTACTGCATGGCAGTGAAAAAGAATCTCATCAAAATTCTGATCGGGATGGGATTATGTGATTACGGCACGAATCTGCTTGTTGTTTCCGTCGGCTTCAACCCGGGCGGAACCGCGCCGATCTTCACGGCGGGGGAGATTCATCCCGGGATGTTCTTTGTGGATCCGGTCCCTCAGGCACTGACTCTGACCAGCATTGTCATCGGTGCCTGCACGACAGCGATGGTACTAGGACTGATCATCCGCATCAAGGCAAAATACGGAACCCTTGACAGCACAGAGATAAGGAGGTTAAGAGGCTGACAGCCTGCAGGTGGGAATCTCCGGAACCGGGAGCGTCCCGCCGTGCGGTCGGTGTAAAGCCCAATGAATATGGAACATTATCCGATTCTGGCAATTATCTCGCTGTTTCTCGGTGCTTTTCTTGTGGCATTGTTCGGACGGCTGAACAAGGTCCTGCGCAATCTGATCGTGGCTGCGGCGGTGACCATTCCGCTCTGTCTGATGATCGCGCTCATCGCTCCCGTGATGATTGGAGGACAGGTGATCGGCTACTGGATGGGAAACTGGGCGCCGGTCGGCCCGTGGGCGATCGGCATCGGACTCGAGGTGGACGCGCTGAGTCTGTTCTTCGGACTGGTTGTCACCATCGCCGTATTCGTCTCCGGTCTCTACAGTTTCACCTATATGAATCGGGACGATAGTCTCGAGAATTATTATACGCTGTTCCTGATGCTCTCCGGGTCGCTGCTCGGCCTGGTGCTCACCGGAGATCTGTTCAACATTTTTGTCATGATTGAAATCATGACGATGACGGCGGTGGCACTGACCGCATTTCGCGTGGATTACGAGGGCGCGCTGGAAGGTGCGCTCAAATACATGGTGGTCGGCTCGATCGGTTCGACCTCTGTTCTGGTCGGAATCGCCATGCTGTATTCCCAGCTGCATACGCTGAACATGGCGCAGATCGCCGCGGCGCTGCCGGATCATCAGAATCTGGTGACGGTCGGCGCCTTTGCGTTCCTGTTCCTCGGCTTCTCAACCAAGGCGTTCCTGTTCCCGTTCCATCCTCTGGCAGCGGATGCACACGCCGTGGCACCTGCCTCGATCTCCCTGATGATCTCAGGCGTCATCACGAAGTGCGGCGTCTATGGCATCATCCGGCTCGCATATATTTTGTATCAAAATATCAATGAACCGGCGGTCTCCATTCTGATCACCGGATTTGGCGCGGTCAGCTGCTTCATCTGTGTGACGATGGCGTTCAATCAGCACGACTTCAAGCGGCTCCTCGCCTTCCATTCGATCTCGCAGGTCGGCTATGTTATCACGGCGGTCGGGCTGGGCACCGCGCTGGGACTCAGCGCGGGTCTGTATCATGCGATGAATCACACGCTGTTCAAGGGACTTCTGTTCCTGTGCGCCGGCGCGGTGCAGTACGCAACCGGATCCCTGGATCTTGGCAGGCTCGGCGGACTGGCGAAGAAGATGCCGAAAACCTGCGCGCTGTTTCTCATCGGCGCGGCTTCGATCAGCGGGCTGCCGCCGTTCAATGGCTTTTTCTCCAAGTGGATGATTTATCAGGCATCCTTTGAGAAGGGTCTGGACACCGGAAACTTCTTCTATATTGTGGTGTGTGTAGTCTGCCTGCTGAGTTCGGTGCTGACGCTGGCCTCCTTTGTCAAGGTGGCGCAGAGCGTATTTTTCGGGCAGCTCCAACCGCAATTTGAAAATACGAAGGAAGTGCCGCTGACCATGCGGATCCCGATGTGGATTCTTGCGGTCCTGTGCATTCTCACCGGCGTGCTGCCGTGGGAGGTCCTGCAGAAGCTGGTCGGTCCGGCTGCGGCTGCGGCGTTGAACGCGGCGGGATATATTCAGGGAATGCTGGGTTCCGGTGCGGCAGCAGGCGCGGGGGCGCAGGCGGCTTTCTCTATGGAGATTGGATTCTGGGGTCCGGTATCGTGGCTCTGCCTTCTGCTCATTGTCAGCTGCGCTGTCTGCCTTGTGGCAGTGCTCGGCACGGCGGAGCAGAAGAGTCCGGAGGAGCGGCATGAGATGGACAGAAGAGCCGGGCGGACGGCAGCTTTCACCAGAGATGGTTTTGCAGATGCCGGGCGGATTTTGAAGCCCGCGGAGAAGGAAGGGCATTACCGCAATCCGGTGCTCTCCGGCACCACGCTGACCTTTACGGGAGAGAAGGACCCGAAGTACGAGAACTTCTTCTCCGGAGAAGAGTCGGAGTACTCCCAGGTGGGAGGCGGAGACCTCTTCTGGGGATTCAAGACGAACTGGAGGCATTATTTCCAGGGAATGCGCAGATGGCACAGCGGCGTCATCAATGATTACACACGGTACGGCATCGTGGCGCTGGCCTTTGTGCTGCTGTATGCCTGCCTGTTTCTGTGACAGCGGGAGGTTATGTGATGCAGATTCTGATACAGCTGTTTCATATTCTGGTGTTCCCCGGACTGTTGTTTGATGTAGCTATGGGCGTTCTGCTCATGGGACTCAATAATAAGCTGGTTGCAAGAATGCAGAACCGTGTGGGACCGCCGATCCTGCAGCCCTGGTATGATTTTCTGAAATGCTGCGGGAAGGAGACGATCATCCCGGCGAGGGCAAAGCGTGCTGTGTTCCTTGGCTCGCCTTATCTGGGGTTTGTGCTGCTCATCTCGGTGTCGATGTTCATTCCGTTTGCCGGTTTTATACCGGTTACCATGGGAAGCGATCTGGTCGTCATCCTGTACCTTCTCACCTTTGTGAGCGTCTGTGAGATTCTCGGGGCGGCCTCCTCCGGATCGCCGTTCGCAGGCGTCGGGCTGTCGCGTGAAATGGTCGCCATGATCTCGTATGAGCTGCCGTTTGTGCTGGTGATTCTGACAGTGGCGAGGGCTGTCGGCGCAGATCAGCCGTCCGGGGCTGTCTTTTCCCTGGAGGGCATCCTGGCCTATCAGGAGATGAATGGACCACTGCTCTTTTCTCCAGCGGCCATCCCGGCCGCAATCGCCATGCTCTTTGTCATCCCATGTGAGACGGGCATGCATCCGTTCGACATCGCAGAGGCGGAGACCGAGATCTGCGAGGGAATGCTCGCGGAGTACAGCGGTACGCCGCTTGCCATGTACCGGCTGACGCACATGGTGAAGGTTTATACCATGTCTTCCCTGTTTGTCGCCATGTTCCTGGGAAACCGCTTCACCGGCATTGTTCCGGTGGATATCCTGATCGGCATTCTGCTCTGCATCGCGGTGATGTTTATCTCTGCCGCACTGCCTCACGCGGTCTGCGCAAGGCTCAAGGTGGAGCAGGTGTTCCATTTCTACTGGACAGTTGTGACGGGTTTTGCCCTGGCAGGTCTGCTGCTCGTGTGGGCTGGAGTGTAGCCGATCATAAATTGGGCGAAGAAACGCAGACAAAACACTGGATTTGGTCTGCGGAGATGGTACAGCAGAGGAATAGATTATGTTTCAGAAATGGATTGACAAAAGCATGAGAAAGAGCCCGTGGATTTATCACATCAACGCCGGGTCCTGCAATGGATGTGATATTGAGCTGGTTTCGGTCCTCACGCCGAGATATGATGCGGAGCGCTTCGGATTTCATCTCACCGGCACGCCGCGGCAGGCGGACATTGTGGTGGTCAGCGGGCCGATCACGATGCAGTCGGTGGACCGGCTGATCCGCACGCTGGCGCAGGTGCCGGAGCCAAAATGTGTCGTCAGTCTTGGTTCCTGCCCGCGGTCAGGCAATGTATTCAAGGGGAGCTTCGCGATCGCCGGGCCGCTTGAGAAATACACCCATGTGGATGTCTCCGTCGGCGGATGCACGCCCAAGCCGGAGGCAATTGTGGCTGGGCTGGCCAAAGCGGCAGAAATTCTGGAAGAGAAAAGGCGTGAAATGAGAAAGCACGGCGGAATGGCACCGTCACCGGCGGTGGCGGCAGCGGTGGAGCATGAAGAGCGGGCAGAGTTCGGGACCGGAGATGCCACAGCGGTGCGGCAGGGCGCGGAACAGGAGGCGGATGCATGATTTTCCCATATCTCGGACAGGCTATCCGGAATCTGTTTACGAAACCGGCGACAGAGAAATTTCCGCTGGCTGAGGCACCGGCAGCGCAGCCGCATTACCGCGGCCGGATTGCGTATGATCCTTCAGTCTGCGTCAACTGTGGAATGTGCCAGAAGGTATGCGCGCCGCAGGCGATCAGCCGGGATATTCATCCTCTGCCGAACGGCGACCAGGAGATCACGCTCACGTTTGATCTCACGAGCTGCACGTTCTGCGGAACCTGCGCGGATTTCTGTGCTCGGCACGCCATTCACCTGACGGAAGATTATATGATCGTCGGAACGAAGCCGGAGGACTTTCTGGTTTCGGGAACCTTTACAAAGAAGAAACCGCCGGCTCCCAAATTCACGCCGGAACAGATCGCGGCGATGAAAGCCGCTGCTGAGGCAAAGAAAAAGGCCGCCGCGGAGAAAGCGGCGGCAGAGACAAAGTAAGTGACGAGAACGGCTGCAGCATGAGGATATGTCAGAAACAACCGGACATACCAGAAATAACCATGGCAGTCCGCGCGCAGGGCTGACACCGCAGAAAGGAAACAGAGGACCATGCCTGAGACACAGATTATTCCGGCGACGAAGGAACAGATTCACGGTATCGCACAGACGATGCGTGAGGAGGGCCATTCCCTCGTCATGATTCATGCCTATCTCGAGAAGGATGGGGCTCCGGTCGTGATGTATGATTTTGACTTCGGGCCTGTGATCCGGGAATATGAGGTCCGCGGCGAAAAGGAACTGCCGACGATCTCTGACCTGTATGACGTCGCGGCGCAGTGGCCGGAGCGGGAGATCATGGAACTCATGGATATCCGATTCGACGGGGTAGATACATCGCAGAGACTGTTCATGCCGAACAATCTCCTCGACGGAAAGGGACAGATTCTTGTCACGCCGATGGAGGAACTGATCCGGAAGAACCATCCGGACGAGTGAGCGTGGAGCTTTATCCAGGCGGCAGGAGGAAAATTGAAAGGAAGCCAGAATTCTCAGGGCTGCGAAGCTCCGCGCAGGGGCACGTCAAGATATGTGAATATCCGGCGGCACGTCCAATTGTTTTGGGACGGTGCCGCCGTTTTTCTTTCGCTGTTTCACACATTCTGTCAGAAGGTATTCGATCTGTCCGTTGACGGAGCGGAAGTCATCCGCCGCCCAGGCGGCGATCGCGTCATATAGTTTGTCATCGAGCCGCAGGGGCACTTGTTTTCTGGACATATCTACACCTCGAGCATCAATACAGACTGCCGGAGTTGACGACAGGCTGTGCGTCATGGCTGCCGCAGAGGACGACAAGCAGGTTTGACACCATCGCCGCCTTGCGCTCCTCGTCGAGATCGACGGTCCCGTTTTCCTTCAACCTGTCGAGTGCCATTTCCACCATGCCGACGGCGCCGTCCACGATCATCTTGCGGGCGTCGATCACAGCGGAGGCCTGCTGTCTCTGCAGCATGACCGCGGCAATTTCCGGCGCATAGGCGAGATAGGTGATGCGCGCCTCTATAATTTCCAGCCCGGCGTCCTTTACCTTATCCTGAATCAGCTGACGGATACGCTCAGCGACCACAGTGGTGGATCCGCGAAGACTGCCGTCATCGGCCTGACCGTCTCCGGTGGTGTCGATTCCGGGAGCCATGTCGTAGGGATAGATTTTTACAATGTCGCGCACCGCGGAATCACACTGCAGGGAGAGGTATTCCTTATAATTGTCGACGTTAAACACCGCGGCGGCGGTGTCCTTCACTTTCCAGATGACCGCGACGCTGATTTCGACCGGGTTGCCGAGGACGTCGTTGACCTTCTGCTTCGCGTTGCTGAGCGTCATGGCCTTGAGGGATATTTTCTTGTTCTCGCGCTGAGCGGCGTCATTTTTTGCGAGAGAGAATTTTGCCGGGTCGCCACCGTCCACGTCGGCACTCTGGCCGAGGTGCGTTCCCGCGGCGGGGTTCACGGCGACGCAGAACGGATTGACAAAGTAGAAGCCCGACTCACGAAGCGTGCCGATATAGTTTCCGAACAGGGTGAGAACGAGCGCTTCCTGTGGCTTCAGGACCTTGAGGCCGGGAATTGGAATCCAGACGACGCAGGAGAGGACGAATGCCGGAATGAACGCAGGCATCCAGGGGTCATCTCCGACCGCTTTCATGCCGCTGATCACATAGAGCAGGATATCGAGTGCAATCAGCGCAATGACGCCGACCAGAATGGCCATTCCATTTTTCTTTGTCGAGAGTATTTTTTCTTTCATGGCGGGTTCCTCCTTATGAAACCACAATTGAAACGATATTCGTTTCGCCCGGCCGGTGTGCACGCAGGGCATCGCCGGCTGCACCTGGCATTTCGCTGCGGATCGATTCTTCGTAGAAGGGATGGCAGCCAATTGATATGATCAAGATATCATTATGATTTCACAATGTCAACAGAGGAGATCCAAGCCTATTGTTTCCGGTACTGGCCGGGAGTCATGCCGGTGTCCTGGCGGAAGATGTTCTGGAAGTGACCTTGGGAGGAGAAACCGAGGTAAGTGCTGATCTCAAGGATGGAGCGGTCGGTGTGGCGAAGGTAATCCTTTGCCTTTTCAATTTTCTGATGCCGGACGAATGCAGAGAAAGTCTGACCGGTCTCCTCATGGAAGCGGACGGAGAAGCGGCTGCGGGAGAGTCCGGCAGCCGCGGCGGCGTCTTCCACAGAAATGGACTCGGTGATGTGGTCTCTTACGTAGGCAGCGGCGGTGCGCAGGAAGCGGTCATACTGTCTGCCATTCCGGATCTCGCGCACTTTGTCGGCAAAATCCAGAATCATGTGATACTGCAGATTGCCGATGCGCTCCGGCTCTCCGTAGGCCTCGCAGTGCTGGATGTACTGGTCGCTGAGGGCAAAGGCTTCGGATTCCGGCAGGCCGCCGGCAATCGCGGCGCGGGTGGCAAGGGTGCATGTGGTGATGAATTCATCCTTGCACTGGCGGAGGTAAGTGGGAGCCATTCTGCCAGTGCGGCCGGCGGCATGTTTGGAAAAGAGGGCTATGAGACCGTCCGGACTTCCGTCCGTGATCAGGCGCAGCATTTTCTTCTCGAATTCATACGCGGTGTTGGCGGAACCGGAGTCGGGTTCCTGCCAGACGCCGGAATCCATCTGTTCCGACTGTTCCGCTGCCGCGGAGACCGGCGGGACCGTGTGTTCTCCATGTCCGCCGAACAGAAAGATGTCCGAGAGATCGAGCTTTTTCTCGGTGATGAAGTAATAGATCATGCTGAGCTCGTGGAGAAAGAGGTTTAACGGCAGCGGTGTGATGGCGGCGAGCTTTTCAAGATAGGAGGGCTGCTCTGCCCGGGGAATGCCGAGCAGGAACAGATACTCCCGAAGCTCCTGACGGGTGGGGCGCATCTGCCAGGTCGGGCCGAGGATAAGCTTTGCCTGCGGCGAGGAGATCACGCCGAAGCACTGATTGCCGGATGGAGCGAGATAGTAGGCACATGGCTCGGGAATCCGGCAGAGGTCGAGAATGTAGGGCATCGCCGGATCAACGGTAAAACCAAAGTCACTGTAGAGCGTGGCGCGTGGTTCATCCTTCACATCATTTCTGATGACACGGACCGGGATCCGGGTCATGTTTGCAATCTGGTCGGAAATATAGTCAAAATCTATAGTACGCATATCAGTCATTCTCCTCATGGGTCTGAAACCATGGCAGTTTGAACGTGACACTGCTGTCGAAAACTTTGATTCAAAGTTACAATGCATAGAACATAATTGCAATATGATGCGCCGTTATTCTTCTATACTCATTTCATCGAACAATTTGACAGGGCCGCAGCCGGTCTGCGACAGGGAGGGAAGCATGGCAAAGGAGTTGGGAAAAGACAGCATGGGGATTCAGAAGACCATGCGGGCAAGAGATTATTTCAGTGACGGCATCGGGCAGTTGCCGCTGAATGCGATGAGCTGCCTCATCGGACAGCTCACCTATTTTTACACGCAGAAGATTGGACTCGCAGCTGCCTCCGCAGCGACGATGCTCATCATCGCGAAAGTGCTGGACGCGTTTTCTGATCTGCTGATGGGCAAGATCATGGATACCTGCCACTTCAGGGACGGCAAATGTAGGCCGTGGTTCCGGATTATGGCGATTCCGATGGCAGTGATCATGGTTCTGCTGTTCACTATTCCGAAAGGAATCTCCGCCGGTGCGCAGAATGCCTATGTCCTGATCACCAATACTCTTGCATCCGCTGTCGTTTACACTGCGGTCGCGATTCCCTACGGCGCCCTGATGGCGGTCCGCACGGAGAGCGCGGAGGAGCGCGGCAAAATCGGCATCGCCCGTGCGATCTTCGGTTATGTGGTCGGCATGTTCATCGCGATCCTCCTGATTCCAGTCACCAATGCACTCGGCGGTGATCAGGCGGCCTGGGTGGAGGTCGTCGTGGTACTCGCGGCGCTGTCCTTCCTGGCGATGATCGTGCTCTATCACGGCTCAAAGGAGAATGTGGCAGTCAAATCCAGTTCGGACGAGAACGGCATGCCTTTTGCTAAGGAAATCGGCCTCCTGTTCCAGAATAAGTACTGGGTGCTTATGCTGATTGCCAATTTGTTTGTCAATATTTCCTATGGCATCTCAGCCTCGGGTGGAACCTATTATGCCAGGTACATCCTCGGCAATGACAACATCGTCGCGCTGCTCGGCGCTGCCGGACTGATTCCGACCTTCGCAGGTTTCATTCTGGTCGGACCGATGGCCAAGAAATTCGGCATGGCAAAGACCTGCTTCATCGGCTGCCTCATCGGCGTCGCCGGCTGCTTCTACCGTGTCTTCACGCCCTACAGCCTGGTATCCTGCATCATCGGCGGCAGCATGGCTACCTTCGCGACGATTCCGATCATGTGCCTCTCCGGCGCGCTGGTCAACAACTCCGTGGAATACAATGAGTGGAAATTCCAGCACCGCATGGTCGGCATGAGCAATTCGGCGAGTTCCTTCGGCGCCAAAATCGGTTCTGGCATCGGAGGTTCCCTCATCGGCTGGATTCTCGGCGCCTGCGGATTCATCTCCGGAGGCGAGGCATCGGTGCAGCCGGCGGCGGTGAATGGCGGGATCTTCGCCTTCTCGATCTATATCCCGATGATTTTGCTTGCGATTCTTGCCGTCATCTTCCGGTTCTATGATCTGGAGAGGATCTATCCGAAGATCGTGGCTGAGTTAAAAGAGCGTCGTGGCGCAGAGGACAGGATATGATTGCAGAGAACTTGCAGTGTGAATATATGACGAATCCCTGCGGGATCGATGTGGTGAAGCCGGCGCTGTTCTGGACCTGCGAGGGCGGAGTGGAGCAGACTGCCTATCAGATCGAGGCTTTCTCAGACGGCAGAATGATCTGGGACACCGGGAAAACTGCCTCCTCCCGCATGACGCTGGTGATGTGGAACGGCGCGCCGCTCAGGAGCAGGGAGCGGGTTTTCTGGAAGGTGAAGCTCTGGGACGAGCAGAACCGGGAGGGAAACTGGAGCGCAGAGGCCTCCTTTGAAATGGGGCTTCTCTCCCCGGACGACTGGACAGCCGGATGGATTGCGGGAAATTACCGGGTGAATCCGAAAAAGCGGTATCCGGTGGACTGTTTTCGCAAGTCCTTTAATACAGATCCGGAGGACTTGGTGTCCGCCCGGGTTTACGCCACGGCGTGCGGCGTGTATGAGGGGCAGCTCAATGGGAGCAAAATCGGGACCTTCTGCATGGCACCGGGCGTGACGGATTATCGGCGCCGGGTGCAGGTGCAGACAATTGATGTTCTGCACCTGCTGACAAAGGGCGCCAATGAGATGACGTTTGAACTCGCGGACGGCTGGTTCCGCGGCGCGACGGGAGCGCACGGCCTTCGGAACCAGTACGGCACGCAGACCAGACTTCTCGTGCAGCTCGAGCTGCTGCACCGCGACGGCAGGCGTGAGATCATTGGGACAGACAAAACCTGGGAGTGGAGCAATGACGGTCCGATCCGTTTCGCAGACAACAAGGACGGCGAGATTGTGGACGCATGCATGACGCCGACCTACGGCGGTCATGCGGCGGAAAGCAGCTGGAAGGCAGAACGGACTGCATCGAATAATGTCCCTGTGACGGAGCACGAGCATTTCCGGCCCTCTCTTCTCACCACGCCGTCTGGAAAGCTGGTCCTTGACTTTGGACAGAATATTGCCGGATATATCACATTCCGGATGACAGGCAGAGAAGGGCAGAGGCTGGACCTGCGCTTCGGAGAGATGCTGGATGCGGACGGTGAATTTACGCAGGCCAACATTCAGTGCGTGGCTGGAAAGCACATATCTCCGCTTCAGGAAATACACTACCGTTTCCGCAGCGGTGGGAACTGCTACAAAACGAGATTTGCCGTCTTCGGCTTTCAGTACGCGCTCGTCTCCGGCGATGAGGCACTGCTTAATGAAATTCGGGACAGCATCAGGAATGGCGCGCCGTGTATCGAGGCGATTGCGGTCTATTCCGACATGGCGGTCACCTTTGATTTTGACTCCTCGAATGAACTGCTCAACCGGTTTGTGAAAAATACAATCTGGTCGCAGAAGAATAATTCCCTGGATATTCCGACGGACTGCCCGACGAGGGAGCGGCACGGATGGACGGGTGATGCGCAGATTTTCTGTGTCACTGGAAATATTCTGATGAATTATGTGGCCTTCTCCCGGAAGTTTGAGCGGGACCTCACGGACTGGCAGGCCGGGAATCGGAGGGGAATGTTTCCGCAGATCGCACCGGCCGGCGGCGTGGACCCGTACATGAGGGCTATGGACGGTTCGGTCGGCTGGGCGGATGCGGGGGTCATGATTCCGTACCGGCTGTGGAAGCTGACCGGCGACCGGCGGATTCTGGAGGACAATTACGAGGCAATGAAGCGGTACGCGCAGTTCTGCGCCGGCCGCTGCGGCAGGTCCGCGCCGTTTGCGCCACTGCCGAAGCTGAGCGCGGAGGGAAAGCGGTATGCCGTAAATGAGGGGCAGTCCTACGGGGAATGGGCCGAGCCGGAGGATGTGAAGCCATTCTCGTGGAAGGAGTTTGTCTTCCCGCACCCGGAGGTATCGACTGCCTACACCTCCTATGTGATGACGCTGATGACTGAAATCGCGCAGGAGCTTGGAAAGAGCGGGGATGTGCCGTTTTATCAGCAATACGCAGAGGGAACGCGCAAGGCATATCAGGAACTAGTGAGTACGTCCGCCTTCTCGCTCGACACGGATCGGCAGGCCTGCCTGGTTAGACCGCTGTATTTCCATCTGCTGACGCCGGAGCAGGAGGCGTTTGCGCGGAAGAGGCTGGTGGAGGCCATGGAGCACTACGGCTGGCGGGTCGGCACCGGCTTCCTGTCGACGCCGCTCATTCTGGATGTGCTGGAGAGCATCGATCCGGAGGATGCCTACAAGCTGCTGGAGAATGAGGAAATGCCGGGATGGCTCTTCATGCCGAAGACCGGAGCCTGCACGATCTGGGAGTCCTGGGAGGGTACGAAGGCACAGACCGGCGTCGCTTCGCTTGACCATTATTCCAAGGGCGCCTGCTGCGAATGGATTGCGCGGCGGATGTGCGGTCTTGCGGTGGAAGGAGAGAGACGCTTCCGGATTGCGCCGCTGCCGGGAGGACATTTTACCTATGCCGGGGGCACATGGAGAAGTCTTTACGGTACGGTGTCCTGCAGATGGAAAAGGGCGGAGGACGGGTCGTTTCTGTACGACATCACGGTACCAGCGAATACCACGGCGCGGGTCTGCCTGCCGGGTAAAGAGGAGATGGAGCTGACGGCCGGGACGTATCAGTTTTAAAAGAAAAGGCATAAAGAACAAAACAGGGGAATATGCAGGACGGCCAGGGTATATGGATAAACGGTAAACGGTGCTGTCTGTTGTTCCCGGTACGGGCCGCGCGTCATGCCGCGAATAGTATATAAAAAGATAAAAAATATAAAGATAAGGACAAACATGACCGCCTGATCATGATAGGATTCCTCTGTCAGACAGGAAAGTGTTCTGCGGCAGCAAACATCGCCTGCAGAAGAGATTCAAAACAGAAAAAACGGAGGAAACAATGGGCAAAGAACTGGGACTGGACAAGGATGGGATGCAGAAGCATCTTCGCGGGAAGGATTACCTGGCGGACGCGATGGGGCAGATTATGCTGAACTCCATCAGCGTGATGGCCGGACAGATGACCTTTTTTTATACCAATAAGGTCGGTATGGCGGCAGCAACGGTGGCGACGCTGCTGCTGTTAGCCAAAATCGTGGATGCGGTGACAGACCTTTTTATGGGAAAGATCGTAGACAAAACGAATACGCCGGAGGGCAAGGCAAGACCGTGGCTCCGGAGAATGATCATTCCCGGAGCACTTTCCATCATTTTACTCTTCACGGTGCCGGCGGGAGCAGGAACATTCCGCTATGTGTACGCATTTCTGACCAATATTTTCGCGTCAGCCATCTGTTATACCGCCATTGCAGTCCCATACTATACGATGATGAATTATCAGACAAGGTCTTCTGAGGAAAAGGGAAAGCTCGGGACGTTCCGCGCGGCGGTAGGATATGCAGTCGGTGTTGGACTTGGCATTGGACTGATGCCAATCACGGGAGCACTCGGCAATGATCAGAAAGCGTGGGTTATTCTTGCCTGTTGCCTGTCTGTTATCTCGGCTCTCGGCCTGCTCACGGCATACCGTGGCACCAGGGAGATTTATCATGATGATGAGGAGATGTCAGCAAAGGAGGCATCGACCAGTATCGTCCGGGGAATCGGCATCCTGATTCACAACAAGTACTGGATTATCATCACGATATTCGGCGTGCTGATGAATATTGTCTATTCGGTGGTCATGGCGGCACCGATCTATTATGCACAGGTTGTAGTCGGCAATCAGAACTTCTATTCCACAGTTAACACAGTAAATCTGATTCCTTCTGCCATCGGATTTGTGACGGTTTCATGGATTATCCGCCGTTGCGGTCTTGCGAAGACGGCAAAATACGCGGCGCTGATCGGAACAGCGGGAGCGGTGCTCCGGTTCTTCTTCTCGTCAAATCCGGTGATGTTTCTTGTCACCAATGCGATCATTACCTATGCGACCATTCCGCTGATTTCCGTTCTGCCTGCGATGGTGATGAACACGGCGGAGGTGAATATGCAGAAGTACGGGGTCCGCATCACCGGCATGACGAATGCATCCAATTCCTTTGTCGGAAAGATCGGTTCGGGCCTGGGCGGATCCGCCATCGGATGGATCCTTGCAGCAGGCGGATATGATGCGTATGCCGCGACCGGCGAGGTCACGGGAAAAGTGGTCGGCGCAGTGAATGTTTTAAATGTCTATATTCCGATTGTCATTTTCGTAGTGATGGCTCTTATCCTGTTCCGGTACGATCTGGAGGAAAGACTTCCGGAGATTCGAAGAGAGAATGACAAGAAGGCGACAGATCATCCTGCAGAGAATTGAGTACTGTGTAGAAAGAACAGCGCGGAAAGAAAGCACAGAAAGCACATAGCTGATAGGAGACCATGATGGCGAGCAAAGAGGCAGATTTTTTCAACAAACTGTTTTCGGAAATGCCGAGGCAGGAAGAGGCAGAGCACGATTTTGTTTTTGAGAGAAAACAGAATGCGGCAAGACAGAAGCCGACTTGTCCGGAGGCGGTGCGACTCGAGCCGGTTACGCTGAACGGAATTGCGGGGGAGAAGCTGACCAATCAGTCCGGAAAACGCAGGGAGGATCGGGTGATTCTATACATTCACGGCGGCGGGTTTACAACAGGCGCCGCGGAGGAACGCAGAGAGATCACATATGATCTGTGCGAGACCTATGGATTCACCGTTTACGCAAACAATTATCGTCTGGCGCCGGAGTATCCCTGGCCGTCAGGATTCGAGGACACGTACGCCTTTTATAAAGGACTGATCGGGAAAGTGGATGCCTCCACGCTCTATCTGATGGGAGAGAGCGCGGGCGGTACGCTCGTGCTGTCCGTTGCGCTGCAGGCCGCAGCGGATGGCGTGCCGCAGCCAGCCGGAATTGCCGCTTTTTCTGCCTGCACCAATCAGGCGGATCAGCTTCCGTCTCACATGAATAACGTGCAGACAGATACGATGCTGGGAGATGCGATCAACTCTGAGGGACAGTACAGGGCGGTGTTCGGATCGGCGCATCCGGACAGGGCGCTGCTGACAGAACCGGTTGTCTCCCCTTATTTCGGCGACTACAGGCTTCTGCCTCCGATCTTTCTCTCTGCGTCGGACAATGAGGTTCTGCTGGATGACTCGGTCGTCCTCTATGAGAAGCTGACAAAGGAGCATCACCCCTGCATGCTGGATGTTCAGAAGGATGTGTTCCATGCCTATCCGATGTTCCCGATGGTTCCCGAGGCGAGGGAGACGCTTGACCGGGCTGTGCGTTTTCTGGACAAGGCCTCCGGTGCGAAGGATTGATTAACCGGAATCAGGAGATGCCCGGCTGTATGGCATACGGAGCCGGCTGATGCACACTGCTGAAATGCCGCCACATGCTCATGACTGATGTCCGTGTCAGGATATCAACCATGAGAATGCGGCGGCATTTTCGCTATAAATAGCCGGCGAGACTTCACGTCGGCACAATTCGCCGCTATACTGTTTTCAGCGCTGCATTCTGACAGAGTGAGGCGCGAAGGACAGACCGGAGGCAGAAGGGAATGAATTTTCTGGATGACAATGAGGTGACACACGGGCTGATACGCTTTCTTGACGCAAGCCCGACGGCCCTGTTCGCCGCGAAGAATCTCAGCGTGGAACTCGACCGGAATGGATATACGAGGCTGTATGAGGGGGAGACATGGCGTCTCCGTGAGGGACAGGGATATTATGTCTGCCGGAATGAGTCGGCGCTGATCGCGTTCCGCGTGCCGCGGCGCGATTTCCGCGGCTTTCAGATTCTGGCAGGGCACCTTGATTCGCCGCTCTTCCGCATCAAGACGAATGCGGAGATCGAGGTCGATGCAAAATATGTGAAACTGAATACGGAGGGCTACGGCGGAATGCTGATGGCGCCGTGGCTGGATCGGCCGCTCTCTGTGGCGGGCCGTGTGGTGGTGCGCACGGAGAACGGCGTGGAGTCACGACTGGTCAATATCGACCGCGATCTGCTCATCATTCCGAACGTCGCCATTCACATGAACCGGGAGGCGAACAGTGGGATGAAGTTCAATGCACAGACGGATCTTCTGCCGCTGCTCGGGACGCTCCCTGTTGCGGAAGAGAAGACAGAGCCGCAGGCAGAGTGCAGCATCGGTTCCGCATTCCTCTGTCTGGTTGCGGATGCGGCCGGTGTGAAGCCGGAGGATATTCTGGACAGCGATCTCTTTGTCTATAACCGAATGAAGGCGACGGTGCTGGGACTTCATCAGGAATTTATCTGCAGCGGAAGGCTGGACGATCTGCAGTGCGCCTTTGCGACCTTCCAGGGGTTCCTTGCGTCCGCACCGGGAGAGAGCGCCGCGGTGTACTGCGCCTTTGACAACGAGGAGGTTGGAAGCAGCACAAAGCAGGGTGCGAATTCTGATTTTCTCAGAAATGTGCTGACCCGGGTGTGCAGTGCCTTCGGCTGCTCCGATGAGGAGCGGATGCGGAAGATGTCAAACAGCTTCATGATCTCAGCGGATAATGCGCACAGCATTCATCCCAATCATCCGGAGCTGGCGGATCCCACAAACCGCCCGGTCATCAACGGCGGGATTGTGATCAAGTACAGCGCAAATCAGAAATACACTACCGACGCGGTGTCGGGGGCTATCATGCGCGCGGTCTGTGAGAAGGCCGGCGTTCCCTGTCAGACGTTCCATAACCGCTCTGATATGGCGGGCGGATCCACGCTCGGCAATATCAGCACAACGCAGCTTGCAGTGAACACGGTCGATATCGGGCTTCCGCAGCTCGCCATGCACTCCCCCTATGAGACAGCCGGTGTGAAGGACACCGGGTATCTGATCCGGGCTGCGAAAACCTTCTGCTCGGGCAGCGTCCTGTCCCGCGGCGACGGTTCCTTTACGCTGCATTTCTGAGAGAAGGCAGGAACGGACCCTCAAGGTTCACAGCAAGGGAGACAGAGATGTATTCTGCAGGGAAAGAGAAGACACAGGAAAAAGCAGGCGGAGATGGCGCGCAGCGGAAGGCAGCGGTCCTTTTTCCGGGAATCGGATATCAGTTCGACCGGCCATTGCTGCATTTTGCCTGGGAACAGGCGGTACAGTATGGATATGAGGTGATCCCCGTCGGATATTCCGGGTTCCCGTCCAAAATCCGCGGGGACCGGGAGCGCATGGCGCAGTCGCTCCGGATGGCGGAGGAGCAGGCGGAAGATATTCTCCACGGTGTGGACTGGCAGCCCTATGACCGCATCGTCTTCGTTTCGAAGAGTATCGGCACGATTGCTGCCACCCATTACGCGGCAGAGCACCGGATCGCGGCAGACCAGATTCTGTTCACGCCATTCCCGGAGACCTTTGCCGTGCCGATGAGCGGGCGGACGCTGGCCTTTCATGCGGCGACGGATCCGTGGATGGACCATGAGGCGGTGGTCCGCGCCGCGAAGGAGGCGGGTGTGCCGATGATTTCCTATCCGGAGGGCAATCATTCCCTCGAAACAGGAGACGCGTTGCGCGATATCCGTACACTGGAGGAAATCTTCGCAAGGACAGCAGAGATTTTGCGGGAAGAGCCATGACAATGACGCATCTTAACATCGGCATTCTTGCGCATGTGGATGCCGGCAAAACAACCCTGTCAGAGGCGATGCTCTATGAAACCGGCGCAACGCGCAGGTTGGGCCGCGTGGATGATGGAGACGCTTTTCTGGACACGGACGCGATGGAGAAGGCGCGCGGCATCACGATTTTTTCCAAGCAGGCGGAGTTTACACTGCCAGGCGGCCAGCCTGCGACGCTGGTCGATACGCCCGGGCACACCGATTTTTCCCCGGAGATGGAACGCACGCTGGGCGTTCTGGATTATGCGATTCTGGTGATCTCCGCGCTCGACGGCATCGACGGGCAGCTCCCGGTTCTGTGGCGGCTGCTGGAGCATTATCAGGTACCGACCTTTCTCTTTGTGAATAAGATGGATCGGCCCGGCATGGACCGCAGCCGGCTGTATGAGGCAATCCGGGAGCGCTTCGGGGCGGGCTGTCTGTGTCTCGACGGAGCGATCGACGCGCCGCGGGAGAACACAGGCAGCGGCGGAGAGAAAGGCGGTCCGGCCTGTGCGGAGGCGCTGCAGGAGGAGCTGGCGGTGCTCGACGACGCGCTGCTGGATGCGTATCTCGAGGAGGGCAGGCCGGTGACGCTGTCCGATATGCGCAGGCTTGTCCGGGAGAGAAAGCTGTTCCCGGTCTGCTTCGGATCGGCGCTGAAGGCGGAGGGAGTCCGGGAATTCCTGACGCTGCTGTCGGCGCTCACTGAGCCGGGGGTGTATCCTGCGGACTTTGGCGCACGGATATTCAAAATCACGCGCGACGGCAATGCGCGTCTCAGCTGGGTGAAGCTGACAGGCGGGAGGCTTTGCGCGAGGCAGCTGATCGTAACCGGCACGGACGGCAGGGAGGAGAAGGTGGATCAGATCCGCCGCTATTCCGGAACAAAGTTTCAGCTTCTTCCGGAGGCGGAGGCGGGCGACATCGTGGCGCTCACCGGACTTACTGGAACAAAGGCCGGGCAGGGGCTCGGCACGGAGATCGGAAAGGAGACGGCGGCAGGGCTGCTTCAGCCGATCCTGACGTGTACGATTTTGCTCCCGCCGGGCGCGGATCCGCTGACTGCATATCAGAAGCTCCGCCTCCTCGAGGAGGAGGAGCCGATGCTTCACATCGTCTACGAGGCGGAGCATCGGGTGATCACAGCGGAAATCATGGGGCAGGTGCAGAAGGAAATTCTGAGCCGTCTCACCATGGAGCGGTTCGGCATGGAGATCGGGTTTGGACCTGCCCGCATTCTTTACCGGGAGACGATCCGCGGCGCGGCGGAGGGAGTGGGACATTTTGAGCCGCTCCGTCATTATGCGGAGGTTCATCTCCGGATTGAGGCAGGGCCGCCGGGCAGCGGCATCCGGTTCGGCAATGTCTGCCGTACCGACGACCTTGCGGTCAACTGGCAGAAACAGATTTTGTCTGATCTTGAGGAGATGGATCTGCGCGGCGTTCTGACCGGCGCGGAGCTGACGGATGTCAAAATCACGCTGCTCACCGGGCGAGCCTCGGCAAAACACACGGAGGGCGGAGATTTCCGCGAGGCGGCGGGACGCGCGGTGCGCCAGGGGCTGATGTCCGCGGAAAGCATTCTCCTGGAGCCGGTGCTGGCATACCGGCTGGAGGTTCCGCCGGAGGCGGTCGGACGGGCAATGAGTGATATGACCGCGATGGGTGCCTCCTGCGAGGTCGGGACCCCCGCTGGTGCCGCAGACAGGGATCGCCGCGGGGTGGTTTCTGATCTTGTGCCGCTCACAGGCAGAGCTCCGGCGTCCTCCTTCGGCAGCTACGCGGGAACCGTGGCATCGTACACCGGAGGGCAGGGCGCCATCAGCACGCGTTTTGACGGATACGAGCCGTGCCACAATGCGGAGGAGGTCATTGCAGCGTCGGGGTATGTCGCGGAGCTTGACACGGTGCATCCCGCCTCCTCGGTATTCTGCTCCCACGGCGTCGGAACCATCATCCCATGGGATGAGGTCCGCAGCTACATGCATGTGGAAGCGGATTTGGAAGAGGAAGAGGCGGATCCGGGCTATTCCGACGAGGAGATGGAGACCTATGCGAGGACGGCGGCGTTCCATGCGGCGCGGGCAGGCGGAGGGCCGGACCGGCGCACCTTCAGCGAGCGGGAGGCGGACCGGAAGGCGCTCGACGACGAGCTGAAGGAACTCTTCGAGAAGACCTATGGTCCGATCCGGACGAAGACGGCGGCGCCGGCGAAGAAAGAGTACCGCGCGGCAGGTCCGCAGGACTATGGAAAGACAGCTGCCGGCGCGCCGCACAGGACGCGCCTGTCCCCGCAGGAGGAATATCTTCTGGTTGACGGGTATAACATCATCTTCGCCTGGGAAGAATTGCGGGAGCTTGCCCGGAAGGACATCAAGTCAGCCCGGGACAGACTTGCGGATATTCTCATCAATTACGGCGGCTACAGCCGGGCGCACGTCATCCTGGTGTTCGATGCGTACCGGGTGCAGGGCGGTACAGGCGAGGTGATCCACCTGCCGCATCTGGATGTGATTTATACGAAAGAGGCGGAGACGGCGGACCTGTACATCGAGAAGGCGGCCGGGGAGCTGCGGAGGAAGAACTATCGGGTGACGGTGGCGACCAGCGATGCGGTGGAACAGGTCATCATCTTCGGCGCCGGTGCGGTCCGCATGTCGGCGCAGGGCTTTTACGAGGAAGTAAAGCGAGTGGAAGAGGAGATCCGGGCAAATTATCTGACGTGAATCCGCTGGGGCGGCAGGAAGCGCCTGATGCCGCGCTGCGATCCATCATGGAAGGAGGAACAAGAGCATGAGACAGGAGACAAAGTGCATACAGGCGGGCTATCATCCGGGAAACGGAGATCCGCGGATGATTCCGATTATTCAGAGCACCACGTTCAAGTATGACACGAGCGAGGACATGGGAAGACTGTTTGATCTGGAGGCGGACGGCTATTTTTATTCCCGCCTGCAGAATCCGACCTGCGACATGGTCGCCGCCAAAATCTGTGCGCTGGAGGGCGGCACGGCAGCGATGCTGACCGGGTCCGGCATGGCGGCCAATTTTCTCGCGGCGTTCAATCTCGCCGGCTGCGGGGATCACATCGTGTCCTCCTCCTGTATCTACGGCGGAACGTTCAATCTGTTCCATGTGACCATGAAGCGCATGGGCGTCGAGGTGACATTCGTGGATCCGGACTGCACGGAGGAGGAACTCGACGCTGCGTTCCGCCCGAACACGAAGCTGGTGTTCGGCGAGACGATCGCGAACCCTTCGCTTGCCGTACTCGACATCGAAAAGTTCGCCAGAGCGGCCCATGCGCACGGCGTTCCGCTGGTGATGGACAACACCTTTGCCACGCCCATCAACTGCCGCCCGTTCGAGTTCGGCTGCGACATCGTGACGCATTCCACGACAAAATACATGGACGGCCATGATGCTTCGCTCGGCGGCGCGATCGTCGACAGCGGGAATTTTGACTGGATGGCGCACGCGGACAGGTTCCCGGGGCTGTGCACGCCGGACGAATCGTACCACGGCATCACGTATGCGGAGCGATTCGGCAGAGAGGGCGCGTTCATCACGAAGTGCACGGCGCAGCTGATGCGGGATCTCGGCACGGTGCAGTCGCCGATGAACGCCTATCTGCTGAATCTGGGACTGGAATCGCTCGCCGTGCGGATGCAGCGGCACTGTGAGAATGCGTTAAAGGTGGCGGAGTTCCTGGAACAGCACGAGAAGGTGGCCTGGGTGAAATATCCTGGACTGCCGTCCGGAAAGGATTACGCGCTGGTGCAGAAATATCTGCCGCACGGGACCTGCGGCGTGGTGTCGTTCGGCGTGCAGGGCGGCAGAAAGGGTGCGGAGGAGTTTATGAAGCACCTGAAGATTGCCATGATTGCGACACATGTGGCGGATGCGCACACCTGCGTGCTTCATCCGGCGAGTTCCACGCACCGGCAGATGACGGACGAGGAGCTGATTGCGGCTGGCGTGGCGCCGGATCTTGTCCGGCTGTCCGTCGGCATCGAAAATGTGGATGACATCCTGGAGGATCTCGGGCAGGCACTGGCGCAGATCTGAGGGGATCGGGTTTTATGCTTTTGATACGCCGCGGACTGCCTGTACGGCCTGCTCGAGCTGTCCGAGGGCCTGCCGGAGCACGGCGCGGGGGCAGGCAATGTTGAATCGCTCGAATCCGGACCCGTCCGGGCCGAAGACGCTGCCGGCGTCGAGCCAGAGTTTTGCGCTGTTCTCGATCAGGTCGGCGAGCGCGGCATCCGACAGGCCGAGGCCGCGCATATCGACCCACAGGAGGTAGGTGCCCTCAGGTTCGATCAGACGGAGTTCCGGCAGGCGCTCCCGGAGAAAGCGCCGGAAGAAGTCGAGATTTCCCTTCAGATACACCATCAGCTGGTCATACCATTCCTCTCCGTCCCGGTAAGCGGCTTCACAGCCGGCGAGTCCGAAGGCCGTCACCTGGCTGTAGCCGGCGGCATCGATCGCATGGCGCAGCTTCCTGCGCAGCGCCGGGTTCGGGACAAAGATGTTGGAAATCTGGAGCCCGGCGAGATTGAATGTCTTGGTCGGCGCGGTGCAGGTCACTGTGAAGTCGCGGAAGGACGGATCCGTCTCCTGGAAAACCTCGAAGCGGTGGTCGGGCCAGATGAAGTCCTCATGGATTTCATCGCTCACCACAATCACATGGTGGGCGGCGCAGATTCTTCCCATTTGAAGGAGCTCATCCCGGGTGAAGACGCGGCCGGTCGGGTTGTGCGGGGAGCAGAGCAGAAACAGCTTTACCTTTTCGGATGCGATTTTCTGCTCGAAGTCGGCAAAATCTATTTCATAGTGCCCATCCCGGAGCTGCAGCGGGGCGTTCACGATGCGGCGGCCATTGTCCCGGATCACCTCGCTGTAGGGATAGTAGACCGGCTGCTGGATGAGCACGCCGTCTCCCGGCGCCGTGAAGGCCTGCACGCACATCGCGAGCGCAAAGACCACGCCCGGCGTCTCGATGAGCCATTCGCGTTTCGGCTGCCAGCCGTAATGCTTTCCGAACCAGGACAGGATCGCGTCAAAATAGGACTCTTTCCCTTCACTGTATCCGAATACGCCGTACTGCGCGAGCGCGGCGAGCCGTTCCCGCACCGGAAGCGCGGTGCGGAAATCCATGTCCGCCACCCAGAGCGGCAGCACATCAGGCCGGTGGCCGCGCTCCGCGGCAAAATCATATTTGAGGCAGTTCGTATTCCGCCGTTCCACTATCTCGTCGAAGTTGTAGATCATATTTACTCCCTGCACCGGTTTACTCCCTGCACCGGAGGCGCCAATGTCTGTTTGAAGGCGGTACACCGACCCCGCGTTCCAACCGATATCTCATCTACTTCATGGCGCGTTATTGATACCGCATTCCATCTGAACTCAGGCCAGTGCCTGTCTGAGGTCCTCAATCAGATCGTCCGCGTTCTCAATACCGACCGAGAGACGGAGGAAGTTGTCGGTGATACCCAGCTTCTGCGCGGTTTCCGCGGGCAGGTCCGCGTGGGTCTGCAGACGGGGATGGGTGATGAGGGTCTCGACACCGCCGAGGCTCTCCGCAAACTTGATCAGCTTCACATTCTCCAGAAGGTGATATGCGGTCTCCTTTGTGTCAACGTGGAAGGAGATCATACCGCCGAAGCCAGTGGTCTGGGAGAGGCTGACCTGATAGCCCGGATGCTCGGGCAGGCCGACATAGAGCACATCCAGCACCTTCGGCTGTGTCTTAAGAAACGCCGCAATCTTCATCGCGTTGTCCTGGATCCGGTCCATCCGGACGGTGAGCGTCTTGATCCCGCGGATGAGCATGAAGGAATCAAACGGAGCGAGATTACAGCCGACGGTCTTGTAAATCAGGAGGAGCTTTTCCGCGAGATCCTCCCGGTCCGGCGCGGTGCAGACGAATCCGGCGAGCGTGTCATTGTGGCCCTCCAGATATTTTGTCCCGCTGTGGATGACGAGGTCCGCACCGAGGGCGATCGGGCGCTGATAATAGGGGGATAGGAAGGTGTTGTCCACGATGAGCAGCAGATGATGCTGCTCGCAGAGGGCCTTCATGGCGCGCAGATCCGTCACCTTCATGGTGGGATTGCTCGGTGTCTCGATGTACAGCGCCCTTGTCTCCGGGCGGATGAGCGGCTCAACCTGGCTGAGATCGGAGGTGTCCGTGTAGGTAAAGGACAGCCCGCGCGTGCGTTCCGCGGTGTCAAACAGCCGGACGGAGCCGCCGTACAGATCGTCGGTCGCGATGATGTGGGATCCCGGATCAAAGAGGGACAAGATCACATCGACCGCTGCCATGCCGGTGGCGCAGGCGAGCGTCGTGCCAGCGCCCTCGAGCGAGGAGACAAGGCTCTCAAGCTCGTCGCGGGTGGGGTTGGAGACGCGGGTGTAGTCGTAGCCGGTGGAGTGCTTTACACCGATGTGCTGAAAGGTCGCGGTCTGGAAAATCGGCGTGGAGATGGAGCCGTAGGTGTGGACCAGATCGATGTGGTTATATCCGTGCACAGCACGGGTCTCAATGTGATAGTCTGACGCGCCGGACTGCTGCCCGGTGCGCTGCTGACTGCGGATGCCTGCTTCGTTTGACATGAAAGCCTCCTGATCCGGCGAAACAAAGCCGTTCTGAATACTGATATAAAAACATATTAAAACGATAGGGATAATAATTAAAAGGATTATACGGACAGGTTGGCGGCGCGTCAATCCTTTTATTATTGGTTTTGTATGCGTTTTTTACTGGATACTACAAAGAAACTTTAGTACAATAAATTGCACAGATGCTTCAATGATTGAACTGTGATTGAGGAGAACAGGTATGTTGCTGAATAATATTGAACTGGATGTCAAAACAAAATGTATTGAAGAGAAGGTAAGCCAGCAAAAGATTGGGGAAGAGGTAGGGACTTCTGGAGCTTATGTTTCTCGTCTTATTAACCATCCGGAAAAAATTGTGAATAAAACTTTTCTGGCTATGATGGAAAAACTTGGTTATGATGTCCGTTTAACTTATGAAGAGCGAGAGAGTAAATAGATGTCAGGCAGCAGAACGAATTTTCATGATAGATATTGATGAGGTGTAAATGTGTCCGAGGATAAGAAAATAAAACCTATCTTGAAATGGGCTGGCGGAAAAGGTCAGCTTTTAAAGAATATTATTCCCGAGGTCCCGTCCTCATACGGAAAATACATAGAGCCCTTTTTCGGAGGAGGTGCACTGTTTTTTGACCTGAAACCGGAGAATGCGGTAATTGCAGACAGCAATCCTGAACTAATGAACGTATATGTTCAGGTAGCGTCAAACGTAGATGCAGTAATAACCCAGTTGAAACTTTATGTAAATAATGAGGAAATGTTTTATTCGGTTCGAAGTCAGCATTGGCAGGAACTTGAGCCAGCCATCGCGGCTGCCAGAACGATTTATCTTAATAAAACCTGTTATAACGGTTTATATCGGGTAAATAAAAAGGGAGAATTCAACACGCCTTTTGGCAGATATAAAAATCCGAAAATTTGTGATGAGGATAATCTTAGGGCTGCCTCTGAACTGCTTCAAACAGCGAAGATTGTGTGCGGCGACTATAAAGAGGTTTTAATTGAATATGCAGAGAAAGATGATTTTGTTTTTCTGGATCCGCCATATGTTCCTGTTTCAGCGTATGCCGATTTTAAACGATATACGAAAGAGCAATTCTTTGAAAAAGATCAGCGGGAGTTGGCCGAGGAGATATCCAGGCTTCAGAGCGCCGGGGTCTATGTGTTACTGACAAATTCCAATGCAGAATTGGTGCAGGAACTTTACGGGATGTATCCGCGTGAAGTTATTCCTTCAAAACGCTATATTTCGAGCAAAGGAAATACCAGGAAGGGAGAAGACGTTATAGTAAAGGCTTATCCGTCGTCTTCGATTGATTCTGAAAATCTGACTCTTAGATATCCTGCAACGAGATTTATGGGTTCAAAGAACAAGCTCCTCAAAGAAATCTGGAATGTTGCATCGAATTTTAAGGCAAAAACAGCCATTGACCTTTTCTCTGGCTCTGGTGTTGTAGGATATATGCTAAAGGCGCATGGCCTGGCGGTCATATCGAATGACTATATGCATATGTCATATACATTTGCAAAAGCAATGATCGAGAATAATTCGGTAACGCTGTCAAAGGAGAGGGCTGAAAAACTTCTGGTTCAGGAAAGGAAATCAGACCATTTTGTTGCGGATACATTTGCAGGTCTTTACTTCACCAATGAAGATAATGAGCTGATAGATATATTGAGAACAAACATTCAGGCCCTACCAGACCCGTATGAAAAAGCAGTAGCCATGACCGCATTGATCAGAGCCTGCATGAAAAAACGGCCACGGGGACTATTTACATATGTCGGATTGGGAAAATACGATGACGGGCGGAATGACCTGAAGTTATCGATGAGAGAGCAGTTCCTGAATAATGTAGATGTTGTTAATTCTGCGGTGTTTGATAACGGAAAAATAAACAAGGCTGTATGTGGAGATGCCATGGAACTTTCCGAAACTGCAGATCTTGTTTATATAGATCCTCCTTATTATTCCCCATATTCAGATAATGAATATGTAAGACGTTATCATTTTGTTGAAGGGCTGGCCAGAGATTGGCAAGGAGTTGAGATTCAGCAGAATACAAAAACGAAGAAGTTTAAGAGCTATGCCACACCTTTTTCAACGAAGAATGGCTCTGAGGAGGCTTTCGACAGACTTTTTGAAAAATACAAGAGCAGTGTGCTGATCGTGTCATATTCTTCAAACAGTTATCCTGATAAGGACACGATGATAGCGCTTCTTTCCAAATATAAGGCACATGTTAATATTGTTCCGATTGATTATACATATTCATTTGGCAATCAGCGTGCAGCAACGACACACAGGAACAAAGTCCAGGAATTTCTCTTTGTGGGATATGATGATTCAGATATGAAGTGAAGGAGACGGACATGGGAATATGGCGTATAGCAAATACGGGGTTGAGAAATCCACTCAGAATGATGGACGGACTGAGACTATATTCTCAGTCTAATCTTGTTGGAAATATTCATGGGAAAACCCAGGAACGGGCTTTGGAACGTCTGCTTGCTCAGCACCAGCTTCTAAATGTCACAGCCAAATCTGACGGTACCTATGGGCGCAAATGGCGCGGTGCCTGGAATAATTATGGGTGTGTTTATATTAAAGTCGCAAAAAAGACCGGAATAGATCAGGAAGATATAGGAAAAGCCGATGAGATCACACCTCTTGGATGGGCATTTATCAGGGCAGATACATATCCTGCGGAACAGGAGTGTTTTTTGCGTGCATTAAGCGTTCCTATGGAAGATATGGCAGATGGCAGAGCATTTTCTCCACTTCGTTGGACGCTTCAAGTTCTTCTTGAACTTGAGAAAAAGACGGGAATGCCCAGTGTTAACTTCAACGAGTTTGCCATTTATATTCAGACATCGGATCCATCATATAACCTTGATGACCTGACCGATAAAATACTGGAACTCCGCCATGAAAAAGAGAAATCAAATGCCAGGAAACTGTTTGACAGACATGCTTATGAGAAGGCGAAGGTCGATCAGAACTATGACGACAAGTATGAAAACTATAAAGAATACGCAGATATGAATTTGCGTAATCTCAGAGCATCCGGCATTTTTCAGAGGCACGGGCGTGGCATTATTATCATGAAAGAGTATCATGCCCTTGCTGAGCACCTTGCGAAGGGAACTGTATCAGATGAGCCTTTGGCAGAAAGGTATAAACGCCTTTACAATATTCCAGCTTTACCGACAGATGATCTTGAGGGGGCAAAATCTGTTTTAAGTGATCTCGTTGAAACAATGAAGCAAACAGGACTTGTGGCTGACCTGTCAGGGTTTGACCTTTCAACGACTATCGGCGTAAATTCTGCGAGAATGAGCCTGCAGGCAAGTCTGGATAAGACCAATGAAGTAAAATATGCCGCTGAGCAGAGAAACCAGTGGCATGAAATTGCGGATTATATGGAGCTTGTCATGCGCCGGGGAGGGACTAAAACATATGATGATGGTTCGGAAATCGTAGTTCCAAAAGATGAGGCTGCAGCATATCTGGAATGGGTTGTGTGGCGATCATTTCTGGCAATTGATAGTCTTAAAAATCAGCCTGAGGAAGTTCGCTCTTTTCGGATAGATCAAGACTTCTTCCCTGTGAACACTGCGCCGGGAGGGAGACCGGATCTAATAGCAGAATTTGAAAATTGCGTAGTTGTTGGAGAGGTTACATTATCAAGCAGCAGCCGGCAAGAAGCAATGGAAGGAGAACCTGTGCGCAGGCACATTGCTGAATTAATGCAAGAATACAAAAAGCCGGTATATGGACTTTTTATTGCGAATAGTGTTGATACGAATACGGCGGAAACCTTTAGAACTGGCATCTGGTACTTGAAAGATGATATTGAAATACAACTGAAGATCGTGCCGTTTACTTTGGCGCAATATAGAGAAATATTTGTGGACATGTTTGAGACCAATACTGCGTCGCCAGCAGTATTGATTGATTTAATTCAAAAGTGTGAGCAAGGAAGAGAAGAACTCAAGGCTCCTGCATGGAAGACGGAAATAAGTGAAAGACTTAGAAGATATGCAGAAGCGTTGATCAATATGCAGAAATAGGGTGTATGAGGGGACTCCAATTGAAGAGGTTGAGGCATATGCCGGTTGGCGGCGCGTCAATCCTTATATCCTGACAAAAGGGCGGCGGTCTGCTATGATGAAACGGAATGTGTTTCAGAAATGGCCAGACAGAAAGCGGGACAGACGGCCGGCAGTACCGCACGGCTGCGGAGACAGGTTTTCAAGTGGCGTGGCAACGCAATCGGCAAAACCGCATCCGCGGATTTTGCCTCAGCGGAGGAGAAGTATGAAGAAAAGATGGAAGATTCTGATTCCAGTGGCGGTGGCAGCAGCTGCCGTGGGCGGAGCGGCAGCCGCGGGCGTGGGACCGTTTGGGGCAAAGAATGCGTTCAGCGGATACACCCAGGCGGACGCGGAACTCGGCAATATCGAGACATACCGCAGCTTCACGGGAAAAATCGAGCCGGTGACGGAGCGGAATGTTCTGCCGGATCTCACCGGGATCAAGATCAAGGCGGTCGATGTCGAGGAGGGAGACGAGGTCAAAGCCGGGGACAAGCTGGTGGAGCTTGACCAGGACACGATCAGCGAGCAGATCAAGGAACTCGAGGCGTCGATGTCCGCAACGGAGAAGGCAAACGCCCTTCAGATTCAGACTGCCCAGCAGCAGTACAACGACTATAAATCTAACATCGACAGTGGAAACAACACGGCGATCCAGTCGGCCTCGCAGCAGATCGACGCGGCCTTCTCAGGCCTCGTCTCCGCACAGCAGGCCTACAATAACGAGGTGAAGCTCAACAACGCAGGCCTGTCGCAGACAATTCTCTCCGCGATGCAGGCGGTGGACTCCGCGTATGCGCAGCTGCAGTCCGCGGAGCTGCAGCAGTCGCAGGCGGAAGGACAGCTCAAGGCCTACGGCGATCTCAATGCCGTGAACGGGTATAATCCGAACCAGGCTTCCGTGGATACGGCCGTCCTCTCGGTTTCCCAGGCGCAGACCGGATACAACAATGCGCTGGACAGCTACAAGGCCGCGAAGATGAATGAGGAGAACAGCCTGACATCGCTGTTTGACCAGCTCATCACGGCACAGGAGAGCTATATCAACGCGCTGGAATCCTACAATACTTCGGTCAAGCAGGCGGATCAGCAGCTGAATTCCTACAATCTTTCCGTGCAGCAGGCATATGCCAACTCCGACAGCAGCGTCAACGAGCTCAAGCTCGCGGACCTGTACCGCCAGCTGGACGAGTGCACCGTGACGGCGCCGATCGACGGCGTGGTCACCTCCGTCGGCGCAAAGGTCGGCGACCTCTCCGGGACAAACGTCCTCGCCGTCGTCACGAGTTTTGACAAGATGAAGGTCGTCGTCAAAATCAATGAGTATGACATTGACGGCGTCAGTGTCGGAAGCCCTCTGGAACTCACGGTCAATGCGACAGGCGACAAATACACCGGCAAAATCACAAAGATCAGCCGCGAGGCGACGACGGAGAACGGCGTCTCCTATTTCATGGCGGACGTGGAGTTCGACGGCAGCGAGAACGCCCGCGGCGGCATGAGCGTGGAGGCAAAGCTGACCATCAACGATCTCAAGCAGGTCGTGACGGTGCCGAATGAGGCTGTACAGACCGCGCCGGACGGCTCCGCGTTTGTCTATGTGGCGTCGGAGGACGGCAAGAATCTTGACCAGCGCACGGTGACGCTCGGACCGACCGACGGCACGAATGTCCAGATCACGGACGGTCTGGAACAGGGAGAGACATATTATTACAAGGCGCCGGTACCGGGTGCGGATCTGTCGATGTCGGTGCAGGAAGAGAATGCGGACGTCGGCGGAACGGAGTGAAGCTTGACATTGTCCCGATGCGCCGCAAGAAGCGCGGCATGGAGTACAGGAATGACAGAAAATCAGGCGGAAATCAAAGAAAGCAGCGCCGCGCCGGCGGCGGATCCGGGTGCCGGAGAGCGGATCCTTTCGATGCGCGGCATCACGAAGGATTATGTGATGGGTTCCGAGGTATCCCATGTGCTGAAGGGGATTGATCTCGATGTGAACCGCGGAGAATTTCTGGCCGTGCTCGGGCCGTCCGGATCCGGCAAATCGACGCTGATGAACATCATCGGCTGTCTGGATGTGCCGACAGCGGGAGAGTACTGGCTCTCCGGGCGTCGGATCGCAGACCAGTCGGAAAAGCAGCTCGCCAGAATCCGGAACCGCGAGATCGGGTTTGTCTTTCAGGCGTTTCAGCTTCTGCAGAAGCAGTCCGCGCGGGAGAATGTCGAGCTTCCACTGATCTATGCGGGCATGCCGGAACGACAGCGGAAGGAGCGGGTGGAGGAGATGCTCGAGCGCGTGGGACTCGCGGATAAAATGGACTATCTGCCGAATCAGCTGTCCGGCGGACAACAGCAGAGAGTCGCGATCGCGCGGGCTATTTCCACGAATCCGACGATTCTCCTCGCGGATGAGCCGACCGGCGCGCTGGACCAGACGACAGGACATCAGGTCATGGATCTCTTTCACGATCTGAATGAGGAAGGAAGAACGATCATCATGATCACGCACGACCGCCATATCGCGGCGCACGCAAGAAGAATCGTCCGGATTCTGGACGGCAATCTGCTGGAGGGCGGAGAGCTGGAGGATGCGTGAGGCAGGCTGGCGGAAAGGATAGCTGGCATGACAGAGATTGGCACAGAGGAGCGCTGAAGTGCAGAAAGGCAGTCTGATTCATGGGAGGAGTTTTCGGGCAGAGCTTCAAAATGTCTCTGCAGAACATCAAATCGAATAAAATGCGGTCGTTTCTGACGATGCTCGGCATTATCATCGGCGTTGCGGCGGTGATCGCGCTTGTCACAATCGTGCAGGGAGTGACCGACTATGTGATGGACCAGTTCTCCGGGCTTGGCGCCGGGACGATCCAGGTGAACATTCCGGGCACTGCCCTGAAGGTGGGATTGACGGAGCGTGATCTTGACACGCTCCGCGGCGTGGAGGGAACAGCCGGCGTCTCGCCGCAGGTGTCTCTGATGTCTGCCGCGGAGGTGGACGGAGAGGTTTACAAGAAAATCTCAGTTGACGGAGAGAGCGCCATCTACTTCCTCAACAATGATGTGATGGAGAGCGGACGCCCCTTCGGCGCGGCGGACATGGGAGGGAATGCCTACGTCTGTATCGTGGACCACACCTTCATCCGGAAGGCGCTGTGGGGAAAGAAGGTATTGGGAAGTACGATCCGGCTCGGCGGCTACGAATATAAGATTGTCGGCGTCCGGAAGGACAGTGATTCCATGCTGGACGCCTATACGGACACAAGCTCGTACGACGGCACGATTATGATTCCCTACGCCAACGCGATGAACATGAGCGGAGCCTCCGGGATCACCAGCGCGGAGGTCTATATCGCGAAGGACGCCACCTCCGGCACTGTGGAGAAGAACCTGCGGAAGGCACTGAACGGCATCTTCAATGATGCGGACAACGCGTTCAGCATTTTCAATATGGAAAGCCTGATGAAATCGATCAACACCACCAAAGCCATGATGCAGGCGATGCTGGGCGGCATCGCGTCCATCGCGCTTCTGGTCGGCGGCATCGGCATCATGAACATGATGCTCGTTTCGGTCTCTGAGCGCACGAAGGAAATCGGCCTGCGCAAGGCACTCGGCGCGGAGCCGGCCCGCATTCAGACCCTGTTCCTGTTTGAAGCGGTCACGCTCTCCGTGTTCGGCGGACTGATCGGCGTCGGCATCGGCGAGTTCCTTGCCGCAGTCGGTTCCCTGGCGCTCAAAATCAAGTTTTCCTTCTCCCCCGGCGCGGTGCTGCTGGGACTCGGGTTTTCTCTCGGCGTCGGCATCGTATTCGGCTGGGCGCCGGCGAGACGGGCGAGCCGTCTGAATCCGATCGATGCGCTGAGGAGCGAGTAAGGCATAAAACCGCTGGAAAGGGCGGCATGAGGTATCAGCATGAAGAATAGAAGAAATCAGAAAGACAGTCACGGCGGCAACAGCAGATGCAATCACAGCGGCAATCGAATCGGCAGACTGGCGGCAGGACTTCTGACCGCATCCATCGGCATCGCGGCACTCTGCGGGACTACTCTCGAGGCACAGGCTGCGGCGAAATATGATTCCCGCTGGACAGATCCGATGTCCTGGGAGGATACGATCGAGCCGGAGCTTCTGGTTGAAACCGACAACAACATGATTTATCAGCAGCTCCGGCTCTGCATGCGGTACCGGGTCATCCCGGAGGGAGACATCTGGGATTTGAATCAGGCGCGCCGCGTCAAGATGCCGGTGGAGGTCATGAAGAAGCTCTATGACGGCGGATATATCTCCGGCTATCTTTACAAAAAATTCAGCGGCGAGATCTGGAACTGGAATGATCTGAAGGACGTCTTCGATCCGGTTTGGTATTACAACGCGCAGAAGAGCCGGCTTGCGGGGGTCATTGCGCCGGACGACTATGTGAGCCTCACACTCGACTTCATTGGCAACGGCATGCCGAACGGATGGCGGGGCAGCGCGGATTTTGACCCGGTGTATTACCGGAAGCAGTATCAGGATCTCGACAAGCTGTACGGCGACGACTGGGCAAAATATTACAACCATTACATTCTGTATGGTCTCTACGAGGGGAGGACCGGCACGAAAAAGCCGTGATGGAAAAGTCAGGACGGCGTGACGAAGATGGAATGAAGCAGGGCGGCACGGGGGATAGGGTATGAAGCTGGAATTTATCGGAGCAGATCATGAGGTGACGGGAAGCTGCCATTTTCTGCAGGTTGGTGCGGTGAATATGCTGGTAGACTGCGGCATGGAGCAGGGGACAAACCGGTTCAGGAATGCGCCGCTCCCGGTGCCGGTCTCCAGGATTCAGTATGTCTTTCTCACACACGCGCACATCGATCACTCGGGACTGCTGCCGAAGCTGTACAGAGACGGCTTCCGCGGCGCGGTGATCACGACGGAGGTCACGGCGTCCCTCTGCGATATCATGCTCCGGGACAGCGCGCACATTCAGCAGCAGGAGGCGGCCTGGAAGAACAAGAAGGGCGCTCGGCGCGGGGTCTGGCAGAAGATCGAGCCGGAATACACGATGGAAGATGTTCTGGCAGTGATGAAGTTGTTTCAGGGATATCGCTACGACAGGAAATACCAGCTGTGCAACGGCGTGGAGTTTCGCTTTACCGACATCGGGCATCTGCTCGGCTCCGCCAGCATCGAGCTGTGGCTGACGGAAAACGCGCAGGGCACGGCGTCCGGCAATCCGGTCGGCGCGCCGGAGGGCACGGTGACAAAGAAAATCGTCTTCTCCGGGGACATCGGCAACCGGGCACAGCCGCTGCTGCGCGATCCGGACAAAACGGACAGCGCGGACTACGTCGTGATGGAGTCCACGTATGGCGACCGGCTGCATGAGGCGGTGGGGGGAAGCTATGTGGACGACCTCGCGGATATCATCCGCCGCACGCTGCTTCGGGGCGGCAATGTCGTCATCCCGAGCTTTGCCGTCGGGCGTACGCAGGAGATGCTTTACTTTATCCGGCAGATCAGGGAGCGGAATCTCATTCCGGAGCTTCCGGAGTTCCCGGTGTATGTGGATTCGCCGTTAGCCGTGGAGGCGACGGAAATCTTCGGCAGGGAGGGGGCGCAGTGCTATGATGAGGAGGCGCTCTCCTACGTGGAGAAGGGAATCAACCCTCTGCAGTTCCCGGGGCTCTGCCTCACGATCACGAGCGAGGAGTCAAAGCGCATCAACAGTGACGACGAACCCAAGGTGATCATCGCGGCGTCCGGCATGTGCGATGCAGGGCGCATCAAGCATCATCTGAAATATAATCTGTGGCGGCCGGAGTGCACGATTCTGTTCGTGGGGTATCAGGCTGTCGGCACGCCGGGAAGACGCATCGTGGACGGCGCGCAGGAGGTGAACATCTTCGGCGAGCCGGTTTCTGTTCGGGCGGAGATCTGTAAGCTGAACGGCCTCTCCGGTCACGCGGACAAGGCGGGTCTGATCGACTGGATCGAGGGGTTCACCGTGCAGAAGCCGTCGAAGGTTTTCATCGTGCACGGAGAGGACACAGTGGCAGATTCCTTTGCGGCCTGCCTCCGCGAGGAACACGGGTTTGACGCGATGGCGCCGTATTCCGGAACCATTTTCAATCTGCGGACCGGCGCATTCGAGAAGCTGACCGAGGGCGTCCGGGTGAGCCGCGCCGGCGAGGGCGGCTATGTCACGGATATGCCGCAGCAGAGAGAAGAGGCACACGGAGACCGCATCAGCGCATCCGGCGCGCATCCGGTTTCCGACTCCTATACCAATGTCCGGATTGCGGCGCGCGAGCTGGAAAATGTCATCGCCAATGGCAGGGGACTGCCGAACCGCGAGCTTGACGCGCTGGCAAAATCGCTGCGGGAGCTGGCGGAGAAATATCGGATTGGCGGAGCGGGAGAATAAACTGTTATGAGCAGAGCAGATAAAATTTTCAAGGCGATGTGCGAAGATATCCTCACAAACGGAACGGATACGAGGGGGCAGAAGGTGCGCCCTCACTGGGAGGACGGCACACCGGCCTATACCATCAAGAAGTTCGGCGTGGTAAACCGGTACGAGCCGGGAGAGGAGTTCCCGCTTCTCACGCTCCGGCGGACCGCGCTGAAGAGCTGCACGGACGAGATGCTGTGGATCTGGCAGCAGAAGAGCAACAATATCCACGATCTGCACAGCCATGTCTGGGATGAGTGGGCGGATGAGACCGGTTCGATCGGCAAGGCGTACGGCTATCAGATGTCCGTGAAGCACCTCTATCGGGACGTCACCCCGGAGGGACTCGATCATTTTGCCCGCGCGGCAGAATCAGAAGTGGCGAACATCGATTTTGACCCGGTTCAGGGCACGGCGCGCATGGACCAGGTGGACCGGGTGATCTATGACCTGTGCAACAATCCGTTCAGCCGCCGGATCATGACGAATCTGTACGTCCACGCGGATCTCGCGGAGATGCACCTTTATCCCTGCGCTTACAGCTGTACCTTCAATGTCACGCAGAAGCCGGGGCATGATAAGCTGACGCTGAATATGATCCTGAATCAGCGCTCGCAGGACGTTCTGGCGGCCAACAACTGGAATGTGGTACAGTATTCCGTGCTGCTGTGCATGCTGGCGCAGTGCTGTGACATGGAGCCGGGGGAGATGGTGCATGTGATCGCGGACGCGCACATCTATGACCGCCATGTGCCGGTCATCCGGGAGCTGCTGGGAAGAGAGGAACACCCGGCGCCGACGTTCCGGCTGAATCCGGACGTACACGATTTCTACCGCTTCACGCGCGAGGATGTGGCGGCGGTGAACTACGTGACCGGGGAGCAGATCAGAGATATCCCGATCGCGATCTGAACACAATCCGGAGACGGAATGGAGGTCTGCCGATGAAGGCAATTGTTGCGGTTGACAGAAACTGGGCCATTGGAAACAGGGGAGGCCTGCTGGTCAGCATTCCGAATGACCATAAATTTTTCCGCAGGGAGACGATGGGCAAGGTCGTCATCTACGGGAGAAAGACGCTGGAAACTTTCCCGATGCGGCAGCCGCTTGACGGAAGAACAAATCTGATTCTGTCCGCCAATCCGGATTACGAGGTGCGGAATGCGGAGGTGCTGCACAGCATCCCGGCGCTGCTTGAGCGGCTGAAGGGGCTTGACACGGATGATATTTATGTGATCGGAGGGGCGAGCGTCTATCGGGAGCTTCTTCCGTATGTGGACACGGCGCTGGTGACGCGGGTGGACCGCGCCTATGAGGCGGACGCGTTTTTCCCGGATCTCGACGCAGATCCCGGCTGGGAGAAAACGGAGGAGGGCGAGGAGCAGACCTACTTCGACCTGCTCTATACGTTTGATGTTTACAGGAGAAAGGACAGATGAAATTCAGCGAGATGCCCTATGAGAGGGTGGATCTGGAGAAACTGAAGGCGGATTTCGCGGCGCTGGAGCGGGATTTTGATGCGGCGGGGAGCGGTGAGGAGCAGTTCCGGGTGCATCAGCGGTATTATGCGGTCACCGGCCACGCGGTCACGGAGATGACGATCGCGGAGATCCGGCATGACATCGATATGACGGACGAATTTTACAAAGAGGAGCAGAAATACTGTGACGAAATCCGCCCGGTGTTTCAGAATCTCTGCGTGTCGTATCAGAAGAAGCTGTACGCGTCGCCGTACCGCGCCTATCTGGAGAGCGTGATCGGACCGGTGGCGTTCCGGAACATGGAGCTTGAGGCAAAATCCGTGGATCCGCGGATTATTCCGCTGATGCAGGAGGAGAACCGGCTGCAGGATCAGTATAATCATATTCTGGCGACCGCAAAGATCGACTGGAACGGGGAGACACTGAATCTTTCGCTGCTCGAGCCGTATCTGCGCAGCGCTGACCGCAGAACGAGAATCGGGGCGTATGCGAAGCGCGATGCCTTTTATCTTGCGCACGCGGAGGAGTTTGATGACATCTATGACAAGCTGGTGAAGAACCGGACGGAGCAGGCGAGGACACTCGGTTACGAGAATTACCTCACGCTCGGCGATTACCGCATGATGCGGAACTGCTGGAACCGGGATGACCTGCGCCGGTTCCGCGCCCAGATCCGGAAGGATTATGTGGATTTTGCCGAGGCAATGCAGGCGGGCAGGAAGGAACGGCTCCGCCTCGATGCTCTGCATTTCTACGACGAGGATGTTTATTTCACGGAGGGAAATCCGGTGCCGGTTGGGACGCCGGAGCAGATCCTGGAGGCGGGGCGGAAAATGTACCACGCGCTCTCACCGGAGACCGGACGGTTCATGGATTTCATGTGTGACGGAGAGCTATTCGACGTGCTCGGCCGCAAGACGAAGAAGACCGGCGGATACATGACCTACCTGCCGGATTACAGGGCGCCGTTTATTTTCGCGAACTTCAACGGGACAACCGGCGATGCGGATGTCATCACACATGAGTGCGGCCATGCGTTCCAGGGCTGGCTCTCAGCGGACGATCCGATCCGTGAGCATGCCGATATCACGATGGAGACCGCGGAGACGCATTCGATGTCCATGGAATTCTTCACGGAGCCCTGGATGGATCTCTTCTTCGGCGCGCGGGGAAAGGACTATGTCCGGATGCATCTCGAGGATGCCATCAATTTCATCCCATACGGTACGATGGTAGATGAATTTCAGGATATTGCCTACTCGAATCCGGACCTATCGCCGAAGGAGCGGAACGAGGTCTGGATGGACCTCGAGCGGCAGTACCGCCCGCACATGAATTATGAGGGCGACGCGTTCCTTTCGAGCGGGAGAGCGTGGCAGATGAAGCACCACATCTATGACTGCCCGCTGTATTACATCGATTACTGCATCGCCGGGACGAATGCCCTGCAGTATAAGATCTGGATGACGAAGAATTATCAGGAGGCATGGGCGAGCTATCTGAAGCTGTGCCGTCTGTCTGCCTCGGATTTCTTCTTCGGCCTGATGGAGAAGGTGGGACTGGATAATCCCTTTGAGGACGGCTGCATTCGGCATGTCGTGAAGCAGCTGAAGGATTTTGTGTAGAAAAGGAAAATCGGAAGATATGGACAGAAAGAATTGTTATGACGTGATCATCATCGGAGCGGGTCCGGGCGGCGCGTTCTGCGCGTACGAGCTGAAGGAGAAGCAGCCGGATCTGAAGATTCTGATCATTGAGAAGGGCCGATCCATTGAGAAGAGGGTCTGCCCGAAGAGAACGAATGGCGGAAAGTGCCTTCACTGCAAGCCGTGCTCCATCACGACCGGTTTCTCGGGCGCCGGCGCGTTTTCCGATGGCAAGCTGAGTCTTTCCCCGGACGTCGGCGGCAATCTGCCGGATATTCTGGGCTATGACGAGGCATCGAGGCTCATCAGGGAATCTGATGATATTTATCTCAAGTTCGGCGCGGATACGCATGTCTGGGGCGTGGACAAGCCGGAGGCCATCCGGGAGATCCGCACCCGCGCGATCGTGGCCAATCTGAAGCTGGTCGAGTGCCCGATCCGGCATCTCGGCACGGAGAAGGGCTATGAGATCTATGAGCGGATGCAGAATTATCTGCTGGAGAAGGGCGTCGAGATGATCTTCAACACATCCGTCGCCGATATTCTGATCGAATCCGACGGAACCGGCGCGCAGCATGTCTGCGGGGTGAAGACGGAAAAGGGAGACACGTATTATGCCCCGAAGGTAGTTGCGGCGGTCGGCCGTGAGGGCGCGGACTGGCTGCACGGGCAGTGCGAGAAATTCGGCATCGATTCCGTCCCCGGCACAGTGGATATCGGTGTGCGCGTCGAGGTGCGCGATGAGGTGATGCAGTACCTCAATGACAACCTGTACGAGGCAAAGCTGATCTATCACACACCGACCTTCGACGACAAGGTGCGCACCTTCTGCACGAATCCGCACGGCGAGGTGGCGACCGAGCTCTATGACGGCGGCCTCGCGGTGGTCAACGGCCACGCCTACTCCGGTGCGGAGTATGCGACGCACAACACGAATTTTGCCATTCTGGTCTCGAAGAACTTCACCAAGCCGTTCAAGACGCCGATTGAGTACGGCCGCAAAATCGCGGAGCTCTCCAACATGCTCTGCGGCGGGCGGATTCTGGTGCAGAACTTCGGTGATTTCAAGCGCGGACGCCGCTCGACGGAGGAGCGCATGTGCCGCAACAACCTGATTCCGACCCTGAAGGACGCGGTGCCGGGCGATCTTTCCCTGGTGTTCCCGCACCGGATCATGGTCGACATCGAGGAAATGATCTATGCGCTCGACAAGGTGACGCCGGGCATTGCGTCCGACGAGACACTGCTCTACGGCGTGGAGGTCAAGTTCTACTCCAACAAGCTGGTCGTCTCGAAGGAGTTTGAGACCTCAGTGCCGGGACTATACGCAATCGGCGACGGCGCCGGCATCACGCGCGGCCTGCAGCAGGCATCCGCGAACGGGCTGGTCGTGGCGAGATCCATTCTCGGCGTGGAGCACTGACGGAACGATATGACGGGACGCAGAGATGGCGGACAATGGAATAAAGGCGGAAGAAAGCGGGCAGCCGCACTGACCCTCGCGCTGCTGCTTGCCGCGGGGACCGCGCTGACCGGCTGCGGCAGCAGCCCCGATACAAAGCGGCGCGTCGTGCTGACCAGCGGCTTCACGGAGGACGATGTTTTCACTATCAACGCTTCGCAGGAAACCCTGTACGGCACGGCCTCTGAGCTTCGCATTTACCTGCTCGACCTGACCGGCGAATACGAGGGCATTCTTGGGAGCGGTTTCTGGAAGGATGCAGCAAATCAGCCGGTCCGCGGGCATGCCCGCGAGGAGGCGCTGGCGCGCCTTGTGCGGGTGAAGGAACTGAACCTGATGGCCGGCGAGCAGGGCGTCACCCTGACGGACGCGGAGCGGGCGGCAGCGGACGGCCTCGCCGGAGATTACATCGCTGCGCTCACGAAAGAGGAAAAGTCGTATCTCGCGGGCGGGCAGATCGCCGGCCTGTCTGCCGAGGAGGTGCGCCTTTGCTACCGGCAGTACATGCTGGCGGACCGCATGTATGACAAGATCATCAGCCCGGTCAGCACCGAGATCAGCGACGACGAGGCACGGATTCTGACGGCTGAGTCCATTCTCTTCCGGACGGTGAACGACGACGGCACGCCAAAATCCGAAGCTGACCAGAAGAAAGCGGCGCAGCGGGCGAAGGAATGCCTTCACCGCATTCAGATTGGGGACGGCACGACATTTGACGCGCTGATCAGCGAATACAGCGATTCGGATGTCAACACCTTCAAAATCTGCCGGAACGGGCAGGTGGAGAATTCTTATCTCGTGAACGGCGAGGTTTCCGACGGGGATACCACTCCGCTCGCGGAGGCGGCGTATCAGCTCACGGAAAATGAGAAGAGCGGTATCATCGAGACCTCGCTCGGGTATCGGATCGTGAAGTGTATCACCACCTTCGACCGCGCGGAGACAGATGCGAATAAGAAAGCCATCGTAGCGCGGCGGCAGGCGGAGACCTTCGACAAGGCGATGCAGTCGTATGAGCAGAATCTCGACGTGGATCGGAATGACGCGCTGTGGGAGAAAATTTCGCTGCCGGAGCTGAATGTGTCCGGAGGCGGCACGGGCGCGGCGGCTGCATCAGATACGGCTGGGAATGATTCCGCGGCAACGGAGAAGGGTGCGGCCGGGACGGAACCGGGATTCGATGAAAAGGACGCGGATACACCGGAATCGCTGGGCTTTTTCGCAAGATACGACGTCTGGAAGGCAGCGCAGGTGGAAGGATGAACGGATGACAAACAGACAGGAATCGCACATGCGGGTCGAACAGAAATACAATGTCGGGAACAGCATCGGGCGCATTTTCTTTGTCGCGGTCTTCATGACCTTCCAGGTGTGGCTGATGGTTTCGATCATCACGCACTATGACGACGGATCCGGGATACTGGACAAGACGATTCAGCTCATCGCTTTCCTGATTGTGCTGCGCGTCTACGGGCAGCACAAGAATGCCGCAAACAAGATGCCCTGGATCATTCTGATTCTGATTTTTCCGCTGCTCGGCATTCTCCTCTGGTCCCTGACCTCCGGGTCCCTGCTGCTGGTCAGAAAGAAGAAGCACTTTCTGAAGTACGACGCGGAGCTCCAGGAGATTCTTCCACAGAGCCAGGAGGCGGCGTGCGCGCTGGCGGCGACGGACCGCGGGCTGCTGGAGGAATCCCGCTATGTGACGGAGCATGGAAGATTTCCGGTCTACCAGGGCACATCAGCCAGGTATTTTCCGGAGGCGGAGCAGGGAAGACTGTCCCAGATCGAGGATCTGAGAAGGGCAGAGCACTTTATCTTCCTTGAATATTTTGCCATCGAGGATCGCGAGAGCTTTGCGCCGATCAGGGAGATTCTGTATCAGAAGGCGGAGGAGGGCGTGGATGTTCGCATTCTGTATGACGATATCGGCTCGGCTTCCATGCTGTCCTTCCGATTCGTGAAGCTGATGGAGAGTCACGGCATCCGGTGCCGGGATTTCAATCCGATCAGCCCGTTCTTCAGCATCTTCATGAACAACCGCGACCACCGTAAAATGACCATCATCGATGGCAAAATCGGTTACACAGGCGGCTACAATCTGGCGAATGAGTACTTTGGCTTCGTCAAGCCCTACGGACACTGGAAGGACACCGGCGTCCGGCTCGAGGGCGAGGCAGTGCGCAGCATGACTGCCATGTTCCTCGAGATGTGGAATGCGATGCGCCGCGAGGATTGGACGGCGGACCTGACAAAATATCTGCCTGCCGTATCGGATGAAAACAGGCCGGGTGTCTGTGTGCCTGCCGGGGTCGGGGAGCAAAAGTCGGTTTCCGCGGACCGCAGGGAAACCGGATTGGGTGATCAGACCGGCCCGACGCGCTCGGCGCAGCTTGGCAGAGCTCTTGCCGGACAATGCTTCGTGCAGCCCTACGCGGACACGCCGATGGACGAGGAGCAGACCGGCGAGAATGTTATCATGAACATTCTGAGCATGGCGCAGGATTATGTCTGGATCAGCACGCCGTATCTCGTGCTCAGCGACGAGATGGCGCGGGCGCTGACGCTGGCGGCGAAGCGCGGCGTGGATGTACGGATTCTCACGCCCGGCATCCCGGACAAGAAGATTGTGTACCAGATCACCCGCTCCTATTACGGCGCGCTGGTGGCGGGCGGCGTCCGGATCTTCGAATATACGCCGGGCTTCAATCATGCCAAGATGACGGTTTCGGACGATGCGACGGCGGTGGTGGGGTCCATCAATCTGGATTTCCGCTCGCTCTACCTCCATTTTGAGGACGCCGTTCTCTTTCACGGAGGGCAGGTCGTGTCGGATGTGAAGCAGGACTTCCAGCATATCTGGCCGCAGTCCCTCGAAGTGACGGAGCGGTACGCGCACCGGGGACTCGGACTGCGGATTTGGCAGAGCGTGCTCCGTCTGATCGCGCCGCTGACCTGAATGGCAATTTTATGAAACTTTCACAAATACGGAAACACGCGGATTCACGGCATTTGTTAGCACTCAAGTCTAATGAGTGCTAATTTTTTATTGACTTTGGGTCAGCAGACAGGTAAAGTAACCTTTGTTGGACAAGACCGTCCTGGACCGGGGACGGAGATGAATACATTGCAGGAGGTATATGGGTATGTCTGAACAGGGGAATCTTTCTATAAACAGTGAAAATATGTTTCCCATCATCAAGAAGTGGCTGTATTCCGACCACGATATTTTTGTCCGTGAGGTCATCTCCAACGGGTGCGATGCCATCACGAAACGGAAGAAGCTGGCGCTGATGGGTGAGTGCGAGCTGCCGGACGATTATGAGGGGCGCATTGATGTGACCGTCAATCCGAACGAGAAGACGATGACGTTTACGGATAACGGACTGGGCATGACAGCGGACGAGGTCCGGGAATATATCAATAATATCGCCTTCTCCGGCGCAAAGGATTTCCTTGAGAAATACAAGGACAAGGCGACGAGCGATCAGATCATCGGACATTTTGGTCTCGGCTTCTATTCCGTGTTCATGGTCTCGGGCGACGTGGAGATCGATACTCTCAGCTATCAGCAGGGCGCTGAGCCGGTGCACTGGGAGTGCGACGGCGGGTATTCCTATACAATGGACCGCGGCAGCCGCACACAGCCGGGTACGACCATCACACTGCATCTGACCGATGACTGCGTGGAATTTGCCAATTACTACAAGGCGAAGGAGACGATTCAGAAATACTGCTCCTTCATGCCTTATGAGATTTATCTTCGCGATGAGACCACCACGGATACCGAGACGATCCGGGAGTCTGAGCGCCGTCCTGACGATGTGGTGATCGAGGAGCTCCCGCCGGAAGAGAAGAAAGAAGAGAAAGCCGCGGACAAACCGATTGAGAACGATGATCCGAACAAGGCGGATAGCGCGATGGACGCGGAGAAGAAGGCGGACGGGGAGCAGGCTGAGGCGGAGAAGCCGGCGCCGGAGAAGCGCTTCAAAATCCGTCGGCGTCCGGAGCTTCTGAACGATACGCATCCGCTCTGGACAAAGACGCCGAAGGATTGCACCGACGAGGAGTACAAGGAATTCTACCGGAAGACCTTCCACGATTATCGGGAACCACTGTTCTGGATTCATCTGAACATGGACTATCCGTTTAATCTGAAGGGCATTCTGTACTTCCCGAAGATCAATCTGGAGTACGAGAATGCGGAGGGCGTGATCAAGCTCTACAACAACCAGGTCTTTGTGGCGGATAATATCAAGGAAGTCATCCCGGAGTACCTGATGCTGCTCAAGGGCGTCATCGACTGCCCGGATCTGCCGCTGAACGTATCCCGTTCCGCCCTGCAGAACGATGGTTTTGCCCAGAAGATCTCCGACTACATCACGAAGAAGGTCGCCGACAAGCTGTCCGGTATGTGCAAGACGGACCGTGAGAACTATGAGAAGTACTGGGACGACATCAGTCCCTTCATCAAGTATGGCTGCCTCAAGGATGAGAAATTCTGCGAGCGCATGACGGATTACATCCTCTTCCGCGACCTCGACGGCAAGTATGTCGTGCTCCCGGATGCGCTGGAGATCAATAAAGACGCCGGGAAGGAAGAGAAGTCTGCTGAAAAGGCGGAGCCGGAAATTCTCGATGCGGACGGCAGGCCGATTCAGAAGGAAGGCGGCAGCGAAATTCTTGGCGCGGATGGCAAGCCGATCGCGGCGGAGGCCGGAAAAGAGAGCGGCACTGACAATGCATCCGCTTCTGAAGAAAAGAAGGATGCTTCGGAGGATGCCGACAAGGACAAGAAGGTGGACCGCACGATCTACTACGTGACGGATCCCCGCCAGCAGGGACAGTATATCTCGATGTTCCGCGCCCAGAAGATGCAGGCGTTCATCATGGACCGCGCGATCGATGTGCCGTTCATCCAGCAGCTCGAGATGAAGAACGAGGGTATTCATTTTGCCCGCATCGACTCCGGCGTGCAGGATGCCCTGAAGGGACGGATCGGCAAGAAGGCCAGCGAGGACCTGAAGAAGGACGGGGAGAAGATCACGAAGACCGTCCGCGACGCGCTCGGCAGAAAAGATCTCAAGGTCGAGCTGACAAAGCTCAAGGACAGGAAGACGGCGGCCATGCTCACCGTGGACGAGCAGACGCGCCGCTACGCGGAGATGATGAAGATGTATGCCTCCTCCGGCATGGGCGGCATGGACATGGGGAATATGCTGAAGGAAGGGCAGACCCTTGTGCTCAACGCATCGCATCCGCTGGTCCAGTATGTGATGAACCACGAGAGCGGCAGCAGCACAAAGCTCATCTGCCAGCAGCTGTTTGACCTTGCGCAGCTTCAGAACGCACCGCTCGAGCCGGAGGAAATGGCAAAATTCGTGGAGCGCAGCAATGAGGTGCTGGAGGTCCTGACAAAGGACAGCAGTGAAGGCAGCAGCGCTTCCGAAAACGCACCGGAGGAGAAGGCTGAGGAGAACTCCGGCGCGAAGACGGATGAAAAGAAAGCGGAGCAGTGATGCCGGCAGGAAAGGTGCTGTCCTGCGGTCTGCAGGCCGGCGCGGCATGGCATGGATGGCTTATGGCGGCAATCGGTGCGTGCCGCACGCAGCCGCGGCGCTATCTCTGGTATTGAAAGACTACAGGCGCACACAATCCGTGGTATACTAACCTCGGCGGATTCAGAGCATGTCCGGTTACCGGGCATGTTCTTCCGCCGGGGCTTTTTTTATGATCATCATCGCTGCTGACGGGCAGATTCCTGTCCGCGGCATTTTGCACTGAGGGTACGGTATGTCCTGGCTTCGTCAGATGCCCGACCGCATGGCGGGAGAACAATATCATATTATCCGTCAGCCTCTGACGTTCAGCACCTCGAAGGTGGAAGAGACCGTGCGGCCTGGAACGATCCGGGAGGGATCGTTTACGGTCTATGGCACAAGCGGCATCCATGTCGCCGGTTTTGTCTCTTCCTCGGATCTCCTGATGGAGGTCGGGGCGGCAGAATTCTCCGGCTCGAGTGACGAGGTGGCCTGGAGCTTCGACGCGCGTCATCTCACAGCCGGAGATGCGGTGCAGGGGGAGTTTCGGATTGTCTCCAATCAGGGAGAATACCGGCTGCCGTTTGTCATGCATGTGGAGGCGGAACCGCTGACGACGCCGCAGGGGACCATTGCGACGCTGCAGCATTTCGTCAATCTGGCCAAAACGGACTGGAGTCAGGCTGTGAAGGTGTTCTACGACGCCAGGTTCGGCGCGCTCCTCTGCGAGGAGGGACTGCGCGGCGGCACGGAGCATGACGGGCAGCCCGGAACGCTGCACGAGGTGTCCCCGGGGGAAGAACCCGCGGCCGGCACGGCAGAACAGGATGCCATGGAACCCTGGTATCTGTGGAGGGGTCTTTCCGCGGGCACGGAGCGGGAAGCCAACGTGGAGGAATTTCTCGTCGCGACAGGACGGAAGGCAGCCATCGAATATATTCCGGAGCTTACGGCGATCAGCACGGTGTTGCTGCCGGAAGACGGGGAAGAGAAGATGCCGCTGTATTTCTTCCGGCTTACCCGCAGCGGGTGGGGATACACGCAGCTGTCGGTCACGGCGGAGGGAGATTTTATCGTTCCGGAGACAAGGACGATTGGCAGTGCGGATTTTGACGCCTCGCAGAGCGCCGCGGTGCGGTATGCCATCGATACCGAACGGCTGCATGCGGGCCGGAATTTCGGCGCGCTGCATCTGCGCGGACGCTGGTGCGATCTGACGATCCCGGTGGAGATCGCGGTGCACAGTGGAACGGCACAGGAAAACGCGTTTCTGGATGAAACGCTGGTGCCGCGGAATGGCAGTCCGGATGCGGATGTCAATATGCTGCACCACAGGGAAGTGAGTCAGATCACGCTGTCCCTGATGCGCTGCTATGTCGATTTCCGGGCGAAGAAGCTGCGCGGACGGGAGTGGCTTGCGAAGACGACTTCCCTCGTGGACAGGCTGGTCCAGCTGGAACCGGACGATCCCGCAGCGGCTCTCTATAAGGTTCATGTACTCATCAGCTCGGGACAGCAGAAGGATGCCGCCTGGGCGCTCATGGATTTTGACCGCAGGGTGGAGGAGGCGCTGCACCTTCCCTCGTATTCTGACCCGGAACACAGGAGACTCAGGCAGGAGGACCCGGAGCTGTATGCTTACCGCGTGTATCTGGGCGTTTTGTGCGCAGAGGATGAGAGCCGGCTGACCGCCTACGATGCGGCGGAACGGGTGGCGGATGAGCTTCGCCGCACACCCGGCGACTGGCGGATCGCGTGGATTCTTCTTTATCTCTCGGAGGAACTACGCCGGAGGCCGTCCCAGAGATGGGCGCTTATCCGGGATCAGTTTGACCGCGGATGCACGAGTCCGATGATCTATCTGGAGGCGTTTGACATGGTGCGGGCAAATCCGGCTATTTTGTCGGAACCGGATGCGTTTGCCCTTCAGGTGCTGACCTTCGCGTCCCGCATGGATATGATCGGTGTGGAGGTCATGTCTCAGGTCAATGCACTGGCGGCGCGCGCCAAGCACTATTCGGAGCGGCTGTACCGGATTCTTGCCCGGGCGTATGACAGGGATATTCTGAAGGGGGAGACGCTGCGGAATATTGTGGCGCTTCTGCTGCGGGGGAACCGAACCACGCCGGAGAGCTTCGCCTGGTATGCGAGGGGGGTGGAGGCGGAACTCACCCTGACAAGGCTGTTCGAGTATTATATTTTGTCCATGCCGGAGGATTACACGGGAGAGATTCCGCAGGTCGTGCTGCGCTATTTCTGCTATCAGTGTACGCTGCCCTATCGGAAGACGGCGCAGGTGTATTCTTATATCATGCATCGCCGGCAGCAGTATCCGGAGATTTACCGGCAGGCACTCCCGGCGATCCGCGCGTTCACCATGGAGGAACTTGCGCATGAGCATGTGACGAGAGATCTCTGTTATCTTTACTGGCACATGCTGAATAATGATGTCCTGACGCCGGAGAATGCGCCCTGCGCGGTCCGTGTGATGTTCAGCTGTCTCGTCCGGGCGGAGGCGAACCTGTGCAGTACCGGATCGATGCAGCTGGTCGTGGTGTATGACCAGTGCCGCGGGGAGCAGAAGACGGCGATGCAGGACGGGGAAACCGTGCTGCCGCTGTACGGGAGCAGAGTGCATCTGTTCTTTGAGGATGCCGCGGGGAACCGCTGGGATGTGCAGCAGCACGGCACAGTGGAGCGTCTCGCGAGGTATCAGGATAAAATTTCCATGCTCTCCGCTTTTGACACGGGCATTGCCGGATTTGACCGGTTCCTCGCGGGAGGACAGGGCGGGAGCTTCCGCATCAACAGCTTCAACTGTGAGCGGTTCCGGACGCTTGCCGGGGCACCTGACCTCCGCGGGGACTTCCGCCATCGGATCCGCATGGCGCTGCTTCGTTATTATGAGGAGAGCGATACGGCCAGAGAACTGAGTACGTTCCTTAACGGAATCACGCTGGAAGGACTTACAACAGCGGAGCGGGCGGAAATTCTGGCTTATATGGTCATCCACGGACAGTACGGGGAGGCAATCCACTGGGTTCTTACCTGCGGCGCCACGGGTATCGATCCCGGCATTCTGATGCGTCTTGTTTCCTCACTTCTGGGGGAGGATGGCATGACCCTGCCGGATGCCGGTCTGACACCGGCGGATGAGGCAAAATTCGTGGAGATTGTTCACGAGACTTATGTGGCGGGCAAGTACGATGAGAAGATGCTCCGCTGTATGCTGACCGGGTACGAGGGGCTGTCGGTGGAGCTCGACGATCTCCGCGGGGCCGCGCAGCGCTTTGGTACGGAAGACGCGCCGGTTCTGCCGCGTATGGCGGCGCAGCTGCTTTACAGTGGCGCGATTCTGGAGGACGAGGAAGAGTTTCTGCAGAATTATCGGGAGGCCGGCGCGGAGGACACTCCTGTCACAGCTCTGATGGCCCAGATGTCACACTACTATTTTGTCGATCAGGTACCGATTCAGAAGAAGACACTCCAGCGCATCGGGGAGTTCGGCATGCAGGGACGGCCGCTGTTTGATGTCTGCCGGATGGCGTACCTGAAGGACCTCGCAGGGCGGTCCGGCGAATTCCGCACGGAGGAACTGGAGACGGCGAAGCTTTTCCTCGCGGATCTCTCGGCGAAGGGCATTTTCTTTCCGTTCTACCGCCGCTTTGCGGGCCTTCTGCCGCAGCTGCAGGATCTGGCGGATGAGACACTGATTCAGTTCAAGGGATGGCCCGGTGCGGACGTGGTGCTGCATTACTCTGTGGATCGGGAGGACCATTCCGGCACGGAGGTGATGCAGGAGCAGGCGATGAAGGAGATGTACGAGGGAATTTACGTCTCGGGCTTCATCCTGTTCTTCGGGGAGCAGGTGCGCTACTTCATCACGGACGACGCGGAACGGCGCAACGTCGTGGAGAGCGGGACCTTCGGACAGGACACCCGGATCGCCGACACAGGCAGCGACCGGTTCTCGATGATCAACCGGATCTCCACGCTGATCGCCATGGAGCGGATGGACGAGGCGATCCAGGCAATGGAAGAGTACGACCGGAAGGCAGATCTGGTGGCGAAGCTGTTCGGTACGAAATAAGGAATCAGGAGGCCGCGGACTGTCTGCGGTGAGGGGGCGCTATGCTGTTTACCCGCACTTCCAATAAAAAATATGTCATTGGGTTTGATCTCGGTGAGACGGGGAGCCAGATATCCTGGTCTGAGTCCGGCGCGGAACCGGTCACCTTTGCACAGAAGGATAAAGGCGGGGACGTAGAAAATCTGTTTATTCCCACCGTGCTGTCCAAGAAATTCGGCGCCAATATCTGGTTTTGCGGGCAGGAGGCGGAAACACGGGCCTCTCACGGAGACGGCACCATCGTGCGTCATATTTTGTCCTCCGCTCTGCAGGGGCGGGCAATCCTCATCGAGGGGCAGGAGTATGACCCGTGCTCGCTCCTTGCGCTCTATGTGCGCCGCGTACTGGCATTGATAGCGGATACTGTGCCGACGTCCGAGATATCGGTGCTGCTGTTCACAATGGAGACCATCGATCAGAATACGGTGGAAATGCTCGGCAGGATGAAGGGCTTCCTCAATCTCCCGCTCGATGGCCTGTACTGGGAGGACCATCAGAGTTCGTTCTATTCCTTCCTGCTGTGTCAGAACGCGTCGCTGCACGAGCGGGATGTCCTGCTGTGTGAGTGGAACGGAGAGAGCGCCATGAAGCTCATCCGCATGTGCTACAACGGCAGCACAAAGCCCGCTGTGGTCTATGCGAGGACGGACACGGCGCCGGAGATGTCGGCCCGCATGACAGCGAAGGAACAGCGGGATGCGTCTTTTCTCCATGTATGCCGGCGCGCGGCGCCGCAGGGGCAGATCTCCTCCGTGTTTCTGATCGGGCAGGGCTTCGCGGACAAGTGGATGAAGGAGTCGCTGTCCTACCTTTCCTATCACCGGAGGGTGTTTCTCGGCAATAATCTTTACAGCAAGGGCGCTGCCTGGTCTGCGCTGCTCAGGCGGGACCACCGGAGCGTTCAGGATCAGTATTTCTTTCTGGGGGAGAACTGCCTGTCCTGCAATGTCGGAATGCTGGTGCTCCATGCGGGGAGCAGCCGCTATCTTGCTGTGCGTGACGCCGGGGAGAGCTGGTACGACCTGTCGTGGGAACGGGAATTCATCGTGGATTCCGGCAATGAGGTGCATTTCATCTTCACACCGCTGACGGGCGGCGCTGTCCGGGATGAGACCATGAAGCTGGAAGGCCTGCCGAACCGCGCGGGGCGGACCACGAGAATCCGGGTCTCGCTGTCCATGGCGGATGTCCACACGCTGTGCGTGCATGTGGAGGATGTGGGCTTCGGAGAGATTGCGGCGGGAAGCGGGCTGTCGTGGGATCAGCGGTTTACGGTGTAAATCGGCGGCGTAAATGCGGAGAAGGTGTGGAAGCGGAGAAGGTGCAAATGGGAAGATGGCGGGGCGCACCATGCTGCCGCCCGGGGCATGCACCGGACGGCTGCCGGACAGATGCCGATTTTGATCTGGGAAAGGAAAAGGGTCCGGATCAGAAGACGGAGGGATGGAATGGGACTGATTGAAACAATCGGAAAACGAACCAGCAATCCATACCGGCTCGCCGCGATCGACCGGGAGGTGTATTCGCCGGAGGAACTCATGTATTCACTGGTCCAGAGCGCACAGTTTCTGGACGAGGAGATTCTCGACGAGAAGCTGACCGAATGGATCCGAACCGAGTGCGGACTGCCGGAGCTCGCGGACAATCTGGACCGGATTCTGCGGAGCGCGGAGAAGGGCCGGAATCGTGTGGAACAGTTTGTCATGGCCATCCTCGGCGCTTCGGACTATGTGACACCGGAGCAGCGCCGCCAGACCTCGGAAATTCTCCGCACCGGGGAAGGCATGCAGCAGTTTGAAATGCGCCTTGCCCGGGCGGACTACATGGTTGAGAACGGCCATTTTGCGCAGGCGCTGCTCGAGTATCAGCGGGTCCTGGATGCACTGCCGGAGCCGGAGCGGACGATGCGGGCGCGTGCCGAGCACAGCAGAGGCCTGGTTTATGCGTATTTCTTTCACTTTGATATGGCGGCGGAATGCTTCCAGAGGGCGTACAGCCTGAAGAATGAGGACGCCTTTTATCTCGATTATCTCGCCGCGGTGCGCATGTACCTTCCGGATAAGGATTATGTCGCCTTCGTCGCCGGACATCCGGAGGCCTATGCGGCGTCCCTGAAGCTGGAGAGCATTATGGACGAGGCCGCCCGCGATGGGGAGAATTCCGCGGGGGCAAAGCAGATCCGCCGCCTCCGCGCCATGCAGGAACAGGGCGCGGACGATGCGCTGCGGACCGAGCTGGCGGCAACGGCGCGGGAAATGCGGAATAATTACCGGATCAATGCGGCGAAGGGATGACGCCTGCGGGGATTGTCCCTAACGAGTTTAGCTTGTTCGGGACAATTTTTGTCCCGAACAAGCTAAACTCGTTAGGGACAATTTTTGGCCTGCACGCGCGCAGACGGGTGTTGACAGGCGGTGTCTCCTTCGGTAAGATAGGCTCTGTTGAAACTTTAGCGTGATAAATTAGTAAAGCGATGAATGCTGGAGTGTGAGGGAGGCGTGCGATGAAGAAGAGGCTTGTGGTCTGGCTGTCGGTGGTGCTTGCAGCAGGGATGCTGGCGGGCTGTGGGAAAGGCGGTTCGTCGAGAAAGAAGCTGACGGTGGGATTTGACGCGGAGTTCCCGCCGTATGGGTTCATGGGAGACGACGGGGAGTATACGGGTTTTGATCTGGAGTTTGCCCAGGCGGTGTGCGATAAGGAAGGCTGGGAGCTGGTGAAGCAGCCGATCGACTGGGACTCGAAGGATGCGGAGCTGAATGCCGGGACGATTGACTGCATCTGGAACGGGTTTACGATGAACGGCCGCGAGGATCTGTATACGTGGACGGAGCCTTACATTGATAACAGTCAGGTGTTTGTGGTGCCGACAGACAGCGGCATCAAGAGTCAGGCGGATCTGGCAGGTAAGAAGGTCGGTGTGCAGAAGGATTCGTCGGCGCTTGCGGCGCTGGAGGGGGATTCCAGTGATCTCGCTGAAACCTTCGGCGATCTGACACAATATGCGGATTACAATACCGCGTTTATGGACCTGGCTGCCGGAGCCATCGATGCGGTCGCGATCGACATCGGTGTTGCCAATTATGAGATCGGGCAGCGCGGCAGCGGCTATCAGATTCTGGATGACTATCTCTCCACGGAGCAGTATGCGGTCGGCTTCAAGCTGGGCAACACAGAGCTGCGCGACATCGTGCAGAAGGATATGGATGCGCTGGCGAAGGACGGAACCGTAGACAAAATCGCAGCGGAGTACGCGGACTATGGTATTCCGGAGAGTCTCTGCATCGGGAAGGATCAATGAGCTTACTTACCGTAATCGGACAACTGATGAGTGGCATGGGGATGACCTGTGCCATCTTTTTTCTGACCTTATTGTTTTCTCTCCCGCTGGGGCTGGTGGTGGCGCTGCTCCGCATGCACAGGAATAAGGTCATCTCCGTCATCACGAGGGTCTACATCTCCATCATGCGCGGGACGCCGCTCATGCTTCAGGTGATCGTGGTATATTTTGCCCCCTACTATGTGTTCCGCGTGCAGATCTCGCAGTCCTACCGCTTTGCGGCGGTCATCATCGCCTTTGTCCTCAACTATGCGGCGTATTTTGCCGAGATTTACCGCTCCGGCATTCAGTCGGTGCCGCAGGGACAGTATGAAGCCGCGCAGGTGCTGGGCTACAGCCATTCCCAGACCTTCCTGAGAATCATCGTGCCGCAGGTCTGGAAGCGGGTTCTTCCGGCCGTGACAAACGAGGTAGTCACGCTGGTCAAGGACACCTCCCTCTCGTTTGCCATTGCGGAAGCCGAGATGTTCACCATCGCAAAACAGATCTCCTCCAAGGTGGCATCCATCTGGCCGCTGCTCGCAGCGGGACTGTTCTACTACATCTTCAACCTGCTCGTCGTGCTTGTGTGCAGCAGGGTGGAGAAGCACTACAGCTATTACAAAATCTGACAATCCGGAAGATCGACGCACAGGGGTATCCATGAATACTTACTTACAGATGAATCATATTCGCAAGTCGTTTGACGGGAATGAGGTGCTGCGGGATATTTCCCTGACGGTTGCGGAGGGACAGGTGGTTTCGATCATCGGGCCGTCCGGCTCCGGGAAATCGACGCTGCTTCGCTGCGCGACGATGCTGGAGACGATGGACGCGGGGGATCTGATTTATCTCGGGCAGTATGCCGCGAGGGATGAGGGAGGGCGCAGTGTCTATGCGCCGCCTGCGGAGCTGCGCAGAATCCGGAAGGATTTCGGTCTGGTATTTCAGAATTTTAATCTGTTTCCGCATTACTCGGTGAGAAAGAATATCACGGAGCCGCAGATGCTTGCCGGGAGGAGCCGAGAGGAGGCGGAAGCGAAGGCGGAGGAGCTTCTCCGGAAGCTGGGGCTGTCTGACAAGGCGGATCAGTATCCCTGTCAGTTGTCCGGCGGGCAGCAGCAGCGCGTCTCGATTGCCCGCGCGCTGGCGCTGGAACCGAAGATTCTGTTTTTCGATGAGCCGACATCGGCGCTCGATCCGGAGCTGACGGCGGAGGTGCTCCGTGTCATCCGGGAGCTTGCAAAGCAGCACATGACCATGATCATTGTCACGCATGAGATGCAGTTTGCGCGGGAGCTGTCGGACTACATCATTTTCATGGAGCATGGCCTGATCCAGGCAGAGGGTACGCCGGCGGAGCTTTTTGCAACCGACAATCAGCGCGTGCGCGATTTTATCGGCCGTTTTCAGGCGTGACGGCGTTTATCACTCAGATCATTACGGTTCAGATCATAACTATGCAGACCCTCTTCTCGGATCTGTCCCGCGAATTCAAATCCGGATGCTCATGATCTGTTGTCTCTTCAAATCTGAATCATGGTATGATTGCGGATGGCAGAAAGCGCATATCTGAATGGAGCCTGGCGATAGCCATGCAGAATCATCAGGAGGTTTATATGTCCACGGATCGTTACATCAGCCCGCTCTCGGAGCGGTATGCAAGCAGGGAGATGCAGTTTATTTTCTCGGAGGATCACAAGTTCCGCACCTGGAGAAAGCTCTGGATCGCCCTCGCGGAGACGGAGAAGGAGCTCGGCATCACCCGGATCACAGACGAAATGATCGAGGAGATGAAGGCGCATCAGGACGACATCAACTACGATGTGGCGAGAGCCCGCGAGAAGGAAGTGCGCCATGACGTGATGAGCCATGTCTACGCATACGGCGTGCAGTGCCCGAAGGCAAAGGGAATCATTCATCTCGGTGCCACGAGCTGCTATGTCGGCGACAACACGGATATCATTCTGATGCGGGAGGCTCTCCGTCTGGTCCGGCGCAAGCTGATCAATGTGATCGCAACACTCGCAAAATTCGCGCGGGAGCAGAAGGATCAGCCGACGCTTGCCTTCACGCACTATCAGCCGGCACAGCCGACAACAGTGGGGAAGCGGGCCTGTCTGTGGATCAATGAGTTTATGATGGATCTGGAGGAGACAGATCATTGTCTCGCGAACCTCAAGCTTCTCGGCAGCAAGGGAACCACCGGAACGCAGGCGTCCTTCCTGGAGCTGTTTGACGGCGATCTCGAAAAGGTTGACGCGCTCGATCCGATGATCGCCCAGAAGATGGGATTCTCCGCCTGTGTCCCGGTCAGCGGCCAGACGTATTCCCGGAAGGTCGATACGCAGGTGTGCGATGTGCTTGCCGGCATTGCGGCTTCCGCTATGAAGATGGCGACGGACATCCGGCTTCTGCAGCACATGAAGGAGGTGGAGGAGCCGTTCGAGAAATCGCAGATCGGTTCCTCGGCAATGGCATATAAGCGCAACCCGATGCGCTCGGAGCGCATCTGCTCCCTGTCGCGGTATGTCATGGTGGATGCGCTCAACCCGGCCATCACCAGCGGTGTGCAGTGGTTCGAGCGCACCCTCGACGATTCGGCCAACAAGCGCCTCTCCATCCCGGAGGGCTTCCTTGCCATCGACGGCGTGCTGGATCTTTGCCTCAATGTGACGGATGGCCTGAAGGTTTATCCGAAGATGATCGAGCGCCATCTCCGCGATGAGCTGCCGTTTATGGCGACCGAAAACATCATGATGGATGAGGTGGAGAAGTACGGAGGAAACCGGCAGGAGCTGCACGAGCGGATCCGCGAGCTCTCCATGCAGGCGGGACGCCGCGTCAAGGAGGAGGGATTGGACAATAACCTTCTCGAACTCATTGCGCAGGACCCCATGTTCCATGTCACGCTGGAGGAGCTTCAGTCAAAACTTGACCCGAAGCGTTACGTGGGCTGTGCGCCGCACCAGGTGGAGCGCTATCTTGACACCGTGATCTTCCCGATGCTGGATGCCAACCGCGACCTGCTCGGCGAAAAGGCGGAGATCAATGTGTAACGGGAGCAAGACATAAGCCACTCATAAGCCCCACTTATCAAAATCATCAGAAACATTGATTTCACTTATATCATCTGCGCTGGTACAATAGATTCTGCTGTGCGGTTCGGAACGTGCAGCGGAACATACAGTGATTCAGCCGCAAAGGCGCGGCAGGAGGAACAGCATGGTAAAGGCAGTTGTCGGTGCAAACTGGGGCGATGAGGGAAAAGGCAAGATCACGGATATGCTCGCGGAGTCGGCGGATGTGGTCATTCGCTTCCAGGGCGGCGCGAATGCGGGACACACGATCGTCAATGAGTATGGCAAATTTGCGCTTCACACGGTTCCTTCGGGGGCGTTTCATTCGAACATCATGAATATCATGGGCGCAGGCGTCGCCTTTGATATTGAGAAATTCATGAATGAGATTCATTCGATCACGGAGAAGGGCGTCCCGATGCCGCAGATCATGATTTCTGACAGAGCGCAGGTGATGATGCCGTATCACGTGGAGCTCGATTCTTTGGAGGAGGCAAGGCTCGCCGGGAAATCATTCGGATCGACGAAGTCCGGCATTGCGCCGTTCTACAGCGACAAGTACGCCAAAATCGGATGGCAGATCAATGAGTTCTATCAGGACGACGATGCGCTGATGGAGAAGATTGACCGGGTGGCTGATATCAAGGATGCGCTGCTGGTGAATCTCTACCACACGGATCCGATTGACCGGGCGGGGCTGCTCGCGTGGATCAAAAAAGTGAGAGAAGAGGTCAGACCATATCTCGGGGATGTCTCCCTGTATCTCACGCAGGCCATCCGCGAGAACAAGACAATTCTTCTCGAGGGACAGCTCGGGACGATGAAGGATCCGGACAACGGCATCTATCCGATGGTAACATCGTCCAGCCCGCTGGCTGCGTTCGGCGCGGTGAGCTGCGGGATTCCGCCGTATGAAATCCGCCAGATTGTCGTGGTCTCCAAGGCATACTCCAGCGCGGTCGGCGCAGGGGAGTTTGTCTCTGAGGTGTTCGGCGACGAGGCGGTGGCGCTCCGCAATCACGGCGGCGACGGCGGCGAGTATGGCGCGACCACCGGCCGCCCTAGAAGAGTCGGCTGGTATGACTGTGTCGCTTCAAAATATGGCTGCCGTGTCCAGGGCGCTACCGATGTGGCCTTCACGGTGCTTGACGATCTTGGATATCTGGATGAGATTCCGGTCTGTGTTGCTTATGAGCTTGACGGAAAGCAGATCACGGAGTTTCCGGTGACGAGAGATCTGAAGCGCTGCAAGCCTGTCTACAGGACGTTTCCGGGATGGAAGTGCGACATCCGCGGCATCCGGACCTTTGAGGAACTGCCGAAGGAAGCGCAGGATTATGTCAACTTCATCGAGGAGCAGATCGGTTATCCGATCACGATGGTTTCGAACGGACCGGCGCGCGAGGACATCATCTACCGCGACAGCCCTCTGAAGAAATAATCGTTCGACTGCGGGAGCTTCACGCTGGGGTGCAGGACCGGAACCGGAGCGGCGGTGTCATCCGTTTCCGATAGGATCAGGGAGCGGCGGTGTCATCCGTTCCCGATGAGCTCCAGCAGCTTCGAGGCAGCGGCAGGCACAGTGCCGCGCCGGTTCGCCACAACGCAGATCTGGCGCCGGGGTATGAGCTTGTTGAAACGGAGTTCAAACAGCCTCCCCTCGTCCAGAGATTCCGCGGCAAAATCCCGGACGACACACCCGATTCCGAGGTTCCGTTCTGCGAACTGGACAATCATGTCGGAGGTTGCAAGCTCGAATTCCGGATGCATCGTAACGCCGTTGCGGGAGAGAAAACGGTCCATATACGAGCGGGTGGAGGTGCGCGGTTCGAGCGTGATCAGAGGCAGCTTTTCCAGGTCCCGGAAATCGAGCATGCGGTTCCGGTATTGAATGAACCGCCTCGCGGCGACAAAGGTATCCTGAATATCCCGGACGGGAATCACATCCACACCGCTCATGGCAGGGAGAGGCCCGGACACGACGCCAAAATCAATGGCTTCGTGTTCCAGGGCCTCTATTGTTTCCGGGGTTGGGGCGTTGTTCACGATGACCCGGATGCCCGGATATGCTTCATGGAATTTCTCAAGATAGGGGAGAAGATAGAACCGAAGCGTCATGTCGCTGGCGCCGATGTGCAGTTCTCCGATTTCGAGGTTTAACATCTGATGCAGCTTCTTCTCCCCGGCGGCGATCTGCTCATAGCCTTTGCTGACATAGGTATATAGAAGCTCACCCTCCCGGGTAAGATGTACGCCCCGCGAGGAGCGTGCAAACAATTGCGCTCCGAGGGAGGTCTCCAACTGCCGCAGCGACTGGCTCACGGCCGGCTGAGAGATAGAGAGCTGCTCTGCGGCCTTCGTCAGAGATCCGGTTTTGGCGACAAAATAAAATACACGGTAATATTCGAGATTTGTCAGCATCGCGGGGCCTGCTTTCTGGTGTTTGTCATCGTTGTGCTGTTTCGGCTATATTATACATGTCAGCATGCAGAAGGCGATGCATTATAGCGCCGAAAAAGATGCACATCACAGCAGGGAAAAGATTTCGAGTGCATGAGGGGGACTCCAGCTGATTTGATGGCACAATGTATGGATCCGGCTGATGACACGGGAAAGGAGCAGATGACGCATGGGAGATAGCATTACCAATGTGGTTTTTGATGTCGGGGGAGTCCTGGCTGCGTATCATCAGCAGGATTATTTTGAAAAGCTGGGGTATCCGGCGGATGTTGCCGCGAGGCTCGTGCAGGCCACGATGAAATCGCCGGACTGGAAGGAATATGACCGCGGCGTGCTGACGGACGAGGAGGTCCGGGCACGCTTTAAGAGGAGGGCGCCGGAGCTTTCCCGGGAGATTGACGAGAGCCTTACTCATATGAAGGGCATGGTGACCGGGCTGGACTATGCGATTCCGTGGGTGAAATCCCTGCGGGAACGCGGCATCCGGACCTACGTGCTGTCGAATTTTTCCAGAACATGTTATCAGGACTGTCAGGCGGCCCTTTCCTTTGAGACACTGATGAACGGATGCCTGTGGTCGTATGAATATCATCTGATCAAACCGGACGACGCGATCTTTCTGCAGCTGCTCCATATGTTCGATTTGAATCCGGGGGAGACGGTGTTCCTGGATGATACGCCGGCCAATGTGGAGGCCGCCGCAAGGCTTGGCATACACGGCATTCATTTCACCAGCAGGGCGGAAGCGGAAGAAAGTCTGCTGTCCCTTCTGGAAGGCGGCAGCAATCAGGATAGTTATATCTGACCCACGCCTGCCGCAGGCACCCGGAGCCTCCGCATCCCGCAAGACGGAGCTTCGCGCGATGGAGCGCGCCGGATTGCTGCGATTATTTTGATGTGTCGCGCTTCTCCTTCTCACTCTCCTGCACGGCCTGCTCCATCTCTTTTCTGGCCTTCGGGTTGGAATTCAGGAGCTTCAGACTGGCAATGGAGGTTCTGTGCCGAAGCACTCCGACTGCCCAGATAAAAATCCAGGCGATGACAGGGAGCGCGATCGTGAGCAGGAGACTGGCCCGGAAGGCGGTCCCTGCAGCAGGGGAAGAGGAGAGGGACAGCACGAGGGTCACGAGGTACATCGATACCAGAGCGGCGATGAGGACCCACGCGAGAACACGCTTCAGCGTATTCTGATGACTGCGGCCATTCTTTTCTGACTGTTTCATTTCTGTATTATCCATCTTATACCCCTTGCCGCGTTCTTCGCGGCGCCCTCACGGATTCCTGCACGAATTTTATCAAATCCAAACAGGAATGTACAATCCAGCCCATTGCAGAAGAGGAGAGGAGAGGGCATACTGAAGCGGGTGTATCCTTCACCAAAACAGACGGTGTAAATGAATGGTAACAGGAGGGCTGCAACAGCGATGATTCGAAAGAGGATTGACGACAACTGGACGCTCAGGATTCTGGGGGACAATGCCTTTGGCATGCCGGATGAACCGATCGCGATGAAGGCTCCGGGCACGGTTTTCTCCACGCTGCTCGAGGCGGGAAAGATGCCGGATCCTTATTACCGGGATAATGAGCTGAACGCCGAGAAACTGATGGAGAATGATTTTGCGTGCGAAACATCCTTCACGCTCCCGGCGGCGGTGCGCCAGGCTGACCGTGTGATTCTGCGCTTCAACGGACTCGACACGCTCGCGGATGTGTATCTGAACGGGCGCCTTATCGGGTCTGCTGACAATATGAACCGTATCTGGGACTTTGACATCACCGGGGATGTCCGCGGAGAGAGCGGGGAAGCCGCTGATTCGTCAGAGGCGGAAGGATTGAGCGCGGCAGGAGACACGAATTTTGACCTGAAGGTGGTGCTGCATTCTCCCCTCCGGTATATCCGGGAGGAGCAGGCAAAATGCTACACGGGCGGGTCGGAGGAGTGCACGGAAGGTTTCCCGCACATCCGGAAGGCGGCATGCATGTTCGGCTGGGACTGGGGTCCGAGGCTGGCGGATGCCGGCATCTTCCGCGATGTGGAAGTGCTCGCAGTGCAGGAAGCAAGGCTGGAGCAGGTGTACATCGGACAGAAGCATATCGCAGCGGAGAAAGCACCGGCGGGGCCTCTCGATGACAGGAAGACTGCACAGGTGGTGCTGACGGCTGCGGCACAGCCCAAGTGGGTGAACGCGTCCGCAGGGGCTGTGCGCATGCAGTTTGCCCTGACCTCTCCCGACGGCAGCCACACCTGGACGGCAGAATCGCCGGCACTGGATGCGGGAACCGCGGCGGAGCAGATGCTCCTCGATGAGAGCCGGGTGGACAGACTGACCGCGCAGATCACGGTGGACAGCCCGGAGCTGTGGTGGCCGAACGGATACGGCCGTCAGCCTCTTTATCACGCGCTGGTGCGCCTCGTGGATGCGGAATCCGGGCAGGAACTGGACACGTGGAGCGGCGAGATCGGTCTGCGGACTGTGACCGTGAACACCGATCCGATCCCGGACGAGCAGTGGGACCCGCATCTGCAGGCGCAGGAAGCAAAAGACCGGAAGGAAGGCAGGAATTTTGCCTTCACGGTGAACGGCGTGCAGATCTTCGCCATGGGCGCCGATTATATTCCCGAGGACAATCTGATCACAAGGGTGACGCCGGAACGCACGGCGAAGCTGATCCAGGCGGCCAGAGTGTCGCATATGAACTGCATCCGTGTCTGGGGCGGCGGATATTTTCTCGACGACTATTTCTACGAGCAGTGCGACCGGGCCGGACTGCTTGTCTGGCAGGATTTGCTGTTCGCCTGTGCGTCGTATGAGCTGAACGACGCATTTGAACAGAATATCACGGCGGAGATTCGGGACAATGTTCGCAGACTGCGCCATCATGCGTGCATCGGACTCTGGTGCGGCAACAATGAACTCGAGACGCAGACGGAGTACAATTCCTGGCATCCGAGCGAGAAGCAGCGGTATGACTATATCAAGATGTACGAGTATCTCTTTCCGAAGCTGATCGCGGAGGAGGATCCGGGCGCCTTCTACTGGCCGAGTTCTCCGTCGAGCGGCGGGAATTTTGAGGATTCCAACGAGGAGAACATGGGAGATACCCATTACTGGGGGGTCTGGCACGGAAATGAGCCGTTCACGGCATACCGGCATCATCACTACCGGTTCCTCTCGGAGTTCGGCTTCCAGTCCTTCCCATGCATGGCGACGGTCTGCTCCTTCACGGAGCCGCGCGACCGGAATGTCTTCTCCCGCATCATGGAGATGCATCAGCGCAGCACGTCCGGAAACGGCAAAATGATGAACTATATGTCCCAGACATATCAGATGCCGAAGGATTTCGACGAGCTCATTTACTGCTCCCAGCTGCTGCAGGCGGATGCGATCCGGTACGGCGTGGAGCATTTCCGGCGCTTCCGCGGCACGTCGATGGGCACCGTGGTCTGGCAGCTGAATGACATCTGGCCGGTGGCATCGTGGGCGTCGATGGATTATTTCTACCGCTGGAAGGCACTCCAGTACGCGGAGAAGCGCTTCTTCGCGCCGATTCTCCTCTCCTGCGAGGAGAGAGGACTGCCGGACCAGATGCCGTATCCGAACATGCAGCCGCGGCCGGTAGAGTATTCGGCACTGCTGCATGTGGCGAATGAGACGCCGTGTGCGGTGTCAGGCACCGTGGAATGGCAGCTGGCGGATGACGCTTCCGCTGTGCTGAAGGAGGGGAGCGCCCGGGTGATTGTGCCTGCCTTCGGCGGAACGTGGCTGGAGAAGCTTGACTTTACGTCAATTCCGGGCTTTGATCCGCTCCGGCATCATCTGACCTATGTCTTCCGGATGAAATCGGAGGAGGTCCGCGCCGTGGAGGCCGTGACCGGCACGGCGCTCTGCCAGCGAATCGCGGATGCGCAGGAATGTGCGGAAGAAACGGCGGCGCAGGAGAACCGTGCGGCAAAGGGGATTGTCGTCTCCCGCGGATGCTCGATGTTTGCGGCGCCGAAGCACTACGAGTTCCGGGACCCGGAGCTGGCAATCTCCGTGCATACTGCTGAGGAAGGGGAGAGCGTCTCCACCGTGACGGTCCAGGCCGACGCCTTCGCCAAATCCGTGGCGGTCGAATCGCCGGACGGAAACCTGCTCCTCGACGACAATTACTTTGATATGGAAAAGGGCACAGTCGTGCTGACGATTGTCGGGCGCGACGGGAACCCCCTGCCTGCTGATCAGGTACCGGCGGGTCCGTACCGGGCAAGAAGCGTGTACGGGACGTTCTGAGGAATTGTCCCAACAAGCTAAACGAGGGTCAAGGACAATTTGCAGTTGACACGGTTTTCTGGCTGTGGCATAATACTTTCGCTGTGACCGGAAGAGTTTGATCTGACCGGCGCAGGGCGAACAAAGCAGAGTTTCCACTCTCACCTGTCGGCAAATGGGCTGGCTGTGTTTATAAGGATTCTTGTTCGGTCGGAATTTGTCTGGCGGTCTTTCGGGGCGGCGCGGATGGAGATGGACGGGCATGGGAAGACTTTTGAAGTGGAAACCGCAGGGCTTCCACTTTTTTTGGTGTTCTTATCAGGAGGGTACCAACATTAATAACAACATTTTTTTCATCAATGAACAGATCCGTGACAGGGAAGTGCGTGTGATCGGAGAGCACGGCGAGATGCTCGGCATCATGCCGATTCTGGACGCGCGCCGCGCCGCGGAGGATGCAGGTCTTGATCTCGTGAAGGTGTCGCCGAACGCGAAGCCTCCGGTCTGCAAAATCATTGACTACGGCAAGTTCCGTTATGAGCAGGCCCGCAAGGAGAAGGACGCTAAGAGAAAGCAGAAGGTGACGGAGATCAAGGAGATTCGGATGTCTCCGAATATCGATACCAACGATCTTCAGACGAAGACCGCCGCAGCCCGCAAGTTTCTGGAAAAGGGCGACCGCGTGAAGGTGACGCTCCGGTTCCGCGGACGCGAGATGGCACATATGGGACAGCATGTGCACATTCTCACGGATTTCGCCAATTCGCTCGTAGACATCGCGGTCGTTGACAAGGCGCCGAAGGTGGAAGGACGGACGATGACGATGTTTCTTACTCAGAAGAAGAGTCAGAACTGATTCGCATTCTGGTTAGAATCAATATATTCTACAGGAGGAAAAAGAAATGCCCGCAATGAAAACAAATAGATCCGCTGCGAAGCGCTTCAAAGTCAGCGGAAATGGAAAATTAATCAGATTCAAGGCGAACAAGCGCCACATTCTGGCTAAGAAATCCACCAAGAGAAAGAGAAATCTTCGTCAGCCGACCGTTACTGATGCAACGAGCGTAAAGGCAATGAAGAAGTGCATGCCTTACGCATAACGTAGAACTGGAGGAATGGTAAAATGGCAAGAATTAAGGGCGGATTGAACGCCAAGAAGAAGCATAATCGTGTATTGAAGCTCGCAAAGGGCTACAGAGGAGCAAGAAGCAAGCAGTACAGAGTGGCAAAGCAGTCTGTCATGCGTGCTCTGGCTTCCTCCTTTGCCGGAAGAAAGCAGAGAAAGAGAGATATGAGATCTCTCTGGATCACCCGTATCAATGCGGCAGCAAGGCTGAATGGCATTTCCTACAGCCGTCTGATGCACGGCCTGAGCCTTGCGGGCGTCAATATCAACCGCAAGATGCTGGCGGAGATGGCCGTCAACGATGCCGAGGGCTTTGCAGCACTTGCAAAGCTTGCGGATGAGAAGAACCCCAAGCCTGCGAAGGCAAACTGAGCTCCCACAGAATTCAGGATTGAAGAATAAGAATTGCCCCGGCGTTTGGAAGCACCGCGGTTACCATGCCAGACGGCACGGTGCCCGGGGACGCTTTCATAAGGCGTCGGGGCTTTCGTTTTTTGCAGCTCAGGAGCGCTCAAGGAATACGATTCTATGCATCGTAGAAAAATTCACCTGACAACCTTTCAAATTATTCTGTATGCCTTTGCCGGAGCAATCTTTGTCGGAGCGGGTCTCCTGTGTATCCCGGCGGCTTCCGGAAGGGGGTATACTCCCTCGTTCTCCGACGCGCTGTTCACCTCGACGTCCGCGGTCTGCGTGACAGGTCTGGTGGTGCGGGATACGTACAGGGGATGGAGTGTTTTCGGGCGCTGCATTATCCTGTGCCTCATTCAGGTCGGCGGCATGGGTGTCGTGACAATCGCCCTGCTGATCGGAATGATCTCCGGCAGGAAAATTTCTCTTTTCCAGCGGAGCGTGATGAAGGAAGCAATCTCAGCGGAGCGGATCGGCGGGATTCTGCGCTTTACCTCCAACATTTTCCGCATCACGCTGGCGGCGGAGACGGCGGGAGCGTGTCTGCTGGCGCCGGTATTCTGCAGGCAGTATGGATTGTGGAAGGGTTTGGGCTATGCGGTGTTCCACTCAGTCTCCGCGTTCTGCAACGCGGGATTTGATTTATGCGGAAAGGACGCGCCCTTCTCCTCCCTGACGGCATACGCGGCCAGTCCGCTTGTCAATCTGGTGATCTGCGCGCTGATTATCACGGGCGGCATCGGCTTTCACACCTGGTGGGATATCAGGGACAAAAAGTTCCGGTTCCGCCGGTTCACGCTGCAGACCAAGGTGATTCTGGTGACGTCCGCGCTGCTGATCCTGTTTCCGGCTTTGTATTTCTATTTCTTTGAATTCCGCAGCCTTCCTGTCGGCGAAAGGACGCTGGCGGCACTGTTTCAGGCAGTGACGCCGAGAACGGCCGGGTTCAATACGGTCGACGAGGCGGGACTGTCCCAGACCGGGATCATGATCACGATTCTGCTCATGCTGATCGGCGGCGCGCCAGGTTCCACGGCAGGCGGCATGAAGGTGACGACGTTCACCGTGCTGCTCGCCGTTTCCCTGTCCGTGTTCCGCCACAAGCAGGATACGAATATCGGAAACCGCAGAATCGGAGACGAGACGGCGAAGAAGGCCGCAGCTATTTTCATGATGTATTTCCTGCTGTTTATCGGGTCGGCCATGGCGATCAGCCGGATGGAGCATCTGCCGCTGCTGACCTGCATGTATGAGACGGCCTCCGCGGTCGGCACCGTGGGACTCACGCTCGGCGTCACGCCGACGCTCTCGCCCATCTCCAAAATGATTCTCATGTTACTCATGTATTTTGGCCGGGTGGGTGGGCTGACTATCATCTTTGCCACGGTGACGGCGCGGGATACCGGCGGGCGATACCCGGGCGAGGAGATCGCGGTCGGGTGAGACGGCCAGACAGGGAAGGAGAGTATAACGATGAAATCGGTATTGCTGATCGGACTTGGAAGATTCGGGCGTCATGCGGCGATCAAGCTGACAGAGCTGGGGCATGAGGTGATGGCCATTGACAAGGACCAGGGCAGAGTGGAGGCGGCGCTGCCGATCGTGACGAACGCGCTGATCGGGGACAGCACCCGGCAGGACTTCATGGCCTCGCTCGGCGTAAGAGATTTTGACCTGTGCATCGTGGGCATCGGAGATGATTTCCAGAGTTCGCTGGAGACGACCTCGCTGCTGAAGGAACTCGGTGCGAAGAGAGTGGTCGCGCGGGCTTCGCGGGATGTGCATGCAAAATTTCTGCTCCGGAACGGGGCGGACGATGTCGTCTACCCGGAGAAGCAGGTGGCGGAATGGGCCGCGACAAAATACAGCTCGGACCATATCTTCGACTATTTCTCTATGGGGGACGGGTATGCAGTCATGGAGGTGGAGGTGCCGGATTCCTGGGTCGGCAAGTCGGTCGGGACAATCGGCATCCGCAACCGCTATCATGTGAATATCGTGGCGGCCCGGACGGATGGCAGGCTGAATATGCAGATTGCGAGCAATACGGTCTTCACCGGGAAAGAGCGGCTTCTCATTCTCGGCAGGGATGAGGATATTCAGAAGTGTTTCCGGGGGTAGAGAGGACACTGTAAACGGATACTAACAGTAGAAATGGATAGTATCCGTAAGGAAAAAAGTCTTCCATGCATCACATATATAGAAGAACTGGGCAGCAATAAAATCCATCAGTTCATTTAGCTCCTTATTTGGAATTTTGCTGCCATTGCTTGCCAGAATACACCCTCCGTCTCTGGTGAGCCAGACCTTGGTAGAACCACTGTAAGGATGTCCTTTTGATATATGGACGTGTATGGGTTCATTACCTTCATTTGCCCAAAAGTAGACGAGATATCCGCTGACTGTGAAAAGATTAGGCAATTTGGATTCCTCCGCAAGATGCATATTTGTATAATAGGTGTGCATTGCTCTCCAGCAGTTTGGTAAAAAAACTAATGTCATCATCGGAAAATCCATCGCGGGAGATCCATTTATAATCAGGAAGTTCACATCTGGCTTCGTCGAAGCCACCCTCATTAGGACGCTCGAAATGGATATACACCTTTTTTTTACCGTCCTGTTCAATTATTTGGGAATGAACGATTTCTGTTCCGTCTGACAGGGTCATGTATGGATAAAGCATATGGGACAATCTCCTTTAAAGTTTAATGTTTCTTAGTTTATATGTACCATCATTATTTTTATCGCGAGGCCTTTCGCGGCAGAAGTGATTGATCAAAGAAAAACACCTTGCAAAAGGCATCTCTGCCTTATATAATAAACAATGCGTTTTGAAAAGGAAATGCTTTTTCGGGGTGTAGCGCAGTTGGTAGCGCACCACGTTAGGGACGTGGGGGTCGCGAGTTCGAATCTCGCCACTCCGATTGGATAGATGACTGGAAATCGTTGAAAAATCAGTGATTTCCGGTCATTTTTTATTAAGACCTGGGAATAGGTGGTTGATTTTATGAAAAACAAGAAGCTTCGTATTTTGTTTATTGGTAACAGCCATACTTATTTCAATGATATGCCGACAATGGTCGCAAGGCGTTTCCGTGAGGATGGCTATGACTGTGAGGTGACCATGATAGCCCATGGCGGATGGTTTCTGGAGCAGCATGCGCAGGAGCCGGAGGTTCGCTTCAATATTCTCTACGGGCATTATGACTATGTGGTGTTGCAGGAGCATTCCCATCCGATGGCCGATGAGGAGAAATTTCTGCAGGCGGCGAAGAAGCTGAATGACTGGATCCGCGAAGCCGGAAGCACTCCGGTCATCTATATGACCTGGGCGAAAAGGGGGGAGGAGAGTGAGCAGGCCCATATGACTGAGGTGCACGAGAGGGTGGCCGACAGCATCGGCGCCCTGCTGGCACCGGTCGGCAGGTATTGGTGGGATTATATGCGCAGCTGGCCGGAAATCGAAATGTATTATGAAGACGGCGCGCATGCATCGGAGAGAGGATCGGATTTTGCGGCGAAGTATATCTGGGACGCAATCGAGGGGGATCTGTTTCGAAAAAGCAGAGGTTTGCGCTGACGGATATTCTGGTAGCACTTAGAGGAGCGCATCCCAACAAATCAATTAATGACATTATATTTTGCTTTATCATCATGAAGAATGGGTTTGCCTTACGATTATCCTGAGATTGTTTGGCGCAGGCGGGAGTTTGACACCCAAAAGTCTGCAAAGTTTTTTTAAGGCTTTACAGATTTTTAGGTCTCAAACTCCCGAATTATTTTAAATATGTGACATATGCAACGAAATGGGATGCGGTAGGCCACTATAATGAATGATGTCAGCGAGAGAGACAGTGATTCAGCGAGACAGGAGGAAAGCATGAAGGCAAAGGCAGGTGTTGTATTTTCCATTGCGAGGGAGCACGAGCCGGTTCGCGGGTGCACGGTGTCCGAGGCATTGTCTGCGGGAGCAAATCCGGTGGTCGTCTTTTCGCTGGCGGAGAACACGGATATCAGCGCGGAGATGCATCCGTTTGAGAAGCTGATCATTCCGGCAGCCGGGAGGCTGCAGGTGCAGTTCGGCGATGAGAGCCGCGAGGTCGGCACGGGGGAGGCAATTCTGACGCCGTCGGATGTTCCGGTGGGAATCAGGGCAGCGGAAAACGCAGTCTACACAGAGATTGCGGTGAAGAAGGAGGATAAGATGAATCAGGTGATCAAGGCAGGAGAAGTGTTCCGCCTGGCGGAGCTTGTTCCGTATCAGAAGGGGAGAATCGTCAACATGGACCTCGTCAACAGCGATGCCATGAAGTTCGTGGTGATGGCGTTCGATGAGGGAACCGGACTAGCTGAGCACGCGGCACCGGGCGAGGCGCTGATTTTCGCTCTGGATGGCGAGGGCGTGATCGTGTATGAGGGAGAGGAACATCGCATCAGGGCCGGCGAGAATTTCCATTTTGCGAAGGGTGGACGGCATGCCGTGCGCGCGGATCAGAAGTTCAAGATGGCGCTGCTGCTGACGCTGGATTAAGACGGAGTAATCGCCGCGGATGCATCGACATTCGGGCAGGTTATATAATTACAAAAAGAGGGAGAAACGAGATGGAAAACAAGATGTTCTGTTATCAGTGTCAGGAGACGGCGGGGTGCAAAGGCTGCACGATTTCCGGTGTCTGCGGGAAGAAGCCGGAGGTGGCTGCGATGCAGGATCTGCTGCTCTATGTAACGAGAGGGCTGTCCGCTGTCACGACGAAGCTGAGGGAAGAGGGAAAGGCAGTCCCGAAGGATGTGAATCATCTGGTGACCACCAACCTGTTCATTACGATCACGAACGCGAATTTTGACCGCGAGGCGATTCTGCAGGCGGTTAAGAAGACGCTGGCGGTGAAGCAGGAACTGCTCGGCGAGGTGAACGATGCGGATCGCGCAGCTCTGCCGGAGGCGGCACTGTGGAACGGGGACGAGGCGGATTTTGACGCCAAGGCAGCGATCGTGGGCGTGCTCCGGACAAAGGATGAGGATATCCGTTCGCTCCGTGAGCTGATCACGTACGGACTCAAGGGCCTTGCAGCCTATTCGAAGCATGCCAATGTGCTCGGAAAGGATAGCGAGGAGGTCGACGCGTTTCTGCAGAGCGCATTCGCGAAGACGCTGGACGATTCGTTGACCGCCAAAGATCTGACGGCGCTGACGCTGGAGACCGGCAGCTACGGCGTGAAGGGTATGGCTCTTCTCGATCAGGCCAACACCGAAGCGTACGGCAACCCTGAGATTACGAAGGTCGAAATCGGCGTGCGGAAGAACCCGGGCATTCTGATCTCGGGACATGATCTGCGCGATCTCGAAATGCTGCTGGAGCAGACGGCCGGCACGGGCGTGGATGTCTACACACACTCCGAGATGCTCCCGGCTCACTATTATCCGGCGTTTAAGAAGTATCCGCACTTCGCCGGAAACTATGGCAACGCGTGGTGGAAGCAGAAGGAGGAGTTCGAGAAGTTCAACGGGCCGATCCTGATGACCACAAACTGTGTCGTTCCTCCTGCAGACAGCTACAAGGACCGTCTCTGGACCACCGGCGCCGTGGGTGTGCCTGGATGCAGACATATAGACGGCGCTTACGGCGAGAAGAAGGACTTCTCCGCGATCATCGAGCAGGCAAAATCCTGCCCGGCGCCGACAGAGATTGAGACGGGGACCATCACCGGCGGTTTTGCGCACGAGCAGGTATTCGCGCTGGCGGATCAGATCGTGGAGGCCGTAAAGTCCGGTGCCATCCGCAAGTTTGTCGTCATGGCCGGCTGCGACGGGCGGCAGAGGGCGAGAGAGTATTACCGCGAGTTCGCGGAAAAGCTCCCGAAGGATGTGGTGATCCTGACGGCCGGCTGCGCGAAGTACAAGTACAATAAGCTGAACCTCGGTGATATCAACGGCATTCCGAGAGTGCTGGATGCGGGACAATGCAATGATTCCTACTCTCTTGCGCTGATCGCTCTGAAGCTGAAGGAGATTTTCGGTCTCGACGATATCAACGATCTTCCGCTTGTCTTCAACATAGCGTGGTACGAGCAGAAGGCAGTCATCGTACTGCTGGCGCTGCTGTCCCTCGGCGTGAAGGATATTCACCTCGGACCGACGCTTCCGGCGTTTCTTTCCCCGAATGTGACGAAGCTCCTGGTGGAGCAGTTCGGTATCGCCGGAATCGGCACGGTGGACGAAGACTTGAAGCTGTTCTTCGGCGAGGCGTGAACAAACTTTAACGGCAGACAGGCGATCCGCCTGTCTCCACAATAAATAGAGGGGCCGGGTTTGCATGGCATTGGAAACCTCTTCCGTCTGCGGACGGAGGAGGTTTTTGCGTGTTCTGAAAGAACCTGCGGGCATGATGCTGTAAGAACCTGCAAGAACCTGTCGGTACGATTCTTTCTCACTGGTATGCTTTGATAGTATAATAACATTATATTCTGCCTTATCATCATGAAGCATGGGTTTGCCTTACGATTATCCTGAGATTGTTTGCCGCAGGGCAAGCCGGGAATGGATACCCGCGATGAGATTGAATCGAAAGTACAATTGGGTTTTGCTGTTTTTGGGAATAGCAATTTTCGCAGCGCTTGCCTGGAATGTAAAAGGAACCTGCGAGAATGATCTTGAACGGTCACGCGAGCGCGCAGCGAATATCTCAAGAGCGTATGGAGAAGAGCTGCAGAATGATCTGGAGTACGGAATCCAGGCAGCGGAGTCTCTGCGGGAGATGGTCTGGGAGAAGCACGGCGCTGTTGAAAATTTTGAACCTACCGCGCGGGCGATGAGAAGGAATAGTATCGGGAGGCTGGGACTGATCAGGGATGGCAGAATGGAGTATGCCTACCCGGAAGATATCGCCACGGAAAGATTTAAAAGTCTGGCGCAGCAGGAGGGAATCCGGAGTTCGGCGGAGCATGCGAGAAAGCACAGGAAGGCTGTGCTGTACGGCCCGATGAATTTTGCGGGACTCGGCGAGGGCGTCGTGGCGCTGAAGGCCATCTTTGTAGTCGGCGACAGCGGGAAAGAGGAATTCTGGGGTTATAGTGTGGCGTTGATCAATACGCCGGATGTATATGTCAAAACGCTGAATACGATGAATTCCATGGGATACGATTATTGCCTCGATGCCACGATACGGCCTGACAGCGGACAGATGGTCCAGATCGAATCATCGGTGGGCGAGTCTGGAATGCTCACAGATCCAACCGGATATACCTTTTTCAAGGGTCAGTGCAAGTGGAGACTCAATATCATGCCGCAGGGAGGATGGCGTGTCAAAAGGATTTCCTACGTTGTCATCGGATCGTTCGGCATGTGGCTCGGATTGATGATCCAGATGTATTTTCTGCTCCATACGCTGGAGGCGGATAAAAGGCTGGAACATCTGGCACATCAGGATGCGCTCACAGGCGTGCTGAACCGCCAGGGCTTTTCCATGCAGGCGGAGAAACGGGTCAGACAGGAGTCTGACGGTTTGTTCACACTTGTTTTTATGGACCTTGATGATTTCAAGGTAATTAACGATGTATACGGACACACAGTCGGCGATGCGGCGCTGAAGCATCTGGTGGCCTATCTGCGAAGCGCCTTTCCGGGGGAAGCGCTGCTCGGGCGGTATGGAGGAGATGAATTCTGCATCCTGATCCGCGGCGAGGAGTCCGGCAAAACCGATACGATGGTAAAAGCAGCAGTAAGCAGGAGGCTGAACCTGACGGCGAACGGCCACCAGCTGACGTATACCATTTCCGCCGGATATGCGGACTATCCGTCTCAGGCGGACTGCTATGCGGATCTGATCGCGAGGGCGGATGAGGCGCTGTACGCAGCCAAGATGGATGGAAAACAGCTGGCATGCCGCTATGAATCCAGAATGCATGGCATGAGGCGGGAACGGCTCGGGTTCAGTGTCAAAACAATCGCGCAGGGAGTGCCGGGATCCTTTCTGATCGTGCAGGCAGGAGGGAAGATGAAGATTCTTTATGCCAATCGGGATGTGGTCAGTCTGCTCGGCTGCTCCGATTATGTTGATCTGATCAGCTTTTCCAGAGAACATTATGTCAACCTGATCCATCCGGAGGATCGGGCAAGGGTGCAGCAACTGGCAAGAAGGATGGTTCAGAATAATTCCAGGGCACAGGATTTTAAATCCCGGGCGAATAGCAATCCGATTGACGAGTTCATGCGATACCGACTGGTTTCGCGGGATGGAACAGTGTTTCCCGTGATCGATATCAGCAGACTTGTGCATGACGAGCACTATGGAGAGGTTTTCTTTACTTTTCTATTTCGCGCCAGCAAAAATGGATTCACGGCGCAGAACGGCCAGAAGCTGGAATGAATCGCAGCGGAGAAGGAAGGTGTGTTTTCAGTGCGGCAGTATATCCTGGAACACTTTGAGGAAGCCATGACGAAGGGATGGCTGCAGGTGTATTATCAGCCGATCGTGCGCGGCATCAACGGATCGGTCTGCGGCGCGGAGGCGCTCGCGCGCTGGATCGATCCGGTGCACGGCGCCATATCCCCGGCGCGGTTTATCCCGGCTCTTGAGCGGGATGGCCGGATTTACCAGCTTGACCTGCAGATGCTGCAGTGGGTCTGCGAGGACATTCGGGAGCGAATCCGGCAGGGAGGAGCACTGATTCCGATCTCTCTGAACCTGTCGAGGAAGGATTTTGCCCAGGCGGACTTCCTGGAACGGTTTGAGCAGCAGGTGCAGGAGTGCGGGATACCGCATGATCTCCTGGATATTGAGATCACAGAGAGCGCACTCGCGGAGGACACGGCGACGTTCGGCGCGGTTGTCGACAGACTCCACCGGAACGGATATCAGGTGTGGATGGATGACTTTGGAACGGGGTATTCTTCCCTGGCCACGCTCAAGGACTATGACTTCGACGAGATCAAAATTGACATGAGTTTTCTGTCGAGCGCCAGCGAGAAGTCAAAGCGGATCATCGAGTCGGTCATGCGGATGGCGAAGTCCATCGGGATACAGACGCTCGCGGAGGGCGTGGAATCGAAGACACAGTATGAATATCTCCGGCGCATCGGATGCGAGAAAATGCAGGGATATTATTTCGGCCACCCGATGCCGAAGGCGGAGATAGACAAGTACTGCGGGCAGGCGACAGTTTCAGTGGAGCCGATTTCGTGGCGGTATTACTATGATCGGCTCGGGCAGATCGATTATCTGACGGATGAGCCACTCGAGATCGTGGAAGACGATGGGAAGACGATGCGGATTCTGTTTACAAACCGTCCGTTCCGGGAGGTTCTGGAACGGGACGGCGTGAACAGTATCCAGGCGTGGGAGGATATGATCAGCAATCCGGGCAGCGTCATCGGCACGCTTCACCGCACTTTCGCGGACCAGTATCTCCGGGGAAGGTCGTCCTCGTATTCGACTGTGTATCCCGCCGAGGATCATATGATGCAGCTGAAGGCGAGCGTCATCGCCAAGATAGAAGACCACTCTCTTTACCGGATCAGCATGCAGTACATGCAGATGGCACCGGACAAGGAAGATCAGCGGAAAATGGGCTACCTGCGCAACTTGTACCATATTTGCAGCGATATTGCCATTTACGATTTTCGGACAAACACGGTCGAGGGACTCAAATCTTCTCTTCCGGATCAGCCGATCGGCAAAAAGGACAGAATCTCAGACATGCAGAACATCACGGACATCTGGGGCAGGGAATTTGTGTACCCGCCTGACCGGGAACGGTACAATCGTTTCTGCAACCTGACGGATCTCCGGAGACGGATGCGGCAAAACAAGACCGACATGCTGAGTGGATTCTTTCGCAGCAGGACAGACTGTGGGGATTACCAGTGGCTGCTGCATCTGATTCTGCCAATCCCGAAGACGGATTTTAACCAGCTTTTATATGTCACAATCCGGCCCGGCCTCAATGAGACGATGCTCCGGAATCTTCTCCGGGATGACGCGGAGACAGCGGTGCGCGGTGCGGCGCCGGAGGTGCTGTGGGATAACCTGATTGCGAACTCACGTGAAATGTATTTCTGGAAGGACAGGGAGCGCCGCTTCCTCGGCGCGAGCCAGAGCTTTCTTGATTATTACGGACTTAATTCCGTCCGGGACATCCTCGGCAAAACGGACGAGGACATGCACTGGCATGTGGAACCGGAGCCATTCCGAAAGGATGAACTCGACGTGCTGGAGCAGGGTAAGGTCATTCGGGACGCGATGGGCAAATGTATCATCCGCGGGACGCTCCATCATATTGTCGCAAGCAAAATGCCGATCTACCGGGACGGTGAGATCGTCGGACTGATCGGACGATTCTGCGACGCCGAGGATTTTGCGGAGGAACAGACGCGGAACAGGAGGCTTACGCTGATCGATCCCGTCACCGGACTCTTCAGCTCACGCGGCGTGATGGAGAGCCTTTCCGGCTATCTCGAGGAATTGTGGAGGGTCGGCACGCATTTTGCGATCTGCCAGGTCTTTCTCCACGAATATGACCTGTTCCGCAGAGTTTATGGCGAGGACGCGGGCAACGCGCTGCTGGTGAGGACGGGAGAGGCGATCAGCCAGGTCTGCGGGAATAACGCCGTGATCGGGCGGATCGCGGACAGCCAGTTCTTCCTGCTGCTGCAATATCGGCAGAAAAGCGAGATCCGGGAGACGGCGGAGCGAATCCGGCAGGGCATCGGGGACATCCACGCGGTGGGGACGTGGAGAGTCACCTGCACGGCGGATGTCGCTTATGCCTTTGCGACGGAGGAAACCATCGGCGAGGACATGTACTCGACCATGATTCTGCGGGTGATGAAGGAACTGCAGAACAGGACGGTGTGAGAATTGTCCCGAACAAGCTAAACTTGTCAGGGACAAAAGATGGGGAACAAACATGGGATCAAACATCGAGTTATTGCATGGGGATATTGTATATTCGGAGTCGGGGGATTCGCTCACGGTGCGGGAGAATGCGATTCTCGCGGTGGAGGACGGAAAGGTGCGGGATATTTATGCTCCGGATGCGCTGCCGGAGGATCTTCGCCCGCTTCCTGTGACGGATTACGGCCGGAGTCTGATTATTCCGGCGTTCACGGACATGCATGTGCATGCGCCGCAGTATGAGGAGCGCGGCATACGGATGGATCTGCTGCTCTCCGACTGGCTCAATCAGTGTACCTTTCCGGAGGAGGCAAAATTCGCGGATCCTGACTACGCGCGCCTGGTGTACCGGCAGTTTGCGCAGGATCTGGTGCGGCAGGGGACGCTGCATGCTGTGGTCTTCGCGACGCTGCACGCCGGGGCCACGGACATCCTGATGGATCTTCTGGAGGAGCAGGGCATCGACGCATTTGTTGGCAAGGTCAATATGGATATCCATTCGCCGGACTTTCTGTGTGAGACAGCGGAGGAGTCTCTTCGCGGGACGGAGGCGTGGCTGGAGCGGCACAGCGGAACGGAGAGCCGCGTAAGGCCGATTCTGACGCCGCGGTTTGCGCCGACGTGCAGCTTCCCGCTGCTCCAGGGACTCGGCGCTCTGGCAAAGAAATATCACACCGGTGTGCAGACGCATCTGGTAGAATCGAAATGGGAGGCGGCCGAGTCGGTCTCCATGTACCCGGAGTGCGGCTCGGATGCGGGCATTTACGAGCGCGCCGGGCTGCTCGGCGAGGGTCCCTCGATCTTTGCCCATGTGATCTTCCCGACGGCGGAGGATCTGCGAATCATGAAGAAGTACGGAAGCTTTGCAGTGCACTGTCCGGATGCGACCACAAATATCATCGCCGGGATTGCACCTGTCGCGGCGGAGCAGGCGGAAGGCATCCGGGTCGCGCTCGGGAGCGATGTCGGCGCGGGCCACAGTCTCGCGGTATACCGGCAGGCCGCGAGAGCGGTGCAGCTCTCCAAGCTGAAGGAGTTTTACGAACCGGCGGAGAGCGGCACGATCTCCTTCGCCGATGCCTTCTACATGGCGACGAAGGAAGGGGGAAGCCTGTTTGGAAAGACAGGATCCTTTGAGAAAGGGTATGATTTTGACGCGCTGGTAATCACGGGGCAGGAGGATGCAGGCGTGCCGCTCGATGCGGCCGGACGGCTGGAGCGGTTCTGCTACACCGGCGACGACCGGGACATCGCGGCGCGGTATATGCGTGGGAAGAAGATGTGAGGCTATCGGGTTGCAGGACGGCGCGGGTTATGCGCAGACAGAGCGGAAAGGAGAGGCGGCATGGCGGAGGAAGAGAGGAAGACGGCGGAACAGGTAGAGCCGAAGCCGGAAGCCGATGCGCCGGAGAAGACGGTGCAGGCAGAGGCTGAGTCAAAGCGCAGCTTCGCGCAGAGACGCGCGGAGAAAAAGGAGAAGAAAGAGCAGAAGAAGAGAGAAAAGGAGCAGGCGGAGAGAGAAAGAGCACGGGAGATCAGGGCCAAAGAGCGGGCAAAGGAACAGGCCAGGGCCGAGAAGGAACAGGCAAAGAGGGAGAAGGAGCAGGCAAAGGCGGCAAAGGAGCAGGCAAAGAAGGAAAAGAAGGAGAGCAGAAGGGCAGGGTCCGAGATTTCTCCGGAGGAACGCCTGCAGCGCAAGACGAACCGGGCAAGGACAATCGCGCTGGTACTGGCGGCACTGACCGCGGCGTCTCTTTTGTTTGCGGAATACACGCTCACGCGCTACCGGGCGGCGATCGACAGCCTGAACGAGGCAAATCAGGAGCTTGCGACATCCAGGGCGGCAGCCGATGATCTGGATGGCAAGATCAAGGAGCTTCAGGACGAAAATGCTTCTCTGACGAAGGAGCTGGGAGAGGCAAAGGATGAACTCAGCACCACACAACAGGAACTGAGCGACACGCAGGAACAGCTGGAAGAGGCAAAAAATAAGAATCAGGCATATCAGAGTACGCTGGATGTCGTGACGCAGAACATCGAAAAGATCAAAAAGGCTGTCTCCGGGATATCCGAGAATGAAGGGAAGGAAGAGACGGACGCGGCAGACGAAGGAAACGATGCAAGTCATTAGGATACGTGATAAAATACCGTCGGCCGGCGCGAAGAGTGCTTTGCCTGCCGGTCAGAAGATAGTGTAAAGCCGGCCAGAAACTGGAGGAAGAGATATGTACAGCTGGAGTATCAGTGATCTGAAGAATAAGGGGAGAGCAAGCATGAGCCGCGCGTACTGGAAATGCGTGCTGTGCGCGATTATTTTGACCCTCGCGGGAGGCGCGGCCGGGAGCTCCTCGGGAGGAAAGGCGGTCACGCAGTACGCCGTGAATGGTGGAAATGCTACCTGGGACTATCATTTTGACGCGTTCCCCTCCTTTATGCAGATCGTGCCGTTTATGATTTTCCTGGCAGCCGCCGCAATCGTCGTCTCCGTGATTTTCGTAGCTGTCGACATCTTTCTCCTCGCGCCGCTCGAGGTGGGCGCGGAGAAATTCTTTGTGGTAAACCGGGTGCAGGATGCGGACCTCGGCGAGGTCGGGACAGCGTTCCGCGCGCCGGGCTATCTCAATGTGGTGAAGACCCAGTTCCTCAGAAGACTGTACATCTTTCTCTGGAGCCTGCTGCTGGTCATCCCGGGCATCGTGAAGTCCTATGAATACCGGATGGTGCCCTACATTCTCTCGGAGAACCCGGAGATCGACAACCGGGAGGCGTTCCGCCTGTCCCGAAGCATGATGGATGGCGAGAAATGGAACGCTTTCGTGCTGGACCTTTCCTTTATCGGATGGCATATCCTCAGCTGCTTCACCTTGGGCCTGCTCGACCTGTTCTACACGAATCCCTATCAGCAGTGCACCAATGTGGAACTCTACGACGTGCTGAAGACAAGAATGTTCAGCAATGCGAATGCATTTTCTTCCAATTGACAGCCGTGTGCAGGTCTGCTAAGATCACGGCTGTTGTTCAAGAAAACTGAATCATAAAACTTCGGAGGCCTTTTGTATGCGGTGCCTCCGGAGCGTGGATTTTTCCTTTGTTCTTTTCGCCACGAGAGTATTCCTGCGGGAGCGTTCCCCGGGGATATTCCCGCGGCGTTTTTTGTCCCTAACGAGTTTAGCTTGTTTGGGACAATTCTGGAGGTGTGCGGTGGATCAGTCTTTTATGAAGTCGAGGGCGGTGTTTCCGCTTGTGCTGTCGATGGCGCTGCCGATGGCTCTGTCGATGTTGGTGAATTCTCTCTACAATATTGTGGACAGTTTCTTTATTGCGCGGATCAGCGAGAAGGCGATGACGGCAATCTCGCTGGTGTTTCCGCTGCAAAATATTGCCAGTGCGGTGAGTATCGGGTTCGGTGTCGGTGTGAATGCGGCGGTGGCGTTTTATCTTGGCGCGGGGGACCGGAAGCGGGCAAACGGCGCGGCATCGGTCGGTCTGCTGCTGAGTCTTGTCCATGCGGCGGTGATGACGGTGGTGCTGGTGTGGGTCACGCCGTCGTTTCTGCGGTCGTTTTCTGCAGACGCGGAGGTGGTTTCCTACGGTGTCCGATACGAGAGGATTGTGCTGGGGCTGTGTGTCGTGGGTCAGGTACATCTGATTCTGGAGAAGCTGTTTCAGGCGATCGGGCGGATGAAGACGTCGATGGCGGCGATGATCGCGGGCTGTGTCACGAATATTGTGCTCGATCCGATCATGATTTTCGGGTTCGGGCCGGTTCCGGCGATGGGGATTGAGGGCGGCGCGGCAGCGACGGTGATCGGGCAGGCAGTGTCTCTCGGAATTTATCTGGTGCTGTATCTGCGCGGCGGGCTCGGGCCGGTCCGTCTCAGTTTTTCTGAGGGCTGGAAGGAACGTCGTCTTGCCGGCAGAATTTACGGTGTCGGGATTCCGGCGATTCTCAATCAGGCACTGCCTTCTCTGCTGATTACGGCGCTAAATGGCATTCTGGCGGCAGTATCGGATACGGGCGTTCTGGTTCTCGGCATTTATTACAAGCTGCAGACGTTCATTTTCCTGACGACAAATGGGATTGTGCAGGGGATCCGGCCGATTATCAGTTATAATTACGGGGCAGGGGAATATGAGCGGGTGCACCGGATCTTCCGCACGGCGCTGCTCTGTGCGCTGGTGGTGATGAGCGCAGGTGTTGTGCTGTGCCTTGGAATACCGGAGGCGCTGATCAGGCTGTTTGCCTCGGACGAGGCGGTGGTGAAGAGCGGCGCGGAAGCGCTGCGCATTATCAGCATAGGTTTTCTGTTCAGCGCGGTTTCGTTCTCTGTATGTGGGACGATGGAGGCGCTCGGAAGGGGATTCAGCTCGTTCATCATCTCGCTTCTCCGCTATGCGGCGGTGATTCTGCCGCTGGCGCTGCTGCTCTCGCGGTGGATGGGAGAGACAGGTGTCTGGCATGCGTTCTGGATCACGGAGGTCATCGCCGCGGCGGTCTCCGCGCTGCTGTACCGGAGGATGTGGAGAATAGAACGTGACCGTCATTCAGTCTGACAGTTTAATGGCACGATGAATGGCACGATGGATGACGCTTTATCGAAAAAACGGATTTCTTGATTGATATCACAAACGGAGGTCAAGCTATGCCTTTTCTACCCGTGACGAGGAAGGAAATGGAGGATATGGGACTTTCGCAGATGGATTTTGTCTATGTCTGCGGGGATGCGTATGTGGATCACCCGAGCTTCGGCGCGGCGATCATATCCCGGGTTCTGACGGCGCACGGGTATCATGTGGGGATGATCTGTCAGCCGGACTGGAGGGACCCGGAGAGCATTGATGTATTCGGGGAGCCGCGGCTCGGGTTCCTGGTGTCGTCCGGAAATATGGATTCGATGGTGAATCATTACACGGTCGCGGGAAAGCACCGGCACGAGGACGCGTACAGTCCGAACGGCGAGACAGGGCACCGGCCGGACCGGGCGGTGATTGTGTACTGCAATCTGATCCGGCGAAAATACAAGAGGACGCCGATTGTGATCGGCGGCATCGAGGCGAGTCTCAGACGGATGGGACATTATGACTATTGGTCGGACAGTGTGCGCCGCTCGATTCTGCTGGAGTCCGGCGCCGATCTCATTTCCTACGGGATGGGTGAGCACAGTATTGTAGAGATCGCGGACGCGCTCGCGGGCGGCCTCCGGGTGCAGGACATCACCTTCATCCGCGGGACGGTTTACAAAACAAGAGATCTCGCCTCGCTGACCGACGAGGCCGCGGGGGCAGAGGGCACCGTGAGACTGCCGGATTTTGAGACGATCTGTCAGGACAAGCGCGCGTTCGCGGACAGCGTGCGGATTCAGTACGAGAACACGGACCCGTTCTCCGCTCACCGGATGTTCGAGGCCTATGACGGCAAAACCTTTGTCGTCCAGAATCCGCCGTCGATGCCGCTGACGCAGATGGAGATGGACGATGTCTATGCGCTGCCATATATGCGCGATTATCACCCGATGTACCGCAGGCTCGGCGGGATTCCCGCCATCAGGGAGGTGAAATTCAGCCTCACCTCCAATCGGGGGTGTTTTGGCGGATGCAATTTCTGCGCGCTGACGTTCCACGAGGGGCGGATCGTGCAGGCGCGGAGCCATGAGTCAATTCTGGCGGAAGCCAGAGAGATGACGAAGGATCCGGATTTCAAGGGTTACATCAGCGACGTGGGAGGACCGACCGCGGAATTCCGGGCACCAGCCTGCAGAGCGCAGCTTCGGCGCGGTGCCTGTGTGAACCGGCAGTGCCTGTTTCCGAAGCCCTGCCCGAATCTCGAGGCAGATCACAGCGATTACCGCGCGCTGCTCCGCGAGCTGCGACAACTGCCCGGCGTGAAGAAGGTTTTTGTCCGCTCGGGATTCCGGTTTGACTACCTACTCGCGGACAAGGACAGAAGCTTCCTGCGCGAGCTCTGCCAGTACCATGTGAGCGGCCAGCTGCGGGTCGCGCCGGAGCATATCTCGGACCCGGTTCTCCGGGAGATGGGGAAGCCTGATGTGGCGACCTACAATGCCTTCGTGAAGGAATTTGAGAAGGTGAACGAACAGCTTCTGCGCGAGGGCAAAATCCACAACAGCCAGTACGTGGTGCCGTATCTGATGAGCTCGCATCCGGGCAGTCGGCTCAGCGACGCGATTGCGCTCGCCGAATATCTGCACCGGCATCATCTCGACCCGGATCAGGTGCAGGACTTCTATCCGACGCCGGGGACGATTTCAACGTGCATGTATTACACGGGACTTGATCCGCGCACCATGAAACCGGTCTACGTCGCGCGCGATCCGCACGAAAAGGCGATGCAGCGGGCGCTCATTCAGTACCGCCGGCCGGAGAATTATGAACTCGTGAAGGAGGCGCTCCTGCGGGAGGGGAGAGAGGATCTCATTGGATTCGGGCCGGACTGCCTCATCCCGCCGCGGAAGATGCAGGAACGCTGGAGAGAGAAGAAAAGGGGGAAGGGCGCGGAGCTGCACAACGATGGTCCACGGAAGGCTGGAGCGAGAACCCGGGAGAAAAAGGACAGGAAGCATCCGGAGCAGAGGAAGCGGGAAGACAGCGGGCATGGACGGGAAAATTCCTGACATAATAGAACTTCACATTGCTCAATGCGGGCGCTGTTACTTCTTGCGTATCTTTCCGGTCTATCTGGTTGGAAACAAGTCGGATGGAAGTGACTGAGAAAGGGGTTTACAGAATGAAAATGAATCAGAAGCAGCTTTTAGCACTTGGAATTTCAATGATGCTGGGCGCAGGGATGCTGACAGGCTGCGCGGCAGCGGCCGGCGGCAGTCTGTCCAAGGCAACCGGACAGGGAAACGCCGCGGCGGGCAGCACTAGCGCAGATGCATCGGATGCCGGAACAGAAGCGGATGAGGGCACGAGTGCGGCAGATGTCGGAGCGACAAAGACCGATTCCGCGGCAAACATCGACGCAGGGGTGGATTCCGGGCATACGACGATCTCGGCAGAGGCGAGCGACTATGTGATGGCATCGCCGGACCAGGCGTCGGTCAATTTCAGCATCGAGACGACCGCGAAGACGGCGAAGGACGCGCAGAGCCAGAACGCGAAGCAGATGGACGCGCTGATCGGCACGCTTTCCGGGCTGGGAGTCGGGGAGGATGCGATTTACACGCCGGACTACAGCCTGTATCCGACGTATGACAATTACGGGAACAATATTGTCGGTTACAAGGTCTCAAGCACGCTGGCAGTCAAGGATCAGTCGGTCGACGAGATGGAGAAGCTGATCGCGGGGTGCACGGATGCCGGGGTCACGAGCATCAGCGGCGTGAATTACTATTACAGCGGCTACAGCGACGCCTATGACAAGGCACTCGACGCCGCGGTGAAGAAGGCGGCGCAGAAGGCGCAGGTTTTGGCTAAGGCCGCCGGCGCGGAGCTCGGATCCATGGTTTCCATCACGGAGAATGACAATTCCATGAACACGGACGGGAGCGGGTACTATAGCATGACCTCCAGCGAGGAGATGTCCTCTGACATGAAGATCATTCCGCAGGATCAGAAGATCACGGCGAAGGTGACAGTGGTGTATACTTTGAAGTAATAGAGACCGGACTGGCTCAGACCGGTGGAAGTGTTAGCCGGATGGAACTGTCCGGCGTGGGCAGGAAGCCGGTCCAGCACGAAAAGACCGGGAAGGCATAGGCGCAGTGCATAACCTCGATGAATCATCTTTTTCAACACAAAAATTCATTCTATGACGCGGAGAAGGTCTCCTGGGACAGCCTCCTGTTTGACGGACGGGCGCTCAGGAGACTTCTTGTGCCGCTGATGCTGGAGCAGCTGCTGAATTCGTTCATGGGCATGATGGACACAATGATGGTGTCGCGCGTCGGGAGCGCCGCGATCTCGGCGGTCTCGCTCGTGGATTCGATCAATGTGCTGTTCATTCAGATTTTTGCCGCGCTCGCGACCGGCGGAACGATCCTGTGCTCCCAGTACCTTGGATCCGGGGACCGGAAGCGCTGCGGCCGCGCGGCGGAGCAGGTCGCACTGAGCACTGCCGTGATCTCAATCGGCATCATGGCGGTCTGCCTCGTCACGAGGGGGCCGCTCCTCCGCCTTGTCTTCGGCTCCGTGGAACCGGCCGTGATGCAGAATTCGGAGACCTATTTCTGGGTCACCGCGCTGTCCTATCCGTTTATCGCGCTGTTTCAGGTGGGATCTGCCTTCTACCGCGCGGGCGGCAACAGCCGCTTCCCGATGGCCGTGTCCGTGATCTCAAATATCATGAACATCATCGGAAACGCGATCTTTATCTTCGGATTTCAATGGGGCGTATTCGGCGCGGCGCTTTCCACGACCCTCAGCCGCATTTTCTGTATGGCGGTTGTCTTCCTCTGCCTCCGCAGACCCTTCTTCCCGGGTACGCACGAGCCGCAGCCCATCATTTTGAAAAACTACGGGAAAGTCAGACCGGATTTTGAGATGATTGTCCGGATTCTCGCGGTCGGAGTGCCGAGCGGCATCGAGAACGGGATGTTTCAGTTCGGCAAGCTCGCCATCCAGTCGAGCGTCTCGACGCTTGGCACCACCGCGATCGCGGCGCAGGCGATGACGGTGATCTTCGAGAACCTGAACGGCGTCGGCGGCATCGGGATCGGCATCGGGCTGATGACGATTGTCGGCCAGTGCATCGGCGCGGGCCGCGTGGAGGAGGCAAAATACTATATTGGCCGGCTTTCTCTTGACTGCTACGGCGTGATCCTGGCCTCCTGTCTCGCCGCGTATGCGATCTGCGGTCCGGTGACGAGGCTTGCGGGCATGGATCCGGAGGCTGCGGCGATGTGCGTCTTCATGCTCGGCTGGATCACGGTCGTCAAGCCGCTTATCTGGACGCCGGCGTTCTGCGGACCGTACGGGCTGCGGGCAGCAGGGGACGTGAAGTATTCGATGATCATGAGCAGCCTCTGCATGTGGACCCTCCGCGTGGTGCTCACGACCGTTCTCATCCGCGTCTTTCACTTCGGCCCGATCGCAGTCTGGATCGGCATGTTCTCCGACTGGCTCGTGCGGGGCATCCTGTATTTTGCAAGATTCCGGTCCGGAAAGTGGTTAAACCATCATCTGATTGAGGAGACGGAGGCAAACCGGACGGAGACGGCGTGAAACAGCCAAGCATGAAGCGCCGAGGGCAGAACGCAGGGCTGACGCTCAGGGCAGAGAAGTCAAAGAAACCTCATAAAAATGTGATGGCTTGCTTAAAATTCCCTCATAAAATGTGAGAAATACGATAAAAATGCCTCATGAAATGTGAGATTCAATCCAAACACGAAATATGGAGCAGGAAGTATGACAAAACAGCACAGGCTTACCTCAAATAAGTTTGTCAGTATGCTTTCCAGTCGCGCAATGCGTGTTGCAATTTTGAAAATTAAGTGCAATTTGCCTATAAAGTTTCGCTGGTTTAGTCAATTTAGACGAATTTAGACGAACGTGAGCATTATTTAAACATTGATGGTTTCTTGTATGGTAAAGGCGGTATAATAGTATAGAGTAATTATCACTCTTATTATTGTCAAAACCTATTTAAAATGATCTCTACCGCGGGAATTTCACCAGTTCCGCGGTTGTTGACGAACAATGACGAACAAAGAACTGCGCAAGTTGACTAGAGAAGACCTCCTGGAGCTGCTGCTGGAGCAGGCGGATGCGGACGAGAAGCGGCGGGGAGAGACGGATCGCCTCACCGCCCGGAATCAGTCGCTGGAGTCGGAGAAGGACCGCATCACGCAGGAGCTTGATGCCTGCCGCGCGGAGATCGAGCACCTGAAAGAAGAAAACGACAGCCTCCGCCAGGAACTCGAATGCCTCCATCAGGAGGGCTGGCAGAGCAGCGAGAAAGACAGACAATTCCTCGCCGACCTCGTCGCGGCCGGCAAACGCTTTCAGAAGCGTGCCGAGGAACTGGAACGGGAAAACGACAGACTGCGCGGAATCATCCGCGTGTGACACGGGGTGGAGACACCCCGGATTGTCCCTGACAAGTTTAGCTTGGTCGGGACAAAAGAGACAAAGCATGGACGAGACAGAAACACTTACCAACAGCATAGAGAAGACCGGAGCGGCAGCTGCCGAAACACCGGCGCAGAAAAAGCGCCGGGAGAGAACGCAGCAGCTGATGCAGGATCCGCCGTCCCGGGAGCAGCTCGAGCAGGAACTCGTCCGGATGCGCACAGGCAGGAAGCGAGGCCGGGTTCTGCGGAGCATCGTGATGACGATCATCACGGTGGCGGCAGCCGCGGCGCTGGTATCGACCCTGTTTCTTCCGATCCTCCGCATTTACGGCACCTCGATGGCGCCGACCCTGGAGGAGAAGGACCTGGTGGTCGCCGTCAAGACGAACCATGTGCACCAGGGCGAGCTGGTCAAATACTGGTCAAGCGGGTGATCGCGGGACCGGGAGACTGGGTGGATATCAATGAGGCCGGCGACGTGATTGTCAACGGCCGCGCGCTGAGCGAGCCGTACCTGACTTCAAAAAGTAAAGGACAGACGACCGATATCACCTATCCCTATCAGGTTCCGGACGGCAAGTATTTCCTCATGGGGGATCACCGCGAGACCTCGATCGATTCAAGAAACTCGCAGATCGGATGTGAGGTAGGCATCGGCATGGCCGCCCGGCCGTTACAGGCTGCAAGAACAGGCCGCGGGCATACCTGCCGGGAATGTTGTGGTTATCAGAGGAGAGTGCGAAACACTGATGAACACAGATCTGAATGGCAAAATTCAAGGGAAACTGAATCAGAACAGGAAGAACCGGAACATGAAAAAGGCTCTTCTTGTGTTGAGCCTTGCCGCGGTTATCTTTACCTCGACGGTGCTCGCCAATCCGGCGTCCGCGCTGACTGAGGATGTCTCTGGCGGGGTCGTGCAGGGACTGGAGAACGGAGGCGATAGCGGCAGCGGTGCGCAGGCTCCAGCCCAGGCGGCGGATGAGCAGGCCAATGCACAGGGAAATGAGGCGGCTCCTTCCAGCGATCCTCAGGAAACCGTGGCAGCGCCTTCCGCGGATCAGGGCGTGATGAATGCAAATTCCGTTTCTGCCGTGGATTCAGCGGCTGTGACAGAGAGCGGCACCGGGGACAGCGGGATAGCTGTGTCCGGCGCAGAAGCTGATGGAACGGAGAAGAGCGCTGATCAGATATCCGCAGCAGAGGGCAGCGGGACGGCGGAGAATGCTGTTTCCGACACATCCGGATCTGAAACGGCAGAGCAGGGTGCAACCCTCGCAGAAGCTGCTGAGACCGTGAGCACGGAGGAGGCAGCGGCAGATAAGACAGCGGAGAAGACGGATGTCCTGTCCTTTGCGGATGACCGCGCGCAGGTGAAGATCGCACGGAAGGACGGCACAGGCTTCCCTTCGGATACCACGATGTCCGGCAGCC
>CACZJZ010000003.1 GCA_902781655.1 uncultured Lachnospiraceae bacterium
GGGATATTCGCTCTGCGGACGCTTCCGCCGCTGTGGGTATAAGTTCGGCACCTGGTATGACATGATCTGGATGGAGAAAATCATCGGAGAGCATCAGGCAGCGGAGCGGGCCATTGTGCCGTATCCGGAGCTGCTGCGATGATGCAGCATCGCGGCAGACGGAGGAAGAGGCTACAGACTGTCCCGAATGAAATCCTCCGGGGTGTAGAGCTTGCGGTATCTGGCTGGCGTCTGGCCGGTGAATCGCCGGAATTCGCGGATCAGATGACACTGAGAGGAGAATCCCAGATATCCTGCGATATCAGGCAGGGAATAGGAGGAATAGATCAGCAGATTTTTTGCCAGATCAATTTTTCTGCGGAGAATGTATTCCTTCAAAGACACGCCGCACGTTTTTCGAAAAAGTGAGGACAGATAACTGGCATTGAGTCCGATGGCATCAGCAATCTCCGATACGGTCAGGACACCGTGCAGATGGGTATAGATATAGTCTTTGCAGTGCGCGATATGTTCATTTTCGTCCTTCGGATTGCCTTCCGGAAGTTCTTTTTTTAAGTCACGCACCAGCTCCGCGTAGTGAAACTGCGCATCATTGTATATCTGCTCGACGGTCTCAACGTCGGAGCATTTTTCCATATTTTGGATGGAAATATCGGACAGATAAAAGGCTGTCTCCGCATGGAGCCCGCCACGGATGGCCGCCCGGCTTGCAACCGTGATCGTTACGATACCGATATCAATCGCCTGCCGGAGCGGTGAGCGGGCCAGCGTACCGAATCGCCCGGTAAAGTTTTCCTGTAAAACCTTTCGAAGTCCTTCCACATCTCCGTGTTCTATGCAGAGAGTCTGCCGAAGTTCGTGATTCCATGGGTTATGGACGATGCCTTCTTCTAGCTGTTCAAAGGAAGTTTTAGCAAACTCGCGGCGGACATTGTCCAGCTTTTCCGGGTTGATACAGTTGGCGACGAGGATCTGCTCCCTGGTGATGCGGCGGCGCGGATCTGCCTCATTCTGACCGGCATTTAAAAGAAGCATCAGGCAGGAGATAAGATCTTCCAGATGGCAGACAGGAACCGATTTCAGCCAGTCATCATAATGCTCCGGCCGGTCATGAATGCCGATCTGGCAGAACCCGAGCGAGTGCTGAAAGAACACAGGGGCATCAAACCGCAGGGGACCAAGAAGGGCCCATTCCTCCGGAGAGTCGTTCCTGCTGACAAGAATACAGTAGGCAAAATCTCCCGCAAGAGAAAAAATGCAGCAGCTGCGCTCTCCCAGAAGATCCGGAGCGTGCTTCTGCGCCGCGGGGCCAAAAGGCATATCGGAAAAATCCACAATGTGATCCATTCTGACGCTGTCAGGATGTGCAGTCGACCAAATCCGAATCAGAGTGTGAAGGAAGTCGGCTGTGTAATTGCATACATATCGGTCCAGCATGGCGAAAACACTTTCGTAAAAGCTCGTAAAGGCTACTTTCGTAAAAGAACTTTTGCAATTACCAATGAAATATATAAATAGTATAACATAAATATAATTATGCAGAGATAAAATTGCTTATAGTATAGGCATAACAGATATGAAACGGATTAATACATAGGAATAATTCGTCAATGTGTCTCAGAGGCATGTGACAGGAATGATATCCGGGAAAGAATTCCCATGGATAAAGAACAGTTGTAAGGAGGGGTAAGCCTATGAAAAAGGAACTGGTAGCAATCATCAGCTGTGCTGCGATGATGAGCAGCGTACTTGCCGGATGCGGTGTGTCGACAGATACCGGCACAGGCGGAGGAACTTCCGCTACGGCAGAGTCTTCTTCCACTGCAGAGACGGACAATGCGGCAGATGCATCTACGCAGACCGCTTCCAGCGGAGAGGTTGAAGAAATTCAATGGATGTTCTGGGACGATCTCGACGCCAGCTCGGATTTGATCACGCAGGGCTACAAGCAGGTGATTGACCGCTTCAATGAACAGTACAAGGGGCAGTATCACTGCACCGCGATTACCACGAATCTGGAGGAGTATGATACCAAGCTGAATGCCCTGATCGCGGCGGGAACTGCGCCGGATGTATGGATCTGCAATCCCGGACCAAACCTGACACAGTATGTGGAAGCAGGAGCGGCGGCGGATCTGACAGATATTCTCAAGAATCAAAATGCGGATTGGTATAACAGTTTTAACCAGAGCATGTTCGAGCGCCTGACCTATGACGACAAAATTATGGCGGTTCCGACAAACTTTGCTGCAGCGTTGTGCTTCTACAACACGGAAATCTTTGAAAAGGCTGGTATTGCCAATCCGCCGGAAACCTACGACGAACTGATCGAGGACTGCAAGAAGATCAAGGCGGCCGGGTATGACCCTATTTCCTGCTCTGCAGGAACAGCGTGGTGCCTGTCCATGGTAGCCGGATATCTCTGTGACCGGGAAGGCGGACCGGACAATCTGGCCGGGACGGCTGACGGGTCGGTGCAGTGGACAGATAAGACATTTATTGATGCTGGAACCAAGCTGAAGGAACTGTCTCAGTATTTCCAGGACACGGCAGCAGGCGATTCCAATGATCAGGCCACGGCACTGTTCTATAATGGTCAGGCTGGAATTTTGATCCAGGGTTCCTGGGTCATCGCTCAGATCAATGGCAACAATCCGGACTTTGAGGATAAATGCGGTGTGTTCCGCTTCCCTGGCATCACAGGAGGCGCAGACCCGAACCGCATGATTGTCAAGACGGATAATCTGGTTATGAGTGCCACGACAAAGCATCAGGATGCGGCGATTGCACTGATGAAGTGCTTCACGGACGATGCGGCTGAAAAGTACACCGCAGAGGTCGGAGGCAAAATCCCGGTCACTAATGTTGAGTTTGATGCCTCCAAGGCACCGAAGCAGCTGGGATATGTGCAGGATATTCTGAAGACGACGACCGGCACCTTTGGCTTCTACAATGAGTCTCTGGCCAGCGTCGAGGCGGGGGATACCTTCGATAATAACATGGTGGATATCTACCTTGGAAATAAGACGCCGGAGCAGGCGTTTACAGCCATCAATGATTATTACAAGGATAATGTCTGGAACAAGTAAGCATGCCTGACAACAGTGCATCTTCCCCGGCATTGACGCCGGGGAAGATGCACTGTTTTAAAATGAAAAACGGAGCCTTACCATTCCGACGGAATGGTCGGTGGACACAAAGGAAAGATCGGATAATACAGACATCATCCGAACCGGAGCTGTCGGAACAGTAGCGCGGAGTTTTCGACTATGAATAAAATACTGAGCAATAAAAAAGCCATTGCCGTTTTTGTTCTTCCTACGGTCATTCTATTCACATTGATTCTTTTCGTACCAGTGATTCAGATGATCGGATATTCTTTCACCGACTATAACGCACTGAGCAAACCGTCGTTCTGCGGTCTGAAAAATTATAGGACCATGATGAAGGACGATGTCCTTCTGACTGCGCTGAAGAACTCGATTTTCTTCCTGCTGTTTTCAGCGGTCACGCAGCAGATCATTGGTATTTTGCTTGCAGTGCTTCTTACGAATATTAAAAAGGGACGGAACACTTTCAAGAATATCATTTATCTTCCCTGTGTTCTTTCCAGCGCGGCGCTTGGTCTGCTGTGGGCATTTATGTTTAACCCCCGCATGGGAATCAATCAGTTTCTTGCGGTCTTTGGCATTAAGGGACCGCTGTGGCTGATGGATACGAAGGGATTTATTATTCTTCCCATGTGGGTGATCGCCTTTGTGGCGCTGTGGCAGTACGTCGGACAGAACATGATGCTCTACATGGCCCAGATCACCGGTATCAGTCAGGACCTTTATGAAGCCGCCTATGTTGACGGTGCTTCCAGAGGACAGGCATTCCGCTATATCACGCTGCCGCTGATCAAACCGATGCTGGTGATAACGCTGTCTCTCAACTGCATCGGCTCTCTGAAGTTTTTTGACCTGGTATATAACATGACACAGGGCGGACCGAATAACCGTACGCAGGTTCTGGCCACCTGGCTCTATTTTCAGGGGTTTCAGTACTTTAAGTATGGATACTCCAGTGCCATCGCGGTGCTTCTGCTGATTATGTGCCTGGCTGTGACGTTCCTTATCAAGAAGGGAATTCATGTGGAGACCTATGAGGCCTGACAGCGGGGCAGAAATGCGGATTCTTCCCCGTCTTGCAGAAACCGGGAAACATCGAGTTTACATACATTTCAGTTCATCCGATCTGGAACAGGTCAATGAATGGAACGGATGCCGTGGATGAGAACGGCAAGGGAGCACGGGATCATGGCTGAAATTACTGAAATTGGAGCCGTTAGGCAGAAAAAAGTGCGGATCAGCACAGTTATCATTTATCTTGTGCTGGTGCTGCTGGCAATCATTTATATCATCCCACTGCTATGGGTGCTTGAGGTATCCCTCAAAACAAATGCGGAGGTCTTTCAATCTCCCTTCGCGTTCCCTAAAGTGCTACAGCTGGGAAACTACATTTTTGCCTGGACGACAGGCAAGCTGGGCAAGGCAATGCTGAATTCTCTGGTTGTTTGTACCGTTACGCTCGCAATCAGCCTGTTTTTTGGTGCCATGACTGCATTTGCGATCGGACGCATGAAATGGAGAATGGCAAATGCTACCATGGCCTACATTATGATCGGCATGATGATCCCAGTCCATTGCGTTCTGATTCCTCTGTTTGTTCGATTTTCGCGCATTGGACTGACGAATTCGCTGCCAGGACTGATCCTTCCATATCTGACGTTTTCTTTGCCGCAGATTGTATTCCTGATGACGGGATTCTTCAAATCCCTGCCCAGGGAATTGTTTGAGGCTGCCTGCATTGATGGCTGTGGCATCTACCGGATGTTTTTCACCATTGCACTTCCTTTATCCCGCACAGGACTTTATGTGGCCGGTATGATGACGTTCATCGGAAACTGGAATGAGCTGCTTCTGGCAATGGTGTTCATTTCGGATCCGACGAGGAAGACTCTGCCTGTGACACTGACATATTTTGTCGGACCGTATGCTACAAACTATGTGCAGATGTTTGCTGCGATCGTGATAGCGGTGTTGCCTTCGATTCTGGTTTACTGCGCATTCAGTAATCAGATCGTCGGCGGGCTGACGGCCGGTGCGGTAAAGGGATAAAGTGGTTTTGTAACGAATGAAAGATACATGACAGGGATACGGAGGGGAGTATACTCTGCGGGGAGAGAAATTAATGATTTATTATGTGGACTGTAAGGCATCTCTGTGCGGCGATGGCCGGAAAGAACGGCCTTTCCGGTCTATCCAGGAGGCAGCGGACATCGCACTTCCGGGGGATGAGGTTCTGGTGGAGCCGGGGGTTTACCGCGAATATGTGCGTCCGAGGCATGCCGGCCGGGCGGATGCGAGGATAACTTATCGTTCTGTGGAGCCGCGCGGCGCGGTGATCACTGGCGCTGAGCCGGTGGCGGACTGGACGCCGTATGACGGCGCGGCAGAGGGGGAGGTATACACTGCCCGCATTCCGAACGCGCTCTTCGGCGGTTTTAATCCGTACACGGTCCGGGTTCGCGGCGACTGGTTTGTGGATACCATGATGGCGCATCTGGGGGAAGTTTATCTTGATGATCAGGCATTGTACGAGGTGACGAGCCTCGAGGGAGTCCTTCACCCGACGGTTTACCGTCCGTCCTGGGAGCCGGAGGCGACGCTGCGCACCTGGTATACGGAGCAGGATACAGAGAACAATGAGACAGTGATCTATGCGAATTTTGGCGCAGATCCGACGGGCCATAAGGTGGAGATCAATGTGAGACGGGCCTGCTTCGCTCCGGAGGAGACAGGAATCGGCTATATCACGTTGTCCGGATTCACTGTGACGAAGGCGGCCTGCCAGTGGGCGCCGCCGACAGCTTATCAGGAGGGCATGATCGCGCCGCACTGGTCGAGAGGCTGGATCATTGAGGACTGCGAGATTTCGCACGCGAAGTGCAGCGGCATTTCGCTCGGCAAATATCTTCAGCCGCAGAACGAGAACAAGTGGCTGAACACGAAGTGGAAGGACGGCGCGCAGACGCAGCGGGAGTGCGTGATGCAGGCGCTGAATGACGGCTGGACAAAGGAGAATGTCGGGCATCATATCGTCCGCCGTTGCGAAATTCATGACTGCGGGCAGACCGGCATTGTCGGGCACATGGGCGGCGTGTTCTCCCGGATTGAGGATAACCACATCTACCGGATCAACATCCGGCAGAATCTGTCCGGCGCCGAGATCGGCGGCATCAAGATGCATGCGGCGATCGACGTGGTGTTCCGGCACAATCATATTCATCACTGCACCCGCGGTATCTGGCTGGACTGGCAGGCGCAGGGAACCCGGGTGACCGGAAACCTGTTCCATGACAACGCGCTGTCGGTGGACGGCGAGCTGAACCAGGAGCAGATGGGCGGTCTTGGGGAGGATATCTTCATTGAGATCAGCCATGGACCGACGCTGGTGGACCACAACTTCTTCCTGTCCGAGCGCGCCGCGAAGATCCCGGCGCAGGGCCTTGCCTTCGTGCACAACCTGATCGCGGGGAGTCTATCCGCAGTGGGCGTCGGAACGAACAACGGCACGCCGCACATCCCGTCTCCGCGCTACACGCCGTATCATGTGCCGCACGATGTGAAGGTGGCCGGATTCATGACCGTCCTGCACGGCGACGACCGGTTTGTAAACAATATCTTTGTCCAGCAGAAGGTGCGGGAGCCGCTGGTACAGATGGCTGCGTATGTGCGGGAGCATCCGAACGACTGGGATGATTTCAACGTGACGGCGGGAACGGCGGAGTTCGATGCGGGCAATTATCCGACCGTATCGGAGTGGAAGGCGCGCTACGAAGGATACTGCGGCATGGGGTCCGAGACTACGGACCGGTACTACGACCATTTGCCGGTTCAGACGCGCGGCAATGTATATCTCGGCGGTGCAAAACCATGGTGCAAGGAGCAGCATCCGGCGGTCAGAGAAGACTGCCCGGTGACCTTCGCGCTGGAGAAAAAAGACGGGACATGGAAATTGCGGACCAACCTGTATGCGCTGCTGCCGGAAGTACTGCAGCAGGCGCCGGCAGGATATGCGTGCACCCTGGCCAATTCTGATACCCTCGGCGAGGCATTCGAGCCGGAGGAAAGGTTCGAGAATCCTGACGGCAGTTCCATCGTCTTCTCCAGCGATGCCTTCGGACAGGATGCAGGCCTTGCGCCGCTTCCCGGCCCGCTCGCGGACGGCGGAGAACTGCAGAACTTTGGCTGGACAGAGCCGCTGGCGGAGAAGCGCTGAGTAAATGTCCATTTCCTCATGAGAGAGTGTCCCTGACGGATAGTACCTGTGCGGAAGACAAATTGTCCCTAACAAGTTTAGCTTGTTTGGGATAATTTTGACCTCATACATGGTAAACTCGTCAGGGACAATTTCTATGCGTGAGGGTATTTCTGCGGAAGGGAGGAGACCGGCGTGAATCAGAAGAGGCGGGCAGTGCAGGATATGACGGAAGGCAGTCCGATGCGGCTGATTCTGTCCTTTATGATGCCTCTGCTTCTGGGGAATTTGTTCCAGCAGGCATACAATGTGGTGGACGGGATGATTGTCGGGCGGATGCTGGGCGCGGAGGCGCTGGCGGCGGTCGGGGCGTCCTCGAGCGTGCAGTTTCTGGTGCTGGGGCTGTGTATCGGCTGCTGTGCGGGCTTCTCCATCCCCATTTCGCAGCGGTTCGGCGCGCGGGATGAGAAGGGCGTTCGTTCTTTTGTGTGGCATTCGGTTGTGTTGAGCGTCGTTCTGGCGGGGGCGATGACCGCTGTGACGGCCGTGCTGTGTCCGCAGATTCTGCACCTTATGCAGACGCCGGAGAACATTTATCGCAACGCGTATGCGTACCTGTTCATTATATTCTGCGGCCTTCCGTTCACGATTCTTTACAACATGACCGCCGGGATGCTTCGGGCGGTCGGCAACAGCCGGATTCCGTTTCTGGCGCTCGCCCTGGCTACGGTTCTGAATATTTTCCTCGATTTATTCTGCATCGCGGTGCTCCGCTGGGGCTGTGCCGGAGCGGCTGCCGCGACGGTGGCGTCGCAGGCGCTGTCCGGGCTGTGCTGTCTTCTGTATATCCTAAAGAGGGTCCCGGTGCTCCGCCCGTCAAAATCTGACCGGATGTGGAACGGGCATGCAGCGCTTTTGCTCGTGCAGAGCGGCCTGCCCATGGGTCTTCAGTACTCGATTACCGCGATCGGTTCCATGACGATGCAGTCGGCGAACAACGGGCTGGGCAGTATTTATGTCTCCGGCTTTACGGCCGGGACGAAAATCAAGCAGCTGGTGATGTGTCCATTTGATGCGATGGCCACGTCGCTCGCGGCTTATGTCGGGCAAAATTACGGCGCGCGGAGAATGGATCGGGTGAAGACAGGCGTCTCCCGCGCGGTTCTACTCAGCTTCGGATACGGCGCGGCTGCAGGGCTGGTCATGATTTTCTCTGGCATATCTCTGTCTTCTCTGTTCCTCAGCGCGAAAAACGCGGATGCCCTGGAGGCATCCGCACGGTATCTTCGCTGTATGGGGTATCTGTTCTGGATTCTCGCTTTTCTGAATATGTTCCGCTGCACGATGCAATCGCTCGACGCGGCGGGGCTTGCGATTCTGTCCGGCGTCATCGAGATGATATCGCGTGTCACGGTAGCGAGGGCATTTGTCCCGCGTTTCGGCTACAGCGCCATCTGCTGGACAGATCAGTCGGCCTGGATCACGGCGACAATTTACGTGGTCCTGATGGGAAATCTGATTCTGAGGAAGCGCACTGCCGAAACGAAACAGAAGGCCTGAAACGGCGCCCGTCGTCTTCAAGCAGCAAGGGCATCGCGGACGCTGGCGTCGCTGGACACTTCGATTCCGTTCGGGGAGAAGCGTGTTACCGGGAAGACGAGAAAAAGGGACACAGGAGATGATATAGAGCCCGGTCGCACCGCAGATTGACGGCGGCGGGTTCCGGAGAGGAACCGGAGGCGGGAAGCCCTCCGCAGAGGTCTGCGCCGAGGAGGCGTCTTCCGGAAAGGAGACGGCGGAGCAGACTGGTCAGATCAGACAGCGTCATATCGCCCTGATCCCAGTCCGTCACGGCGTCCTCCCGGCAGAGAACATCCTTGTCAATCGAGAGATAGACAGGGAGATCTGCGCCTGGCGGGGGGAGATTCACGGTCTCGCTGGCGGAAAGAACGGTTCCATCGATAGATAGATCCTCTGCAGGGATGAAAAGGACTCTGCCGTCCCGGATGCCGAACTGGCATATCGGGTCTGCCTGTGCCGCGAGGACGGCTTCCGCGGGAGGACCGATGAGGAGCAGACGCCGCAGGAAGGAATTTGTTTGCAGGACGGATCTGACCCAGCTGCCACAGCTGAGTGTATTTCCGTCAGATGCATCGAACGCGCCGGGCTGCAGGTCGGTGTGATGGTCGATCTGGATGAGACAGAACGGCTCACGGATCGCATCTGTCATGAATTTGGTTACATAGTGGTAGTCTCCGGTGTCGATGAAATGGATGCCGTGGGTTCCGCGGGCGCGGATGGCGGCAGTGATGGCATTTCCTGCCTCCGGGCCGCAGTAGAGATGCGTCCCGGAGACCGCGGACAGGTCGACCCGCTCCGGCGGACAGGCGGCGTCGAGGAGCGCGCCATAATCCGGCGGGTAATCCTGGGAAAAATCAAGGATGTAGCTGCGAAGGGACGAATCTGGCGTCATTTGACTCCTTTCCTGTAGGTTTTAACCCGGGAAGTGCGGCGCGGGTATGATTTTGCGTGCCTTTGCCGTATTATTAATACTATTATAGGCTGACGGGAGATGAAATGGATATGTTGGAAGAAACAGAAAGGCAGGAGAAGGCTCCGGATTCCGCGGAGGACCGCGCGCTGGCATGGAAGCCGCTGCAGGTGAAGCATGTCGTGCGGGATCAGTGGATCGACTTCCGTAGTATCCGATATGAGCTGCCGGATGGTTCGGTGTACGAGCCGTTTTACAGCTACAGCCGCAGGAGTTATGTGGTGATTGTGGCATCGGATGAGGAGGGGCGGTTTCTCTGTGTGCGGCAGTACCGGCCGGGGATCCGCGCGGTAACGACGGAGTTTCCGGCGGGCGGTATTGAGCGGCGCGGCACGGCGGAATATGGGGAACCGGAGGTGACCGGATATGAGGACGGCACCGCAGCGGAGGACGCGCTGTCCGCGGCAAAACGGGAGCTGCGGGAGGAGACGGGATACACGTCTGAGGAGTGGACGCCGCTGATCGCGATCCCGTCCTGCGCGTCCATCAGCGACAATTATGCCTATATTTTCCGCGCGAAGCACTGCAGGAGAGTGAGCGGGCTGAAGCTTGACGAGACCGAATTTCTGAAGGTGCACTCTTATACAGCGGAGGAACTCGATACGCTGATCCGGAAAGGACAGTTTCAGCAGGCCGTTCATGTGATGGCATGGCTGCTGGCCAGGGAGCAGGAAGCAGGGCGTCAGTACCTGTGAGACGCAGTTAACATATTTTTCAAAAGAGGTGTTATTTATGGTGATTTATGTAAACGGGAAGGCGCTGCATGATGGGAACGGCTCGAAGGAGAGACCATTCCGCCATATCCAGGAGGCGGCGAGGATCGCCGCGCCGGGAGACGAGGTGCTGGTGGCGCCGGGCGTGTACCGGGAATATGTGGATCCGGCGCGGGGCGGCACAGAGGATGCCCGCATCACCTACCGCAGCGAGGTGCCGCTGGGGGCGGTCATCACCGGCGCGGAGCTGATTCAGGATTGGAAGCCGATGGAGGGCGGCATCTGGGTCACCCGGGTCAGAAACAGTATCTTCGGAGACTATAATCCGTATACCACGCTGGTGTATGGAGACTGGTATTTTGCCACACCGGACAAACACACGGGTTGTGTCTGGCTGAACGATCAGGCACTCTATGAAACGTCCTCACTGGAGGAATGCAGAGCGGGGAAGGTGTATCAGTGTTCCTGGGATCCGGAGAATTCGACCCGCAAGTGGTATGCGGAGCAGGACGAGGAGACGAAAGAGACGGTGATCTATGCCAACTTCCAGGGGGCTGATCCGACGAAGGAGAAGGTGGAGATCACGGTGCGCCGGGAGTGCTTCCTTCCCTCGAGGGAGGGCAACGGATATATCACGGTGGACGGATTCAACATCAACAAGGCAGCCACCACATGGGCGCCGCCGGCGGCCTATCAGGACGGCATGATCGGCCCGCACTGGAGCAGGGGCTGGATCATCGAGAACTGCGAGATCTGGGGAAGCAAGTGCGCCGGCATTTCGCTTGGCCGGTATTACGACCCGGAGAACAGCAATTACTTCACGACAGAGCATCTGAAAAGTCCGACACAGATGGAGCGGGATTCAGTCTGCCGCGGACAGGCGTATGGCTGGCTGAAGGAGAACATCGGAAGTCATATCATCCGGAACTGCAATATCCATCACTGCGAGCAGGGCGGGATCATCGGCCGCATGGGCGGTGTATTCAGCGTCATCGAGGATAACCACATTCATCATATCAATAACATGATGGAGCTGGGCGGCGCGGAGATCGCGGGAATCAAAATGCACGCGGCGATCGATGTCATCATCCGGCGCAACCACATTCATCACTGCACGATGGGCGTCTGGTGTGACTGGGAGGCGCAGGGCACACGGATTTCGCAGAATCTGCTTCACGACAACATGCGGCCGGCCTTCGCGGAACAGCTGAAGGGCGGCATGATGTCGCAGGATATTTTCGTGGAGGTCGGACACGGGCCGACACTGATCGACAATAATATTCTTCTGTCGGATGTGAGCCTGCGTGTGGCAACACAGGGCGTGGCCATGGTACACAATCTGATCTGCGGCGCGTTTACCTGCGTCGGCGGCGGAACCGGGTGGCGCTACACGCCTTATCATATGCCGCACAGCACGAAGGTCATGGGATTCATGACGATTCTGCACGGCGACGACCGGTTCTATAACAATATTTTTGTTCAGAAATACCCGGCGGAACCGTTTGTCGTCAAGAGAGATTCCAGGGAAGGCGTGGATACAGAGAACCGGGAAGTGGGAACGGCTGTCTGGGACGAGTATCCGACGTATGACGAGTGGATCTCGCAATTCCAGATCGGGCAGATGCCGGATATGGGGAAGCTTGAGGATGTGCATCTGAATGGAAAGCTGCCGGTATGGTGCGGCGGCAACGCGTATTTTGACGGAGCGAAGGCCTGCCGGAAGGAGACGGAACGGCTGGTGGACGAGAAAAACGATGTCCGCGTGAACGTCGTGGAGAAGGAGGATGGCTGGTATCTCGACACCAACCTGTACGATGTCCTGGGAAGCTTCCGGGCGGATCTCGTCACCACGAAGACCCTCGGCAGAGCTTTTGAGCCGCAGGAGCAGTATGAGAACCCGGACGGCACGCCGATCACCTTTGACGAGGACTATTTTGGCGGACACCGCGGCGCGGAAATCCTGCCTGGTCCCTTTGCGGATGCGGCAGATGCGGAGAAAAAGGTATTTTGTTCCTAACAAGTTTAGCTTGTTTGGTACAAAATTGTCCCTAACAAGTTTAGCTTGTTTGGTACAAAATTGTCCCTAACAAGCTAAACTTGTTAGGGACAATTCTTCGGATTATGCGAATTTGACGGCGGTGTTGAGGGCGATTTCCATCATGTCGGTGAAACCATTCTGGCGTTCTTCCGCAGAAAGGGCGACCGGCTTGAAGAGGTGGTCAGAGATGGAGAGGATGGAGACGGCCTTTTTGTGGTTCGCGCATGCGGTCCAGTAGAGGCCGGCGGTTTCCATTTCGACGCAGAGGTGGCCGAAGTCGCGGAGTTTTTCGTTGAGGCCGGTCTGAGGATAGTAGAAGAAGTCGGAGGAGTAGACCTTGCCGACCTTGAATTTGCAGCCCTGGTTTCTGGCCTGTTTCACGGCCTCCTCCAGCATGTCCCAGTCGGCGCAGGCGGCGAGCTGTCCGGGGATGCCGTAGGCGTTGCCGTAGTTGGAGTTGCTGGATGCCGCCTCGGCGATGACGACGTCCTTGGCGTCGACGTCCATGTCAAGGCCGCCGGCGGAGCCGATGCGGATGATGGCCTCGACACCGAACTGGCTGTAGAGTTCCTGCGTATAGATGCCGATGGAGGGGATGCCCATGCCATGGCCCATGACGGAGATGCGCTTGCCCTTGTAGGTGCCGGTGTAGCCGAGCATGTTGCGGGTGTCGTTGAAGCAGACAACGTCGGTCATGAAGTTGTCCGCCACGGCTTTGGCGCGGAGCGGATCTCCGGGCATGAGGACGACCTTGGAGAGTTCATCCCTGACGACGATGCTGGCGCTGATACTTTCTCTGGGTTCCATAGTGTGATTTCACCTTTCTTGGAGTGGTGTGTGTTCCCCGCGCACAGGGAACACACAGATAACAGGTTGCGGTCGACATAGAACTGTCACGGATAACAGATTACAGTTGAAATGAAACTGTTATTTCTGAAACAGTTTCCGCAGGTTCTCCTCGAACGGAGCCGTGACGATGCCGCGTTCGGTGACGATGCCGGAAAGAAGGCTGTGGTCTGTGACATCAAAACTCGGGTTGTAGCATTTGACGTCCGGCAGCGCCATGGGCTCGCGGTACCACATGGAACGGACCTCGTCTGGATCGCGCTGTTCGATGTGTATGTCCGCGCCGGTCGGCGTGTCAAAATCAATGGTGGACGACGGACCGAGTGTGTAGAAGGGGATGCCGTAGTATTTTGCCAGGATGGCGACGCCGGAGGTTCCGATTTTATTGGCAAAATCGCCGTTGGCCGCGATGCGGTCGCAGCCGACGAACACAGCGTTAATCCTGCCCTGTTTCATGACGATGGATGCCATGTTGTCACAGATGAGGGTGACGTCGATGCCGGCCTTCTGCAGTTCGAAGGAGGTGAGACGGGCGCCCTGGAGGAGCGGTCTTGTCTCATCGGAATAGACGTGCAGGGTCATGCCCTGCTCGGCGCCGTAGTAAATCGGCGCGGTCGCGGTGCCATATCCGAGGCAGGCGAGGTAGCCGGCATTGCAGTGGGTGAGGATGCCGTCGCCGTCCTTGATCAGCGACACGCCGTATTCCGCGATTTTGCGGGTCATTTCTTCATTTTCTGCATCGATCTTGTGCGCCTCTTCGCCGAGCAGCTTAACAATCTCGGATCCGGTGCAGCCCTCGTGTGCCTCGACCAGCCTGGTCTGGCGGCGGAGCGCCCATGACAGGTTGACCGCGGTCGGACGGGAGCTGTTCAGATATTCCGCCTGGCGGCGGAATTCAGCGAGGAATTCCGGGTAGGGCTTGTCCGCGTAGCGCTGTGCGAGAACGTACATGGCATATCCGGCGAAAACGCCGATGGCCGGCGCGCCGCGGATCTCGAGGCGCTTGATGGCGGTCCAGGCGCGCTCCTCATCGCTGATGCGGAGGTATTCCTCATGACCCGGGAGTCTGGTCTGATCCAGAATGATGACCTCGTGCTCGTCGTCAGAGAGCCTGACGACAGCGAGGCGGCTGTCCTTGAAGCTGTTCATAAATATGGTTCCCCTTTTTGATAAATTTGCACCTGCCCTGCATCCCGAATTATCCCGCAAATCTGAATGCGGTTTACGTGGCGGATTCCGGGTGGGTTTCTGGGTAATTGTGCACTTCTTCGAATCGCAATTGGACCTCAAAATCTGCGGCTGTCTGCGTGTCAATGCGGCGTGGACCGCTATTTTGTCAGTTCCGCGACGACCTGGCTGATTTCCTTCCCGTCGGCCTTGCCCTTGAGAAGAGGCATGACGGTCTTCATGATCTGTCCCTTGTTCTTCGTGGCGAGCACCTCGGCGCAGTTGTTGGTGAGGAAGGAGCGGATTTCATCCCTGCTCATCATGTGCGGCGCGTATTCCGCGATGACATTGTAGCGGTAGGTGTACTCCGCGATCAGGTCCTCGCGGGACGGCGGGCAGGTGTCGAGCGACTCCTTGGCGGCCCGCAGCTCCTTCGTCACGGCACGGCCAACCAGTTCCTCGGAAATATTGTCCCTGGTCTTCTCATCAATCGCCAGCGCCATGACGGCACTCACCAGGGCGGAGAGCACGTTCTTCCTCTCCTTGTCGCCGGCCTTCGCGGCGGCGATCATGTCCTTTCGCAGCTGTTCAATCGTCATGATATCCTCCTGTTGCCCCTCCATTTTTCTTCAGGCACTTGTCAAAATCTTTACAATCCGCCGGGCAAGGGCTGCGGACGTTTCCTATTGTATCACGAACCCGCGCGGCCGACATGCCGCGCGCGGCTCACGCCTCACGGAGCGGGATCGGCGAGGTCCACGCCTTCCGGCCGAACCGGTCCATGAGTTCCGCCCGGATGTAGGTCTCCTCCCTCGCGATCGGGTAAGTCACGGTGCCCTTGTGGAGCACACTCATCACCCGGTTTTCCTGCCAGATGCTGTTGCTGTAGAACGCGGCGGCGATCACGTCGGCGGAGCAGTCGATCCGCAGGAGATGGTTCTCGCGGTCGAGTGCGATGTCCTTGATGACAGGACCGCGGCTCGCATAGAAGTCGCCGCGCCGGATCGCGTCCATGATGCCGTCGCGGGTGAGGAAGGCGGCGCGGACCATGGTGAAGGACTGGCACTGGTCGCCGTCGTAGGAGTGCGCGTCATCCCCGGCCACCGCCGGCATGCAGATCCGCTGGTTGGAGGCCCACAGATCGAACCAGATGGACGAATCTGCGCGGTTCCCGTTCCAGGGATTCTCGGAGATGGCGTTATAGATCTCAGCGGCGGCAAAACCAGTCACATCGGTGAGCGACGCCGGATCCATGACAGACCAGCAGGGATGGGCGAGAATGGCAAGACCGCCGTCCTGCCGGATGATATCCACGATCTGCTGCGGAGACGGGTGCCGGATGGCGGCAAAATCCGCGTCCTTTCCGCTGCTCGTCATGCCGATCCCGAGGATGTGCCAGCAGGGACAGTCGCCCGGCAGATCCGAGTTCGTCCCGCCGGTGTCCCATTCCACGCCGGAGAGCAGAAGCATATTCTCCGGAGACAGAGCTGTGCCGTCCAGCACGCCGGTGCAGCCGGGTTCGACCGTGATGCCGGGCTTTCGATGATCCGTGATCGCCACAAAATCATATCCGCTGCGGCGATAAGCCGACAGGGCGGCGGCGGGATCTGCCCGGCCGTCGGACCGCGTCGTGTGCATATGCAGATTTCCCTTATACCAGTTGCCGTCTTCTGAAAAAACTGATTTGAACATAGAGTCGTTTCCTCCGGAAACATTTTAATTTCTTTTACGGAAAATGCGCCTCACCTGGGATTCACAACGCATTTTGCCGCAGCCGCGTGATTTGCGCGGCTGACCTGTCATTAGCATAATCCGCCAGACAGCTCTGCGCAACGTCCTCAGGTATGGTAAGATGGTGCCATATCGGACAGCGGGATTTTTGCAGGAGGTCGGGGAGACGATGCTGCAGCCCGCCGAAAGCAGCCGGGAGGGAAAAGGCATGGAGGAAATGAAGGACCGGATTCAGATCGCGACCTGCGACATTCTGCGGGACTATCTGAAGAAGCGGGATGTGGACAAGATGGATGTGTTCAGTCAGCCCGACACAGAAGTGGTGGAGGACATCCTGAAGAAGGTATTCATCATTCTCTATCCTGGATATTACAGGGAGAAGACGTTCCGGATCTACCGGTATGACAATCGTATTTCGCTTCTGATCGAGGACATCAGCTACAATCTGCAGAAGCAGATCATGATCGCACTGAAGTTCCGGCCGGAATATCAGGACGTCTCGGAGGAGACCCTGCGCGCCCGCGCGGAGGGGATAGTGATTGCGTTCCTGAAGCGCATTCCGAAGGTGCGGGAATATCTCGACACGGATCTGCAGGCCTTTTTCGAGGGAGATCCGGCGGCGTACAATAAAGCGGAAATCGTCCTGTGTTATCCGGGATTCATGGCGATCACCACGAACCGCATCGCACACGAGCTGTTTCTCCTGGGCGTTCCGCTGATTCCCCGCATGATGACGGAATATGCGCACAGCCATACGGGAATCGATATTCATCCCGGCGCGACGATCGGCAAATATTTCTTCATGGATCACGGAACCGGCATCGTGGTCGGAGAGACGTCCATCATCGGCGAGCATGTGAAGGTGTATCAGGGCGTCACGATCGGTGCACTCTCGACCCGCGGCGGGCAGAGCCTGCGCGGGAAGAAGCGCCATCCCACGATTGAGGACAATGTCACGATTTACGCAGGAGCCTCGATTCTCGGCGGCGACACGGTCATCGGGGCCGGCTCGGTCATCGGCTCCAACGTCTTCATCACCAGCAGCGTGAAATCCGATTCCCGGATCAGCGTCAAGACGCAGGAGCTTCTGGTCAAGCGCCACGGAGAGATCCAGGAGGTGGAGCGGAAGGAGACAAAGATTCTCGACGAGAACAATGACGAGACGCCGTGGTTCTATATCATATGAGGCATGAAGTGGCGCGTGAGCGACACGGGAATGCCGAATGTGGCAGCATCACGAAAGAATGAACTCCCTTCCGCCCATGTCCTCATAGAGGCGGTGGGAGATGGACAGGACGGTTCTCCCCGCGGAGGCTTTCTTCAGCGCGGTCAGGACCGTCTTTTCCGTATCGGCGTCGAGGTTGGCGGTGATCTCGTCCAGGAGAAGAATGGGAGGTTCCGCGGCGATGGCGCGCGCGATGGAAAGGAGCTGCCACTGCCCCTGGGAGAAGAGACCGGGCGTGCAGGGCGTGTCATAGCCTTGATCGAGACGGCGTATCGTCTGGTCGAGGCCAACGGTGACCGCGGCCTGCTCCACCTGCGCATCTGTGATGGCGGCATCATACAGGGCGATCTGATCCCGGACCGTACCGGGAACCAGACGGAAGTGCTGCTCTACATAGCCGAAGAGGGGGCGTTTGCTGCTGTCGGCAATGCGGGAGGCATCCGTGCCGCAGACGAGAACCCTGCCGGAGACCGGACGGTACAGCCCCAGAATTAGTTTGAACATGGTGGATTTACCGGCGCCGGTGCGGCCGGAGACAGTTACCTGTTCGCCGGGCATCACGGTCAGCGAGAGGTGCGAAAGCACGGCGGTTTTCATGTCATAGCCGAACGTGACATCCCGGAACTCGATGCAGGGAATGTCGGAACCACCGGCAGTCTGAATTTTGCCGGGGATGATCTGCTCCGGCGCATCCCAGCGCACGGGCTGGTCTAGAAATTCATTGATCCGGTGCACGCCTGCCAGAGCCGACTGGATTGTCTGGATCTCCATGCCGATGCTTTCCAGGGGGCCGAAAATCTGGGCGATGTAGTTCACGACAGCGACCGCGGTGCCGACGGACATGCCAAAGAAGGCCCGGACCGGCGCGCTGCCCGAGGCGGAGAGCACATAGACCACTGCGACGACGGCGGCATTTGTGATGAGTATGACCGGCGAATAGACGGCATCGTAGAAATTAGTGCGGTTCACCGCCCGGTAGCTCTCGCCGATGACCTCCTCATAGCGGTTCCGCATATAGGACTCGCGGCCGAGATTGTGGATGGTCCGGATGCATCGGATGGTCTCCGGGACAAAATTCGTGACGCGCGCCACGGCTGCCCGGTTGTCGATCTGCGCGCGCAGCATGCGCTTCTGAACCGCCCGCGTGAAAGCGAAGACCAGCGGCAGCACGGCGAGAAGGAGCAGGGTGAGACCTCGGCTGCGCAGGAACAGGATGACGAAAATGCTGACCATCTGGCAGGCATCGGCGAACATGCTGATGATACCGGAGGTGAAGAGCTCCTCCACGGTGTCCACATCTCCGACGAAGCGGGATACTGTGGCGCCCGGATCCTGCCGCACCAGGCGGTCGGCGGGGAGACGGTCGAGCTTTTGGAGCAGCGCGGAGCGCATGCTGTGCGTGATTTTCTGCCCCAGCACGGTGAGAAGACTCTCCCGGCAGGCGGTCAGCACGCCTGCCAGCGCGAGCAGACCAAAATATTCGAGACCCAGTGCGGCAGGGACGCGCTGATTCTGCGTGAGTTCATTGATGATCCGCTCCAGAACCAGCGGAGGGAGCAGGCTCACGATGACAGCGCCGGCGACCGTCAGAATCACGGCGGCGGTGAGCAGACGGAACCGGGAGAGGGTGCGGAGAATGATTTTACGCATGGCGGCCGCCTCCTTTCACATTTTCACTGCCGGAAGTCTGGATCTCATAGAGCTTCCGGTATTCCGGATTGGACCGCATGAGTTCCCGATGCGTGGAAACAGTGGCGCGGCCCTGTTCCATCCAGATCACCTGATCCATCTGCGGAAAGAGATAAAGACGGTGGGAGAGCAGGAGGATGATGGAATCGCCTGCGGTCTGCCGGAGGCCGCGGTATACCTGTTCCTCGGTCGGCCGGTCGAGCGCGGAGAACGGATCGTCCAGCACAAGGACCGGATGCGGGTGGGCGAGGGTCCTGGCCAGCGCGAGACGCTGCTGCTGTCCGCCGGAGAGCCGGACGCCGCCGCTGCCGATCCGGGTATCTGCGCCGTCCGGCATGGCGCGGATCTCCCGGTCCAGACAGACGGCACGCAGTACGGAATCCAGCAGAGCATCGTCCGCGGCAGGATATGTGCCTTCAGCAGAGTGGCCCGGCGTTCCCATCAGGACATTCTCGCGAATGGTGTCACTCATAAGCTCTGGATCGTGGCCGAGATAACCGACGATGGCCTGGCGGACAGCATCCGGCAGAGCAGACAGCTCCTTCCCGGCAAAACAAATGCTGCCTTTGTAGGGCTGTTCACACAGGAAGGCTTTGCCGAAGGTGGATTTGCCACTGGCCACCGGGCCGGTGACGCCGATGACGGTTCCGGGTGCCGCGGCAAAGGAGATGCCGGAAAAAACCGGGTGATTCGGATTTTGCGGATAGGAAAAACCGAGATCTTTCACAGCGAGAAGTGCCGGCGCCGCAGCGGGCTGTGCGGTCTCCTCCGGCGGCCGTTTCATCAGTGGAACGATGCGGCGCCAGGACACCTCTGCCTTCTGCACGGCATTGAAGAGTTTGGCTGCGTGAGAAGACTTCACAGACAGTTTGGTGTAGCAGGAAAGAAAGGCCGTGAACGCCGCGATATCCCATGCCGACCATCCGGTTCCGGCCACATTGCGGGTGCCGAACCAGAAGATGAAGAGCACGGAACTCATGGAGATGACATTGTAAAGCGGCGGCATGGAACCCGCCCAGATGTTGGCGAGCACAGCCTTTTTCTCATAATCGGAGAGGTGTGCCTCATAGTCTCTGTCGCGCTGTGGCTCACAGCCGAAGACGCGGTATGTCAGCGCGCCGGACACACGGTCCATGGTGGCGGCAGAGAGCCGGCCGGAGCTCTCGCGGAACTCCGCATTGGTGCGGGTGACGAGACCCTTCATCCGGTTGGCGATGAAATAGGAGATCGGGGGAAAAATCAGGCAGAGGAGGCCGAGACGCCAGTCGATGGAGAGAAGCAGGGCGATGTAGCTGACGAGGGCGACGCCGGTGTCGAAAATTTCAGTCGTGAACTTGCGCATGCCCTCGGCGCAGGCGTCCGCGTCAAGGACAGCCTTTGTCATCACCGCACCGACATCCTGCGACTCGAGCGAGGATTTTGACTCATGGATGAGATTGCCGTAGATGACTTCCTTCATGCTGCGGCTGGTATTGTTGGCGAAGACGCGCACGTAGAGGCGTTTGAGAAAGCGGGAGACCTGGACGACGGCGATGACGCCGACATAGGTGAGGGCAAGTCTGGACATGGCGGAGGCGGGCTGCCTGCCGCGCAGAATGTCGTAGAGACATTGGGCGAGGCGGCCCTCATACAGCGGGCCGGCCAGCAGACCGATGTTGTAGATGAGTCCGAAAATAGTGACAAAGAGCAGAGAGAGCCATTCGGCGCGGAAATAGGAGAGAACGCGGTCCGGATGCGAAACGGGGTGAACCATGGTGCTGCGAAGTTTCATGACAAGAACCCTGCGACGGACGCCGGCAGAGAAGGCTCCACGGATATTTTCGGCAGGGCATGCAGCGGATTGCCGGGTGTCCGGCAGATTCGGCGGCAGCGCATACGGAATGGTGTGGAGCGGAAAAGAAAACCGCCGGCGTGGAGGTCATCCTTTCATATTTCCTATCATAGAACCAGGCAGGATGGTGTACAATAATAAACTTTAAGGCGCCTGGAGAGCAGGCATAAGGAAACTACATGAAATCTCAGTATACGTTGATCGCGTTCGATATGGATGGAACACTGCTCGACCCGGCGAAGGAAATTCTGCCGCAGACCCGCGAGGCAGTGCGCAGGGCAGCGAAAGAAGGCAAAATCGTTGCCCTTTGTACCGGAAGAGCCCTGGCTGAGGTCAGGCCGTATCTGGATGCCGGGGACCTGGAGGGAGTGCGGTACGCCGTTCTCTGCAGCGGCTCTCTGATCTATGATCTGGCGGCGCGCAGGATGATCGGCCATACGGTGTTCACAGGCCGGGAGACGGCAGAAATTCTGGAAGCGTTGCGCGGGCGGAATGTGCAGGCACAGCTTCTCTCCGGCGGCAGGGCAGTTCTCTCCCGGCGCGCGTTTCAGCACCTGAAGGAGTATGGCATGGACCAGTACGCGGCGCTCTACCGGGACACGGCGGCTGTGGCGGAGGACACGGCGGAGATGCTGCAGAGGGGAGACATCTCCTGTGAAAAAATCAATCTCTGGCATGCGGACTGTCCGGAAGAGGGACGCACGGCAGCGGAGGAACGGACAGTCACGGAGGAGAAGCTCGCCGGCACAGGGCTTGTTCTCGCCCGCGCGGAGCGGTCCAATCTGGAGATCAATCCGCCGGGAACCGACAAAGGGGCCGGATTGTCATCTCTGTGCAGAATACTCCGCCTTCCGATGGAGCAGGTGATCGCGGTCGGCGACGCGGAGAATGACCGCAATATGTTTGCATGTGCCGGCCTTGCGGTGGCGATGGGCAATGCGGCTCCGGAAATCCGGAAGCTGTGCGGTGTGACCGTGGCGGACAATGCGCACGACGGCTGCGCGGAGGCAGTGGACCTGCTGCTGGGCGGCAGAGGAGGGGAATTCTTTCCGGGTCAGGCGGGAGCGGACGAAACAGGAACAGAGGGAGTGGGGGAAGCAGCGGAGCAGGTTCGCAAATAATGGCCGAATGGAAGCAAAATTTAACTTGACGCTCCGGGCGGGGCGGCCTACAATCGACATCACAAAAGCACATGAGGACCGGCTGTGAAGAGAACAGTCCCGGAAACGAATGCTGCAGAGAGCTGCCGGACGATGCGAGACAGCGCAGGACTTCCGTGGAGAATCATCTCTGAGCTTCGGTGCTGAACAGGAGACCGGATGATTTCGGCAGTACCAGAGTAAGCGCCGACGGAGGATCACCGTTATCATAGATCACGCATTGCTGGATGCGGCTGAGTGGCTGTCGCTGTGAGGCGGCAGCAAGGAAGAGTGGTACCGCAGAGGAAGTATGGTAAAGCCTCTGTCTCTTCCCGGAATCGAATCGGATTCCGGGAAGAGACAGAGGCTTTTTGTCGGTTTCTCAGCTCTGCTTTGTCATATCCAAGGCACGCCGCGGAAGCCTGCGGCAGAAAGGCAAAAGCATGAAAACACTGGAAAAAGTAAGCAATTTCGTCGGGAAGTGGATGGCGCTCATCGTTCTCGGTGTGGCTGCCCTCGCGTTCTTCGCGCCGCAGACCTGTACCTGGATCAAGACGAGCTGGATCAACTGGCTGCTCGGCATCGTCATGTTCGGCATGGGTCTCACCCTGAAGGCCTCGGATTTTGCCGAGGTATTCAAGAGACCGAAGGATGTGGTGCTCGGCGCGGTCTGTCAGTTCACCCTGATGCCGCTCCTTGCCTTCCTGCTCTGCAAGGTCTTCCACCTGTCTCCGGAGCTGACCATCGGTGTCATCCTCGTCGGCACCTGCCCCGGCGGCACTTCCTCCAATGTCATGACTTACCTGAGCCACGGCGATGTGCCGCTTTCTGTCTCCATGACCGCGGTGTCCACACTGCTCGCGCCGCTCATGACTCCGTTCCTGACTCTGGTCTATGCCGGCAAGACGGTTGATGTCAACTTCTGGGCGATGTTCGTGTCCGTCCTCAAGGTTGTGTTCCTTCCGATCATCCTCGGGCTGGTTGTGAACCATTTCTTCGGCAAATTCACCGAGAAGGCAGCCAAGGCACTTCCGCTTGTTTCCACGACCGCGATTGTCATGATCGTCGCGGCTGTCGTATCCGTGAACTCGGATCGTCTGAAGACGGTCGGCGGACTCATCGTCGTCGTCGTGATGCTGCACAACCTGCTCGGTTACCTCACCGGCTATCTGGTGGCGAAGGCACTCCGGCTCGACACCACCAAGTGCCGCGCGATCTCCATCGAGGTCGGCATGCAGAATTCCGGCCTTGCAACGAGTCTTGCGGCGACGCATTTTGCCCAGTACCCGCTGGCGACTGTCCCGGGCGCCGTGTTCTCCGTGTGGCATAACATCTCCGGTGCGCTGCTCGCCGCCTTCTTCAATCGTCGGTCTATGAAGCAGGCCGCAAAGGAAAAGGCTGAGGCCTGACCATATACCGGGCGGTTTTCAGAGCAATTTCAGAACAACAAAAAGAACCGCCGGACGCAGGAAATACCTGCGCCCGGCGGTTTTTTTTGTTCAGCTCTCCGGGATCCAGACCCGCATCTGGGTGAGGCCGCGGTTGCCCCAGGCAAAATACGGCACGGCGCGCATGGAAACGGCACTGTGCACCGGCGGTTCGAATGCGTACAGCGGCTCTTCCTCCTTATCTGCGGGGAAGGAGGCGCGCTCGCCAGTCAGGTCGATCACGGTCATGCCGGCGAGCGGCCCGTCCGGCATGATCGAGGTGTGAAGCGCCGCGCCGCGCGGAATCCTGAGTTCCTGGATCAGTTCCCCGTTGTCGACGCCCTCGAAGCAGTACACCAGAGGTCCGCGCTGCAGCGCAGTGCAGCCCTCGTCAGCCCGGACGCGCGGATTGCAGTAGACCCGGCGGACCGGCATGTCAAACGAGAACTCCACCGTGTCGCCGTCCTGCCAGGCCCGGGTCAGATACAGGTATCCATCCTGCAGCACACCTGCCTCTGTCATCGGGACGGTTTTTCCATTCAGTGAAACCGCCGGATTCTCCGCATAGGCGGGCACACGGAAGGCCAGGGTCCAGACTTTGCCGGAGCAGGAGGTAAAGGCGTAGGTCGTCCTGCTGTTCCAGGGATATTCGGTCCGGGTATTCAGAACGCCCTGCGTGAACCGGGCGGTTCCGCCGACAAAGAGATGATTCCACACGACGGCCGCACCGGGATGGACAGCATCCGGAATGGCCGCTGCTGCGTCGCCCTGGACGGTTTCATCCCACGCGTACTTGCCGAGCGAGGCGATGGTCCGCGTGACGTTCGGCGGACAGCAGGCGCAGGCATACCACTGCGGGCGCTGGGGCAGCACATGCTCGAATCCCGGCAGGACGCCGGAGACGCCCGGATTTACCTCGAGCGGATTGACATAGAAGAAGCGTTTGCCATCGAGCTGCATGCCGGAGAGAACACCGTTGTAGAGCGCGCGTTCCATGACGTCTCCGTACCGGCGGGACGGATGCAGCTTCAGCATCCGGTGTGCAAAGAAGACAAGGCCGATGGCCGCGCAGGTTTCGTCGTAGCAGGTGTCGTTCGGCAGATCGTAATCGTGCGTGAATCCCTCCCATTTTGCCGTCTGGCCGATGCCGCCGGTGAGATGCATCTGTTTGCGTGTGACATTGTCAAACAGCTGGTCACAGGCCGCGGTGAGCGAGGCGTCGCTGCGGAGTCTGGCGAGCTCGGCCGCTGCGGAGAAGAAGTACATGCAGCGGACCGCGTGCCCCTTTGCCTCTTTCTGCTCCCGGACCGGCAGATGCTGCTGATAATAGGAAGGATCGACAAAATTCCCGCTCCAGTGGATCCAGCCGCGCGCGGCCTTTTCCTTCTCGAAGAACTGCGGATCCTGTCCGCGCTGCCCGATGAAATATTCGGCCAGTGCGAGGTCGTCCTGATTGGCGGTCACCTCGTACATCCGGAGCAGTCCGAGTTCGATCTCCTCGTGGCCGGGCACGCCGTGCTTTTTGCCCTCTTCAGGTCCGATATGCCGACTGATGCAGTCCGCGAGCCTCTGACAGACTTTCAGGAGCGTATCCTTCCCGGTCGCCTCAAAATACGCGACCGCGGCCTCCATCATATGGCCGGCGCAGTACAGCTCGTGACATTCCTGCAGATTTTGAAATTTATGATCTGGCTCCTTCAAAATAAAATAGGTATCGAGATACCCGTCCTCCTGCTGCGCCGCCGCGATGGTGGCAATGACCTCATCCACCCGCGCCTCCAGCGCCGCGTCCGGGTGAATGGCGAGGGAATACGCCGCGCCCTCCAGCCATTTTGCCACATCGCTGTCCTGAAACACCATTCCATAAAACTCGCCCTGCTCCTGCCCGGCGGCGATGCGGAAATTGGCGATCGCGTGGCTCTTCTCGGCGCCTGGCACGGCGTCGCGGAGAATCGCTTCCTGATAGGGAATGACTACCTCCGTGACCAGCTTCTGCCTGGATGCCCAGAACGCATCTGTGATGGTGATATTTTTTAAATCCATTTCCTGTTCCATGTTACCCTCCTGATCTGTCCCCGATTGTAGAAATCGCGCTGCAGTTTCGCATGCAATCACCAGTATACCGGATGGGCAGAGAAGCGCAATCGAAAGCATGGGAACCGCAGTTTCGACTGCGTTCAGGATTGTAATCGGCCATGCCGGACTCTAAAATGGAACTGTATTTTGCGTGCATTTGAGCAGAAGGAGAGGAGATCCGGATGAAAATATTTTTCTACACGCTCCGTGAATTTGATGAGCTTGCCTGTGCAAAGGAATGCAGCGCGAAGACTGGCATTGCCTTCGATTACACCACTGCTTATCCGAGCGCGGAGAACGCTGCGCTCGCCCAGGGATATGAAGCAATTTCCATGACGCCGTGCGATATGTCTGCGCCGATGCTTGAGCGTTTTGCCTCGATCGGTGTGAAGTACCTGCTCTGCCGTTCCATCGGCTACGATCATGTCGACCTCAGAAGAGCGCGTGAACTCGGCATGCGGGTCTCAAATGTCAGCTATCCGCCGTCCGGCGTCGCCAATTATGCCATCATGCTGATGCTCATGCTGCAGCGACGCGCCGTCTCCATTCTCGACCGTGCCAGACTCCAGGACTACTCGCTGCGCGGCAAAATCGGTGCGGACATCAGCTTTGAGACGGTGGGGGTCATCGGTACCGGCCATATCGGCACCACTGTCATTCAGCATCTGTCGGGCTTTGGCTGCAAAATCCTCTGCTACGATCCCTACCGGAATTCGGAGGCGGAAAAATACGCGGATTATGTTTCTCTGGAGGAGCTGTTTGCCCGCGCGGATGTGATCACCCTGCACACCAACGCGACGGAGCAGAACTATCATTTGCTGAACCGCGAGGCGTTCGCCAGGATGAAGGATGGCGTGCTGATTGTTAACACCGCCCGCGGCAAGCTGATTGATACTGACGCTCTGGTGGAGGCGCTCGAGAGCGGCAAAATCGGCGGCGCGGCTCTCGATGTGCTCGAGAAGGAGGACGGTCTTTATTACTACAATCGTATCGGCGACGTGATCGCGAACCGCGATATGGCGCTGCTGCGCTCCTTCCCGAACGTGATCCTGAGTCCGCACACGGCCTTCTACACGGAGCAGGCGGTCTCCCATATGGTCGGCAGCTGTTTTGAAGCGGCGCAGGCCTTCGACAGAGGGGAGGAGTCAGCACATGAGGTGAAGATCAAAGTGTGACGCCGCAATCAAGCGGCAGGGGGAGTGGTATGGAGAAAATATGGAGAGTACTGTCGGTGCTGCCGTTGGAGCAGCGCCACAGGGAATATCTGCAGCAGGCTGCCGGTGGAGAGGCAGCCTGCACATTCCGATGGAAAAGCTACGCGTCGGTGACGCCGGAGGATGTCGCCTGGGCGGATGTGATTCTGGGAAATGTCCCACCGGCGCTGGTGGCGGAGTGCGCCGGCGCGGGCGCGGAGAAGAGTCATCTCTGCTGGATGCAGCTGAATTCCGCCGGCGCGGATGCGTACGCCGGACCGGAGGTGCTGCGGCCGGAAACCATCCTCACCTGCAGCAAGGGCGCCTATGGCGTCAGCGTCTCGGAGCATATGTTGACGATGACATTCTGCCTTATACGCAGGATGGATCAGTATCTGCGGCAGCAGGTGCGTCACGAATGGAAAACGGCGGGCGCGGTCACCAGTCTGCAGGGATCGGTGGTTCTGGTCCTCGGCCTGGGAGATATCGGCGGCCGGTACGCCAGAATGTGCCATGCGCTCGGCGCCCGCGTCATCGGTGTCAGGCGATCGGTCCGGGGAGAACGGCCCGACTGGCTCGAGGAGGAGCACACGATGGAGGATCTGGACGAGCTGCTCCCGCGGGCGGATATTGTTGCCATGATCCTGCCCGGCGGACCGGCCACGGAGCATGTGATGGATGAGCGGCGGCTCCGTCTGATGAAGCCGGGGGCCTATCTCATCAATGATGGGCGCGGGAATGCCATTGATCCTGCGGCATTGAAGAAGGTGCTGCGTGAGGGCCATCTCGGAGGAGCGGCGCTGGATGTTACAGAGCCGGAGCCGCTCCCGGCGGACGACGCGCTCTGGGATATGGACCGGGTGATCATCACCCCGCACATCGCCGGTCAGTTTCTGCTCGCCGAAACCTTTGAGAATGTGGTCCGGATTGCGGGGGAGAATCTCCGTGCCTTTGTCAGCGGCGCGCCGCTTCAGCATGTAGTTGATCGGAAAGCAGGCTACTAGGGCAGAAAAGAGCGGGCAGGGGGAGAGTATGAAATTTCACGTCGTTGTCAACCCGGCGGGCGCCTCGGGACGCACCGGCCGGGAATGGCACAGAATTGAGCCCGTTTTTCGCGCGGGCGGCGTACCGTATGATGTGCACTATTCCTCGCCCGCACACGGAATCGGCGCAATCTGTGCGGAGATTGAGAAAGAGGAGAGCGGGGCGTCTCCCGTGAATCTTGTCATTTGCGGCGGGGACGGTTCGCTGAATGAGGCGGTGAATGGCGTGCGGCATCCGGAACACTTCCGGTTCGGCCTGATTCCCTGCGGCTCCGGCAATGATTTTGCAAGGGATCTGGGCATCATCGGACAGCCGTTAGAGCAAACCGCCCGCACGATTCTGGAGGGAAGAGTGCACCATGTGTTTGACATCGGGGAACTGGAATATCCGGATGATCACACGGTGCGGCGCTTCAACGTGAGCTGCGGGATCGGCTTTGACGCGGCAATCTGTGCCCTCGCCGGGCGGTCCCGGTATAAGAATCTGCTGAATCGGATCCATCTGGGCAATCTCATTTATATCAGCTCGGCGTTCCGGGTGATCCGGGAACAGCGCTGCCTGCCGGTGACAGTGACGGCAGACGGAAGATCCTATCAGTTTGACCATCTGCTCTTTGTCTGCGGGATGAATCACCGGTTCGAGGGCGGAGGCTACCAGTTCGCGCCGGACGCGGATGCCACAGACGGCGTGCTGAATCTCTGCCTTGCCAACCCGGCGCGCAATGCGGACTTTTATAAGGTGTTCCCATCGGTGCCGGGCGGTACTCATTATAAGAAATGGCCGACGATCATGTATCCGATCCGCGGGCGGGAGATCAGTGTGCAGACTTCTATTCCGCTGTGGGTACACACGGACGGCGAGGTGGTGCGGAAGGCGGACCATATCCTGATCCGCGTGGCGAAGGAGAAGCTGGCAATATTTAATCCATAGAAATACGGCAACGGCGCTGGCTGCGGATAAGACGCGGCATCGGCGGCCGACGCGGCGACCTTCATCTGGATGCTGCCTGCGGAACTGCATGGAATTCTGCAGGAGTTAAGCGAAAGAGCCAGTGCGATATGGGTGCAGGAGCATGAGGCCGACAGCCGGGAAAGAGCAGGGACATGGTTTATACGGTGACCTTCAATCCGTCCATAGATTATATGGTGCTGGCAGACGGACTAGTCCCGGGGCGGACAAACCGCACAACCTGGGAGGAGATGCTTCCCGGCGGCAAGGGGATCAATGTCGCGGCGGAGCTTGCGGCACTCGGTGTGCCGGGAACGGCGTTGGGGTTTTGTGCTGGATTCACGGGGAAAGAGATTCTCCGCATGCTGCGGGAGCGGAACGTGGCGTGCGACTTCCGGGAGCTGCCTGCGGGATATTCCAGAATCAATGTCAAGCTCAGGAATGTTGACGGGACAGAACTCAACGGCATGGGACCCGCGATCGACGCGGACTCCCTCGCGTGGCTGATGTCAAGACTTCGTGGCATGCGGAACGGAGATACCCTTGTCCTGTCCGGGAGTGTGCCGCCGTCGGTGCCGCAGACTATTTACCGGGATATTCTGGCGGAGCTTTCGCGGGAGGACAGAGACCTGCGGTTTGTCGTGGATGCATCCGGTCCGCTGCTGGCGGACACGCTTCCGTATCATCCGTTCCTCATCAAGCCGAACCGGCATGAGCTTGAGGAACTGTTTGCGGCGAAGATCAGCACACCGGAGGAGGCCGAACCTTATGCCCGCAGGCTGCAGGAGCGCGGCGCGCGCAATGTTCTGGTGTCGATGGGCGGGCAGGGCGCCGCGCTGCTGGATGAAATGGGGGAATTCCGGTTTCGCGCCTCGGCCGGCGGCATGGTGATCAATGCGGTGGGAGCCGGCGATGCCATGGTCGCCGGTTTTCTCGCGGGCTGGGATGCCGGACACGGCGCGGAGTATGCGCTCCGCATGGGGATCGCGGCGGGCGCCGCAAGTGCGTTTACCGACTGGATGGCGTCGGGAGAACAGGTCATGGAGGTCCTGCGGACGCTGAAATAGGAGCATGCAGACATGGATTCGGCGTGCCCGCATGCTGAATGTCGCTGATCAGCGGATATCCTGTCCAGTCAGATCGTCGACCCCATCGTGATCAAAATCAACCGGATCCGGCAGAGTACCTTCCGGCCCGGCAGGTCCGTGATTCTCGTCCGGAGAGGCAAAGCCTGGCATTGTATCCAGGGATTCTCTGGCATAGACGTGATTCTCGCGCCGCGCAACCTCGACCAGGTTGGAAAGTTGCTCCTTGATGTCGCCGCTGTTCCGGATGTTTTTCAGATCAAAGTTTGCGAGCGTCTTGTCGGAGGAATCGATGTGGATTGTCCCGGTGCCGATGATGCGCTGCCACAGGCTGCGGGTCAGTGTGAGGTCGGTGATGCGGTAGAGCCGGACCTCGTCCTCCCGCTGATTCAGAAATCCGGTCTGCAGGAACAGCCGGTTTCTGGTGAGCTCATAGACGGTGAATGTCCACGGAAGGCCTAGAAAATTGCGCTTCCTGTCGTGCCATAATACATCGGTGTGTTTCATGACTTCCTGATCTCCTTCTGATTTCTTTTCGGATTCCCGGTACTGGGGTGGCGCTGCAGACAGGGGGATGCTTCTGTTCCATGTCCTAAGTTTTGTATTCTAAGCTCTATTCTGCCACGCGGACGGGATTTTGACAAAAGCACATCCTTCCCTGCCGGCAGGTAAAAACACAGTCTTTTCTTGCTGATTCCTACCAGTTGGAGGCGTCCCCAGCATGATCTGCCGCAGATGCACAGTCGGACTGCAGCTCCTGCAGGGCGGAAAGCAGGGTGCTGTCATCCGCGTTCTGATATTTGCCGGCCAGGATATTGTCGCCAAACGCGGTGAGGAAGGACCAGAAGTCCTGCGGATAGACGCCGCGGAGCGAGCCGGCTGCATTCTGCGCGGCGAGCGCTTTGATAGCAGGATCCGTTTCTTCTGTCAGAGATGCGGCGGAGACATCGGTTCCGGCAGAGTCGTTCTCCGTGAGAACGGTATCATCCGCTGGGACCCACCCGGCCTTGCGGTACAGGGCGAGTTCCTGCGCAGGGGAGGACAGCCATCTGGCCAGTGCAGTGCAGGCTTTCTGTTTCAGTGCATTCTCCTGCGGTTTCACACCGAGCATGCGGCCCTCGACGAGAGAACCCATGGGATAGACGGCGCCGTCTACTGTGAAGGAGGGAAGCTTTGCCGCGGCGTATCCGCTGCCGAACAGCTCCTTTGCGGCGCCTCTGTCCCAGATACCGGAGATAATCGCGGCGGGACGGTCTGCGAGGGCAGCCATGGAGATATCAGAAAAGGCGGAGGAGGAGGCAAGATGAATCATGGCCTTCATGGCTGCGACGCCGGAATCGGAGGCGAGCGTCATGGATCCGGCGGCAACGCTGCCGTCATCAGAAACAGTATATTCCGCCTGGCAGCCGGCTCCGAGGAAAAATGCCATCTGGTACCATCCGGAGGTGAGTTCCATGTTGAAGGTCCTGCCGGAAGCCTCACAGGCCGCGAGAATGCTGTCCAGCGTACTGACGTCCTGGATGACCGAGGAATCGTAGTAGAGAAAATAGCCGCCATCCAAGGTGAGCGGGAAGCAGACATCATCGTCATGCTCTGTGGCCAGCGCACTTTTCGCGCGCAGAAGCGCCCTGTCCTCGGACTGGAAGACATAGAGATCGGGGAGATCGTCGGTGCCGGAGTACGCGCTGAGCACATCGGTTCCGGACTCCTCAGTCACAGTGACGGTCATATTGGCCATGCCAGGCAGCGCTTCTGTGTAGGCGCTGACGGCATCCTGCATGACACCGGAGATCTCAGAAGGAACAGCAAGTGTGATTTCTCCGCTGCCGTAGTCGGTATTGTCCTGCGGGACAGAATAGGAGACGGACGCTCCTGCTTCCGGAGTGTTCCCTGCGGAGGCGCCGCTGCCCGCACTGGCAGAATCAGCAGAACCGGCATTGGTACTGCTGCCTTCAGTGCTGTTCCCGGTACCATCCGGCCGGGCTGATGCCTGATCAGATGACGGGCCTGCGACATGGCTTCCCTGCACGCGGACAGAGGACAGCAGCCTGCCCAGTTCTCCCGGTGCAAGCAGCCCGCGCGCGTCGAGAACCATGAATCCAGCGATGGCCGCGGCGCCGCCCGCCAGGATCAGGCAGAGCGCCAGCAGTGTTCTGCGGCGAATCTGCTTCTGCCGGGCCAGGCGCGCCTGCTTTCGTTCCGGCAGGGAGGGAATCCGATTGTCGTCCTGAATGCTTGTCAAAATATCAAAACCTTCCTTAGTAATCTGTTTGATAGCGTCATTGTATCACGAGAGGAAAGCGGCGGCTCTCTCATCCGGAAATATGCTATGATGAGAAGCGGCAGATTTTGAATGACAGCACGCAGAAAAGGCGGGAGAACAATGATGTCCGGAAAGCAGGAACAGCATGATCGGATGAAGCAGATGATAGACGCCTCACAGGAGGCAATGTGTGGGGCGCTGAAGAGACTGGTGCGCATCCGGAGCGTCGAGGGAGCGCCGGAGCCGGGCAAACCGTATGGTGAGGGACCGGCGGCGTGCCTTGAGGAGGCACTCCGGATCGCGTCGGAGCTTGGCTTTTCCACATACAATATGGACGGGCAGTGCGGCTATGCGGAGATGGGAGAGGGTGACGGCATGGTGGCGGTGCTCGGACATCTGGATGTGGTCCCGGAGGCGGATGGCTGGAGCCATCCGGCGTATGACCCGGTTGTGCGGGACGGCAGAATGTATGGGCGCGGCACCATCGACGACAAGGGACCGGTCGTATCCGCCCTTTATGCCATGAAGGCGGTTCGCGATGCAGGCATTCCGCTCACCCGCCGGGTGAGGCTGATTTTTGGCTGCAATGAGGAAACAGGCGCGGCGGATATGAAGTATTATCTGGCGCACGGCGGGGAGATTCCGGAGGCCGGGTTCACGCCGGATGGAGAATATCCGCTGATCAACGGGGAAAAGGGGATTATCAACGAGGTCTATGAGAAGCCGCTCCGCGGCGCCGGGGGAGAGGTAAGACTCCTGTCGCTCAGGGGAGGCGTGGCTGGCAATGTGGTGCCGGACCACGCGGAGGCACTGATTGAGGTTCCAGGAGATCTGGAGCTGCCGGAGGCGGAGAAAATCACGGTGCGGGAGATTCTGCCGGAGGACGGAACCCGGTCGGAACTCACCGGAGACAGACGGACTGTCCGTGTGGAGGCGGCAGGGAGGTCTGCGCACGGGTCGACGCCGGAGAAGGGGGAGAACGCGATCGGGAGGCTCTTCCGCTATCTGGACCGGCTTCCGTTTGGCGGAGACGCGGGAGAAGCCATCCATTTTCTCGCGGGGAAGCCAGGCATGGAGACGGGCGGGCAGGCATTCGGCTGTCCGCTGAAGGATTCGGTTTCCGGCCGGTTCACCTTCAACCTGGGTGTCGCGGAGGGAGGCCGGGATCACATCAGGGTGCGCCTGAATTACCGCTATCCGGTGACGTTTACGGAACAGGACTGCGGACCGGCCGTGCGCCGGACGTTTGAGAATGCCGGCTTCCATTGTACATATTCGTTGCACAAGCCGAAGCTATATGTGCCGGAATCCGCGCCGCTCGTCAGGACACTGCTTGCGGTGTACCGGGAGGCCACCGGCGATCTGTCCGCGCCAAAATCGATCGGCGGCGGCACGTATGCCAAGGCAATTCCGAATATCGTGGCGTTCGGGCCGATTTTTCCGGGCGATCCGGTGGTGGAGCATCTGCCGGATGAATATATCCGTCTCGACCGGCTGGTGCAGAATACAGAGATTTACGCTGCGGCGATCGCGGCACTGGCGGCAGCACCGGCGAAGCGCGCAGACGACAGGGAGGACAACGACAGATGAAAATCACAGCAGTTCGGCTCGGACAGATTGCAGTTCCGCTGCGGGTGCCGTTCAAGACGGCGCTCCGGACAGTGGACAGTGTCAGAGATGTGGTCGTGGAAATCGACACGGATACGGGAGAAAAGGGCTTCGGCGAGGCACCGCCGACCGGCGTCATCACCGGGGATACGACCGGAGCGATTATCGGAGCCATTCAGGATCATATCGCAGGCAAACTCATCGGACGGGACGTGGATGAATTCGAGGATGTGATACAGGAGGTGCAGAAGGCGGTTGTGCACAACACCTCGGCCAAGGCGGCTGTGGACATGGCACTGTACGATTTGTACGGTCAGCTGTATCACATCCCGGTGTACAAGCTGCTGGGAGGCGCCCGCAGGACCATAGTCACGGATATTACGATCAGCGTGAACCCGCCGGAACAGATGGCGGAGGACGCCGTGAATGCGGTAAAGCGCGGGTATGACACCATCAAGGTCAAGGTCGGCGTCAATCCATCGCTGGATGTGGAGCGCCTTCTTGCCATCCGCCGTGCGACCGGTCCGGATGTCCGCATCCGCATTGACGCCAATCAGGCCTGGACGCCGAAGCAGGCGGTCCGGATCCTGGATCAGATGGAGGAGCGGGGGATCGGCCTTGAGCTGGTGGAACAGCCGGTGAAAGCGGCGGATTTTGACGGGCTGAAGTATGTCACGGACCGCAGCCCGGTTCCGGTGCTGGCGGATGAGGCGGTGTTCAGCCCGGAGGACGCGCTGCGGATCATGCAGTACCACGCGGCGGACATGGTGAATATCAAGCTGATGAAGTGCGGCGGCCTGTACAACGCCCAGAAGATTATATCCGCGGCGGAGGTTTACGGCTGCGAGTGCATGCTGGGCTGCATGCTCGAGGCCAAAATTTCCGTCAACGCGGCAGTGGAGCTCGCCTGCGCGAAGAAGGTCATCACGAAGATCGATCTCGACGGGCCTGTGCTCTGTTCGGAGGATCCGATCCTGGGCGGTGCCGTGTTCCGGGAGAAGGAGATCACTGTGAGCGATGAGCCGGGATCCGGCATCCGTGGTATTGAGACAGGGAAAATTACCTGGCTGTGAACAATCTAAACAATCCCTAAAGAATGCCTGAATTCTGGCGTATCGGCTTGCGAAGGGACTGACGGCGCACCTATAATGGCGTTGTGCTGAATTTTGCGGCACAATCAGCGCCGGAACCGGCGCAGGAAAGGAATGTATAGGAAAATGGACGAATACAAGCCGCCGAAAAGGCCATTGATCACGCTGTGGGTGGTCGCCATGGTGCTGCTTCTCGTCATGAACCTTGTGATGATTCCGTTTGCGGAGAAGCAGCGGATTCAGGAAGTGGATTACGGGACCTTCATGGAGGAGACGGACAAGGGCAATATTGACCAGGTCCAGATCCTGACAAACAAGATTGAATATACGCTGAAGTCGGATGCCAAATCGAACACGCAGGTGATTTATGAGACCGGTCTGATGAACGACGACGGACTGGTGGAACGCCTTTACAGGTCCGGCGCCAAATTCTCCAGTGAGATTGTCGAGCAGACTTCTCCTCTTCTGACATTTCTGCTCTACTGGGTTCTGCCCTTCGTGCTCATCGCGGTTCTCAGCAGGATTATGCAGAAGCGCATGCTCAAGAGCATGGGCGGGGACAATTCCATGTTCTTCGGCGGAAACGGCCTCGGCATGGGCGGTATGGGCAAGAGCAATGCCCGCGTCTACGTCAAATCCAGCGACGGCATCAAGTTTTCCGATGTCGCCGGCGAGGAGGAGGCAAAGGACAATCTCAAGGAGATTGTCACGTATCTGAAGGATCCGTCAAAATACAAGGAGATCGGCGCGCAGATGCCGAAGGGCGTTCTGCTTGTCGGTCCGCCCGGAACCGGCAAAACGATGCTGGCCAAGGCCGTCGCCGGTGAGGCGGACGTGCCGTTCTTCTCCATGAGCGGTTCGGAATTTGTGGAAATGTTCGTCGGCATGGGCGCGGCGAAGGTGCGCGACCTGTTCAAGCAGGCCAAGGAAAAGGCACCCTGCATTGTCTTTATCGATGAGATCGACGCCATCGGCGAGAAGAGAAGCGCGGGCAATATCGGCGGAAACGATGAGCGCGAGCAGACGCTGAATCAGCTGCTGACGGAGATGGATGGCTTTGAGGGCAACACCGGCGTCATCATCCTTGCCGCGACCAACCGTCCGGAATCGCTTGATCCCGCCCTGACAAGACCCGGCCGTTTCGACCGCCGCGTGCCGGTGGAGCTCCCGGATCTCAAGGGCCGCGAGGACATTCTCAAGGTCCATGCGAGAAAGATTAAAATCGCGGACAATGTCGATTTCAACAAAATCGCCCGGATGGCGGCAGGCGCTTCCGGCGCGGAGCTTGCCAACATCGTGAACGAGGCGGCACTCCGTGCGGTGCGTCAGGGACGCCGCTTTGCGACGGAGGAGGACATGGAGGAATCCATCGAGGTGGTCATCGCGGGCTATCAGAAGAAGAACGCGATTCTGACCGACAAGGAGAAGATGATCGTCTCCTACCACGAGGTTGGCCATGCGCTGGTGGCGGCTCTGCAGGACGGAACCGCGCCGGTTCAGAAGATCACGATTATTCCGAGAACCTCCGGTGCGCTGGGATACACGATGCAGGTGGATAAAGGCAACCATTATCTCTACAGCAAGGATGAGATGTTGAGCGAGATTGCGACGCTGTGCGGCGGACGGAGCGCGGAGGAGGTCGAGTTCGGCCTTGTCTCCACGGGCGCCTCGAATGATATCGAGAAGGCGACGAAGCTCGCCCGTCAGATGATCACGCAGTATGGCATGAGCGACGACTTTGGCATGGTGGCGCTGGAGACGGTTACCAATCAGTACCTCGGCGGCGATGCTTCTCTCGCCTGCTCGCCTGACACGCAGACAAAGATTGACCAGGAAGTGGTTGCGCTGGTGAGGGCGCAGCATGAGAAGGCAAAGAAGCTTCTAAGCGACAACAAGGCGAAGCTCGACGAGATTGCGAAGTTCCTGTACGAGAAGGAAACCATCACCGGCGAGGAGTTTATGGAAATCCTCACGAAGAAGCCGCAGATCCCGGCGGATGCCAGTCCGGCACAGGTCTGATGCCAGAGCGGCAGAAGCAGTCGGGATGCGGACGCGCGACAAGGGACAGGGGCACGGCAGATATCTGCCGTGCCCCTGTCCTTTGCTGTGTGGGAGCTATTTCTCCCTGAAAAGGGAGGATGCCAGGCGCCTCGCGGTGCCTGGCATTATTATGAAAAAGTGTATTGGCAAGTTCTCTGGCAGCAGCTGCTGTTGAACTATTACGATATTTATCGTAGCGGATAAACGTGACCAGAATTTGCCGGCCATTTGAAGAGTCTTTGAAGGAATTATGAACGGAATATGAACGCATCAGCCATTGGTGCCGCGCAAGGCGTTTCGCCCGCGCCTGCCGCAAAGACGTGACATTGGACTGGGCCAGAAAGCTGCGGAAATCTGGCTGACTGGGATCAGGGGATCCGACAAAAGCGGCTCTGACAAAAAAGATTACGAAAAATAACCGAATAATTTGTTAAAGAAAACATTTATGTTTCGATTTACTTTTTATATCGAAACGAATATCCTATGATTATAGCGTGAATCAGTCCGGTCGCCCCGCGTGCCTGCATGCGTGTGGCGGCGAAGAGGATGCGATGCGGCGTGACATGGGGATGAGAATGGAATGACGATTGCAGAACGGAAGGATTACATCATGCACTGTCTCGCGGCCAACTCGTCTGTGAGCGTGGCAGAACTGGCACAGCAGTTCGGAATCTCGGAGGTTTCGGTTCGAAAGCTGCTGGACAGTATGGAGAAAGAGGGAATGGTGCGCCGCACCTGGGGCGGCGCGGTGAGTCAGTACAGCTCACTGCATGAGTACAATTACCGGGAGAAGGCGGCGCAGCACCATCCGGAGAAGGTAGCGATCGCGGCGGCTGCGTACGATCTGATCGAGGATGGGGACGCGGTGTTCCTTGATAATGGGACGACGGTGCTGGAACTGGCAAAGCAGATCGTGGGAGGACCGAAGAGAAATCTGATGGTCTGCACCAATACGCTGGACATCGCCATGGAACTCAGCAAATGCAGCGATCTCACCATCATTCTCACAGGAGGGACGCTGCGCACCAATGTGATGAGCTGTGTCGGGCCGCTGACCATGGAGGCACTCGCCCAGCTGACCTTCGACAAGTATTTTGCCTCATGCAACCGATTCACGCTGGAGCATGGCTTTTCGACGCCGAATCTCAGTGAGGCGGAGGTGAAGCGGCAGATGCGGGACTCGTCGAAGGAGGTTATCATGCTGGCGGATATGAGCAAGCTGGGGGACAACTCTCTCGCGCAGATCATGCCTATCTCCGATGCCGATGTGCTGGTGACGGACTGGCACGCGGGACCGGATTTTGCGGAGAGTCTGCGAAGTCGGAATGTACAGCTGATCTGCGGGACAAAGCCGGAGGGGAAGCCTGAAGGGTCCTGCGGCACGGGCATACGCTTATAAGTGACGTCGATGCGCCACTTTCCAACATAAAGCAGAATGGGCAGAAAAAGCTCGAAGGAGGGAACAAGATGGTTGATGTTCTGATCATCGGCGCCGGTGTGACGGGAAGCGCCATCGCACGGGAGCTGGCGAGGACGGAGCGCAGCGTTCTGGTGCTGGAGCGGGAATTGGATGTGTGTGAAGGGACCAGCAAGGCCAACAGCGGTATTGTGCATGCGGGACACGACGCCAAACCGGGCAGCATGAAGGCAAGAATGAATGTTATGGGGTCAAGGATGATGCCAGCGCTGTCGAGGGAGCTGGATTTCCCGTTTGAGAACAATACCTCTCTGGTGATCGGGATGAGCGCGGAGGACCGGGAGACGCTGGAGGAACTCCTGGAGCAGGGCAGAAAGAACGGTGTTGCGGATCTGTCCATCATTTCCGGTCAGGAAGCGCGCCGCCTCGAGCCGAATCTTTCGGAGAATGTCACCTGCGCGCTGCGCTGCGGGACGGGCGGCATCGTCGATCCATTCCTGCTGAATATCGCGTTAGCGGAAAATGCGAATGTCAACGGCGTGCGGTTTGAATTTGGCCGCGCGGTCACGGACATCAAGCGGGAGCGCGGCGGTTTTGTCGTGAAATGTGCTGACGGCTCGCTCTACGAGGCAAAATTTGTCGTGAACGCGGCGGGCGTCTACGCGGACAAATTCCATAACATGGTCTCGGCGCACAAGCTGCATATCACGCCGCGCCGCGGAGAATATCTCCTGATGGACAGGAAGACGCAGGGCTTTGTGCGCGCCACGATTTTCCAGTGCCCCACGAAAATGGGAAAGGGGGTTCTGGTGACGCCCACCTGCCATGGGAATCTTCTGATCGGCCCCACTGCGGAGGATATTGATGACAAGGAGGCAACAGCGACGACGGCGAAGGGACTGGCGGAGGTGCTTGCAAAGGCGGGACTGTCCGCAGAGCATATTCCGGCGCGGCAGGTCATCACATCGTTCTGCGGACTTCGTGCCCACGAGGACGGCGGCGACTTTATCCTCGGCGAATGCGCGGACTGCCCGGGCTTCTTTGATGCGGCAGGCATTGAATCTCCGGGACTGACAAGCGCGCCGGCGATCGGCGTATATATGGCGGAGCTGATTCAGGAAAAGGACCGGCGGCCGGAGAAGAAAAATTTCACAGCGAAACGGAAGGGGATTCCGTGCATGGCCACGGCGTCGCCGGAGGAGCGGCGCAGGCTGGTAGCGGAGAATCCGCTCTATGCGAATGTGGTATGTCGCTGTGAGCTGGTGACAGAGGGCGAAATTCTGGATGCCATTCACCGTCCGCTCGGCGCAAAGACACTCGACGGCATCAAGCGGCGCGTCCGCGCCGGCATGGGCCGCTGTCAGGCGGGATTCTGCACGCCGAAGCAGATGGACATTCTGGCCCGGGAGCTGGGCACGGATATCGGTGCAATCGTCAAATCCGGACCGGAAGCACGGATTTTGGAGGGATATACGAAGGAAGACGATCCGGTCGGGGAGATCGCCTTCGGCATGAAGAACAGAACGGATACGGAGGCACAGTGAGATGGCAGACAGAACAGCAAAAATCGTAATCATCGGCGGCGGGCCCGCAGGACTGTCCGCCGCCTCCTCCGCGGTGAAGGAGGGTGTGGATCCGTCCGATGTACTCATTCTGGAACGGGATCATGTGCTGGGAGGAATTCTGAACCAGTGTATTCACAATGGATTCGGTCTGCACACCTTCCACGAGGAGCTGACCGGGCCGGAGTATGCGGAGCGGTTTGAGAAGATTGTCAAAGAGGAGAGGATTCCCTGCCTTCTTGATACGATCGTGGTGAATATTGAAATAGAGAAGGGAGCGGAGGCGGCTGCATCGCCGGATGGGACAGGAATCGATGCATGCAAAGCCGGGAGCGGAAACGACGGAGCGGCGCTGTCCGCGGCTTGCGGCAGGAAGCTGGTTTCGGCCATGAATAAAACCGATGGCTATTTCACCATCGAGGCGGAAACGGTGATTCTCGCCATGGGATGCCGCGAGAGACCGCGCGGCGCGCTGAACATTCCGGGATACCGGCCGGCAGGAATTTACACGGCAGGCACCGCCCAGCGCTTTGTCAACATCGAGGGCAGGATGCCGGGCCATCGGGTTGTCATCCTCGGATCCGGAGATATCGGACTCATCATGGCACGGCGCATGACGCTGGAGGGGGCAAAGGTTGAGGTGGTCGCGGAACTGATGCCGTATTCCGGTGGCCTTAAGCGGAATATCGTGCAGTGCCTGGATGACTTTGGCATTCCCCTGAAGCTCTCTCATACCGTGGTGGATATCCGCGGAAAGGAGCGCGTGGAGGCGGTTACAATCGCACAGGTCGGACCGGACCGGAAGCCGGTTCCTGGTACGGAGGAGACCTACGAGTGCGATACTCTGCTGCTCTCCTGCGGGCTGATACCGGAAAACGAACTCTCAGGGCAGCTCGGCGTGAAGCTGTCCGGTGTCACGAGCGGGCCGGTGGTCAATGAGTCGCTCGAAACTTCGGTGCCGGGCGTCTTTGCCTGCGGCAATGTGCTGCATGTGCATGATCTGGTGGATTACGTCTCAGAGGAGGCCGCGCAGGCGGGAAAATGCGCCGCAAAACTTGTACTGGGGAAATGTCCGGCTCCGGATGCGCCGGAACGCGTCATCCCGGTGCTTGCGAAGGACGGCGTCCGATATACTGTGCCTGCCGAAATAAGGCTGAACCACATGGACGAGCTGCAGACCATACGGTTCCGCGTGGGCGGCGTCTATAAGGGCGCCTCGGTCGTCATTGATTTTGACGACCAGATCTTCCGCAGCCAGAAAAAGAAAATTCTGGCGCCGGGTGAGATGGAGCAGGTGATTCTGAAGAAATCGGATCTGGAGCACGCCGCGGACCTGAAGGCGGTCACGATCCGGGTTGCGCAGGCGGAATGAGCCGGAAAGGACGGGAGTAGAAATGAGCAAAGTGACGGAGCTGACCTGCATCCGGTGTCCGATCGGATGCGCGATCACGGTGACGCAGGACGATGAGGGAAAAGTGACGGAAATCGTCGGAAATTCCTGCCAGAACGGCTATCTGTACGCAGAAAATGAGGTAACCAATCCTACCCGGATTGTCACTTCGACAGTCCGGGTGGATGGCGGAGTGCTTCCGGTCGTCTCTGTCAAGACGAACGGAGATATTCCCAAGGCGAGGATGTTTGACTGCATGAAGGAGATCAACCGGGTGCATGTCAGGGCGCCTGTCTCAATCGGGGATGTGGTGCTGAAGGACGTGCTGGGACTCGGCGTCGATATTGTGGCGACGAAGAACGTGGGGGTTATGAAGGATGGAAGGGTATATTCTCGCACTGGATCAGGGGACGACCAGCTGCCGCGCGATTCTGTTTGATCATGCGGGCAAGATTCGTTCCCTGGCGCAGAAGGAGTTTCCGCAGTATTTTCCGCAGCCGGGCTGGGTGGAACATGATCCGATGGAAATCTGGTCCGCACAGCTCTCTGTGGCGATGGAGGCGATGGCGACGGTGGGAGTCGGCGCCGCGGAGGTGGCAGCCATCGGTATCACGAATCAGCGGGAGACGACGATTCTATGGGATCGCAGAACCGGAAGGCCGATCTGTAACGCCATTGTGTGGCAGTGCCGCCGGACCGCGGAGATGGTGGATGCCCTGACGCCGGCGCAGCGCTCGCTCATTCAGGAGCGCACCGGGCTGGTACCGGACGCGTATTTTTCGGCCAGCAAAATAGCCTGGATTCTCGATCATGTGGAAGGCGCCAGAGAGCGGGCGAAGGCGGGAGAGCTGGCATTTGGCACGGTGGATTCCTGGCTGATCTGGAATCTCACAAAGGGCGCGGTACACGTCACGGATTATACCAACGCCTCCCGCACAATGCTGTTCAATATTCATACGCGCAAGTGGGACAGGGAGCTTCTTGACATCTGGAGCATTCCGGAGGAACTGCTTCCGGAGGTCTGTCCCTCCAGCATGGTTTACGGGTACACGGATCCGGCGGTGCTCGGCGGGCGAATCCCCATCGCCGGCGCAGCCGGCGATCAGCAGGCGGCTCTGTTCGGGCAGTGCTGCTTTGAACCTGGCGAGGTCAAGAATACGTACGGGACCGGCGGCTTTCTGCTTATGAATACCGGACACAGAGCAATTTCGTCCGCTCATGGACTTCTCACCACCATCGCGGCGACGCGAGAGGGGGAGGAGTTGAATTATGCGCTGGAGGGTTCTGTCTTTGTGGCCGGCTCCGTGATCCAGTGGCTGCGGGATGAGATGCGGATGGTCAAATCAGCACCGCAGTCAGAGGAATATGCGGACGAGGTGTTCGACACAGCGGGAGTGTATATTGTGCCTGCGTTCACCGGGCTGGGGGCACCCTACTGGAATCCCTACGCACGCGGGACCGTGGTCGGACTGACCCGTGGCTGCAAAAAGGAGCACTTTATCCGTGCAGCATTGGAATCCATTGCCTATCAGTCCATGGATGTTGTGCAGGCGATGGAGGAAGACGCCGGGGTGAAGCTCAAGGGCCTCAAGGTGGACGGCGGTGCGAGCGCCAACAACTTCCTGATGAAATTTCAGGCAGATCTGATGGATGTACCGGCTTACCGCCCCAAGTGTATAGAGACGACGGCCCTCGGAGCCTCCTATCTGGCAGGGCTTGCGGTAGGATATTGGAAGAATACGGATGAAATCAAGGAGAACTGGCAGCTCGGCCGTACATTCCGGCCGGACATCGCATCGGAAGAAAGAGAAAAGCTGCTGCGCGGCTGGCATCGCGCTGTCCGCTGCGCCATGGCCTGGGCGGACGACCGGGAGGAGAATGCCGAAGCAACGGCTTTCATGAGAGCAGACAAAATGAGCGCTCAAAAGTAAAGTAAGGTTATATTTACCAAACTTTTTCCGACAAATACAGCACTTTATCAAGTTGACTCAGACTAATTTAAGCCTTACCATTTGATTAAATTAGTCTAAGCCTTTTGCGTTTTGAGCATCGAACGCGGGGCAGGCGCTGGAGGGAAGGATGACGAAGGAAGAGCTGGCTGAGGGCGCGCGTGCGCATCTGACCGGGACGCTGATTCCATTCTGGGAGAAGCTGCGCGATGAGGAACATGGCGGTTTTTATGGCTACATGGACTATGACCTGAGAGTGGATCAGAAGGCAGTCAAGGGCTGTATTTTGAACAGCCGGATCTGCTGGTTTTTCTCCAGGGCATATTGCGAGCTCAGAGAGCCGCAGCTGCTGGAGGATGCGCGGCATGCTTTCACATTCATGCGGGACCGCTGCTTTGACAGGCAAAACGGTGGAACTTTTTGGTCGGTGGCCTATGACGGAAGGCCGGAGGACACGACGAAGCATACGTATAATCAGGCGTTTTCCATCTATGCGCTGTCCGAATATTATCTGGCCTCCGGGGACGAAGAAGCGCTGCGGATGGCGATGGAGCAGTTCCACCTCATCGAGACAAAAATGAAGGATGGGATCGGATATCTGGAGGCGCTGGACATCCTGTTCCAGCCGGTATCCAACGACAAGCTGTCTGAGAATGGCGTCATGGCGGACCGCACCATGAATACGCTGCTCCATGTCCTGGAGGCGTATACGAATCTCTATCGCGCAACCGACAATGCGGAAGTGAAGCAGGCGCTGGAGGAAATTTTCCTTCAGTTTGCGGAGAAGGTCTGGAATCCGGAGAAGCGCAGACAGGAGGTCTTTTTTGATAATCAGTGGAACTCTCTGATCGACCTGTATTCCTATGGACATGATATTGAGGCAAGCTGGCTGATGGATTATGGCTGTGATATCATGGGGAAAAAGGAGATCACGGACCTGATCCGACCGATGACGGATGCGATGGCGGACAACCTGATGAAGATGGCCTTTGACGGCCGGTCGCTTCCGCAGGAGTGCGAGCGCGGAGCGGTCAATGAGGCGCGAGTATGGTGGGTGCAGGCGGAGGCGCTGCTGGGCTATCTCAATGCCTGGCAGAAGTATCCGGAGCGCGAGGATTACCGCAATGCCGTTGAGCAGGAGTGGAACTTCATCCAGACCTATGTGGTGGACCACCGCCCCGGCGGGGAATGGTTCTGGATGGTTCACAAGGATGGTACGCCATATGAGGGAAAGCCGATTGTTGAACCGTGGAAGTGCCCGTACCACAATGGCCGCATGTGCCTGGAGATCATACGCAGACTGGGAAAACCGGAGTGAAAAACATTTTGGCGGAGGAGAAGAGCATGACCGAATTTGAGGAGAACCGGAGCAGAGAGCAGGCAAAACTGGACTATCTGCTCACCAGGAAGAACCATATAGACGACCATTTTTATAACGGCGTTCTGGATCGCTGGGTCAATCCGGTGGTGACGCGGGAGATGGTGCCGCTGTTCTGGAAGTATGATATGAATCCGGAGACAAATCCGCATTTCATGGAGCGACTCGGCATCAATGCGACGTTGAATTCCGGCGCGATCAGTCTGAATGGCAAGTACTATCTGATTGTCCGCGTAGAGGGCGCGGACCGCAAGTCGTTCTTTGCCGTGGCGGAGAGCGACAACGGCGTGGACGGATTCCGTTTCTGGGATTATCCGATTCTGCTGGAGGACACCTGCCCGGAGGAGACAAATGTCTATGACATGAGGCTCACAAAGCACGAGGATGGATGGATCTACGGCGTGTTCTGCTCCGAGAGTAAGGACAGGGAAAATCCGGATCTGTCCGCAGCTGTTGCGGCGGCGGGCATCGTGCGCACGAAGGATCTGAAGACCTGGGAGCGGCTGCCCAATCTCGTGACGCTGCATTCCCCGCAGCAGCGCAATGTGGTGCTCCATCCGGAATTTGTGAATGGAAAGTATGCATTCTACACCCGGCCGATGGACAGCTTTATCGATACCGGGTCGGGCGGAGGAATCGGGTTCGGCCTGTGCGATGATATCACGCATGCTGTCATTGATGAGGAGAAGATCCTGTCCCGCCGGAAATATCACCAGATCACGGAGTCAAAGAACGGCGAGTGCACAGTGCCGATCAAGTGCAGCAAGGGCTGGATTCATATCGCCCATGGTGTCCGCAACACGGCAGCAGGCCTGCGCTATGTGATTTATGCCTATGCGACCGCGCTGGAGGATCCGTCCCGTGTGATCGCGGAGCCGTCCGGTCTTCTGCTCGGACCGCGCGGTGCGGAGCGGGTCGGCGATGTCTCGAATGTCCTGTTCTCCAACGGCGCGATCGTGGATGACAACGGGAAGGTCTTCCTGTATTATGCATCGAGCGACACCCGTATGCATGTGGCGACCACGACCCTTGAGAAGCTGGAGGACTACGTCTTCCATACGCCGGCGGATCCGGGCCGGAGCGTTCTGTGCGTGCGGCAGAGAACAGAGCTGATCCGGAAGAACCTGGAGTATATGAAGAATTGCAGCGGCATACAGACTTCAAAGGAGCTGTTTTGACAGAATATCGGGATCCTGTATTTTTGAAACCATATTTTCAGCAAAATATCTGGGGAGGCCGGCGGTTGGAGACGGAATTCGGCTTCTCCATTCCGGACGGCAGGATCGGAGAGTGCTGGGCGGTCAGCGCTTATCCGGGCTGTGAGTCAACCATTGCGAACGGACCGGATGCCGGGATGAAGCTGTCCGAATTCTGGAGCAGGGAGCCGGAGTTCTTCGGCGACCTGCCGGCAGAGTACCGGGCGGCAGGATATCCCTTCATCACGAAGATCATTGACGCAAAGGAGAATCTCAGCATTCAGGTTCATCCGGACGACGCCTATGCGGCGGCGCATGAGAACGGCGCGCGAGGCAAGACGGAGTGCTGGTATATTCTGGACTGTCCGGAGCATGCGGAGCTGGTGCTCGGTCACAACGCCGGGACGCGGGAGGAGCTGCGCCGGATGATCGGGGAGCATCGCTGGAACGAGCTGCTGCGCAGGGTGCCGGTTCGCAAGGGTGATTTCATCCAGCTGGAACCCGGAACCATTCATGCCATCACTGCAGGTGTCTGCCTCCTCGAGACGCAGCAGAGTTCCGATATCACATACCGGGTTTATGATTATGACCGCCTGCAGAATGGAAAACCGCGGGAACTGCACAAGGAACAGAGCATCGCGGTGGCCACGATTCCGGCGCAGGATCCGGATAAGATGGTGCTTCACACGGACAAGGCTCCGGCAGGACAGATGTTTGAACTGGTAAAATGCAGGTATTATCGCGTCGGCCGTCTTCCGATCAGCGGCAGAGCGACGGTCGGAAGGGCCCGCTCCTTCCGGATTGTCACAGTGACAGAGGGAAACGGCACGATGCAGACGGCAGGCAAGGATGCTCCACTGAAGAAAGGAGACAGCTTCCTGCTTCCGGCAGACAGCGAGGGTGCGGAGTTTGATGGGACCATGAATCTGATTGTGGCTTCCCCGGTTTTGTGAGATAACGTACCACAGTGAACGTGACGCATGGACAGACAGAATATCAGGCAGGGCAGATTTCATCTGTCCTGCCTGATTTGGATCGTGATAGAATGATGGAAAGTATGCAGAAAACAGGAGAAGGCGCCACACCATGATCAATCAGACCTATCTTGCAATGCTGTCCCATAAATCGGTGATCCGGGAGCTGTCGGAGTATGCCACAGCGCGCGCCGCGGAGATCGGTAATGACAATGTCTTTGATTTCAGTCTCGGCAACCCATCTGTCCCGGCGCCGGAATCGTTCCGGGCCTCGCTCCTCGGGCTGCTGGATGGGATGGATCCCGTGCGTCTCCACGGCTACTCTCCGAGCCTCGGCATCCCGGAGGTGAAGGAGAAGGTGGCAGCTTCCCTGAACCGGCGATTCGGAATGGACTATCGGGCAGAACATATTTTCCCGACGTCCGGCGCGGCCGGTGCACTGGCGCATGCAGTCCGCGCGGTGACAGAGCCGGGAGACACGGTTCTGGTTTTTGCGCCGTATTTTCCGGAATACAATCCTTATATAGAAGGAACAGGAGCGCACATCCGTGTGGTCCCGGCGAAAACAGAGGATTTTCAGATTGATTTTGAGAGACTTTCGGAATACCTGACAGAAGATGTCGCGGCGGTTCTGATCAATTCTCCGAACAATCCGTCCGGCGCGGTCTATTCTGAGGCGACGCTCCGCCGTCTGGCGGAAATGATGGAGAGCCGGGAGCGGGAATTCGGACATGCCATTTTCCTGATTTCGGATGAACCATACCGCGAGATTTGCTTTGACGGGAAGACGGTTCCTTACACGGCAAAATTCTATGATAATACGCTGACCTGCTACAGCTTCTCAAAATCGCTTTCCATTCCCGGGGAGCGGATCGGCTATGTGGCGGTCAGTCCGCGCTGCGAGTCGGCGGCGCAGCTCGTGCCGGTCATGGGGCAGATTTCCCGCGGGATCGGGCACAACTGCCCGGCATCTTTGATTATGCGCGCCATGGCAGACAATCTCGACCAGACAGCGGACCTTTCTGTCTATGAAACAAATATGAACTTACTATATAATAAGTTCAAAGAGCTGGGATTCTCCGTGGTGAGACCAGGCGGCACATTCTACCTTTTCCCGAAGGCGCTGGAGCGCGACAGCGCGGCATTCTGCAGGAAGGCGCTCAAATACGACCTGGTGTTTGTGCCGGGAGACGGGTTTGGCGGACCGGGCTATTTCCGTGTGGCATACTGCCTGGACACGGAGAAGGTGAGACGTTCCCTGCCGGTGATCGAGCGGTTTGTGCGGGAAGAATATCCGGACGGATCCGCGTTCTGACCGGATGGCGTCAGGATTCCGGTAGACACGTTGCAAGACAGGATCGCAAAAAGAAAGGACTTCTATGGACTTTATCAAATCAATCTTTTTCGGCATTGTGGAGGGAGTCACGGAGTGGCTGCCGGTCAGCTCCACCGGTCATATGATTCTTCTGCAGGAATTCATCAAAATGGATGTCTCGGACACATTCTGGAATCTCTATCTTGTCGTTATCCAGTTTGGCGCGATTCTGGCTGTCATCCTGCTGTTCTGGAATCGCATCTGGCCACTAAAGTGGGTGGAGACCGGGAACCGGCGGAAGCTGGAGTGGAAGATGGGCACCCTCCAACTGTGGCTCAAGGTGATCATCGCCTGTGTGCCGGCTGCCATCGTCGGCGTGCTGGCGGACGAACTGATCGACAAGTATCTCTACAAATGGTATGTCGTCGCGATCATGCTGATTGTCGTCGGCGCCGCGTTTATTCTGATCGAGAATTACAATCAGGATTTGAAGCCCTCCACGACAAGGCTGAGGGATCTCACCGGCGGACAGGCCCTCGTGATCGGTCTGTTCCAGCTGGTGGCGGCGATTCTGCCCGGCACATCCCGATCCGGCTCCACGATCCTTGGCGGCATCGCGATCGGCATCTCCCGGACGGTCGCTGCGGAGTTCACATTTATTCTCGCCATTCCGGTCATGGCCGGCGCAAGCCTTCTCAAGTTCGCAAAATACGACGGCAGCCTGACTGGACGCGAATGGGGTATCCTGCTGGTCGGCATGGCGGTTGCGTTCTTTGTCTCGGTGGCCATCATCAAGTTCCTGATGAACTACATCCGGAAGCATGATTTCAAGGTTTTCGGGTGGTACCGTATCGCGCTTGGCGTCGTCGTGCTGGCGTTCTTCGGCATCCGGGCGATCGTCGGATGATCCGGATGGCAAATCAGAATCAACAAAATTTCCATCAGAATTGTCACAACATGACGAATGTATTTTGACTATTCCATCCGATGACTGATTAAAACAAAAAAATGCGAAAAGATTGACTCATTTTTATCTTTGTGCTAGTCTTACGCTGTAATTGAGGAGAAAATCAGCGTTTTCAATGGTTATCGGCATTTTGCAATCAGGATCCAGGCGCCGGGACCAACAGTTTGTGAAAGGAGAATTATCTACTATGGCAGACGAAAAAGAGAATGCAAAGCCGAAGGCGACTGTGAAGAGCGCCAATCTGAAGAAAGAGGAGGCTCCGAAGGCAGAGGCCCCCAAGGCAGCGGAAAAGAAGGCCGCGAAGCCTGCCGCTAAGAAGACGACAGCGAAGAAGGCTCTGACAGAGGTCAAGGCGGCGACGGCAGCGGTTGCGGCAAAGGCGGATGCGGTCAAGACGGAAGTGAAAAAGGAAGTCAAGGCGGTGGAGAAGAAGGCTGCGGCAAAGAAGGCTGGCGAACCCGCGACGGAAGTCAATGTGCAGTTTGACGGCAAGACCTATACGACAGAGACCCTGATCCAGTCCGCGAAGGATGTCTGGAAATATGATCTCAAAAAGAATCCGGATGATCTGAAGAGCATCAAGCTCTATGTCAAGACGGAGGAGAGCAGAGTTTATTACGTCATGAACGACGAACTCGGCAGCTTCGAGATTTGACCGCGGCTCAGAATCCCATCCCATTCGGTTTGTAAAATGGAAAATCCCCGCGCAGGAACGCAACGGCATCCCTGCGTGGGGATTTTTGATGCCCCTGTTGCCGGCCACGTTTACAATTCTTTAAGAAATTGGCTGTTGACTCTTCTATAGGGCAGTGCTATTTTATAGCAGTAAGGTGTTAGCACTCAAACGGTATGAGTGCTAACAACTGAAAAGGACTGATGGATATGGACTTACCAGGGAGAAAAAAGAAAATCCTTCAGGCCATCATCCGCACTTATCTGGAGACGGGAGAGCCGGTTGGAAGCAGAACAATTTCCAAATACACGGATCTCCACCTGAGTTCGGCGACAATCCGGAATGAGATGTCAGATCTGGAGGAGATGGGACTGATTGTTCAGCCGCACACCTCCGCGGGACGCATTCCGACCGACAGGGGCTACCGCATGTATGTGGACGAGCTTCTGGAGGGGAAAAACCAGGAAGTGGAGGAAATGAAGTCGCTGCTGCTGGAGCATGAGGATCATCTCGAGAATCTGCTGAAGCAGGCGGCAAAGCTGCTGGCGAACAACACAAACTACGCATCGCTGATTTCGATGCCGACGATCTCGGGCAACAAGATCAAATTCATCCAGCTGTCGCAGGTGGACAGGAATCATATTCTGGCTGTGATTGTCATAGAGGGCAATCTGGTGCGGAATTCGATGATCGAGGTGGATGAGGCGCTTGATTCGGAGGCACTGCTGAAGCTGAACATGCTGCTCAACAGCGCGCTGGATGGCCTGGCGGTGGAGAATATCAGCCTGGGGCTGATCGCTGCGATCAAAAAGCAGGCCGGCATTCACAGCGAGTTAGTGAGTCATGTGATGGACGCGGCAGCGGAGGCAATCCGGACGGACGGCCGGCCGGAGATCTATACCAGCGGTGCGGACAACATCTTCAAATATCCGGAGCTTGCGGAGCAGTCCATGGCAAGTCAGATCATCGGAGATTTTGAAGAGAAAAAGGTTCTGGGCAATATTGTGCAGAACACGCTCGCGGACAGCGGCGGGAAGGAAGGCATTCAGGTTTACATCGGCGATGAGGTCCCTGCCTCTGCGAGAGGAATGGAGGAATGCAGTGTCGTCACCACAACCTATGATCTGGGCGGCGGCATGAAGGGAACGATCGGCATCGTCGGTCCGAAGCGAATGGATTATGACAAGGTGGTCGATGCATTGAAAACGGTGATGCATCAGCTGGAAGATTATTATAAGAAATGAAGGGCTTAGGATATGGCAGAAATCAAAATTGAGGATACAGGGCAGGAAAACAAGAAGTCCTGCGAGACCGGCGCTACGGCGGATGAACTGAACGGAAAGCAGTCCGGAGCAAAATCAGAAGCCGACGGGAAGGCGGAGACAGGAGCGACGGAAGCGGAAGACAAGGGAACCGGCGCAGCACAGCAGAAGGCTGCGAAGGACGACACCGGCGAAGCAGCCGCGGACCAGTCCGGGAAAGCCGGAAACGAAGGTACAGATCAGAAGAAGACGGACGGTGAGAACAGTGCTCCCACAGGCAGTGATAAGGAAGAAAAAAAGTCCGGATTCTTCAGCAAAAAGAAGGACAAAGAGCTGGATGCGCTGAAGGCACAGAACGCGGAGCTGAATGATCGTCTGAAGCGTCAGCTCGCGGAGTTCGACAATTACCGCAAGAGGACCGAGAAGGAAAAGGAGAGCATGTTCTCCATGGGAGAACAGAGCGTGGCCGAGAAAATCCTTCCAATCATCGATAATTTTGAGCGGGGCCTTGAGACAGTGCCGGAGGAGCAGAAGAACGACGCCTTCGTGCAGGGAATGGAAAAGGTTTATCAGCAGACCGTGAAGCAGCTGAAGGCAATCGGCGTCACAGAGATCGATGCCGAGGGTCAGAAATTCGACCAGAATCTTCACAATGCCGTGATGCAGGCGGAGAGCGACGAGAAACATCCGTCGGGAACTGTCGTCCAGGTGCTCCAGAAGGGGTACATGTATCACGACAAGGTGCTTCGGCACAGCATGGTCAGCGTTGCAAAATGACAGATAGAGCACAGATGTGCAGAACAGGAGAATGAATTATGGGGAAGATAATTGGTATTGATCTTGGCACGACAAACAGCTGCGTCGCCGTGATGGAAGGCGGCAAGCCGACTGTGATTCCGAATAGCGAGGGAGCGCGCACAACGCCTTCGATCGTGGCGTTTACGAAGGATGGCGAGCGTCTTGTCGGCGAGCCGGCAAAGCGTCAGGCTGTCATGAATTCGGAGAACACCGTCTCCTCGATCAAGAGAAAGATGGGCACGAACGACGGGCCGGTAATTAACGGCAAAAAGTATACGCCGCAGGAAATCTCCGCGATGATTCTGCAGAAGCTCAAGGCGGATGCGGAGGCTTATCTCGGCGAGAAGGTCACGGAAGCGGTCATCACGGTGCCTGCCTATTTCAATGACGCGCAGCGTCAGGCGACAAAGGATGCGGGCAAGATCGCGGGGCTTGATGTGAAGCGTATCATCAACGAGCCCACAGCGGCGGCACTGGCCTACGGCCTGGACAACGAGAAAGAGCAGAAGATCATGGTCTACGACTTCGGCGGCGGCACGTTCGATGTCTCCATCATCGAGATCGGCGACGGCGTCATCGAGGTCCTCGCGACAAACGGCGATACCCATCTGGGCGGCGATGATTTTGACCAGAGGATCATGGACTGGATGGTCTCTGAATTCAAGGCAAAGGAAGGGGTCGACCTTTCCACCGACAAGATGGCAATGCAGAGACTGAAGGAGGCTGCCGAGAAGGCAAAGAAGGAACTCTCCTCCTCCACGACCACGAACATCAATCTTCCGTTTATCGCATCGGTCGGCGGCGTGCCGAAGCACTTCGACATGGATCTGTCCAGAGCCAAGTTCGAGGAGCTGATCAGCGATCTTGTGGAGCGTTCCGCGACACCGGTTCAGAACGCGATGAGAGATGCGGGGCTGACGAATGCGGACCTTGGCAAGGTGCTTCTGGTCGGCGGTTCCACCCGTGTTCCGTGCGTGCAGGAAAAGGTGCGCCAGCTGACCGGTCATGAGCCGAGCAAGAGCCTGAACCCGGATGAGTGCGTGGCAATCGGCGCGGCAATCCAGGGCGGCAAGCTGGCTGGCGACGCGGGCGCAGGCGATATCCTTCTGCTGGATGTCACGCCTCTGACGCTGTCCATCGAGACGCTCGGCGGAGTGGCGACACCTCTGATCGACCGCAACACCACGATTCCGACCAAGAAGAGCCAGGTGTTCTCCACAGCGGCGGATAACCAGACATCGGTTGAGATCAATGTTCTGCAGGGCGAGCGAAAGTTCGCACGTGACAACAAGTCCCTCGGCCAGTTCCGTCTGGACGGCATTGCGCCGGCTCCGAGAGGAGTTCCGCAGATTGAGGTCACCTTCGATATCGATGCGAACGGCATCATCAATGTATCGGCGAAGGATCTCGGCACAGGCAAGGATGCGCACATCACGATCAGCGGCGGATCCAACATGTCCAAGGAGGACATCGACAAGGCTGTGAAGGAAGCGGCTGAGTACGAGGCACAGGACAAGAAGAGGAAGGAAGGCATTGACGCCCGCAATGAGGCGGATTCCCTTGCATTCCAGACCGAGAAGGCTATGAAGGAGGCCGGGGACAAGCTGGATCCCGCGGAGAAATCCACGGTTGAGGCTGACCTCGCGGATCTGAAGACCGTTCTCGACAGGACGAAGGATCAGTCCGATATCAGCGACGCGGATCTCGATGCGCTGAAGACGAAGAAGGAAAAGCTCTCGAATGATGCGCAGCAGCTCTTCACAAAGATGTACGAGCAGGCAGCGCAGCAGAACGCGGCGAACCAGGGTGCCGGACAGAATGCCGGCCCGCAGGCGGGACCGCAGAACGGCGGGGCACAGAATAACGGCGGCAAGAATGACGACGTGGTGGACGGCGATTACAGAGAAGTGTAAGGCTGTATACCACAGAAGACACTGCCAGCCCGGCAAAGGGATTTCCTGCAGGAGACCGGGAGCGCGGACGGGCAATGCCACGATACAGACAGCCGGAATAGAAATCGAATAGATACGGCCCAGAAGGCTTCATAACCTTCTGGGCTTTTCGCGCAGGAAGAAGGATGGATGTGTCGGCCGTTCTCTTCCCTGCGTCAGTATGCTACAATGCGTGTGATATTTTGCAGGAGACAGAAGGGCTGGCAGGCTGTGTGCCGCGTCTGTCCCGCAATAGCAAGGAGCTTATATGGCAGAACAGAAACGGGATTACTATGAGGTTTTAGGCGTGTCGAAGGACGCCTCCCAGGAGGATATCAAGAAGGCATACCGCGTGCTGGCCAAGAAATATCATCCGGATATGAACCCGGGAGACAAGAACGCGGCTGAAAAATTCAAGGAGGCATCCGAGGCCTACGCGGTTCTGTCGGATGAAAACAAGCGCAGGCAGTATGATCAGTTCGGCATGTCCGCGTTTGACGGAAGCGGCGGATTCGGCTCCCAGGGCTTTGATTTCAACAGCGCGGATTTCAGTGATATTTTCAGCGACATTTTCGGCGACATTTTCGGGGGCGGCGGAGCGCGCTCACGCGGCGCGGCGAATGGCCCGATGAAGGGCAGCAACATCCGCACGAGTGTCCGCATCACGTTTCAGGAGGCAGTGTTCGGGTGTGACAAGGACATCACACTGAATCTGAAGGATCCCTGCCCGACCTGCGGAGGCACGGGAGCAAAACCAGGCACTTCTCCGCAGATGTGCCCGAAGTGCGGTGGCCGCGGGCAGGTCGTCTACACGCAGCAGTCGTTTTTCGGAACGGTCCGCAATGTGCAGACCTGTCCGGACTGCGGCGGTTCGGGTAAAATCATCCGGGATAAATGCCCGGACTGCGGCGGTTCGGGCTATAAGACGAGCCGCAAGACAATTCGCGTCACGATTCCTGCCGGCATTGACAACGGCATGAGCGTCCGCATCCGCGAGAAGGGAGAGCCCGGCGCAAACGGCGGCCCGCGCGGAGACCTGCTGGTGGAGGTTCTTGTCGCATCCGATCCGGAGTTTACCCGCGAGGATGAGAATATTTACTCCACAGTCAGGATTTCCTATCCGGTTGCCGCTCTTGGTGGAACGGTCCGCATCAATACGGTGGACGGTCCGGTTCTGTATGATGTCAAGGCCGGCACACAGACGCAGACCAGAGTCCGTCTGCGCGGCAAGGGCGTTCCTTCTCTCCGCAGCGCCAGTTCGCGCGGCGATCATTATGTCACGCTCGTCGTGGATGTGCCGACGCATCTCTCCAGGGAGGCAAAGGAAGCGCTGAAGGCATATGATGCACTGACCGGCAATACGCTGAATGCATCGGAAGAAACGGCGGAACCGGAGGAGAAGGAGACGAAGAAAAAGAAGAAAGGATTCTTCAAATGAAATGGATGCGATTCCGGATCCGCACGACGACCGCGGCGGAGGACATTATCATCAGTGAGCTGAGCGATCTGGGACTGGAGGGCGCCCAGATCGAGGATCACGTGCCGCTGACGGCGGCGGAGAAGGAGCAGATGTTTGTCGATATCTGCCCGGAGGCGCAGCCGGACGACGGTTCGGCCGTGCTCAGCTTTTTTGTCGAGGAGAACGAGGACGGGACGCTGAAGCTGGAGGACCGCGTGACGACGCCGGACGAGATGAAAGCCGGGATACTCGCGGTGCTGGACAGGCTCAGAACGTATTCGGATATCGTCGGGCCGGGGACGGTTTCCGTGGATGAGACGGCGGATGTCGATTGGATCAATAACTGGAAGCAGTACTTCCATCAGTTCTGGATCGACGACATCCTGGCGATTCCGTCCTGGGAGACACCGCAGATTCCGGCGGACGGACGGCAGCCGTCGCTGCTCTTCCATATTGATCCCGGCACGGCGTTCGGGACAGGCATGCACGAGACCACACAGCTCTGCATCCGGCAGATTCGCCGCTTTCTCACGCCGGAGACGCAGCTGCTCGACGTGGGAACCGGAAGCGGGATCCTTGGAATTTTGGCGCTGATGCTCGGCGCGGCGCATGTCGTGGGAACAGATCTCGATCCGTGCGCGCTCCCTGCCGTGAAGGATAATCTGAAGGCGAACGGCGTCGATCCGTCCCGCTTTACGATGCTGCTCGGAAACCTTGTGGATGATCCGGTTGTTCAGGACCGGGTCGGATATGAAAAATATGACATCGTGGTGGCCAACATTCTTCCGAATGTGCTGCTGCCGCTCACGCCGGCGGCGGTGCGATGCATGAAGCCGGGCGCTGTCTATATCACCTCCGGCATCATCGACGGATATCAGGACAGCGTGGCGGATGCCATGCGGAAGGCAGGACTCGCCGTGACTGACATCACGGATCAGGGAGAGTGGCACGCAGTGACCGGAAGAAAGCCGCTGCACTGAGGAATCGCGATGACGCATTTGTTTGTGGATCCGGCAGATACGGTCGGCGACACGCTGATCATCAACGGAGCAGACTACAATCATATCAAAAATGTCCTGCGCATGAAGCCGGGCGACGAGCTTTCAGTCAGCAACGGAGCGGATGCCAGAGAGTATCGCTACGGCATCGAGGAGATCCGGGAGGACGGGATTGTCTGCCGTCTCCGTTTCATCAAGGAAGCGGATGTGGAGCTTCCGGTGAAAATGACATTGTTTCAGGGACTGCCGAAGGGGGAGAAGATGGAGTGGATTGTGCAGAAATGCACGGAACTCGGTGTCTTCTCCATTGTTCCTGTGGAAATGAGCCGCTGCGTCATGAAGCTGGATGAGAGCCGGAAGAGAAAAAAGACTTCCCGCTGGCAATCCATTGCGGAGGCTGCGGCACAGCAGAGCCGGCGCGGGATCGTTCCTGTGGTGCATGAGCCGGTCTCCATGGCGGAGGCGGTGGAGATGGCGAAAGCGATGGATGTGCGGCTTCTTCCATATGAGCGCGCGGAGAACGGCCGCGGCACCCGTGAGATCTTCGGGAGCATCCGCCCGGGCAGCACAGTGGCGGTTTTCATCGGCCCGGAGGGAGGATTTGCGCCGGAAGAGGTGGATCTGGCGCAGGAGCGCGCAGACGTGCAGCCCATCACACTCGGGCGGCGGATTCTGCGCACGGAGACGGCCGGTATGACGGTTCTCTCCTGGCTGATTTACACGCAGGAAATCCAGTAACAGCCAGAGAGGGAGGACAGCGGGGATTTTGCGGCATCAAGGTCCGCTGACAAGTAGAAAGGATTTGGCAATATGCCTGTGTCAAAGGAAGTTTATCTCGATAATTCCGCCACCACCCGGGTGTTCCCGGAGGTTGTGCGCCTGATGGACAAAATCTATCTCGAGGAATACGGCAATCCATCGAGCATGCATCACAAGGGCGTGGAGGCGGAGAATGAAATCCGCCGGGCAAAGGAGACCCTGGCCGGCATTCTGAAGTGCCAGCCGAAAAATCTGTATTTTACTTCCTGCGGCTCGGAATCTGACAACATCGCGATCCTCGGCGGAGCGCTCGCAAACTGCCGGCAGGGCAGGCACCTTGTCACCACCCGGATTGAACATCCGGCGGTGCTGGAGTCCATGAAATATCTGGAGTCCCAGGGCTTCACCGTGACGTACCTGCCGGTGGATGCGAACGGGCATGTCTCGGCGGAGCAGGTGCGGGATGCCGTGCGGGAGGATACCATTCTGGTCTCGATCATGTTTACAAACAACGAGATCGGTGCGGTTGAGCCTGTCGCGGACATCGGCGCGGCCATCAAGGAGAAAAACCCGCGCACCCTCTTTCACGTGGACGCGGTGCAGGCATTCGGCAAGGAGGAGATCCTCCCGGGCAGGATGCACATCGATTTCCTGGCGGCGAGCGGACACAAGATCCATGCGCCGAAAGGCGTCGGACTGCTTTATGTGGCGGACGGCGTCAAAGTTCGCAACCTGATCTTTGGCGGCGGTCAGCAGAACGGCCTGCGATCCGGAACGGAGAATGTCGCCGGCATCGCCGGTATGGCGCTGGCGGCGCAGATGCTGTACGGCAATCTGGCTGCGGAGCGGGAGCAGCTCTTCGCCATGAAAGAACACTTTATTCTGCGGATGAGAGAGCTGGAGAATGTCCGGTTCAACGGCATTCCGGCGCTGAGCGCACCGGGAGAGGCGAACACCTCACCGCAGGAATCCGCAGCGGTACCTGCGGAAGAACTCTCCGCCTCGATCCGCACGACGGCACCGCAGGTGCTGTCGCTCACGGTACCGGGAGTCCGTGCGGAGGTGCTCCTGCATGCACTGGAGGACCGGAATATTTATGTCTCCTCCGGCAGTGCCTGCTCGTCCAACCGTCCGCATCTCTCCGAGACGTTGAAAGCCATCGGCGTGCACGGCGACGAGCTTGACAGTACCATCCGTCTGAGCACATCGGTGATGAATACCATGGAGGACATGGACGCGGCGGCGGATGCGCTGCTTTCCATCGTGCCGATGCTGCGCCGATATACGAGACAGTAAGTAGAACAGCGGCCCTGCGCGGCAGAAAATCAGCAGCGCGGCTGTCAGAAGGAGGACAGAGGAGAAAACGACATGGAATATCAGTCATTCCTGATCAAATATGCCGAGATCGGCGTCAAGGGGAAAAACCGGTATCTGTTTGAGGATGCCCTTGTGCAGCAGATGCGGATCGCGCTGAAGAAATGCAGCGGAGCCTTCACCGTGCACCGCACCTCCGGCCGGATTTTCGTGGAAGCAAAGGGCGCATGCGACACAGAGGAAGTGGTGAATGCGCTCCAGCACGTGTTCGGCATCGTCGGCGTCTGCCCGATGGCGGAGCGGCCGATTGAACCCTATCCGGAGCTGGAGAAGGATGTCGTCGCGTTCTTCGGGGAGGAATACCCTGACCGGCACCGCACCTTCAAGGTGCACTGCAGGCGGCAGGACAAGACATATCCGATGAATTCACAGGAGATCGACGAGGCGCTCGGCGGCGCCCTGCTCGATGCCTATCCGGAGCTGAAGGTGGATGTACACCATCCGGATGTCATGGTGACGGTGGAGATCCGCGAGAAAATATATATCTATACGCATATTTTGCCCGGGCCGGGCGGACTGCCGGTGGGCAGCGCCGGCAAGGCCATGCTGCTTCTCTCGGGCGGCATCGACAGCCCGGTCGCAGGCTGGATGATGGCGAAGCGCGGCCTGAAACTGGATGCGGTCTATTTCAACGCGCCGCCGTACACCAGCGAGCGCGCCCTGCAGAAAGTGGAGGATCTCGCGGCAGAAGTGGCGGCCTACACAGGACCGATCTGGCTGCACAATATCAATTTTACAGAAATACAGCTGGCGATCTATGACAAGTGCCCGCATGACGAACTGACCATCATCATGCGCCGGTTTATGATGCGGATTGCGGAGAAGATCGCGCGCGGCACGGCCTGCGGGGCCCTGATTACAGGGGAGAGCCTCGGGCAGGTAGCGTCTCAGACGATGCGCTCCCTGGAATGCACCAACGCGGTCTGTACGCTGCCTGTGTTCCGGCCGCTGATCGGATTTGACAAGGAGGATATTGTCACGGTCTCCAAGAAAATCGGGACCTACGACACCTCGATTCTGCCATACGAGGACTGCTGCACGATTTTTGTCGCAAAGCACCCGGTGACCAAACCGATTCTGGACGTGATCGAACGGCATGAGCACCATCTAGACGACATCATCGGAGAAATGGTGGATAAAGCGCTGGAGACGGATGAGATCATCATCGTGGATGCGGAGGGAAAGAGAGTGCTGAAGCATCGCGAGGACCCGCTGACCGGGGGAATGTGAAGCGGAAGCGCTGAAATGGAGATAAAGGAGCTGCTGCGATCGGAAAGAACGCGCAGCAGCCTGACTCTGCCATAAAAGGAAACGAAAAAGGAGTTCTCTGATCCCGCAGAGAACTCCGCCCTTCTTTGAAACCAATCGTTCTGATCAGCCCCGGGGTTAAACCATGTAAGGCTTCAGAACAGCAAGCACTTCATCAATGTTGTCTTCCGCATGGATGTTCAGATCAATCGGCTTGGACAGATCCAGCGAGAAGATTCCCATGATGGACTTGGCATCGATAACGTATCTTCCGGATACCAGATCGAAATCATAATCGAATTTCGTGATATCATTGACGAAAGACTTGACCTTATCGATGGAATTCAGAGAAATCTTTACGGTTTTCATTGGACTGCTACCTCCTTCTGTAGAATAATACCTTCGCCTACTATACTAGGTTAGCGTATTTTTAAAGTCAATGCTCAAACACGACAAAAAAACGGGTGGAAAAGCGTGAAAACAATAGCATTTCATAATCTCGGCTGCAAGGTAAATGCGTACGAAACAGACGTCATGATGCAAAATTTACAGAAAAAAGGCTGGCAGGTTGTGCCTTTTGATCAGCCGGCGGATGTCTATGTCGTCAATACCTGTACGGTCACGAATATTGCGGACCGGAAGAGCCGGCAGATGCTGCACCGCGCAAAAAAGACCAACCCGGACGCCGTGGTGGTCGCGGTCGGCTGCTATGTGGAGACCGACCCGGAGGGCGTGGAGAAGGATCCCGCGGTTGATCTGGCCATCGGAACGAACCGCAAGGGCCAGATCGCGGAGATCATCGGGGAATATCTGCGGAAGCGGGCGGGGGAGGATGCCACCGCAGCACAGGATGCTTCCGCCCCGGCTGACGATTTCCTGCCAGAGAAAGCGGAAGGCGGCGCGGACGGCTGTATTCATGGCGGAAAGAAGAAACCGGATAAAACGCTGGGCGGACTCACCATGGACGACATCCGGCACCATCCTGCCTATGAATCCATGATGCTCCAGACACCCGGCCGGACCCGCGCGGATGTCAAAATTCAGGACGGGTGCAATCAGTTCTGCTCCTATTGTATCATTCCCTATGCCAGAGGCCGGGTGCGGAGCCGCCGCCCGGAGGAAGTGGTGGAGGAGGTAAAGGGTCTCGCTGCGCAGGGCGTCCGGGAAGTTGTGATCACAGGCATTCACATCGGGAGTTACGGCCTGGACTGGGAGGATATTTCGTACAATCAGGCAGGCGCCGGGAACGCGGCGCTGCTGTCGCTCCTCCGGGCTGTCGCGGATGTGGAGGGCATCGAGAGGATTCGGCTCGGCTCGCTGGAGCCGCGCGTGATGAGCGAAGCGTTTGTCGCAGCCATCGCGGAGGAGCCGAAAATCTGTCCACATTTTCACCTCTCCCTGCAGAGCGGCTGTGACAGTGTACTGGCGCGGATGAACCGCCATTACACGGCGGCGGAGTTCCTTGCGGCGGTGGACCGGCTTCGCCGTTATTACGACCGGCCGGCCCTCACGACAGACGTGATTGTGGGATTTCCCGGGGAGACGGATGAGGAGTTCGAGGAGAGCCGCCGTTTTCTTGAAACCGTGAATTTTTATGAAATTCACGTATTTCCGTATTCGAGACGGCATGGAACAGTGGCGGATCAGATGCCCGGGCAGATCACAGAAGCAGTGAAAGCACAAAGAAGCCGCATATTGCAGGAGATGACGATCCGGCAGGCCGCGGCATATCGGAGGAGCTTTCTCGGCGGGGATGAGGTGATTTTTCCGGAAGAGCACATCACAGAGCGGGAGATTCTGCGGAGAACGCAGATGGCCTACGGAAAGAAGAGAGACGACCGGAACGGTGAGAGCGTGCGGAACAGCGTTTCCGGGCCGGATCCGGAGAGCAACGCAGCCTTGACGGAGTACCTCACCGGCCATACCGCGCGGTATCTGCCGGTGCTGGTGCCCGCCGCATCTCTGCGGGGGGACTGCGCGGCAGGCAGATCGTTGAAGGTGCGTCTTGTGGAGGTCAGGGAGGGTACGCCCTGGTGCATAGGGCGGGCGATCAGCTGAACACCGGGATCCGGGACGAAGCTTTCCGCGAGCTTTCCGCGTCCGCGCTGTTTTTCTGGCAATACTTCACAAGAAAACAGAAATAAGATAAACTAACATTAACTATGGCCTGCAGTCCACGGCACAGAGTGGGGGAATGCCGCAGGGAAGAGGTTCGAAACTGGCGCTGCAGACCGGGAGGTTTACCATGGCAGAATATCGTGATAACAGAAATGACGATGATTTTGGAAACACCCAGTATTTCAAGGTGGAGAAGGAAGAGGAGTCGGCAGCCAAGAAGGTGCTGTCCGTCGTATATGAGGCCCTGATGACCAAGGGGTATGACCCGGTGAATCAGATCGTCGGGTATATCATGTCGGGGGATCCCACATATATCACCAACTATATGGGGGCAAGAAGCCTCATCATGAAGGTGGAACGCGACGAGCTGGTGGAAGAGATATTGAAGAGTTATATTAAAAATAATCGCTGGTAACGGTTGATAATAGATGACCGCAGGGGATGCGGTCATCTATTATCAACGCCAGTTTCCTTCGGAGACTGGCGGGGTATCATTACCTTTTTGCTGTCGGAGCTGGCTATGAAGATTATGGGACTCGATTACGGCGCGAAGACGGTCGGGGTGGCGCTCAGCGACGAGCTGTTCATGACGGCGCAGCCGAAGGAAACCATATATCGTGACAGGGAGAGCAAGATTCGCAGGACGCTTTCGCGTATTGAGGAACTGATCGCGGAGAACGATGTGCGTCTGATCGTGCTGGGACTTCCGCTGAATATGAATGATTCGGAGGGAGAGCGCGCCGCGGCGGTCCGGGAATTCATGGACAGGCTGGAGCGCCGGACCGGGCTTCCGGTCGTGCTGCAGGATGAGCGGCTGACGACGGTGGAGTCGGATGAGATCATGAAGAAGCTGGGACTGGTGCCTGGCGATAAAAAATATGTCGATCAGATCGCGGCGAATATTATTTTGCAGGAATATATGGAAAACCATGCAGATGTGATCGCAAAGCTGAAGAACCGCTGACTGACGGAACGGGCTGTGCAGGACAGCCGGAGGATAATACGGATGGATAAAATTTACTTCACTCCGGCGGAAGCAGGGGAGCCGGCAGAGTTTTATGTGCTGGATCAGGCGGTTCTGCGCGGAGAGACATATATTCTTGTGACGGATTCTGAGGAAGGCGACGGAGAGGCGCTGATTTTGAAGGATACTGCGCAGCCGGATGCCGAGGATAGTGTGTACGAGATCGTCGAGGATGAAGTGGAGCTAAAGGCGGTGGCGGAGTTGTTCCGCGACGCGCTGGAAGATATGGGTATTTCTCTGGAATGAGATTTCCAGAACATCGCGATGTCCGGGATCCGCAGTGGTTCAGGACAGACCGGGAAACAGGATAGTACGTTGACAGAGCCGGAGCAGGCAGAATGGGAGGTGCCGCTTTCCGGGGCAGGGGAGCGTTGCGCTCCGCGTGTCCGGGATAGAGGCAGCCTTATTCCTGTCTGCCCACGGGTTCCATGCAGACAAGGAGATTATGTGAGCAGAGCAGAACAGAAGGAGACAATGGATAACAAAGAACAGAAGGAAGCAAGAAACAGACAGGAACAGAATGAATCTGTGGCCAGGAGAGGAAGAAAGGAATCCGGACATGGCAGCAGAACAGGTTCAAAAGCACAGAATCAAAGCCGGGGCGACAAGTCATCCAGACCGTCCGGAGATGCCCGGGCGCTGAAGGAGAGCCGGGTGCAGAAGGCGGTGCGTCAGCTCCGGGAACGGCGGGAACAGCCGGAAAAGAGCAGCGGGAAGGAGACACCGGGCGGAAAGCTGCGGATCATTCCGCTCGGCGGGCTGGAAGAGATCGGCATGAACATCACCGCGTTCGAATATGAGGACAGTATCGTGGTGGTGGATTGCGGCATGGCCTTCCCTTCCGAGGATATGTACGGCGTAGACTGCGTGATCCCGGACACCACCTATTTGCAGAACAATCTCGACAAGGTCAGGGGATTTGTGATCACCCATGGGCACGAGGATCATATTGGCGCGCTGCCGTATGTACTGCGGGATGTCAATGTCCCGATCTATGCAACCCGCCTCACGATGGGCATCATCGAGGGCAAGCTGACCGAGCACGGGATGATGAATACCACGGAGAGACATGTGGTAAAATTCGGGCAGACCGTCACACTGGGCGCATTCCGGGTTGAGTTCATCAAGACCAATCACAGTATTGTGGATGCCGCGGCGCTGGCGATCACATCTCCGGTGGGCACGGTGATTCATACCGGTGATTTCAAGGTCGATTTCACACCCGTCTATGGGGATGCCATCGACCTGCAGCGGTTCGCCGAGCTCGGCAGGAAGGGCGTGCTCGCGCTGCTGTGCGATTCGACCAACGCGGAACGGCCCGGATACACGCCGTCAGAGAAGACAGTCGGCAAGACGTTCGATATGCTTTTCTCAGAGCACCGCGACTCGAGGCTGCTGATCGCAACCTTCGCGTCCAATGTGGACCGTGTGCAGCAGATTATCAATTCGGCCTACAAGTTCGGCCGCAAGGTGGTGGTCGAGGGACGCAGCATGGTCAATATCATTTCGATCGCGCAGCAGCTCGGATGCATCACTATCCCGGCAAACACGCTGATCGATATTGACGAGCTGAAAAATTATCCGGAAGAGAAGACGGTCATTGTCACCACCGGCAGCCAGGGCGAGAGCATGGCGGCTCTTTCTCGCATCGCCGAGGGTACACACCGCAAGATCAAGGTGGGGCCCGGGGATACGGTCATCTTTTCCTCGAACCCGATACCGGGCAACGAGAAGGCGGTCACCAATACCATCAATCTGCTGCTGATGAAGGGCGCGAATGTCATTTCCTCCGATGTGCACGCCTCCGGACACCCCTGCCAGGAGGAAATAAAGCTGATCTATACCCTGGTGCAGCCAAAATTCTGCGTTCCGGTGCACGGCGAGTACAAGCACCTGAAGGCGCATGAGAGGATCTGTAAGGAACTCGGGTATGATGACAAGCATATCTTCCTGCTGCAGTCGGGCGATGTGCTGGAGTTTACGAAGAATTCCGCAAAGGTAACCGGGCGCGTCCAGGTTGGAGAAATCATGGTCGACGGGCTTGGTGTGGGCGATGTCGGCAATGTTGTTCTGCGGGACCGGCAGCATCTGGCCGAGGACGGCGTGGTATTTGTCACCTTCGTGCTGGATCAGTACATGGGCGATCTTGTGTCTGGTCCTGAGATCGCCTCGCGCGGATTTGTCTATCTCAAAGAGGCGGATGATATGATGGTGGAGGCGCAGACGGTTGCACGCGACGCCATCGAAACGAACCTGGCGAGAGGAATCTCTGACTGGAGCAAGCTCAAGTCTGCCGTGCGTGACGACCTGGGCGATTATTTCTGGAAGAAGACCAAGCGGCGCCCGATGATCATCGCCATGATCATGGAGGCGTGACCGGCGGCGCGGCAGAAAATTCCGGTGCAGTGTTATTTTGCCGGAGATGCATTGGAGAGACAGATGGCACCCAGAAGACGGAGAAGATCGGTAATCAGCGGCAGGCAGGCACCCTTTGACATGGTCCTGACTGTGGTGAAATATGTCATCATTGTGATCCTGGTGCTGTTCTTTATCACCAGGGCGCGCGAGGCGTATGAACTTGGATACAGCATCTTTCAGGAGAACTCACTGGATCCAGTGGGGCAGGGACAGTCAGCCACCATTACCACGACGGCAGAGATGTCGGAGAAGGACATTTCAAAATTACTGCAGAAGAGCGGCCTGATTAAAAGTGCCTTTGTCTTTCAGGTGCAGCTTCGTTTCTCTGATTATGAGGGTAAGCTTCAGCCGGGGACCTACACGCTCAGCTCGGATATGCTTCCCAGTGAAATCATGAAGGAGATGGCGGGCGCATCCGGAGAGAGCGACGCATCAGCTGGGCAGTCCTCTCCGTCCGCGGCGTCCGCATCGGACATTTCAGAGGCGGCGGAATCTTCGGAGACGACATCCACGGCCGCGGCGTCCGCCGATGCTGTGGAAACAGGCATGGGGACGGCAGACAACGAATGAGAAACGCAGAGGATACAGAGCGTCTGACTGCTTTCATCGAATCGCTGAAAGTGGACCAGACGCCCTTTCTTATGAAATTGGAGCAGCAGGCGCTGCGGGAACAGATCCCGATCATACGGCCGCAGACCCGCGCGCTGATCCGCTTTCTGCTGGATACTAAGAGACCGCGGCGCATTCTGGAGGTCGGGACGGCCATCGGGTATTCCACACTATATATGCGGGAATATGCGCCGGCGGACTGTGAGATTGTATCGATCGAAAAGGATTCCGAACGGGAGAAAAGAGCGGAGCAGAATGTCCTCACATATGCCGCGGAGAAGAAGGAGCAGTGTGATGGCAGTGCAGGGGGCAGGAAGGAAACGGCTGCTGGAGACAGTGGCAGAAGCCCGGTCTGCGGGATCACCCTGATCGAGGGGGAGGCGGCGGATGCGCTGAAGAACCTGGCGGAGCAGGACGGCAGAAGGTTCGATTTTATCTTTATGGATGCGGCGAAGGGACAGTACATCCATTTTCTGCCGATGGTGAAGGCGCTTCTGGCGCCGGGCGGCGTTCTTCTCTCCGACAATGTGCTGAAGGGCGGCGAGATTCTGGAACCGCGCTATGCGGTGACGCGGAGAAACCGCACGATTCACCGGCGGATGCGGGAGTATCTGGAGGCGCTGACCAGTGATCCGGAGCTGTCCACGGTCGTGCTCGCCACAGGAGACGGCGCGGCGATGTCGGTGCGGCGAGCGAACAAAACGCAGCATGGAGTATAAGATGAGGAAAAGCCCAGAATTATTGATTCCGGCGGGAAGCCTGGAGGTACTGAAGACGGCGGTGCATTTCGGCGCCGACGCAGTCTATATTGGCGGAGAGGCATACGGGCTTCGCGCAAATGCCAGAAATTTTTCCATGGAGGATATGAAGGCAGGGATACAGTATGCCCACCGGCACGGTGTATCGGTCCATGTCACGGTGAACGTTCTCGCGCACAGCCCGGAGTTGCCGGGCATTGAGCAGTATCTGAAAGAGCTGGCGGCTTTCGGGGAGGATGCGCCGGACGCGCTGATTATTGCGGATCCCGGTGTATTTCTGATGGCGAAGCGGCTGTGTCCGATGTGCGAACTCCATGTTTCCACACAGGCAAACAGCCTGAATTATGCGGATTTCCAGTTCTGGCAGAGCATGGGAGCGAGGCGCGTGGTCTGCGCGAGAGAGCTGAGCCTGGCGGAAATCAGAGAGATCAGAGAGAAAACGCCGCCTGACCTGCAGATTGAAGCCTTCATTCACGGCGCGATGTGTATCAGCTATTCCGGGCGCTGCCTGCTGTCCAACTGGTTTGCCGGAAGGGATTCGAACCATGGGGACTGCACCAATCCCTGCCGCTGGCGCTATGCGGTCATGGAGGAGACGAGGCCGGGAGAATATCTTCCCGTGATGGAGAATGAACGCGGCACGTTCATATTCAATTCACGCGACCTGTGCATGATTGACCACATTCCGGAGATGGTAGACGCCGGCATCGATTCCTTCAAGGTGGAGGGGCGTATGAGAACCGCCCTGTATGTCGCGACGGTGGCGCGCGCTTACCGGCGGGCTGTCGACGCCTGGATGGAGAGCGCGGAGGCATATCGGCAGATTCTGCCCTGGTGCCGGGAAGAAATCCGGAAGTGCACCTATCGCCCGTTTACCACAGGATTTTATTTTGGCAGACCTGACGCGGACTCCATGGTATACGAGAACAATGTGTACCGCCACGACGCGGTGTACCTCGGTCTGATCGACGCCGTCGATGCAGCGGGCCGCGCAAAATTCATGCAGCGCAATAAGTTTCTGGTGGGCGATTTCATTGAAATCATGAAGCCGGACGGACGCGATGTGGCGGCGCGGGTCACCGGGCTGTTCACAGAGAATGGTACCGCGGTGGACAGCGCGCCGCACCCGCAGCAGATTCTGTGGATGACGGTGGAGAGCGACGATCCGTCCTATGAAGGACTGAAGGTCGGCGATCTCTTCCGGAAGAATCCGGAAAGTGCCGGCATGGATGCAGCGCGAGTCACCGGCTGAGCGGGTCGGACGGTTGGACGCAATGTTCCGCCGGACTGCTTGCACGGCTTCATCCGTCGCGATATACTAGCAATGCAAGTTAATATTCCACAGAAAGGTGGTATTCATTATGCCTATTGTAACTAGTACTGAACTGTTCAAGAAAGCATATGCCGGCGGATACGCCATCGGCGCTTTCAACATTAACAACATGGAAATTGTCCAGGGAATCACTGATGCAGCGGCAGAGCTGAAGAGCCCTGTTATTCTGCAGGCTTCCCAGGGTGCCAGAAAGTATGCCAACAGCGTCTATCTTGTGAAGCTGGTTGAGGCTGCTTCCGAGCTGCATCCGGAGGTCCCGATGGTTCTGCATCTGGATCACGGCGCGGATTTTGACGTCTGCAAGGACTGCGTCGACAACGGATTCACATCTGTCATGATCGACTATTCCGGCCATCCGTTCGAGGAGAACATCGCCGAGTCCAAGAAGGTTGCAGAGTATGCGCATGAGCATGGCGTTGTGGTCGAGGCTGAGCTCGGCACGCTGGCCGGCGTAGAGGATGCGGTTTCTGTGGAAGCGGACAAGGCATTCTACACCGATCCGGATCAGGTTGAGGAGTTCGTCAAGAGAACCGGCGTAGATTCCCTTGCGATCGCGATCGGCACCTCCCACGGCGCTTACAAGTTCAAGCCCGGCACGAAGCCGCAGCTTCGTCTCGACATCCTTGCCGAGGTTTCCCGCCGTCTGCCCGGATTCCCGATCGTTCTGCATGGCTCTTCCTCTGTTCCGCAGGAATACGTCAAGATCATCAACGAGAACGGCGGCAAACTGGTCGATGCGATCGGCGTTCCGGAGGATCAGCTGCGTGAGGCTGCCAGAGGCGCTGTCTGCAAGATCAACATCGACTCCGATCTGCGCCTGGGCATGACTGCCGGTATCCGCAAGCATTTTGTGGAGCATCCGGAGCACTTCGATCCTCGTCAGTATCTTGGCGACGGCCGTGCCAATGTCAAGGCAATCGTCGAGCACAAGATCAAGGACGTTCTTGGGTCTGACAACAAGATCTGATCGTACCGGTTCAAGGCTGTATAGAAAGAGAGCCCTCTGCGAGCAAGCCCGCGGGTGGGCTCTTTTCGTATCGGCGCACCGGGTACCACATTCGGCAAAATCCGCGCATGCGGTTTTGCCTCAGCGAGGTATAAGCATAAACATGACATATTATACGCACGGGACCTGTTCGTCCCGGATTGATTTTGACATAGATGAGGATCATCTTGTGCATGGAGTGACGTTCACCGACGGCTGCAACGGCAATCTCAAGGCCATTGGCAAGCTGGTGGAGGGCAAGAAGGCCGAGGATGTCATCGCGCTGCTCAAGGGAAATACCTGCGGCTTCAAAACGACCTCCTGTGCGGATCAGCTGGCTCTTGCGCTGGAGCAGGCGCTTTCGGCCAGGGCCTGAGAAAGGCAGCATTCCATGGCGGATACAGCAAAATCTGTAAAAAAGAAGATCGTTCTGACCGGCGGCGGCACGGCAGGCCATGTGACGCCGAACATCGCGCTGCTCCCTTCCCTGCGGAAGGAGGGCTACGACATTTATTACATCGGTTCTCTGAACGGTATTGAGAAAAAGCTGATGGAGGACTGCGGCGTTCCCTATCTCGGCATTGAGACGGGGAAGCTCCGCCGATATTTTGATCCGAAGAATTTCTCGGATCCATTCCGGGTGATGAAGGGCTACCGGCAGGCAAAGAAATTCCTGCGGGAGTATAGGCCGGATGTTCTGTTCTCCAAGGGCGGCTTCGTCAGCGTGCCGGTGGTCCGGGCGGCGGCATCGCTGAAAATTCCGTGCATCATTCATGAGTCTGACATGACGCCGGGGCTGGCCAACAGGCTGTGCATTCCGGTGGCGAAAAAGGTGTGCTGTAATTTTCCGGAGACCCTGGGCTGTCTTCCGACGGACAAGGCGGTCCTCACAGGAACGCCGATCCGGGAGGAGCTGCTGCAGGGAAACAGAGAAAAGGGGCTGGCTTTCTGCGGATTTGATGACAGTAAGCCGGTGCTGCTCGTGATCGGCGGGTCGCTCGGCGCCTCCTCGGTCAACAGGACGGTGCGGGACAATCTTGATGCGCTTCTCCGGGACTTTCAGATCATCCACATCTGCGGCAAGGACAAGGTGGACAATCTGAAGCTCACGATTCCGGGATATCGGCAGTTTGAATTTGTGAAGGATGAACTCAAGGATTTGTTTGCGGCGGCGGATATAGTGATTTCCCGCGCCGGCGCCAATGCCATCTGCGAGCTGCTGGCGCTGCGCAAGCCCGCGATTCTGGTCCCGCTGCCGGCTGCCAGCAGCCGCGGCGACCAGATCCTCAATGCCCGATCCTTCGGGAAACAGGGCTACAGCATGGTGGTGTCCGATGATGAGCTGCCAGACAAAATCTGCGATGCGGTGAAGGAACTGTACGGGAAACGGCAGACATACATCGACGCGATGGCAAAGAGCAGCCAGATGAATGCGACGCCAATCATTATGAAACTGATCGGAGAAGCGGCGGGGAAATGACCGGAACGGCAAAAATGTAGTCACCGCAGCGCAATACCTGCGGGAACGGCGGAAAAACCATCCGCGGTAGAACCATCCGCGGGAAAACCATCCGCGGAAAAACCATCCGCGGAAAAGGATCCGTGGAAAATCGTCGACAAAAAGTCCAGGGCGGATGCCCTGGACTTTTCTGTGGTGCGCCGATGTGTTTTTCCGTCTTATATGCGGCGCGAAACCTATGGGACGTGAAACCGATGGGACGTGAAATGTATGCTCCGCACCTGTCTTATGCCTTCGCGATGGCATCGGTGAAGGCGTTCAGGGCATCGGCGTCCTTCGCGGAGAGAGCACTGCGGATGGTCAGGCCGTCCTCGAGGACGGTGCAGTTCTTCAGACCGGCGAGCTTTGCCCGGATCAGTTTGCCGGCGGCAGGGCACCAGGTTCCGTTCTCCGCAACGGCGAAGGTGCGGTTCTGCACGTTCAGCGCCAGCATATCGTTGAGGAAGGTCTCCATTTTCGGGTAAATGCCCATGTTGTAGGTGGGGCAGAAGAGGACGATTTTCGCGCAGCGCCAGACCTCAGAGATGAGGAAGCTGCAGTCTGTTTCGGACGCATCGTAGACAGCGACGTGTCTGCCGGATTTTGCCGCGAGCTGGGTTGCGGCGGCCTGAGCGGCGGAGGCGGTGTGGCCGTAGAGGGAGCAGTAGACCACGAGAATGTCATCGGACTCCGGGATATATCCGGACCATTTCTGGTACTTGTCGATGAACCAGCCGAGATCCTTTCTCCAGATCGGTCCGTGCAGCGGGCAGATCGCAGCGATGTCGAGCGTTGCGGCCTTTTTCAGAAGGGCCTGCGCCTGGCAGCCGTACTTGCCGACGATGTTGGCATAGTAACGGCGGGCCTCATCGAGATATTCGCGCTCAAAATCGTGCTCATCGGCGAAGAGAGAACCCTCCACAGCGCCGAAGGTTCCGAAGGCGTCGGCGGAGAACAGAGTTTTGGTGAAATCGTCATAGGTGACCATGACTTCCGGCCAGTGCACCATCGGCGCCGCGACAAAGTGCAGGGTGTGCCGGCCGGTATTCAGCGTATCTCCCTCCCTGATCTCGACGTGGGATTTGACCGGAAGCGTCGGGAAGAACTGGCAGATCATCAGGAAGGCCTGCTTCGAGGAGTAGATGGTGACGTCCGGATATTCGCGGACAATCTCGCCGATCATGGAAGCGTGGTCCGGTTCCACGTGCTGCACGACGAGGATATCGAGCTTCCTGCCGCCGAGTGCCGCGGAGAGATTCTCAAGGAACTGATCGGCCACGGACACGTCCGAGGTATCCATCAGGACGGTCTTGTCGTCGAGGATAACATAATTATTGTACGAAACGCCGTTCGGAAGCGGAAAGATGTTCTCGAAGCGGGAGAGACGGTGATCGCTCGCGCCGATGGCGAGAATGTCTTCGGCAACAGTGGTAATGTTCTGCATGATGCAAAACTCCTTTCTTACTTATGGACTGGTACAGCCCTGCTTTTGCTTTACTCTTCGATCATACGCGTACGCGTCAAATGGAAATCAGCGGCTCAAGCAATTCTGTGCACAGGCTCTTGCCTTTTTCTCTTGTTTTCAATGACATTTATAGTATAAGAGAAAAACGGGCTATTTCAAGGAAAATCAGTGGGAATTGAGGCTCCAGGACGAAAGAGGCCTCCGCGGCACGTGGCCGGGCTCTGCAGGCGCCCGCAAACCGCGTCGGACGGAGCGGAGCTTTGCGGGACAAAGAGTCCAGGGAAGCCTGGAAATTTTAATAATTGATTTTTTGTTTAGTCATAGTATAATTTTCTCCGGTTTGAAATGTTTAGTAATACCTGATTTCAGGTTTATAGCCATTGCAAGGGGAAGGTAGTTATGGAGCAGGAGGAGGTTAATCAGGAAATCGGCAGGAAGCTCAAGGACCTGCGGCAGCGAAACGGTCTGACGCAGCAGGAACTCGCGGACCGGACGGAGCTGACAAAGGGATTTATCTCTCAGCTGGAGCGCGGGCAGGTGTCCCCGTCGGTGGTGACGCTGATGGACCTGATCGAGTGCCTTGGTTCGACGCCGGCGGAGTTCTTCAAGGAGAGCACGAAGGAGCAGATCGTGTTCGGGGAGAAGGATTATTTTGTCAAGGAGGATGGAAACAGCAGCCGCCGTGAATGGCTTGTGCCGCCGGCGCAGCGGTTTGAGATGGAACCGCTCCGGGTGGAGATCGGACCGTATCAGTCGCTGGAGGAGGATACGCCGCATCCGGGGGAGGAGTTCGGTTATGTGCTCAGCGGAAGGCTGAACATCCTGATCGGGGACAAGGAATATCACGCACGGGCAGGGGAGAGCTTTTATTACCGGACGACGAAGAATCACCGCATCGCCAATCCCGGAAGCCGCCCGGCAAGATTTCTGTGGATTTCGACGCCGCCGGAATTCTGATGAGCCGGTGCAGCGGGCGGATTTCTGTGCCCGGCGATGGGCAAATAGAGAGTTCCATTGCCGGACGGCACCGGAGAGAAGCGGATTTTGACGCGCAGAGCAGATATGAAGGAGAATCATGAACAATAATATCATCGAACTGAAGCATGTCACAAAACAGTTCCAGGACAACGGATTCATGGCCGTGCAGGATTTCAATCTGGAGGTGCGGCGCGGAGAATTTGTCACGTTTCTCGGGCCGTCTGGCTGCGGTAAGACCACCACATTGCGGATGATCGCGGGATTCGACATCCCGACGGCGGGGGAGATTCTGCTGAACGGGAAGGACATCACGAAGCTTCCGCCCTATGAGCGGCCGATCAACACCGTGTTTCAGCGGTATGCGCTGTTTCCGCATATGAATATCGAGGAAAACATCGCGTTCGGCCTGAAACTGAAGAAGACACCGAAAGAAGAGATCGCGCGCCGCGTGAAGAAGGTCCTGTCGCTTGTGGACCTGGAAGGGTTCGAGGGGCGCAGCGTCCAGACCCTGTCCGGCGGTCAGCAGCAGAGAATTGCGATTGCGAGAGCCCTTGTGAACGAGCCGGAGATTTTACTGCTTGACGAGCCGCTCGGCGCACTCGATCTCAAGATGCGCCAGGAAATGCAGCTGGAGCTCAAGGAGATGCATGACCGGCTCGGAATCACGTTCATATATGTGACGCATGATCAGGAAGAGGCACTGACCATGTCCGACAAAATTGTTGTCATGAGCGAGGGACACATTCAGCAGATCGGCACGCCGGAGGATATTTACAACGAGCCGAAGAATGCGTTTGTGGCCGATTTCATCGGGGAGTCGAACATTTTCTCCGGGATCATGACTGGGAAACGCAGGGCCAGATTTTGCGGCGGCGAGTTTGAGTGCGTGGACGACGTGCCCGAGGGAACGCACATCACCGCAGTTGTCCGTCCGGAGGACGTTCAGATCACGAGACCGGAGGATGGGATGATCCAGGGAACCGTCATCTCCGTCATTTTCAAGGGAATTCATTACGAGATCACCGTGCAGTCCGGCAAGAATGAGATGGTGATTCAGTCGGTGAAGGCCGCGAAGGTGGGCGACCGCGTTGGGATGGCGATTGAGCCGGACGGAATTCACATCATGATCGCCGAGGACCATACCAATACCTTCCTCGTCGATATCAACCGCGATTACCGGCTGGAATATAACGGACACCTGCTCGACGCGAGCCTGACGAAGCTCATCAGGGGGAGCAGGAGACTCGGGGACGGCCAGGTGGTCGACGCCGCCGGGGAGGTCATTGACATCGGCCGGACCAAAGTGCAGGCGTCCATCGGTCCGGAGGACATCCGCATGACAGACAACGAGGAGGAGGGCCTCATCCAGGGCAACATCAGCAACCTGATCTATCAGGGCAGCCATTATCTTTATGTCATCCATACCGATCTGGAACAGGATTTTGCCGTCTATGACGAGTACCTGTGGAACATGGGCGACCGCGTCGGCCTGATTATGCCGGTGGATAAGATGACATTCTCCCTGAAGAACAGGCATTGACAGAATTGTCAGGGACAAAATGAGGGCGATCATGAAATTTACGCGTAAGAGTCTCGGTATTCCGTATGCCGTTTATCTGGTTCTGTTTGTGGTTCTGCCGCTGGTGGTGTTGTTTTATTATGCGTTCACAGACGGAACAGGGCGGTTGACGGCGGCGCATTTCATCGGTTTCTTCACGGATCCGAATGCGCTGGGAACGTTGTTTTACAGTTTTGCTGTGGCTATGGTGACGACGGCGGTGTGTCTGCTGCTGGCGTATCCGGTCGCCTATATTCTGGCGATGAGTCCGCTGAAGTATAAGTCGTCTGTGGTGATGGTTTTCGTGATGCCGATGTGGATCAATTTCTCTCTGCGGATCACGGCGCTGAAGGAGGTGCTGACGCTGCTTGAGGGAAATCTGGCACGGTTTCCGTTTCTGAACGCAGTGGTTGGTATGACGTATGATTTTCTGCCGTTTATGATTCTGCCGATTTTCACGACGATTTCGAAGCTGGACGGCGCACTGCGGGAAGCGGCGATGGATCTGGGCGCGGATGAAAAGCAGACCTTTTTCAGGGTGACTTTGCCGCTGTCGATGCCGGGGATCATGAGCGGTGTTTCGATGGTGTTTCTGCCGGCCATGACGAACTATGTGGTGCTGGATATGCTGTATAACAGCACATATATTATGGGATCGCTCATCGGGTCGTATTTTGCCGCGTACGACTGGCACAGCGGATCGATGATTGCGCTGATTCTGCTTGGGATCATCTGCGTATTCACGCTGCTCACGGACGACGAGGAGGCAGGTGCGCAGAGGGGAGGAGCGCTGCTGTGAGAAAGAGAAGGGCATTTGGAAAGTGGATTTTTCTTGTGCTGATGCTGGTGGTGCTGTATCTGCCGATTCTGATTCTCGCGGTGTACAGCTTCACGGATGCGACGCAGATCGGACAGATCAGGGGGTTCTCTCTGCAAAATTATGTGACGCTGTTCACGACGGAGAGTCTGCGCAATATGATTGGCGGCACACTCCTTCTGGCGTTCGGATCGGCGGCGATTGCCACGGTTCTGGGCACGACAGGCGCCATCGGCGCTTTTTATTCGAAGGGACGGGTGGGACGCGCCATTTCGACGATGAACCAGGTGCCGGTGGTCAACGCGGATGTCGTCACCGGCTTCTCCATCTGTATCCTGCTGGTTGTCGCCTTTCATATCAGCAAGGATACATATATTCCGCTGGTGATCGGACACGTGACGCTGTGTGCGCCGTTTGTGTTTCTTTCTGTCATGCCCAAAATCCGGCAGATGGATCCGAGTCTCTACGAGGCGGCGCTCGATCTCGGCGCAACGCCGGCAAAGGCACTGCGGCAGGTCGTCATTCCGCAGCTGGTGCCGGGCATCGTCTCGGGCTTCGGGCTTGCGGTGACGCTCTCGCTGGATGACTATTTTATTGCGACTTATACCAAGCCGGCGACCTTCGACACGATCAGCACCTATGTTGTGAACGCGACGAAGGGGGCGCAGACCACGATCAAGACGGCACTCTGGGCGCTGTCGACGGTGATCTTCGCGGTGGTCATTCTGGTTGTGGCGGGCATGAATTATCACACCGCCCGCGCGGACCGGGCGAGAGAGAAGGCTGAGAAGGAGGGCAGAGCGGAATGAATCGGGTAAAACAGGGTTTTCTGGCGTTCTCAGCACTGTTTTTCAGCCTGACTGCAGTGGCAGGAGCGGGCATGCCGGTGCGCGCAGAGGAAACTGCGCCTGCAGCGCGGGATACCATGGCTGCAGGAACCGGAAAGACGGTCACACTCCGGGTCTGCAACTGGGAAGAGTATATTGATGAGGGAGACTGGGACCAGGAGGAAGCCATCGATCTGCCGGATGGCACGGTTTTCGGAGAAAATTCCCTGGTGCAGGATTTTGAGGACTGGTATGCGGAGACCTATGGCGTGAAGGTGAAGGTGCAGTATTCCACCTTCGGTACGAATGAGGATCTCTACAACATGCTGACGCTGGGGGACACGTATGATCTGGTGTGCCCGTCGGACTATATGATCATGAAGCTGATGAGCGAGGACCAGCTGGTGCCGCTCTCCGATCACTTCTTTGATCCGTCTGACGCGAACAATTTCTACATCCGCGGCGTGTCGCCCTACATTCAGAATGTCTTTGATTCCACCCGGATCGGAGACGAGCCGTGGTCAAAATATTCGGCGGGATATATGTGGGGCGTCACGGGTTTTGTCTATAATCCGAATGTGCTGACGGAGGAGCAGGCTGCCACGTGGACGCTGGCGGACGACCCGGCCTACCGCCGGCAGATCACCATCAAGGACAACGTGCGCGACAGCTATTTCATGGCGGTCGGCGCACTGAAGGGGGAGGAGCTGACGGCGCCGTCCCTGGTGAAGGATCCGGCGTATCATCAGAAGCTGGAGGATGCCATGAACGACACTTCTCCGGAGATGATCGCGAAGGTGCAGGACTATCTGCAGCAGGTGAAGGATAATGTTTACTCCTTTGAGACGGATTCCGGGAAGGCGGACATGATCACGGGCAAGGTCGTGGCTAATTACCAGTGGTCCGGCGATGCGGTCTACACGATGGACCAGGCCGACGAGGACGGATACATGCTGAATTTTGCCGTTCCGAGAGAAAGCACTAACATTTATTTTGATGGATGGTGTATGCTGAAGAACGGGATCGCGGGAGACCGGGCGAAGCAGCAGGCGGCGGAGGCATTTATCAACTTCCTGTCGCGGCCGGACAACGCCATCCGCAATATGTATTACATCGGGTACACATCGGTGATCTCAGGCGGCAGCGACCCGCGGATTTTCGAATATCTTGACTGGAACTACGGGGCGGACGAGGGGGAGAGCGGCACGGTGCCGTACGACCTCGGCTACTTTTTCACCGGGGATACGGAGAAAGCGGATCCGGAACACACACTGACGGTTTCGGAGGAGCAGCTTCACCGCCAGCTCGCCGCCCAGTATCCGGGCACGGATGTCATCCGGCGCTCCAGTATCATGCGATATTTCACGCCGGAAGAGAACGCTGCGATCAACCAGATGTGGGTCAACGTCCGCTGCTATAACATCCGCAGAGTACCTGTATGGGGATGGCTGCTGATGGGAGCGGCAATGGCCGGTATCGTCACGCTCTCTGTATACCAGAACCGTAGAAAACACATGGCGGGATGAAATTGTCCCTGACGAGTTTAGCTTGTTTGGGACAAAAATTGTCCCAAACAAGCTAAACTCGTCAGGGACAATCTGGAACAGACAGGAGGAATATGATGAGCAAACCGTTGATTTGGGCGCACCGGGGCGCAAGTGGATATTGCCCGGAGAATACGCTGCCGGCGTTTGCGATGGCGGCTTATATGAAGGCGGACGGGGTGGAACTGGATGTGCAGCTGACCCGGGACGGGGAGATTGTGGTCTGTCACGATGAAAAAATCGACCGCACGAGTAACGGCGCGGGGTATGTGAAGGATTTCACGCTGGAGGAGCTGAAGCAGTTTGACTTCTGCAACGGAAATCTGGCCTATGAGGGAACGCAGATTCCGACGATGCGGGAGGTGTTCGCGCAGCTGGAACCCACGAATCTGACGATCAACATTGAGCTGAAGACGGGGGAGATTTTCTATGAAAATCTGGAACAGATGATCGTGGATCTCACCCATGAGTGCGGCTTTGAGAAGCGGGTGATCTATTCCTCGTTCAACCATTATTCCATCCGGAAGATTCAGCAGATCGACCCGGAGGCGCAGACGGCGTTTCTGTATGCGGACGGCGCGCTGGATATGCCCGCGTACGGCAAGAAAAACGGCGTGATGGCGCTCCATCCGGCGTTCTGCAATCTGCAGTATCCGCATTTCATGGAGGAGTGCAGGGAGAACGGACTCGATGTGAATGTCTGGACGGTAAACAGCAGAGCGGAGCTGGAGGCGTGCGCAAAATATGGCGTGCACGCGGTGATCACGAATTATCCGGACAAGGCCCGGGAAGTGTGCTGCGGTCAGAAAGAGGCTTGAGAGGGACGGCCTGCCGCGGGATGCGTTATGGAAGGGTGACGCCTTCGGAGGAGAGGGAGCCGATGTATTTGCTGTAAAGGTCCTGCAGCTCCTGCATTTCTTCCGGGGTAAGGGTTTCCTTCGCATAGTCGTAGGCGCTGTTGTAGTCGCCGCTCGCCACGTAGGAACCGATCCTAGAGATGGTCGACGGATCGGCGTGGTCGTCGAGGATAGTCTCAAGCTTTTGCCGGTCCTCAGAGGACATGGAGTCGAGCGCCTGCTGGACCTGTTCCTCCGAGATATAGCCGCCGGATGAGACGACGGCTTCCTGCGCCGCTTCCTTCACGACCTCGTTGACCACCGCCTTTTTGAGCGGGCGGACATAGCGGAAGGCTGCGAGGAGGCCTCCGCCGATCAGCAGGATGACAAGTAAGGTTTTGACGAACACCCGGAGCGCCGGGTGTCCTTTTTTATTCCGGTATTGCGACATCGGGAACCTCTTTCTGGTTATGTGTGTAGTCGTCCGGCAGGCGCACATCGTGGCGGGGGGGACTTCCGGGACTTCTTTCGGCTGTATACGAAATGGTTCTGAGGTAGTGGTTATAGCATATTTTGATGTTGTGGTCAAAAGACCGTGGGCAGTGTACCTTGCCCGGGCATGCCGGGGATGGGAGGCAGTGGGCAGGAAATCGGCCACGGCATGAGGATGAAGCAGGAGGCGGCAGTATGGATCAGAATGCAGAGCAGGTGGTGAACCTGCTGATTCAGAGGAAGTGGCATATTTCGTTTGCGGAGTCGTGCACGGGAGGGCTGGCGGCGGCTGCGCTGGTGGATGTGCCGAATGCTTCCCGGGTGCTGGATGTTTCCTTTGTGACCTATGCAAGCGAGGCGAAGGTGAGGGTCCTGGGAGTCCGGCAGGAGACGATCGACCGGTTCTCTGTGGTCAGCGAGCCGGTCGCGCGCGAGATGGCAGAGGGAGCCGCTCTTGCGGGGCAGGCAGAGGTCGGCGTCGGTATCACCGGTGTGGCGGGACCGTCCGGCGGGACGGCGGAGTCGCCGGTCGGGACGGTATGTTTCGGCTTCTTTATGAATGGCAGGGAGCGGCAGGTGACGAAGCATTTTGGCAGCATCGGCAGGCAGGCGGTGCGCCGGGCCAGCGTGGTGTTTGTGTTTGAGACGCTGCGGGAGATGCTGGAGATATAAAGTTCACACGCAGTGGTCCAGATGTCCGTATTTTGTCTCAGCGGAGGTATCGGCATGAAACGAATTTTATGCGTACAGGATATTTCCTGTCTCGGGCGGTGCTCGCAGACAATCGCGCTGCCGGTTCTGTCCGCGATGGGGATGGAAGTCACGGTTCTGCCGACAGCGGTGCTGTCCACCCACACCGGATTTCCGAATCCGGCGGTGCGGGACCTGTCGGATCTTATTGTCCCGGCGGCGGAGCACTGGAAGCGGGAAGGCGTCCGATTTGACGTCATTTATACCGGGTATCTGGGGTCGGCGGAAGTGGTGGACGCGGTGCAGGAGGCCATCCGCCTGCTGCGGGGAACGGACACGCGGATGTTTGTCGATCCGGTGATGGGAGATCATGGACGTCTGTATGCGCGGCTTGATGCGGATTATGTCCGTCTCAACGCGGCGTTCTGCGGGCAGGCGGATGTGATCGTTCCGAATCTCACGGAGGCCTGCCTTCTGACGGGAACGGCGTACCGGGAGGAATGGACGGAGACTGAACTAAGGGAATTGCTGCGCCGGCTTTCCAGCCTTGGCCCGGGGGAAACGGTGCTGACGGGAGTCTCTCTTTCGGCTGGCCGGACGGGTGTGCTGGGATACCGGAGGGGCGGCGGGACATATTTTGCCTGTCAGAGCAGGAGAATTCCGGCGGCATTTCACGGGACAGGGGATCTCTTCGCCAGTGTGGCGCTCGGCGCGCTGGTGCGCGGACTGCCGGATGAGAAAGCGTTTCAGCTGGCGGCGGATTACACGGCACTGACGATCGCGCGGACGGTCGGGGATGGGACAGAGGAGCGGTTCGGCGTGAATTTTGAGGAGACGCTGCCGGAGCTTCTCCGCATGCTCCAGACGGAGTTAAAACAGCAGAAAGATGCCGTATAGGACCGGCTGGTGGAGGAGATAGAGCAGCAGGGAATGCCTGCCGAGCCAGGAGACGGCGGGCAGGCCGATGTGCAGAATCCGGCGACCGCCGGAGAGAAGCCCGGCGGCGGAGAGCAGACGGTTCAGCCAGTATCCGGTCAGATAGAGGAAGTACCAGGGGAAGAAGGGAAAGTAGTCTGTCGACCAGAAAGAGGGATCCCGGAGTCCGAAGAAGGTGGCAGGATAGCCATGATAAAGCCCGGCGGGCAGAGGCAGCCTGATACCGGGCAGAATTTGCAGCACTCCGCCGGGGACATTCGAAAAGGCGAGAAAGAGCCAGAAGCTGAGGCAGAGCGCTGCGAGAGGGGCGGGCAGGCTGCCGCCGGGTGACTGCAGCTCGGCTTTGTGACGGATTTTGCGGAAGGCGGCGCGCAGGAGGGCGGTCACAATGCCGGCGCTGCCGAGAAACGTCAGGATGCCAAAGACGATCCGGTTCTCCGGAGTGAAGATGAGCGTCACGGCGGTAACCAGCGCGCCAGCCAGAAACACAGACAGGCTGCGGCGGAACGCATGGCGGGAAAGCGGCGCGCAGAAGCCGGACAACAGAATGAAGGTCCAGCAGATGCTCTGCTGCCACAGAAAGGCCGGGCGGGACTGATACCAGAGGGCGAAGCGGTTTTCTGAGCCTTGAAGGTACACCAGATCCCAGCAGGCATGGTACAGGACCATGCTGATCAGCGTCAGTCCCCGGATCATGTCAAGAAGCTCCAGGCGGGGGGAAGGCTGACCGGACGGAATTATAGAATTGGAAATGGGATGATCCATAGATTTTGCACATTCCTTTTGACACCGGGAAATTGTCCCTGACCAGTTTAGCATGTACGGGACAAAAATTGTCCCGTACATGCTAAACTGGTCAGGGACAATTCAGGAGCAGATGAGTATGGAAATGTCAGAGTGGTTTTATCAAGATGCGTATCGGCGGGAGTTCGACGCGCCAGTAGTGGAATGCGCAGAGAGCAGGCAGAAGCAGGGCACTTTCGAGGTTGTGCTGGAGAATACGGTGTTCTATCCGGAGGGCGGTGGACAGCCTGCGGACCAGGGAACGCTGGAGTCCGCGGAGGGTGGCGCGGTGCAGGTGATTGATGTGCAGCGGCGGGCGGACGGCAGTGTGGTGCATTATACGGACGGGGCGCTTCCTGTCGGCAGGATGGTGCATGGCAGGATCGACTGGGCGCGCCGGTTTGATCTGATGCAGAATCATTCCGGGGAGCATATTATCTCCGGGCTGGTGCATCGGCATTATGGCTATGAGAATGTCGGCTATCACATGGGGGAGGTGATCACAATCGATTTGTCCGGACCGCTGACCTGGGAAGAACTCATGGAGATCGAGCGGGAGGCAAACGGCGTGGTCTATGACAACCGGCCGATTGAGATTACTTATCCGGCGCCGGAGGAGTTAGAGAGGATTCCTTACCGCAGCAAGAAGGAGCTCGCCGGGACGGTGCGCATTGTGACAGTGCCGGGGGCGGATATCTGCGCGTGCTGCGGCACTCACGTGGCGCGCACCGGAGAGATCGGTATCATCAAGTGTCTGTCGATGATGCGGTACAAGGGCGGCGTCCGCATTGAGATGGCGAGCGGTGAAAGGGCGCTGCGGATTCTCGAGCGCCGCATGGACAGTCTGACGGCGCTTTCCCGGGAGATGGCAGTCTCACCGGATGAAGCGGAACCCGCTTTTGCCAAAATTCGTGCGGACAGCCTTGTAAAAAGTCAGAAAATTGCGGAGCGGACACAGATGTATTATGCCGCGAGAGCGGCGGCGATGCCGGAAGGAGCGCCGCTTGCATCGGTTTTTGAGGAGTCACTGGACCCTGTGGAAACCAGAAGGCTCTGTGAATTTCTGCTGGAGCAGAATCGGGGAACGGTATGTCTCGCGGTTTCCGGCGGAGAAGACAACTGGTACTATGTGATTGGCAGCAGGAGTGTGGATGTGCGGCCCGGTGGCAGAGAGCTGAATCAGAGACTGAACGGCCGGGGCGGAGGAAAGCCGGAGATGGTCCAGGGAACCTTCCATGCGTCGCGGGAGGAAATTCTGATGGCCGCGGAGGAAATCTTCGGATAGGAAAACCCGCTCAGCGGGCGGAACGGAGCGGCCGGGGCTGTTGTGCGGCGCACGGAGAAAAGCGGAGGAGAGGCAATGTACACATTTGATGGGAGAATCCGGTACAGCGAGGTGGACAGCTCCGGTCTGCTGAGGCCGGAGGCACTGATCAATTATTTTCAGGATTGTTCGACGTTTCAGTCGGAGGACGGCGGGGTCGGAATCGGATTCATGGAGGACCGGCATGTGGCGTGGATTGTCAATTACTGGCAGATTGCGGTGTATCGGTATCCGGCGCTGGGAGAACGGATCCGGACGACCACGCAGCCATGCGGCTGGAAAGGAGCGTTCATCGGGCTGCGCAATTTCTGGATGGAGACGGCAGAAGGGGAGAGGCTGGCAGAGGCCTATTCGGTCTGGTCGCTGATGGACCTCGCGCGCATGCTGCCGGTGCGGGCACCGGAGGAGATGAAGACGGTGTATACGATCGGCCCCGGGCTGGATCTTCCCACGCGGTCCAGAAAGGTGTCGGTTCCGGAGGAGGGCGCCGCGGAAAAGGCGGTACTGACGGTCGGAGAGGAACACCTCGATTCCAATCACCATGTGAATAACGGACAGTATGTCCGATTTCTGATGAGCATGGTCCCGGAGGAGGAGATTGTGACCGGCCTGCGGATTGAGTACAGGAGGCAGGCGCTGCTGGGAGATCGTGTGCATGTCTGCGAATATCCGGAGGAGGCGGTCGGCACAGCAGGGGCAGACGAAGCACGGATGGTACCCGCCGCGCTGCTGGGGGACGACGGCCAGCCTTATGTGACGGCGGAGCTGACTATCCGGGAGCGCCAGAAAACGGAGCGGGATGCCTGGATACGGCGGAGTGAGATCGTTCCGCAGTAGGCCGGACGGGCAGGCAGACGGGGCGCCTGCCCGTGAGGGCATGGACACTAAGAATCGACGATATGACGAAAGGACGGAAGTACTATGTGGAAGCTGGGAGAATGGCAGAGACTGACGGTGGAGAAAAGGACGGATTTTGGCGTCTATCTGATGGAATCGCAGGAGGACAGCCGCGAAGAGACGGATGAGACTGCGGCGGCAGAAGAAAGAGACAGCGCTGCCGCTGTAGGCGCGGCACAAGAAGGCGCGACCGACCGAGCCGGCGCTCCGGCGATGCCGGAACGGGTCCTTCTGCCAAAATCGCAGGTCCCGGAGGACACAAAGGAGGGAGATGTCCTGGAGGTATTTCTCTACAAGGATTCGGAGGATCGTCTGATTGCGACACGGAAGACTCCGAAGCTGAAGCTTCATGAGGTCGGGTGGCTCACGGTGTCTCAGGTAACAAGGACCGGCGCGTTCCTGGACTGGGGCCTCGACAAGGATCTGCTGCTTCCTTTCCATGAGCAGCCGCGGAATGGACATGTGATCGAGGGGCAGGAGTGCCTGGTGGCGGTGTATATCGACAAGAGCGGACGGCTCGCGGCGACGATGAATGTCTATCCCTATCTGGAGAAGAACAGCCCCTATCATACCGGAGACCGCGTGACCGGCGTGGTGTACGAAACCTCGGACAACTTCGGCGTGTTCGTGGCGGTGGACAGCCGTTATTCCGCCCTGATTCCAAAGCGGGAGGTGACGCGTCCGATGCGCGTGGGCGATGTCATCTCCGCCCGGGTGACCCGGGTGAAACCGGATGGGAAGCTCGATCTTGCTATTCGGGAGAAAGCCGCGTTTCAGCTTGCGCCTGACTGTGAGGCATTGGAACAGTTGATCAGGCAGCGGGGCGGGAGTCTTCCCTTCACAGACCGCGCGGATCCGGACAAAATCCGTGCCGAGGTCCATATGAGCAAGAATGAGTTTAAGCGTACCGTCGGGCATCTGCTGAAAGAGGGAAGGGTCAGAATCCTGTCGGATTCGATTGTGCTGACGAAGAAGGAACCCAGGCAGGGCTGAGCGATGCCACGAGTATCGGCGCCGTCTGCGCAGTGCCGAAGCGAATCAGCCGGGCATGGCTGAGGCCATCCGCGGCCCGAAGCTGGAAAGGAACAGGGCATGAATACAAAAAAGGCAGGAAGCCTGTATTTTACATTGATCGCCGTTTCGGTCGGCGCCACGCTGATCCTGTCGCTGCTGCAGGACAGGATCGCGGGATATGCGGCTCTCCTCAATACGCCGGCGGGCATGGCGGGAGCGCTACTCCTGCCGGAACTCCTGATTTTGATCCCGATGCTGATCTGGGCGCTGCGCACGCCGGCTCCGGTGCAGGAGATGTTCGGCTTTCATCTGGTTCATCTCCGCACGCTGCTGCTCTCACTGTTGCTGCTTCTGGTCTCTTTCCCGGTGGTGATGGTGCTCAACCTGTTTTCCCAGTTCTGGACCGGGAATGTGGTGGAGGAGCTGAGCGGACAGCTGGTTTCGCTGCCTGCGTGGGAAAGTCTCCTGCTGATCGGCATCGCCGGACCGTGCATGGAGGAACTGGTCTTCCGCGGCTATCTGTTCCGGTCCCTGCGGAGTTCGGGCAGAGCGTCAGCTGCCGTGATCCTGAGCGGCGCACTCTTCGGGCTGATGCACCTGAATTTCAATCAGGCCTGCTACGCGGTGTTCCTGGGAATTGTCTTAGCGGCGGCGGTGGAGATGTCCGGCAGTATCGCAACCTCGCTAGTGATGCACATGGTCTTTAACTCCGTGGAGGTCGGGCTGATGTACGCCATTCCATCTGAGGCGGACTTCTCCGACCCGGCGCTGGAGAGCGGCATGACGATTGACGAGTACCGGAAAATTCTTCAGTCAATTCCTGGTGTGACGATTCAGGGAATCATGGCGGCTGCGGCACTTATCCTGGTGTTTATGATTGTGATATGCCTGATTCTGGCGGTTCTGATTCTGAACGCCATGGCCCGGATCGAGGGCAGGCCGGAGATGATGAACGTCCGCAGAAACCGCGTGTATGGCTGCATGGATGCGGCGCAGGGGGAGACGCGCCGCGGAAAACTTCTCTCCTTCTGGATGATTCTGGGCATCCTGCTCGCGGTTGTTTTTATCGCCCTGACGGATTTTGTTCTGTGAAGCTCGAAACAGAAAAGTGTCGGTGCGTCGGTTACGGAATATGGGAATACGGCCCGGACGGCTTCCGGCGCGTGCCGCAAAGGCACGTGCGGGCTGAATGAATATTGGTAATATCCAACAAAAAACGAGCGAAATTTTATAGATTATTTTGCATGTATGAATTATGATGGTAATATCTGTTTGGGGAGCGGCAGCGGGGGCTGCAGTCAGAAATATGGCACATCAGGGGTGAGAAGATGATTTCGAATCAAATTTTGCAGGGCACGATCGACGGCATCCGGGATATTGCGAAGGTAGAACTCGCGGTGATGGATCCGGAGGGCAGGGAGCAGGCGGTGACGAGCTCGGAGTTTGACGAGGCATCGCAGTTTGTTCCGACGTTTTCGCAGTCACCGGCGGACACACAGAGCTGGAATGACTTCGCGTTTTTCAAAATTTTCGACGACCAGGTCCTGGAATTTGTCCTGGTGGTGCGGGGCGAGAAGGACAACAGCTTCGTGATCGGCAGAATGGCGGCATTTCAGATCCATGAGCTGATCGGCGCCACGAAGGAGCGGTATGACCGGGACAGCTTCATCAAAAATCTGTTGCTGGACAATCTGCTTCTGGTGGATATTTACGGCCGGGCGAAGAAGCTGCATATCGCTGCCAGCGCGCCGCGGGTGGCGCTCATTATCGAGACGGGCGAGGACCGCGATATGAATGCACTGGAGACCATGCAGCAATATATTGGCCCCGGCAGCTCGGATTTTGTCACGGCGGTCAATGAGAGCGGCGTGATTGTGGTCAGGGACCTGAGTGAGGGAAGCAGGCCGAAGGACATTCAGCAGACGGCCGAGGCGTATGCGGCTTTTCTGCGGAAAAACGGATTCGACAATGTGCATATCGCGTACGGCACTGCCGTGGGCGAACTGAAGGAAGTCAGCCGGTCCTACAAGGAAGCCAGGATGGCGCTTGACGTCGGCAAAATTTTCTTCGAGGAACGGAATATTGTCTCTTACAGCGATCTGGGGATCGGCCGCCTGATTTACCAGCTTCCGATCCCTCTCTGCAAAATGTTCATTCATGAGGTATTCGGCGCCAGGGGACCGGAGGATTTTGACGAAGAGACGCTGACGACGATCAATAAGTTTTTCGAGAATAATCTGAATGTCTCGGAGACGAGCCGCCAGCTGTTTATACACCGCAACACGCTGGTTTATCGTCTCGATAAGCTCCAGAAGAGCACCGGACTCGATCTGCGCGTCTTCGATGATGCAATTACGTTCAAGATCGCGCTGATGGTGGTGCGGTATATGTCCTACATGGAGAAGATGGATACGTTTGAATATTGATCACAGAAGTTCAAGAAAGGAACGCATGGCGAAGAATCGCAGAACGGTTGACATCCCGGAGGGAAATGTCATCACCATACGAAACGTATATAAGGCGTACGACAAGCAGACCGCCGCGCTGAACGGCATCTCGCTCGATATCCGGCAGGGAGAGTTTGTCTTCATCGTGGGCGACTCGGGTTCCGGCAAGTCGACGCTGATCAAGCTTCTGCTCCGGGAGCTGCGGCCGACCCGCGGCTATATCAATGTGCTGGGCTATGATCTGAACCGCCTTCCGCATCGGAAGATTGCAAAATTCCGCCGGAATCTGGGTATCGTGTTCCAGGACTTCCGTCTGCTGAAGGACCGGAATATCTATGAGAACGTGGCATTTGCCGAGCGTATCATTCAGATTCCGAATTCGAGCATCAAGAGGGATGTGCCGAATATTCTTGCCACGGTAGGACTCGCCAACAAGTATAAGAATTTTCCGGACCAGCTCTCCGGCGGCGAGCAGCAGAGGGTGGCGCTTGCGAGGGCGCTGATCAATCATCCATACATTCTGCTGGCGGATGAGCCGACCGGAAACCTCGATCCGCGGAATTCCTGGGAGATTATGAAGTTGCTTGAGCGGGTGAACGAGGAGGGCACGACGGTCGTCGTGGTCACGCACAACCGGGAGATCGTCAACGCCATGCACAAGCGCGTCATCACGATGCGGCAGGGCGTCATCATGGGAGATGAGGAGCACGGCAACTATACGGCCTCTGAGAACATGGCCTATGAGGAGGAAATTTACCTCGAGGACGGCTATGAGGAGGAAGGCGTGTCGGACGAGGAGACATACTATCTCGGGGAATACGGACTGGAGCAGGATTTGTATCCGGAGGGCAATTCCGTGGAAAGCGCGGGCGCTGACATGCAGGATTATGCGGGCGGGTTGACGGAGGATCTTTCTGTCACGCAGGAGCTTGCACAGGGATTCACACAGAGCATGGAGGATGACCGGAACGGGGCGGGACAGTAGGCATTCCGCAAAGCGTCTGGCAGATAGAAATTTTGCTGCGCCACGGCCGGCCGCGGCAGTGAGGTATTCATGAAAATCAGTTCATTTTTCTATTCCATCGGACAGGGATTTCGAAATCTGCACCGCAACAAGCTGTTCACTCTGGCTTCGATTGCGACCATTTCGGCATGTCTTTTTCTGTTCGGCCTGTTTTATGCCATCCTGACGGATGCACAGCATGCGGTCCGCAGCGCGGAACAGGGGGTTTCCGTCACGGTGTTTTTCAATGAGGGGACCACGGAGGACCAGATCCAGCAGCTGAAGGTCGCCATTGAGGAGCGTCCGGAGGTGGCCAGCGTCACCTATGTCTCGGCGGAGGAGGCCTGGAATTCCTTCAAGCAGGAGTATCTCGGCGAGTATTCCGACGGCTTCACGGAAAATCCGCTGGAAAATTCGGAGAATCTGGAGATTTATCTGAATGATGTCTCCCAGCAGAATTCGCTGGTGAGTTATCTGGAGGGACTGGATCAGGTCCGGATGGTCAACCGGTCTGAGCTGACCGCCACGACACTGACGGGATTCAACAGCCTGATTGCGTATATTTATATCGGCATCATTGTACTTCTGCTGGGTGTTTCCATCTTCCTGATCAGCAACACGGTCACCATCGGCATCAAGTTCCGGGAAGAGGAGATCAATATCATGAAGTACGTCGGAGCGACGGATTTCTTCATCCGGGCGCCCTTCGTCATCGAGGGTATGATCATCGGCTTCGCGGGCGCCGTGATTCCGCTGGTCCTGATTTATTACTTCTACGGCAAGGCGGTGGACTTCTTCGAGGGCAGATTTTCCATGCTGACCTCTCTGCTGAGTTTCCTGCCGGTCGTCGCCATCATGAAAACACTGATTCCGATCAGTCTGCTTCTCGGCATCGGCATCGGCTTTTTCGGGAGTCTGCTGACCGTCCGCAGGCAGCTGCGCGACAAGACGTGAGGAGTTTGAAACAGCGGATTTCCTGCCGGTCTCTTCGCATGCCCTCTGGAGCGGCGCGGCAGAGAAGCGATGGGTTCCAGAGAGGCGTCGGCTTCCAGAGAGGCCGTGATGAACGGGACATGATTCCGGGATAAGATTCCCTGTATGCGCCGGGGCAGTGACGCCGGCAGGATGTATTTTGATGAATCGAAGCAATCACAATCGAGGGCGGTTTCGTGCCCGGGCGATCGCGGCGGCAGCGGCCATTGCGGCAGCGGCCGCCATTTGGGCTGCACCGGCGGCGGTGCCTGTACAGGCAGCCGTGACGGAGGAATCCATCAAGGCGAAGGAGGACCAGATTTCGTCCGCAAAATCGGAACGGGAGAGTCTTCAGAGTTCTCTGAGCGATATCCAGTCCATCAAAAAGAGCCTGGAGGCGTCCAAGAGCGATCTGGAGACGTATGTCACGCAGCTTGACACCAACCTGACGGCCATTCAGACAAAGGTGGATCAGCTGAAGCAGGAGATCACGGATAAGGAATCGGAGATCGACAGGACGGAGAAGGAGCTGGAGGAAGCGGAGCAGGTGCAGCAGGCGCAGTACGAGGCCATGAAGAAGCGGATTCAGTTCATGTATGAGCGGGGAAACACATACATGCTGGAGGTGCTGCTGCAGGCCGGCAGTTTCAGCGAGATGCTGAACAGGGCGCAGTATATCGATGAGGTCTCCGCCTACGACCGGAAAAAGCTGGAGGAGTATAAGCAGCAGACTCGGCTGGTGGAGGCGACCCGGCAGGCGTTAAAGGAAGAGAAGGAAACGCTCGAGGCAGCGAAGAAGACGCAGGAAGAAGAGGAGGCCGGCATTCAGAGCCTGATTCAGGCGAAGGCGGCCCAGATCAGTTCTCTGGAGGGGCAGATCTCAGACCAGGAGTCGGAGATGGAGGAGACGCAGGCGGCGATCGATCAGTCCACCTCGGAGATTGCGGCGCTGGAGTCACAGGTCGCGGCGGACAAGGCTGCTCTGGCGGCACAGCAGAAGGCCTACAGCGGCGGGGTATTCACCTGGCCGTGCCCGGGCTATACCTATATTTCCTCGGAGTTCGGGTACCGGGTGCATCCGATTTACGGGACGCGGAAATTCCACAGCGGACTTGACATGGCGGCGCCGTATGGTGCTCCGATTCTGGCGGCTGCGGATGGCACGGTGGTGTCCGCGGGCTACAGCGCCTCCATGGGAAATTATGTGATGATCAACCATGGCGGCGGGCTGTTCACGATTTATATGCACGCCTCTTCCCTGGCTGTGTCGGCAGGACAGAGCGTTTCCGCCGGCCAACAGATCGCCTCGGTCGGAAGCACCGGAAATTCCACCGGCCCGCATCTGCATTTCAGTGTGCGGCTGAACGGGGAGTATGTGAATCCGAGAAATTATCTGTGACCGAAGGCTGGATGGAATGGAGGACATCCGCGCCAGTGCGGCGCGATGGAAGAGAAGAACAGCATCATGGATGAGGAAAAGAACGAAAAAGAGAACGGGATGAAGAGGAATGAGGCCGCACCGGCAAGATGCGCGGGAGAAACGGCGGAACGCAGCGGCAGGAAGAGACCGGCGCGCGGTTTTCTGGCGGGGCTTGCCGCAGGACTGCTCACCGGCATCGCGATCACGGGCGCCATCGCCGCGTATTTTGTCCTGGCTGACGGCATTCGGATCGGCGGCGCGGGCAGCAATTCAGCACTCAACGCAGCATCCGTCTCCAAGCTGGAGGCGCTGGAGCAGAGAATCGCGCAGAACTATTACTACGCGGACGACGTGACGGCGGAACAGAAGGAAACAGGCCTGTACAAGGGGCTGGTCGCATCGCTGGGGGACCCTTATTCCGAGTATTACGACGCGGAGGAGCGCAAGGCGCTCGAGGAATCGACGGAGGGGTCCTATTATGGGATCGGCGCTTATGTCGCGTCAGATGAGAAGACGGGGTACCCGGTGCTGTATAAGGTGATTGAGGATTCTCCCGCGCAGAAGGCGGGCCTCGAGGACGGAGATCTCCTGGTCCGCGTGAACGGAGAGAGCGTCCGGAGCCTCGACCTCGATGAAGTGGTCTCGAAGATCCGCGGCGAGGAGGGCACTACGGTTGACCTCACCATCTACCGCGACGGGCAGGACGGGTATCTGAATATCACCGTCACGCGGGGAAAGGTTGACACCACCACCGCGGCGGGGAGAATTCTGGAGGACACGGATCACATCGGATATATCGCCATCTCCGAGTTTGACGAGGTGACGGCGGAGCAGTTCAGCAAGGCACTGTCGGATCTGAACGGCGAGGGAATGAAGGGACTTATTCTGGATCTGCGCGATAATCCGGGAGGGAATGTCTCGACGGTCGTCAAGATTGCCGAGCAGCTCCTTCCGCAGGGACTGGTCTTCTATTATGAAGAGAAGGACGGAACGCGCACGGAATTCAAGGCCACCGGGAAGCACGCATTCACGAAGCCGCTCGTGGTGCTTGTAAACGGGTATTCCGCCAGCGCCTCGGAGATTCTCTCCGGCGCCATTCAGGACGCTGGCATCGGCACCATCCTGGGGACACAGACCTACGGCAAGGGAGTCGTCCAGTCCATTTATGACCTGAAGGACGGCACAGCGCTCAAGATCACCACGGCGGCCTACTTTACGCGGAACGGACACGATATCAACCACAAGGGAATCACCCCGGATGTAGAGTTGACCTTCGACACGGACGCCTATCGAAAGGACGGCACGGACAACCAGCTCGAGAAGGCGGAAAGCCTGATTCAGGAAGAGGTGAAGTGACGGGCAGATTTTGTCCCTGACGAGTTTAGCTTGTTTGGGACAATTTTTGTCCCAAACAAGCTAAACTCGTCAGGGACAAAATTATGGATCATTTTGAATTGGTATCTTCATATCAGCCGACGGGGGATCAGCCGGAGGCGATTCAGAAGCTTGTGGAGGGGTTCCGGGCAGGGAATCAGTTTGAGACGCTGCTTGGGGTCACCGGGTCGGGCAAGACGTTCACGATGGCGAATGTGATCGCGGCGATGAACAAGCCAACGCTGGTGATTTCGCACAATAAGACGCTGGCAGCTCAGCTGTATAGTGAGTTTCGGGAGTTTTTTCCGCACAATGCGGTGGAGTATTTCGTCTCCTATTACGATTATTATCAGCCGGAGGCGTATGTGCCGCAGAGTGACACGTATATTGCCAAGGATTCTTCGGTGAATGATGAGATCGACCGGATGCGGCTGTCGGCGACGGCGGCGCTGACGGAGCGGCGGGATGTGATTGTGGTGGCGTCTGTGTCGTGTATTTATGGTCTGGGTTCGCCGGATGATTATGAGAAGATGTCTATTTCGCTCAGGCCGGGGATGGAGAAGAGTCCGCAGGAGGTCTGCGACGCGCTGACGCAAATCCATTATGATCGGAGTGACGATCTGCAGCGGGGGTGTTTCCGGCTGCACGGGGATGTGCTGGAGGTGAATCCGGCGGAGGGGTCGGATTATGTGCTGCGCATCGAGTTTTTCGGGGATGAGGTAGACCGGATCACGCAGGTCGAACCGGTGACGGGAAGGCCGCACGCGGAGCTTCGGCACGTCGACATTTTTCCGGCCTCGCATTATGTGGTGCCGAAGGAGAAGATCGACAGGGCATGCGATGAGATCGAGGCGGAGCTGAAGGAGCGGGTGCGGTATTTCAAGAGCGAGGGAAAGCTTCTTGAGGCGCAGCGCATCGCGGAACGGACGAATTTTGACATCGAGATGATGCGGGAGACGGGGTTCTGCAGCGGAATTGAGAATTATTCGCGTCCGCTGTCAGGCCGGGCGCCGGGGTCGGCGCCGATGTGTCTCATGGATTTCTTCCGCGGCGATTATATGATCATGGTGGATGAGTCGCACATCACGATTCCGCAGATCGGCGCGATGTACCACGGCGACCAGAGCCGGAAGAAGACGCTGGTGGACTATGGGTTCCGCCTGCCGTCCGCGATGGATAACCGGCCGCTGTCGTTCGAGGAGTTTGAGCAGCGCATCGATCAGATGCTGTTTGTCTCCGCGACGCCGGGGCAGTATGAGGCGGAGCACGAGCTGCTCCGGGCGGAGCAGATTATCCGTCCGACCGGTCTTCTGGATCCGGAGATCACGGTGCGTCCGACCGCCGGGCAGATCGACGATCTCATTTCGGAGATTCATAAGGAAACGGAGAAGAAGAACAAAATTCTTGTCACCACGCTGACGAAGAAGATGGCGGAGGATCTGACGGAATATCTGGCTGAGACGGGCATCCGGGTCAAGTATCTCCACTCCGATATCGACACACTGGAGCGGGCGCAGATCATCCGCGATATGCGGCTTGATGTCTTTGATGTGCTGGTCGGCATCAATCTTCTCCGGGAGGGACTGGATATTCCGGAGATCTCGCTGGTGGCGATTCTGGATGCGGACAAGGAGGGCTTTCTCCGGAACGAGACCTCTCTCATTCAGACGATCGGCCGCGCTTCCCGCAACGCGGAGGGACATGTCATTATGTACGCGGATACGGTCACGGAGTCGATGCACCGCGCCATCGAGGAGACAGCGCGGCGCCGCCGGATTCAGACGCGCTACAATGAAGAGCATCACATCACGCCGCAGACAATCAGGAAGGCGGTTCGCGATCTGATCACGGTGTCTCAGGAGATCACGAAGGAAAATGCGGCCTTTGAGAAGGATCCGGAATCGATGAGCGCGGAGGAACTGAAGAAACTCATCGGCAAGACGGAGAAACAGATGCGGCGGGCGGCCACGGATCTCAATTTTGAGGCGGCGGCGGAGCTGCGCGATCAGCTCGTCGAGCTGAAAAAGCACTACAATATCGTGACCGGCGGGAAGGGTTGAGTGCGGCGCGGTGGAATGGTGTGCGTACGACAGGATGTGACGGCAACAGATCAGGCGCGGCGGAGAGCGCAGCGCAGGCCGGGCGGGACCGGAATGCACCGGAATCGGACCGGCAGGACAGAAATGCTTTGGAAAGGAAAAATATGGCAGTAAAGATGCGCCCGGACTATTGGCCGGCGTTACAGGCGGAGGAGCTAAAATTCGCGGCAGACGGCAGGCAGGATGAGGCGCGCCGCAAGGTTCTGAACAAGAACGATGTCATCCGCATCCGCGGCGCACGGGAGCATAATCTCAAGGATATCAGTCTCGATATTCCGCGCAACGAGCTGGTGGTCATGACCGGACTGTCCGGCTCCGGAAAGAGTTCGCTGGCTTTTGATACCATTTATGCCGAGGGACAGCGCCGCTACATGCAGTCGTTGTCCTCCTACGCGCGGCAGTTTCTGGGGCAGATGGAGAAGCCGGACATCGATGACATTTCCGGCCTCTCTCCGGCTATCTCGATCGATCAGAAATCGACAAACCGGAACCCGCGTTCCACGGTCGGTACCGTGACGGAGATCTATGATCATCTCCGGCTGCTCTATGCCCGCATCGGCATCCCGCATTGCCCGAACTGCGGGCGCGTCATCGCGAAGCAGACGGTGGATCAGATGGTGGACCAGATCATGGCGCTCGAGCAGGGAACGAAACTCCAGATCATCGCGCCGGTGGTCCGCGGACGGAAGGGCATGCACGAGAAGGTATTTGAGCGCGCCCGCCGTGCCGGCTACGTGCGTGTGCTCGTGGACGGCAATCAGTATGGCCTTGATGAGGAGATTCGGCTCGACAAGAATGTCAAACATACCATCGGAATCATTGTCGACCGCATTGCGGTAAAGCCCGGCATCGAGCGGCGTCTGAACGATTCTCTGGAAAATGCGCTGAAGCTGGCGGACGGCCTCGCGGAGGCGGCGGTCATCGGCGGGAAGGTTCTCGAATTCAGCCAGAATTTTGCCTGCCCGGACTGCGGTATCAGCATTCCGGAGATTGAACCGCGCAGCTTCTCCTTCAACAATCCCTTCGGCGCCTGCCCGGACTGCGCCGGACTCGGCTACAAGATGGAATTTGATCCGGCGCTGATCATTCCGGATGAGACGAGATCGATCAACCAGGGAGCGATCGCGGTCATGGGCTGGCAGAGCGCCTCAAAGGCGGGCAGCTTTTCCAATGCGCTGCTCCGCGCGCTCGCGCAGCGCTTTTCGTTCAGTCTCGACACACCCTGGCAGGATCTGCCGGAGAACATCCGTCATATTCTGATGTACGGCACCTCAGTCAGCGTCGATGTGCATTATACCGGACAGCGCGGAACCGGCGTGTACCCGACGGTCTTCGAGGGCCTGATCCGCAACACGGAACAGCGTTACCGGGAGACGTTTTCGGACTCCGCAAAGCAGATGTATGAGCAGTTTATGACGATCACACCGTGCAGCACCTGTCATGGGCAGCGGCTCAGGAAGGAATCGCTCGCGGTCACAGTGGACGGCAAAAATATCTACGAGGTGACGACACTGCCCATTGCGAAGCTGCAGGAATTTTTCCGGAATCTCGCGCTCACCGGAACGCAGGCGGTGATCGGGCAGCAGATTCTGAAGGAGATCCGCGCGCGGGTCGGATTTCTGGCGGACGTCGGGTTGAATTATCTGACGCTATCCCGCGCTACCGCGACGCTGTCCGGCGGCGAGGCGCAGCGGATCCGTCTCGCGACGCAGATCGGATCCGGCCTTGTCGGGGTATGCTATATCCTTGACGAGCCGAGCATCGGCCTGCATCAGCGGGACAACTATAAGCTGCTCAACACGATGAAACGGCTCCGCAACCTCGGAAACACCGTGATCGTCGTGGAGCATGACGAGGACACGATGCGGGCGGCAGACTACATTGTGGATATCGGACCCGGTGCCGGGTCGCACGGCGGCGAGGTCATCGCGACGGGCACAGCGGCAGAGATCATGCAAAATCCGGCCTCCCTCACAGGGCAGTATCTCTCCGGCGCGCGCCGGATCGAGATCCCGAAGGAGCGCAGGAAGCCGTCCGGCTGGCTCACGGTCCACGGCGCGGCGGTGAATAATCTGAAGCACGTCGACGTGTCCTTCCCGCTGGGGGTCATGACCGTGGTCACCGGCGTGTCCGGATCCGGCAAGAGCTCGCTGGTGAACGAGGTGCTCTATAAGACGCTCGCTAGAAAACTGAACCATGCGCAGGTCATTCCCGGAAAGTGCGACGGCATAGACGGCATCGAACAGCTCGACAAGGTGATCGATATTGATCAGTCTCCGATCGGCCGGACGCCTCGGTCCAATCCGGCCACCTACACGGGCGTGTTCGACATGATCCGGGATCTTTTCGCGGGGACGCCGGACGCGAGGGCAAGAGGATTTACAAAGGGAAGGTTCAGCTTCAACGTGAAGGGCGGACGCTGCGAGGCATGCGGCGGCGATGGTATCATCAAGATTGAGATGCATTTTCTGTCCGATGTGTATGTTCCCTGCGAGGTCTGCCATGGAAAGCGCTATAACAGGGAGACGCTTGAGGTCCGGTACAAGGGAAAAAATATTTACGACGTTCTCAATATGACGGTGGAGGAAGCGCTGCCCTTCTTCGAGAATGTGCCTTCCATCCATAATAAGATACAGACGCTCTACGATGTCGGTCTCGGCTATGTCAAGCTGGGACAGCCCTCGACGGAACTGTCCGGCGGCGAGGCACAGCGCATCAAGCTGGCGGCGGAGCTGTCCCGGCGGAGCACGGGCAGGACAATCTATATTCTGGATGAGCCGACCACCGGCCTGCATTTTGCGGATGTGGACAGGCTGGTGCAGATTCTCCGCAGACTGGCGGAGGGAGGCAACACGGTGGTGGTCATTGAGCATAATCTCGATGTCATCAAGTGCGGCGACTACATCATCGACATGGGACCGGAGGGCGGAGACGGCGGCGGAACCGTCATCGCGCAGGGTACGCCGGAGGAAATCGCCAGGAGACATGACTCCTACACCGGCTACTACATCCACAAGATGCTGGAGAAGAGCTGATCGGGATAAATCATTTGAGCCGGTTTGTGCAGGAAGCATTCGGCGCGCTCGGCGCCTTGATTTTGCCATGGGCGCCTTTTATAATGAATTCGCTGTCGGCTATCGAAAGACAGCGCGAGGAGACAAAATTCCCGGGATTCCCGGAGAGCAGCCGCGGCGTGGCGCGGCGGAAAATGTGGGTTTGCGATGCAGTTTACGGATATCGGAATTGATCTTGGCACAGCCAGTGTCCTGGTTTACATCCGCGGCCGCGGCGTGGTTCTGAAGGAACCATCTGTCGTCGCGTTCGACCGCGACAGCAACAAAATCAAGGCAATCGGCGAGGATGCCCGTCTGATGCTCGGACGCACGCCGGGCAATATTGTGGCGGTCCGTCCGCTCCGGCAGGGCGTCATCTCCGATTATACCGTGACCGAGAAGATGATGAAGTATTTCATCCAGAAGGCGGTCGGGAAAAGGACGTTCCGCAAGCCCCGCATCGCAGTCTGCGTGCCGAGCCAGGTGACCGAGGTTGAGAAGAAGGCGGTCGAGGACGCGACGTTCCAGGCAGGGGCGCGGGAGGTTTATATCATCGAGGAGCCGATCGCCGCAGCAATCGGCGCAGGGATTGACATCTCCAAGCCGTGCGGCAACATGATCGTCGATATCGGCGGCGGAACGACAGATATCGCGGTGATTTCCCTGGGCGGCACCGTGGTGTCCACCTCCATCAAGGTGGCAGGCGATGATTTTGACGACGCCATCGTCCGCTATATGAGAAAGAAATATAATCTGCTGGTCGGCGAGCGCTCCGCGGAGGATGTGAAGATCAAGATCGGCAGCTGCTACCCGCTGCCGGAGCCGGAGCATATGGAGGTCCGCGGGCGGAATCTGGTCACAGGTCTGCCGCGCATCATTGAGGTCTCCTCCGAGGAGACGGAGGAGGCACTCAAGGAGCCGACCAACCAGATTGTCGAAGCGATACACAGCGTTCTGGAGAAGACACCGCCGGAACTGGCGGCTGATATCTCCGACCGCGGCATTGTACTGACGGGCGGAGGTTCCCTGCTGCAGGGTCTTGAGGAGCTGATCTCTTCAAAGACCGGCATCAACACGGTGACGGCGGAGGATCCCATGACGGCGGTCGCGATCGGCACCGGCAAGTACGTGGAATTTCTGTCGGACAAGGGAGCATTGTCTGATTTCTAATCCGACCTGCCCGCTCATACGGGGAGACAGGCCGGGCGGGGCCGGACGATACGGCGCGCGGAAGACTGGCGGATGGAACACAGCGGTTCTGTCCGCCAGTTTTGGTATATACGGATGCCGCGGCGTCCGGAGGGAGGAGTTCTGGTGGAGCAGGTCACGGGAAGCGTCATCGATATTGTGTACCGGAATGATGCCAACTATTATACGGTGTTTGAGGTACAGACGGAGGACGGGACTCTGACCTGCACGGGAAGTCCGGCGTCGATCCGCGTCGGGGAGATCCTCGCCATGACCGGAGAGTACCGGATGCATCCGACCTATGGCAGACAGTTTGCCATGGAACGCTTTGAGGTACAGAAGCCGGCCGGGGCGGCGGCAATTCTGCGCTACCTCGGCTCCGGCGCTGTGCGTGGAATCGGGGAGACCCTGGCGGGCAGGATCGTCAAAAAGTTCGGCGACGATACGCTGACCATCATGGAGGAACAGCCGGAGCGGCTTGCGGAGATCAAGGGCATCAGTCTCCGGAAGGCGCGGGAGATCGCCGCCGGCATGGAGGAACAGCGGGACAGCCGCGAGGTGTTCATGTACCTCGCGCAGTTCGGCCTCACCACGGCAATGGCCGGCAAAATATACCGTCGCTATGGGCAGAAGACCTATGAGATTCTTCGCCAGAATCCGTATCAGCTGGCGGAGGACATCGCCGGGATTGGATTTGCGCGGGCGGATGAAATTGCCACGCGCATGGGCGTGCGGGCGGACTCGGATTTCAGGGTACGCAGCGGCATTCTCTATATACTGTCCCAGGTGCTGGCGGAGGGCAGCACCTGGATCGCCCGCGGAGAACTGGTGCAGCGGACCGCAGAGATGCTGGGGGTGGAACCATCCTGCGTGGAGATTCAGATCGGGAACCTCTCGGTGCAGAGAAAGCTTTTCCAGCGGATGCCGCAGGTATATCCCGCCGATGCCTGGTACCGGGAGCAGCAGATTGCGCGGATGCTGCTCGATCTGGACAGTGTGCCGCTCTCAGATGGGAGGAGTCCGGAGGAGGTGGAACACAGGATCCGGGAACTGGAGCAGAGCGAACAGATTGCACTCGACGACCTGCAGCGCAGCGCCGCCTGCATGGCGGTCAGCCGCGCGGTGCTGCTGATTTCCGGCGGACCGGGCACCGGCAAGACGACGACAATCAACACAATCATCCGCTATTTTCAGTCGGAGGATATGGAAGTGCTCCTCTGCGCACCGACCGGCCGTGCGGCGCGGCGCATGACGGAGGCCACGGGATATGAGGCGCAGACCATCCACCGCCTGCTCGGCGTGCATCCGGTCGGCGAGGAGCTGGATGCAGGCGCGGTGTTTGAGAAAAACCGCGAAAATCCGCTGGAGGCGGACGCCATTATCGTGGACGAGATGTCCATGGTGGATCTGTTTCTGTTCCATTCTCTGCTGAAGGCAGTGATGCCGGGAACAAGGCTGGTGTGCGTGGGCGATGTGGACCAGCTGCCGTCAGTGGGACCTGGACAGGTGCTGCGCGACCTGCTGGAGAGCGGCGTCTTTCACAGCGTCCGTCTGACGCGGATCTTCCGGCAGGCAGCGCAGAGCGACATCGTCATGAACGCGCATGCCATCAATGAGGGCAGACAGATCCGCCTCGACAATCACAGCCGCGATTTTTTCTTTCTGCCCAGGGATAATGCACCGGTGATTTACAAGCACATGGTACAGCTCATCCGGGACAAGCTGCCGTCCTATGTGCACTGCACTCCCGGAGAAATACAGGTTTTGACGCCGATGCGCAAGGGCATGCTCGGCGTGGAACAGCTGAACCGGATTCTGCAGGAGACGCTGAATCCGCCGGAGCCGGGGAAAAAAGAATGCCAGCGCGGCGATCTGCTCTTCCGGGAGGGGGACAAGGTGATGCAGATCCGCAATGATTACAATCTGACATGGGAGATACGCGGACACTATGGCATTCCGGTTGACAAGGGACAGGGCGTGTTCAACGGCGATTTCGGCATTATCCGGGAAATCAGCGCAGCGGAGCAGAAGGTGACGGTGGTATTTGATGAGAACCGGACCGTGGAATATCCGTTCTCCGCGCTGGAAGAGCTGGATCTCGCCTATGCGGCCACAGTGCATAAGTCGCAGGGTTCGGAATATCCTGCTGTAATTCTTCCACTGCTGTCGGGACCGCCGGCGCTGTTCACGCGGAACCTGCTCTATACCGCGGTGACCAGGGCGAAGAGCCTTGTCGTGATCCTCGGAAGCCGCGACACGGTGGAACAGATGATCCGCAATGCGGGGGACAACCGAAGACGGACGGGACTGGCGGACCGGATCCGCGAACTGGCAGCTGCAGATGCCGGGAACCGGGAGGAGACGCAGCCGGGAAGATGAGCCGCGGATCGCAGAGACGTGGCAGTCCGCGGGGCTGCCGGAGAGGGAATGCCATGGGGGAGAAGCGACGGGGCGGAGAGAAAACAACGGATTGTGAGCAGGAAGCGCGGGGAAATGACACAGAGGGCCTCTGGGGCAGCGTGGGCAAAGGGTTCACGAAGAAGATGCGGCGCGTCGCAAGAGCGGCGGAGGATCTGCTCTATCCGCGGCGCTGCCCGCTCTGTGACAGACCGGTCAGGCCGTTCGGCAGCCTCATCTGCCGGGAATGTGAGAAGCTGCCGGTGCGGGTAACGGGCAGCACCTGCCGCCGGTGCGGGAAGGCGCTCGCAGATCCCGCTGCCGAGTACTGCGGCGACTGCCTCCGCACGAGGCACGTCTTTGAGAGCGGCGGAGCGGTCTTTGAATATCACAGTATTCAGGGGGCAATCTATCGGTTCAAGTACGATGGCAGGGCGGAGTACGCCGACTGGTTCGGGAGGGAGATGGCCGAAAAGCTCTGCACCATGATGCGCCAGGAACGGTGGCGCGCCGATGCGCTGATCCCGGTGCCGCTCTACGAGAAGCGCAGAAAGGAGCGCGGCTACAATCAGGCGGCGCTGCTGGCACAGCAGGTCAGCCGCAGGACCGGAATCCCGGTGCGGGAGGATATTCTTGTCCGTGTCCGGGCCACAGCTCCGATGAAGAACAAGTCGCTCGACGACCGCAGAATCAGCCTGCAAGGCGCTTTTTTTGCCTGTAGTGTTGAAGATAATCGGAAATCCTTTATAATTGTAGATGATATTTTCACGACGGGAGCCACGGTGGATGCCTGCGCGGAGGCGCTTTATCATGCCGGGGCTGTTTCTGTGCATTTTCTGACTCTGGCCATCGGCGGAGCCGGGTGAATCTGCTTTTATATCTAAATTATATGCTGAATGAAGATAAAATCCGGCTGATGACCCAGCTGGCTTTCTACGAAAAGAAGGAAGGCAAACGGGGCGAGAAGGCCGAGCACTGGTTTCGGGCCGATTACATTTCGAGGCAGATGCTTGGCACCTTTCTCTGTTCGACGGTAGCGTTTGTCATTCTGTTTCTGGTGTATGCGCTCTATCATCTCGGGGATATTCTCACCCGGATTTATACCGTGGATATCTGGTCGGTGGTGCGCAGTGTGCTCGCGGTATACCTGCTGTTTCTTGCAGGCATGCTCGTGATCACATGGTTCGTCTACTCATACCGCTATCGGAAGGCACAGAAGGGCCTTCGCCGGTATTACAAAATCCTGCGGAAGCTGTCGCAGGAATATGGAGAGGATTCGGAGAATCGATGACAACACTACTGGAAATCCGGGAATACATGAAGAGTATATACAGCAAGTACTCCCAGACGATGACGATGGCGGCAAAATTCTTTATTACCCTGATCGCCGTCACGCTGATCGGAAGCCGCATCGGCTACAATGAGGAAGTGTCGGGTGCCCTGGTTGCTGTCGTCGTGTCCCTCCTTTCCTCCCTCATTCCGTGGGGCGGAATCTGCGCGATTCTGGGGCTGGTCATTCTGCTGAATCTATGGGCTGTTTCGATGGAGGTCGCGGCAGTGGGAGCGGTGATCTTCCTGCTTATTTTCCTGCTGTATTTCCGTTTTTCTCCGGGTGACGGCGTGCTGCTGGTGCTGACGCCGATCTGCTGTGCGTGCGGGATTCCCTATGTGATGCCGCTGGCAGCGGGGCTGCTGTGTACGCCCGCGGCAGCGGTTCCTGTCTCTTTTGGGTATCTCCTTTACTACTTCATCCACTTTGTATCTGCCAACAGCGCGTCTCTCACGGGCGGCTCGGGGGACGAGGCGCTGAATTCCGTCACTTTCCTGGCGGATGGCGTTTTCCGCAATCCCACGATGATAGTGATGATTGTGGCGGGCATTGCGGCGGTGATTCTGGTGTACTATGTGCGCAGGCTGCGCATCGCCAACGCATGGCTGATCGCATCCGGCGCCGGCGCGCTGGTGGAGCTGGTGGTGCTGATCATCGGCGGTATCCGGTATGACACGGAAATCAACATCGGATTTGCGATTCTGGGCGAATTTATTTCCCTGGCTGTCTGTCTGGCGCTTACATTTATGTTCTTCAATCTGGATTATTCCAGGACGGAGAGCCTCCAGTTTGAGGACGACGATTACTACTACTATGTGAAGGCCGTTCCGAAGGTATCCCTGCAGACGCGGGAGCGCACGGTGAAGAAAATCAACCAGACGAGACGCGTGCGGGAGGATGCGTATCCGGAGGACCTCTACGGGGACGGCTACCAGAGCGGAGAAGAATATCCGGACGCGGGGAGCAGCTATGATCCTCCCATGGATGAGGAGAGAGACGGCGCGGATGGCAGATATGCCGACGATGCATCCGACGGATTTCTGGAGGATGGCCGCGGCGGGTACAGATACTGATCCGGTCAGATCAGATCAGACCGCGTCCGGCGCCGGCATCCCGCCAGTGTGTCCTCTGGCAGCTGCCGGGCGGAAACAATTTAGGATGGATGCAGGAGATTACAGGATCGAACGGATTTTAAACATCATCACGGGGAACACAAGAACAGATGATTCAGCTCGCAGCAGGCTCGATACAGAGCTTTCTTTCAAATACACACTGGCCGGTGATGCGGTGGACTGACATTGTCGAGATTCTGATCATCGCGTTCCTGCTGTATCATATTCTGCTCTGGTTTAAAAACACCAGGGCATGGGCGCTTCTGCGGGGGATCATTGTCATTCTGATCTTTGTGTTCGTGGCCTATATTTTCAACATGACCACGATTCTCTGGATTGTGCAGAATGTCACGGGAATCGCCGTGATTGCGTTTGTCATTATTTTGCAGCCGGAGCTGCGCCGCGCCCTCGAGGAGCTGGGACAGAAGAATCTGCTCACATCTCTTCTGCCGTTTGACTCCGGCAGCAGGCATGGCTCGCCGGGACTGTTCACGGATCAGACGATCAACGAAATTCTCCGCGCTACGTTTGCCATGGCGCGCGTGAAGACCGGAGCGCTGATCGTGGTGGAACAGCGGACGCCGCTTCAGCAGTATGAGCGGACCGGCATCGATATCGACGGACTTGTCACAAGCCAGCTTCTCATCAATATCTTCGAGAAAAATACGCCTCTGCATGACGGAGCCGTGATTATCCGCGGCGACCGCGTGGTATCTGCGACCTGCTATCTCCCTCTTTCTGAAAATAAGCTGGACAAGGAGCTTGGAACCCGCCACCGGGCGGGACTCGGCATTTCCGAGGTGACGGATTCTCTGACGATCATCGTATCTGAGGAGACCGGAAAGGTGAGTCTTGCGTACAGGGGAAAGCTCACCCGGGATGTCACGGAGATTCAGGTGCGGGACAGTCTGAAGCAGCTGCAGAGCAAGACGCCCGCACCGGAGGAGAAGAGCCGGGGGCTGTTCGGACTCGGGAGAAGGGAGGACCATGAATAAGCACGGGAAGCACCTCCTAAACAATCTCGGACTCCGGATCTGGGCGCTCGTCATTGCCTGCTTCATGTGGTTCGCTGTGACGACGCAGTCCAATCCCACGACGCAGAAATCGTACAGTAATATTCCGGTCAAACTGACAAACACGGACACGATCACCTCGGAAGGGAAAGTGGTGACGGTTCTCGACGGGACCGGTGTCATTTCGACAGTCACCATCCGGGCGCCGCGCTCGGTCACGGACACCCTCGATACGGACAATATCAGCGCCACCGCGGATGTCCGTCAGGTACGGGACGACGGAACGGTTCCGGTGTCTTTCACCACAAACCGCTACAGCAGCCAGATCAGCAGCATCAAGGGGAGCAGCGACACCGTCAGGGTCAGCATTGAAAATCGGAAGACGGGCAACTTTATGCTCCACGCTTCTACGACCGGGACGCCTGCGGAGGGCTATGTGCAGGGAGACATCACGCTGGACCAGAACCAGATCCGTGTCTCCGGGCCGGAATCCGTGGTCTCGGCCATTGCCTCGGCGGAGGCGGTGGTGGATATCGGCAACGCCACCGGTACGATTACGACAAATGTGGATATCCAACTGCTGGATTCCGACGGCAATGCGGTGGATACCAGTTCTCTCACGCTGAATATCAGTACGGTGAAGGTCACGGTCAGTATTCTGCCGACAAAGGAGGTGCCGGTTTCCGCGTCGGTACAGGGGACGCCGGCGGCCGGCTATATCCAGACAGGCCAGATCACGACGGAACCACAGACGGTGCTGATTGCGGGCCGGAGTACAGTGCTGAATGAAGTGAGCGCTATCGCCATTCCAGCGGCGGCATTGGATGTGACGGGAGCATCGCAGGATGTGACGGTTCAGGTGGATCTGAATGATTATCTGCCGGAGGGAATCCGACTGGCGGACAGCTCCTTTGACGGCATGGTCACGGTCACTGCCGCTGTCGGCAGGTCGCAGACGCGGGAGTATGTCGTTCATATGGCGGATATTCAGCTTGTCAACGTCCCTTCGGGGTATCAGGCATCTCTCGTCACTGTATCTGACAGTGCCGGAGCAACGGCGTCTCAGGCAGACAGCGGAAAAAATCTGACCCTGCGTTTGTCGGGACTGGGAGATACGCTCGATCAGATCGGCAGCGGCGATCTGACGATGACTGTCGATGTCGCGGGGCTGATCAAAGACGCCGGGGATGAGGATCTGTCTGGCATGTATTCCGGTCCGGTCGCGGTGAAGGCGCCTTCCGGCGTCTCGGTGGAAAGCAGTCTTCGGGCAGCGGTCCGTCTGACGGCGGAAGGCAGAGATGGAAACTGACGGTATGGCCGGCATCGATGCCGCTGGCACAAATGCCCCGATGCGGGAGAAAGCCCATCCGGGTGTTCTCCTGCGGATGCTGCGAAGAAGGCGGCACAGGGGCTAAGGATGAGATATGGCGTAGTGAGGAGAAAAATATGGGCAGAATGTTTGGTACGGATGGTGTCAGAGGCGTTGCAAACAGGGAACTGACGCCGCAGTTAGCCATGCAGCTCGGCGAGGCAGGAGCACTCGTTCTAGCGGAGAATGAGGACGGGCACAGGCCGGTGATCCTGGTGGGATGTGACACGCGTCTGTCCGGGGATATGCTTGCAAACGCCCTGATGGCCGGCGCCTGTGCAGTCGGCGCCAATGTTGTCTATCTCGGCGTCCTTCCCACACCGGCGGTGGCGTTCCTTGCCAGAACACATCACGCAGATGCGGGAGTGGTGATCTCGGCCTCTCACAATCCGATGGAATTCAACGGTATTAAATTTTTCGACGGCCAGGGGTATAAGCTGCCGGATGCGAAGGAGGATGAGATCCAGGCACTCATCGAATCCGGGATGAAGTCTGTCACATTCCCGACCGGAGAGGGCGTCGGCAGAATCACGTATGATTTTGACATGCGGGAGGAATACATCCGGCATGCCATGGAGCTGATTCCGGTGGATCTGCGGGGCATAAAGCTTGTGATGGACTGCGCGGAGGGAGCTTCCTCCTACACGAATGTGGAGGCAGTCCGCCGGCTGGGCGCTGACCTTGTCACGATTCATACGAACCCGGACGGAACCAACATCAACCGCGCATGCGGCTCCACGCACATGGAGGAACTGCAGAAACGTGTGGTGGAGGAAGGCGCGGCGGCCGGTCTTGCCTTTGACGGCGATGCGGACCGGTTTCTCGCAGTCGATGAGAAGGGCAACATCGTGAACGGCGATCAGATTATGGCGATCGTCGGGAAAAATATGAAGGAGCATGGCACACTGCAGAAGGATACCATTGTCGTGACCGTCATGAGCAATCTCGGATTCTTTCTTATGGGGAAACGGGAGGGCCTGACCATCGAGCGCACGAAGGTGGGCGACCGCTATGTTCTGGAATGCATGCGGGAGAAGGGCTATAATCTGGGAGGAGAGCAGTCGGGACATGTTATCTATCTCTCGGAGAACACCACGGGAGACGGCCTGCTGTCGGCGCTGCATCTGCTCCGGGTGATGAAGGAGACGAAAAAGCCGCTGAGCGAACTCGCCTCCATATGCGAAATGCTGCCGCAGGCGCTGATCAACGCCCATGTGCCGAACGACCGGAAGGAGCACTTCATGGAATATCCTGAGATCGCGGCAGCCTGCGATGCGCTGGAGAAGGAGTTCGCCGGAGAGGGGCGCGTGCTGATCCGCCCTTCCGGCACGGAGCCGCTGGTTCGTGTTATGATTGAGGGCCGGGATCAGGAGCGCATCCGGGAGGAGGCGCAGAAACTGGCGGATCTCATCGAGCGAACGATGGGGTAAGGGCTTGAAAGTGGCGCCGCAAAGAACGCGGCACGGGGAAGCAGCTTGAAAGTTTTACTTTCCTTCCCGGGAAAACGGAGTATAATACAGGAAACATATAGAAATCCAGACGAAAATGCTATGACGGCATGAAACCGCTATGCACGCGGCAGGGGTATATGTTCTATGATCAGTCAGAAGGTAACCATTAAGAATCCAACCGGCCTGCACCTCGGGCCCGCCGGCACCCTATGCAAGGATGCCATGCTATTCAGATCTCAGATCACGTTTCGCTTTCAAAATACGACTGCAAATGCGAAGAGTGTTCTGAGTGTTCTTGGCGCATGCGTGAAATCCGGCGATGAGATCGAGCTGATCTGTAACGGAGAGGACGAGCAGGAGGCCATGGATTTCCTGGTGAAGGAAATCAACAGCGGCCTTGGCGAGTGAGAGAACGATCCGACAGAAAAAGGGGCTGATCCGTTGACCGGGTCAGCCCCTTTTTCTGCCGGAAATCAGTTTCTGCTGAAAAGAGAGGAGTCAGAATGGGCATGAATTATCAGAGATACGAGCGTGTTCCGGTGATGCATTACCCGGAGCGGGAATGGCCTGACAGGCAGATTGAACGGGCACCGATGTGGTGCAGCGTGGACCTGCGCGATGGCAATCAGGCGCTGATTGATCCGATGCAGGTCGATGAGAAGATTGAGTTCTATAATCTGCTGATCAAGCTGGGATTTAAACAGATTGAGGTTGGATTTCCGGCCGCAAGCCAGATTGAATACGATTTCATCCGGAAACTGATTGAGGAGAACCGCGTGCCGGACGACGTGTATCTTCAGGTTCTTGCGCAGTGCAGGAAGGAACAGATCGACCGCACCTTCGAGTGCATACAGGGATGTAAAAACGTGATCTTCCACATCTATAATTCGACCTCGACGCTTCAGCGTGACGTGGTGTTCCACAAGAACCGTGAGGAAGTGAAGGAGCTTGCCCTGCAGGGGACGGCCTGGGTGAAGGAGGGCGCGAAGAATTTTGACGGCGACCTGATCCTGGAGTATTCGCCGGAGAGCTACACCGGAACAGAGCCGGATTATGCGCTGGAGGTCTGCAACGCGGTGATCGATGCATGGAAGCCGGCAAAAGAGCATCCGATGATCATCAATCTGCCCTCCACGGTGGAGATGACGACACCGAATGTGTTCGCGGACCGCGTGGAGTGGACCAGCAGACGGCTGCACAGCCGCGAGGCAGTGATTTTGTCGGTGCATCCGCACAATGACCGCGGGACCGGAACGGCTGCCGCTGAGCTTGCCCTGCTGGGCGGAGCGGACCGCCTGGAAGGCACGCTGTTCGGCAACGGGGAGCGCACCGGGAATCTTGACCTTCTGAATGTTGCCTATAACATGTTCTCTCAGGGAGTCGATCCGGAGTTGAATATCGGCAATATCAATGAAATCATCGAGGTCACGGAGCGCTGCAACAAGATGCCGCTCGACGCGAGGCACCCATATGGCGGCAAGCTGGTGTTCACATCCTTCTCCGGTTCGCATCAGGATGCCATCAACAAGGGGATGCAGGCAATGCGGGAGCGGAATTCGCAGAAGTGGGCGGTCCCGTACCTCGCCATCGATCCGGCGGATATCGGACGGCAGTACGAGCCGATCGTGCGCATCAATTCTCAGTCCGGAAAGGGCGGCGTTGCCTTCGTCATGGACACGTATTTTGGCTTCAAGCTGCCGAAGGCGATGCAGCGTGAGTTCGCGGATGTGATTCAGGCCGAGTCCGAGAAGCAGGGCGAGGTTACGCCGGATCAGATCATGCAGGCGTTCCGGGAGAGCTACCTCGACAGAAAGGAACCGCTGCACTTCCGCAAGCTGCAGGTCATGGATCTCTCGAACGAGACGGACAGCAGCTTCGATACAAAGGTGCGCGTGACGTATACGGATAACGGAAGAGAGAAGGTTTTCGAGGCGGTCGGAAACGGACCGCTGGATGCGGTGAAGCGCGGTGTGCGGGAGAATCTGCACCGGGAGGTCCGCATTCTCGATTATACCGAGCACGCGCTGACCTCCGGCTCGGATTCACAGGCTGCCGCATATATCCACATGCTGGATGAGAACAGCGGAAAGGTGACCTGGGGTGTCGGTGTGAGTTCGAACATCACCCGCGCCTCAGTGCGCGCGATGTTCTCCGCGATGAATCGTCTGGGCGTCGAGACGCCGGGCGTGGCGGACAACTGAATTTCAGCCCGGACAGCGAGCGGGGGCGGACAGTCATTCTGGAGGAAGGGTCACAGCAGCTGCGGCGTATGAAACTGCTCCGGATCGTAGAAGATCTGATTGTCGCGGAGCAGGCGGACCCGTCCGCCCTGGATGTCGTAGGTGGTGACGCTGCAGTTCTTAGGGAATGCCGGCTTCCAGAAATCGGCGAGGGGCTTGTTCTCCAGCGCGCACTTCAGAGCCTGCCCGAGGGCGCCGTGGGAGACGACGAGGATGATCTGATACCTGCCTTCGGCCGGAAGGATGCGGCTCTTCACAAAATCGGAGGCACGGCCGCAGAGATGCGGCAGGGACTCCGCGCCGGCCGGCGGTACATAGCGGGCCGGCGCGCTGCCGAAGCTTTGAAATTCCGGAGGAAGCGCCTGGACGCGGCAGCCCTCCCAGGGTCCGAAGTTGATTTCCCGGAGCCGGTCGTCCGCGATGACCGGGACAGGCGCCGCCTGGCCGGACAGCACCGCCCGGGCGGTATCCCGGGCGCGGGAGAGCGGACTGACATAACAGAGATCAAACGGAACTGAAGACAATGCTTTTCCAGTGGCCTCCGCCATGCGGAGGCCATTTTTGTTGAGCGGAATATCGCGCTGTCCCTGCAGACGCTTTTCATCGTTCCATTTGGTTTCTCCATGACGGATGAGATATACAATCATCTGGGCTTCTCACTTTCCTGTTTCTATAAGTGTTTTTTGGAAGCATCGGGGTGTCCGGCGCGATGTGCTGAGAGATGCCGGCGCGGCTCGCTCACAGTCCTCATCATAGCACAGGAACGGCGGCTGCCGACAGAATAGAAATGCGGGTTGCTCCGGGCTGCCGGTTTCTTCCTTATCAAAGTGCCGGAACGCCCGGGATCGGGCGATAGACACGACAGAAGTCCTGTTTTGTCCAATGACAAGATCAGGGGGGTGTCCTAGAATAAACCAGAGTTAAGGCTGAAGCTGACATTATTTTGGAGGTTTGAACATATGGCAAACGTAGTGCAGAATCTTTCGCAGGCCGCTGAGCGCAAGGCATTCAGCGTGCTGATTGATCAGTTCCTGAAGCATCGTGAGAAGGCGGAGGACCGCGAGAAATTTTACCTGCAGGTTCTGGATTTTGCCCAGACATTTTATGGAAAGGCGGCGAAGCCGGAGACGCTTGAGGCAATCCGCAAGGCGATCGAGGACCCGAACAACCGCTGGTTCAAATATATCAACAAGGTGATTGACGAGACGGACCCGCATTATGCGAGAACGATGCTTCTGAACCTTGGCTATCAGGCATTCTACCGCGGCACAAAGGAAATTCGCGCGAACCGCGAGAAGTATCACTGCAACATCCCGTGGCTGATTTTGTTTGATCCCACGTCTGCCTGCAACATGCACTGCGTCGGCTGCTGGTCCGGCACTTATGGCGCAAAGCACAATCTGAGCTTTGAGGATATGGACCGTATCGTCACTCAGGGCAAACAGCTGGGCACTTACCTTTATCTGATGACCGGCGGCGAGCCGATGGTCCGCTGGAACGACATCCGGAAGCTGGCGGAGAAGCACAACGACTGCTTCTTTGCGATGTTCTCCAATTCCACGCTGATCACCGAGGAGGTCTGCAAGGAGGTCGTCCGCCTCGGCAACATCACCTACTTCCTTTCCATCGAGGGAACGCCTGAGACAAATGATTCCCGCCGCGGCCAGGGACACTATGACGCCGTGATGAAGGCGATGGATCTGCTGAAGAAGTACGGCATCGTGTTCGGCACATCCATCTGCTACACCAAGGCTAATATCGAGGCGGTCACGGACGAGAAGTTCCTGCGCTTCATTGCCTCCAAGGGTGCGCGCTACGGCTTCTACTTCCACTTTATGCCAGTCGGCAACAATGCTGTGCCGGAGCTGATGCCGACACCGGAGCAGCGCAAGATGATCATCGACAAGATTCGCTATTACAGAAGCCCGGAGTGCGATCTGGAGTTCTATCCGATGGACTTCCAGAACGACGGCGAGTATGTCGGCGGATGCATCGCCGGAGGCCGCAATTACTTCCACATCAACTCCAGCGGAGATGCGGAGCCGTGCGTGTTCATTCACTTCTCCAATGCGAATATCCATGAGAAGTCCATTCTGGAGTGCCTTCAGAGTCCGTTGTTCATGGCTTACCACGAGGGACAGCCGTTCAACCGCAATCAGCTGAGACCCTGCCCGATGCTGGAGAATCCGAAGCTGCTGCGCGAGATGGTCAAGGCGACCGGTGCGCACCAGACTAATGAGGAATCTCCGGAGGAGGTAGAGCATCTGTGCGCGAAGTGTGACGACTACGCGGCCAAATGGGCGCCGGTGGCGGATGAGATCTGGGCGTCCGAGACCCACAAGAAGCCGTCCTACTCCAACTACACGAAGGAGAAGAATGAGCATCCGGAGCTCGCGGGCTTTGAGCATGCGGACGGAACCGAGAAGGTCGATCTCGATCCCGAGTACATCAAGGCGGAATTCTGATCAGAAAACGGACAGCATCATGACGGCATACAAAAAGGACAGGCGCGAGGCCTGTCCTTTTTGTCTCTGAGAAGTTTAGCTTGTTCGGGACAATTTCTATTGTTTCGAGAACCGGCAGATGCCGAGCAGACCCGGGCCGGTGTTGATGGCCATGGTGGGAACGATCTGGTGGTCGAGCAGGATGTCGGCCTTGGGATAGCGCTCGAGGATGCGGGCGCGGGCGGCAGCGGCAAGCTCGACTCCGTCTCCGTTCATCAGCATGAACCAGTCGTGCTCCGGATCGATGTTTTTCGCGGGATCGAGGATGTTGTCCACGAGTCTGTCCACGGCCTTGCGGGAACCGCGGACCTTGGAGACGGTGATATAGCGGCCCTCGTCATTGCACTTGATGATGGGGCGGATGCCGAGGATGTTGCTGACAGTCTCCACGGCGGGCGTGATGCGTCCGCCGATGCGAAGGTATTTGAGTGTGTCCATGTAAAATTCAAGATCGGAATCGTGCAGTTTCTCCGGAAGACGGCTGGAGACCTCCTCGAAGGATGCGCCATCGTGATTCAGCCGGTCGCCGGCCCAGATGGCAAACGCGCCGGCGCCGATGGAAATGTTGCGCGTGTCAAAGGCGAAGGTCTTCACATCCGGGTGCGCCTCCATCAGTTCGTTCATGGCGCAGACCATGGTGTTATAAGTGCTGCTCATAGCGCTGGAAATGGACACGGTAATGAAGTTCTGGAAGCCTTGTTCCAGCAGCCCTTCGCAGACTGTGACCACATCGTGAATATTGAGCGCGGAGGTCTTGGGGATCTCCTCGTCAAAATGCTTGTAGACATAGAGCGGGTCTTCCTCGAGCAGATCGAGATCTTTCACTGACCTGGACTTGTAATTGACAATGAGGTCGATAATGGTGATGCCGAATGCGGCAGCGCAGCGCCGGCCGATGTCGCAGCCGGAATCGCAGACGACCGCAGTTCTGGATGGATTCATGATGATCCTCCCATGCTCTTTTACGCGTATGCACCTCGTTCTGATTTCAGGAGACGATACGGGGCGCTGAATCATTGTAAATTATGTAGTTTTGAAAACTACATTTCTGTCTAAGAATAACGCGAAGCGCGCGGAGAGTCCAGAGGGAAATGAGGATCGTCAGGTGGATGGCCTGGCGTGCCGGGAAGGAATCGTCGGGTGGGCAAAAGGAGAGGCGGATGAAGAATTGCCAGGCGGGAGCCACGGAAGCTTCGCATAAATTGTGTGAACCCGCTGGCCTGGTGTATAATCGGATGACAGCCTGCACTGTCCGGGAAACGGGAAGCAGCGGAGTGAGAAGGAAGAAAAATACAAGAAGGAGAATGTAAAATATATATGCGGAAAACGAAAATCGTCTGTACGATCGGGCCTGCCAGTGAGAGCGGGGAGAAAATGCGCGAACTGATGCTGGCCGGCATGAACGTCGCCCGGTTCAATTTCTCTCACGGGTCTCATGACGAGCACAGGGCCAAATTTGAGCGTCTGGTTCATCTGCGGCAGGAGCTGAATCTGCCGATCGCCACGATGCTGGATACGAAGGGACCGGAGATACGTCTGCGCGATTTCCGGGACGGCGGCACAGAGCTGAAGCAGGGTCAGAAGTTCACGATGACTACAGAGGAAGTGCTGGGAGACAATGAGAGGGCGTCGATCACCTACAAGGGACTGGTCCACGATGTGAAGCCCGGCGCGACGATTCTGATCGACGACGGTCTCATCGGCCTCCGCGTCGATCATGTCACTGCGAAGGAAATCATCTGCACGGTGGAGAACGGCGGCCCGGTCTCCAATCACAAGGGCATCAATGTGCCGGGCACGGATCTGTCCATGCCCTTCATCAGCGATACGGACCGCAGCGATCTGATTTTCGGCTGCGAAATGGGATTTGATTTTGTCGCGGCTTCCTTCACGAGAACGGCGCAGGATATTCGTGATATGCGCAAAATCCTGACAGACAACGGCAGCCGGGCAAAGATCATCGCGAAGATCGAGAGCACGCAGGGCGTTGCGCATATGGAAGAGATTCTGGACGAGGCTGACGGCGTCATGGTGGCGCGCGGCGATCTCGGCGTGGAGGTTCCGCTCGAGGAGGTTCCGGTCCTGCAGAAGCGCATGATCAAGCTCGCGGAGGAGAAGGGTAAAATCTGCATCACGGCGACGCAGATGCTGGATTCCATGATTCACAATCCCCGCCCGACCCGCGCGGAGGCGACGGATGTCGCCAACGCCATTTACGACGGGACCGGCGCGATTATGCTCTCCGGCGAGACGGCGGCTGGCAAATACCCGGTGGAAGCCGTGAGGACGATGGCCCGCATCGCGGAGCGCACCGAGCAGGACATCGATTATTACCATCGCATGGTGAGACGCGCGGTGGACGGCACCTGCTTTGATGTCACGACGGCTATTTCCCACTCGGCCTGCACGATCTCCGAGGATATCAAGGCAGACGCCATCATCGCGGTCACGATGTCGGGCTTCACAGCCGAACGGTTGTCCCGCTATAAGCCAAGCTGCCCGATTCTGGCCTGCTCCACGAAGAGCCGCGTGGCGTGCCAGACGAATCTGCTGTTTGACGTTTATCCGCTGATCATTCCGGAGGAAGAGAGAACGGAGCAGCTCTTCCGCACGGCGATTCACCAGGCCAAGCTCGGCGGCTATGTCAAGACCGGCGATACGGTCGTTCTCACGGCCGGCGTGCCGCTCGGCGAATCCGGGAAGACCAACATGGTGCGCGTGATAGAGGTGAAGTGATCCGGTGCAGAAGCGCCGCAAATTGCTGCATGGAGCGCAGCTATGAGCAATCGTATTTTTTGTCTGCTCGGCAAGAGCAGCACAGGCAAGGACAAATTATATCAGAGCCTGATTTCGGATCCGGAACTCGGACTGCACCGCCTCGTTCCTTATACCACAAGGCCGATCCGGACCGGAGAGCAGGAGGGCAGGGAGTACCACTTCGTGACGGAGGAGCAGTACGAAGCACTGCGCGATACGGGCAAAATTGCAGAGGAACGGAGCTATCCCTCCGTCTATGGAATCTGGCGGTATTTCACGGTGCTCACCGGGCATGTGGACCTGGATCGTTACAGTTATCTTCTGATCGGGACGCTGGAATCGTACCTGTCCCTTCGCCGCCGGTGCGAGGAGACGTATGGCCCCGGCCGGATCGTTCCGCTCTATATTGAAGTGGAGGATGGTGAGCGGCTTGCCCGCGCGCTCGCACGGGAGAGAAAGCAGGAGAAGCCAAAATACGAAGAGCTTTGCCGACGGTTCCTTGCGGATACCGCGGATTTTGCGCCGGAGAAGGTAAGAGCGGCCGGAATCGGGGCAGAGGATACCTTTGAGAACCGTACGGGGCAGTTTGACCGGTGCGAGGCGGCAGTGCGGAAGAGAATCCTGCAGAAGATACGGGAATAAAAAGGAAATCCCATTTGGTCTTTCTCCCGCGGATACCGCAGAAAATGCGGCACAGGTGTAGTATGAATCAGTTCAGCGATATCATCGGACAGGATCAGATCCGGGATCATCTTCAGGATGCCGTGAAGTCCGGGCACATCTCACATGCTTACATTCTGAGCGGACCGAAGGACGCGGGAAAACATTTTATCGCGAATATTTTTGCGTCGGCAATTTTGTGTACGGACCGGCAGATGGACAGCCGGGGGATGCCGGAACCGTGCGGCAGCTGCATTTCCTGTATCCAGGCGGCGGCAGGCAGCAACCCGGACATGATTTATGTCCGCCGGCAGCCAGACCGGAAGGGAATCGGTGTCGATGTGATCCGCGCCATGCGGGACGATGTAGTGACACTGCCGTATGCAGCATCTCACAAGATATATATTATCGAGGACGCGGAAACCATGAATGCGCAGGCGCAGAACGCGCTGCTGAAGACGATCGAGGAACCGCCCTCCTATGCAGTGATCATTCTTCTGGCGGATGGTACGGATCGCTTCCTGCCCACGGTGATGAGCCGGTGCGTTACGCTGCAGATGCGTCAGGTGCCGGAGGAACGCATCGTCCGGTTTCTCACGGAGAAGCTTGGCACCGGGCCGGCGAGAGCGGCCGCCTGTGCGAATTTTGCGTCAGGGGTCCTCGGGCGGGCGGTAAAACTGGCCGCCGACGAGCAGTTTGATACGGAGCGGCGAGAGGCGGCAGATCTTCTCGCAGGCATCGGACAGAAAAGTTATGCGGATCTGGCTGCCGTCGCGGCGCGTTATGCGCCGGTGAAGAAAAAGAGCGCCGGGACGGGCGATGCAGCCGCGCAGACGGCGCCGAATGCGACTGGGATCGGCAGCATCGCGGAGGTGTGTCCGCTGTGGTTCCGGGATGTCCTTGTGATGAAGGATAAGGAGCCTGCGATCTATCTGATCTTTTCAGACCGGGTTTCCGAGCTGAAACGTATGGCGGACGCGCTGTCTTATGAGGCGATCGGACGCATCTGGGACGCGATCACGGAGTATCGGAGACAGATCGCGCGGGGGACCGCAGCGGACCAGGCAATGCTTGTGCTGCTCACGGAGATTCGGGATCAGGTGCGCGGGAGCCTGCAGAAAAATGTACCGGTGCAATGATGGAGGTTGATAGATGAACGAACAGGAAATTGAAATCCCGGGCTTCCGCGTGGAGTCCTGCGGCAGCGAGATGAAGGCTTCGGAGCCGCTTCCGGACGAGAACGCCGGGCGGCAGGGCGATGCGGCGGAGGCGGCAGCTGCGCCGGCGCCGGAGGAAATCGTGATCCCGGGCTTCCGCGTGGAAGCCCGCGAGGAGAAAAAGGTGATTATTGACGGCGGAGAGGTGCGCCTGTCTGCCGCTGTGGATATTGTGTCGGATGAGGCAGACGACGTTCCGGATGAGACGCCGGATGCATCGGATACCGTTCCGGATGGGATGGACATCGTCGCGCAGAGTAAAATGCGCGACGACCGGGAAAATCCGGACGGAGGACTGCAAAGGCGCGGAGAATATGACCGCGGCACACACGGCAGTCACAGCGGACGGGAACGCAGCGAAGGCCGGAGCGACAGCGGCGCGGCAGAAAACGAGGAGAGCGGGAGCATCCCGGAGATTCCGTCGCAGGTGATCGGCGTCCGGTTCCGCAGCGCGGGGAAAGTCTATTATTTCTCCCCCGGTCCGTGGAAAATCCGCCGCGGAATGCATGTGATTGTGGAAACTGCCCGCGGCCTGGAGTATGGCACAGTGGCGGGCAATCCGCTTGTCGTGACAAGGAAGCAGTTCAGCAAGCCGCTTCGGACGGTGATCCGGGTGGCGACGCCGCAGGACGACGCCAGAAATGCGGGAAACCGGGAGAAGGAGCGGGAGGCATACCGCATTGCCAGAGAGAAGATCGAAAAGCATGGCCTTGAGATGAAGCTGGTTTCTGCGGAATATACGTTTGACGGCAGCAAGATTATGTTCTACTTCACAGCGGACGGGCGCATTGATTTCCGAGACCTTGTCAAGGACCTTGCCTCTGTATTCCGAACCCGTATCGAACTGCGTCAGATCGGCGTCCGAGATGAGACCCGCATGCTGGGCGGCTATGGACCGTGCGGCAGACCGCTCTGCTGCGCGACCTACCTGAACGATTTTATTCCGGTTTCCATCCGGATGGCCAAGGAGCAGAACCTGTCCCTGAATCCGGGCAAAATATCCGGCGTATGCGGACGGCTGATGTGCTGTCTCAAGAATGAAGAGGAGACCTATGAGGATCTGAACAAGAATCTGCCGGGTCTCGGAGACGAGGTCCGCGGCGCCGACGGCTTTGTCGGCGAGGTGGAGAGTGTCAGCGTGCTGCGCCAGAGAATCCGTATTCTCTGCGATGTGGATGATGAAAAAGAACTGCATGAATATGGCGTAGGCGAATTTGAAATTCTGCGGAAGCGCCGCAGAGGCGATCGCCGGCACAAGCTGACAGAAGACAGGGATGGCGCTGGACAGAGCCGCGGCGGACGAAAGCCGCTTTCGACTGTCGCGGCAGCTGTGGCGGCCAGACAGAAGCAGGAAGAGGCGGAGCGGCAGGACCAGGAGGCAGGCGCGGATACGGCGCTGGACAGGCCACAGGCCGGCTCTGACAGAGTGGTACGCGCGGGAAGGCCGGAAAGAAATGCGCCGGCTGGTATAAGCCGACCGGATCGCAGGGAACGGCAGGAACGTCGCGGCTATGCGGATGCGGCAGGCCGGCCGGCAAAGCCTGACAGACCGGACCGCGGCAGCCGTCCGGCAAGGCAGGAGCGCCCGGAGCGAAGCGGAGGGCGCAGAGACGGCAGAACGCATGGCGGTGAGAGAACAGACCTGCAGCAGGGGATGAACGCACAAGCCCCGATTCCGCAGAGACAGGACATAGATCTCTCCGGCGCGCCGCAGCAGGGGAATCCGGACCGGAAAGGAGAACGACCGCACCATGGCAGAAACCACCGGCGTGGACGCGGCGGCAGTACAGAAGGCGATGGAACCACTGGTAAGACCAGGAGAGCGGATTGACGACCTGCAGCGGAACCATCTCCGCATCATCCAGGATCCGGAGAGATTCTGCTTCGGCATGGATGCCGTGCTCCTGTCAGGCTTTGCCCATGCAGAATCCGGGAGCGTGTGTCTGGATCTTGGCACAGGAACCGGAATCATCCCGATCCTGATGTCGGCGAAGACGGAGGCGGCGCATCTCACAGGACTGGAGATACAGAGCGACAGCGCGGACATGGCGGCGCGCAGCGTGCGTCTGAATGGACTGGAGGAGCGGATCGACATCCGGGTGGGCGACATCCGCACGGCAGACAGGGATTTTGCACCGGCCTCGTTCGACGTCGTGACATCGAATCCGCCCTATATGATTGCGCATCACGGACTCGCCAACCCGGAGGGGCCGAGGGCGGTGGCGCGGCACGAGATTCTGTGTACGTTCGGGGACGTGGCGCGGAGCGCGGCCAAACTGCTGAAGCCGGGTGGTCATTTCTACCTTGTGCACCGGCCGTTCCGCCTGGCGGAGATTATGGTCACGCTGCATGAATACGGCCTCGAACCTAAGCGTATGCGGATGGTCTATCCATACATCGACCGGGAACCGAATATGGTGCTGCTCGATGCAGTGCGCGGCGGACGTCCGCGTCTGGCGGTGGAAAAGCCGCTGATCGTATATGAGGCGCCGGGCCGGTATACGCAGGAAATTTACGATGTGTACGGGTATTGAATGCCACGGAAGAAGATGACGCGGCGTGGAAGATGGAAGGAAAGGTGGCAGCATGTCGGGTACACTTTATCTCTGCGCGACTCCCATCGGGAATCTCGGGGACATCACGGAGCGGGTGCTCGAAACGCTCCGGTCCGTGGATGTCATCGCGGCGGAGGATACGCGCAACACGGTGCGGCTCCTGAATCACTTCGATATTCACACGCCGCTGACAAGCTACCATGAATTTAACAAGTACGACAAGGCGGAGGAGCTGATCCGTTCCCTTCTTGCCGGCAAAAATATCGCCTGCGTGACGGATGCCGGCACGCCGGCCATATCGGATCCGGGAGAGATTCTGGTGCGCCGGTGTATTGAGGAGGGAATCCGGGTGACTTCTCTGCCCGGTGCGTGTGCGCTGATCACGGCACTGACGCTGTCCGGACGGAGGGCGCGGAGATTTTGCTTCGAGGGCTTTCTTCCGCAGGAGAAGAAAGAGAAGAAGCATGTGCTGGAGCAGCTCCGGACGGAGGAAAGGACGATTCTGCTCTATGAGGCGCCGCACCGGCTGAAGGAAACCCTGCGGGATCTCGCAGGCGTGCTGGGAAAGGAACGGGAGCTGACTATCTGCCGGGAACTCACTAAAATTTATGAGGAGGCGGTGCCGACCACCTTTGAAAAAGCCATGGCGTACTATGAAACGCAGGCGCCGCGGGGAGAATATGTGCTCGTCGTGGCCGGCGCGGATCCGGATGCGGTCCGGCAGCAGGCGGCGGAGCAGTGGAATGCGATGAGCCTTGCGGATCACGTGGCCATGTATGAGGAGCAGGGCTTTGACCGGAAAGCCGCGATGAAGAAGGCGGCTGACGATCGGGGCATGTCGAGACGCGATGTCTATCAGGACCTGATGAAAAAGGGCACAAAGAAGGCGTGAAATATTTGTAAATTGGCGAATTTCCGTTGTTTGCATTTTTTTTTTGTGGTATAACCATTGGCGTGGGTCACGCGTTAATTCATTAACAATAGTTTGTTTTGGAGGTAGATACGATGGCAAATATTGATTTAACTCAGTATGGCATTACCGGAACTACCGAGGTCGTCTACAATCCTTCCTACGAGCAGCTGTTCGAGGAAGAGACGAAGCCCGGTCTGGAAGGCTATGAGAAGGGCTATGTTTCCGATCTCGGCGCTGTAGATGTCTTCACGGGAGTCTATACCGGACGTTCTCCCAAGGATAAGTTCATCGTCATGGACGAGAATTCCAAGGATACGGTCTGGTGGACTTCTGACGAGTATAAGAATGATAACCACCCGGCGAGCCAGGAAGCCTGGGCCGCGGTGAAGGATATCGCGAAGAAGGAGCTTTCCAATAAGAAGCTCTATGTGGTCGATGCATTCTGCGGCGCGAACGAGGATACCCGCATGGCGGTCCGCTTCATCATGGAAGTGGCATGGCAGGCACATTTTGTTCGCAACATGTTCATCAAGCCGACCGAGGAGGAGCAGGCAAACTTCAAGCCTGATTTTGTCGTTTACAACGCATCCAAGGCGAAGGTTGAGAATTACAAGGAACTCGGCCTCAATTCCGAGACTGCCGTTGTCTTCAACATCACGTCCCGTGAGCAGGTCATCATCAACACCTGGTACGGCGGAGAGATGAAGAAGGGCATGTTCTCCATGATGAACTACTACATGCCGCTGAAGGGCATTGCTTCCATGCACTGCTCCGCAAACACCGATTACGAGGGCAAGCACACTTCCATCTTCTTCGGTCTGTCCGGCACCGGCAAGACCACGCTTTCCACCGATCCCAAGCGTCTGCTGATCGGCGATGACGAGCACGGCTGGGACGATAACGGCGTGTTCAACTATGAGGGCGGCTGCTATGCGAAGGTCATCAACCTCGACAAGGATGCAGAGCCGGATATTTATGGCGCAATCAGGAGAGACGCCCTTCTGGAGAATGTCACCATCGACGAGAAGACCGGCGCGCTGGATTTTGCCGATAAGAGCGTGACGGAGAATACCCGTGTCTCCTATCCGATCGATCATATTGAGAAGATCGTCAAAAAGGTCAACGGCAAGTCCTCCGGACCGGATGCCGAGAACGTGATCTTCCTTTCCGCGGATGCATTTGGTGTTCTGCCGCCTGTTTCTATCCTGGATGCGGAGCAGACCAAGTATTACTTCCTGTCCGGTTTCACCGCGAAGCTTGCGGGAACTGAGCGCGGCATCACCGAGCCCACTCCTACCTTCTCCGCCTGCTTCGGACAGGCATTCCTTGAGCTTCATCCGACCAAGTATGCGGAGGAGCTTGTCAAGAAGATGAAGAAGTCCGGCGCAAAGGCATATCTTGTCAACACCGGCTGGAACGGAACCGGCAAGCGTATCTCCATCAAGGATACCCGCGGTATCATCACGGCTATCCAGAACGGCGACGTGGACAAGGCTCCGACCAAGAAGATCCCTTACTTCGGATTCGAAGTTCCGACTGCTCTTCCGGGAGTGGATCCGGCTATCCTCGATCCCCGCGATACCTACAAGGATGCTTCCGAGTGGGATGCAAAGGCAAAGGATCTGGCAGCAAGATTCCAGAAGAACTTCAAGAAGTATGAGGGCAACGATGCCGGCAAGGCTCTGGTAGCAGCTGGCCCGCAGCTCTGATACCTGAAGAACAGGTGAAAAGGAAGGAGGCGGATCAAACCGCTTCCTTCTTTTTGTCGGCAGTATAATATCGGCAAAGAGATATCAGATAGGATGATAAAATCCCCGGCAGCGCTTGCTGTCGGGGATTTTATCTCGAGAAATAGACAGGCAGGAGATGATGTGGGGCGCGGCAATGCCGCGCCCCTTCCTGATAGATTTCCGCAAGACTGGAAGCCTCTTTATATCCTGCTGCCTTACTGTACCGTGATCTTCAGCACGCTGCAGGCGGGGATCCGGAGGGAGAGACCGCTGTCTGTCTTCTGGATATCCTGGAACGCCTGCTTTGTCACGCAATCCGGCTCCTCGAAGGTGTTGTGCGCGGTCATGGTGCCGTGAACGATCTCGCCGGTCACAGTACGATCCGACAGGGATGCGCTGCCGCTGAACACGATGTCGAGCGGGCAGGCGTTTTCGAGGTCGAGATTCGTCAGCGTGATAGTGATGACGCCGTTTTTCTCGGAGACGGATTCCTGTACGGCCGGCAGGGTGAAGCGCTCCGCCTTCAGGAAGCCGTCCTCCACGCTGCTTCTGGCTGCGGCGCCTGTCCCGTCGTCGATCTTCCCGGACAGAGCGGCCGTGTCGATGGAGAGCCTCGGAACGTCGGACAGGCAGCTGTCCAGAAGCTCCGCATCCTGATGGTCCTTGTAGAGGTCAAATACCCAGTAGGTCGGTGTTTTCACGCACTGGCCGCCCTCTGTCAGCAGCATGGACTGGAGTACGTTGATGGTCTGCGCGATGCAGGCCATGCCAACACGGTCGCAGTGCTTGTTGAAGATGTTGAGATTGATGCCGGCAATCAGGGCGTCGCGCATGGTGTTCTGCTGATACAGGAAGCCCGGATTGGTGCCCGGCTCCACGTCGTACCATGCGCCCCACTCGTCGACGCACATGGCGATCTTCTTCTCCGGATCGTACTGGTCCATGATGGCGCCGTGCATGCGGATGAGGTCTTCCATGTGGAGCGTGCTCTGCATCGTCTTGTACCACATTGCCTCGTCAAAATTCAGGGCGCCGCCCTTGACCCTCCAGTCGTCCCCGATGATGGTGTAATAGTGAAGGGACAGGCCGTCCATGAAGCCGTGGAACTGCCGCTGCGCGTGATCAAAACAGGTGGCAAGCACAGCCTTTGTCCACTCTGCGTCGTCCACATTCGCGCCGACGGCAAGCTTTTTAAAGGGACTGTCCGGATTGTACTGCCGCAGGAAACTCTGGTACTGACGGTAGAGGTCGCCATAATAGGACGGACGCATGTTGCCGCCGCAGCCCCAGCTCTCATTGCCGACGGCGAACCAGTCCAGCTTCCAGGGCTTCTCCCGGCCGTTGCGGCGGCGCAGGTCTGCCATCGGCGAGACACCGTCAAAAGTGATGTACTCGACCCAGTCATGCATCTCCTGCACGGTGCCGGAGCCGAGATTGCCGTTGACGTATGTTTTGCAGCCGAGCTGCTCGCAGAGATCGAAGAACTCGTGGGTGCCGAAGCTGTTATCCTCAGTCACGCCGCCCCAGTTGGTGTTGATCATTTTCTTGCGGTTCTCTCTGGGGCCGATGCCGTCCATCCAGTGATATTCGTCGGCGAAGCAGCCGCCCGGCCAGCGCAGCAGCGGAACGTGGATTTCCTTCAGCGCGTCCACAACGTCGGTGCGCATGCCGCGCACGTTCGGAATGCCGGAATCCTCCCGGACAAAGATGCCCTCGTAGATGCCGCGGCCGAGATGCTCGGAAAACTGTCCCTGAATCTCTGGTGCGATGTGTCCCTGTTTCACCCTGGTGTTGATCAATAATGTCGTCATAATACCCTCTCTGGAAATATATTTGTCATGGGCGTGCCGGGACTTCCCGGCACGGATGTCGTAGGTTTCGTACTCTATTGTAAAATAGGGAGGCGGCGCTGTCTTGTAAAAATTCTGGTAAAATCGGGTATTTTATACTCCGCGCCGCGCACTTTGCGGCACCCGCTCTTTTTTATGCGGACAAATTGAAGCTGCTCCTTCGGTCGTGTACAATAGAGCCAATGGCGACTTATGTGATCAGCGACATTCACGGAGCCCTGACGGAGTTTCGGAATCTGCTGGAAAAAATTGATTTTCATGAGCGGATCCGATCGGGACACTGCAGCTGGTGAAGGAGATGGATGAGGAGTATCCTTTTGTGCACTGTCTGATCGGTAATCACGAGTGGATGTTCCTTGAGACGATTGCGGCCGAGGCGAGAGGCGCACGGGGGATGGACAGCGCAGAGGCCAACTGGTTTTTCAACAACCGGGGATTGGCCACATGGAATGCTTATATCCGGCTGCCACTGGAGGAGCAGAGGGAGATCTCCGTCTGGATGGCGGCGCTGCCTTACAGCGCGCAGGTTACGGTGAACGGCGTCTCCTATCTCCTGTCCCATGCATATCCGTATTTTGACGACGTCCAGTACAGCCCGGAGGAGGATGTCCGCCGTAAGACGGACGCCGTCTGGCGGCGCCTGATGATCCGGGAAAACCCGTTTGCCGGATACACGGGATCGGGACACTACGACCGATTCATCTGCGGACACACGATCACAGAGTTCTATTTCTACAAGCTGCGGTTTGAGCGCGGCTGGCCGGTCCGGAAGCCGGATCCCTCTGTGCGGAATCGTATCTTCAAGGGCGAGCGGTTCATCGACATCGACTGCGGTGCGAAATGCATGAGCTGCGCGGAGGACCCGTCTGCGGCACTGCGGCGCGGCGCGGGAAGGGCGCAGCTCGCATGCCTTCGGCTGGATGATATGCACGAATTTTATCAGCACCCGGTGAAGCACCGAATGTCGCGGCTCGACCTGCAGGATCCCACAAGACCGTTCGCTCGGCTGGCGGAGCTGGAGCCGAAGATGACGCTGCCAGGCGTCCGGCCGTCGGAAATGGCACTGCCGGAGATCGATCTGTCCGATCTGAAATTTCCGGAGGCACATCTGCCGAAGGTGAAATTCCGCCAGATGACACTGGACGATCTCAGAACGATGATCGGGCTGCGGCCGGCGGACGCTGAGCCATGCGGCGAGAAGGACGATGAGACGGAGCAGCCGGAGACGAAGGCGGATGAGCAGGGATGAATGAATATCAGATCGTGATTTTACTCCTGTCCATCGCAGTCTGTGCGCTGGCGCTTCTCCTGATCCGGCACATACTGCGGCGCCGGCGGGAGGAAGCCTTTGTCCCGATGGATGATCTGGAGGGACATGAGTTTGAGTATTACTGCGCCGATCTGCTTCGGAATCATGGCTTTCATGCTGTCGAGGTGACAAGAGGCAGTGGCGACTATGGCGCGGATATTCTGTGCGAGCGGGAGGGCGTCACCTATGCGGTGCAATGCAAAACATACTCCTCCGCGGTCGGCGTATCCGCGGTGCAGGAGGCGGCTGCCGGCCGGGATTTCTATGACCGGATGGTGGGCGCCGTCATGACAAACCAGTACTTCACCAGAAACGCACAGACCGCGGCGCGGAAGCTGAAGATCCTGCTCTGGGACAGGGATTACCTGGAATATCTGGAGCAGCGGTAAACATGGCGTTGTACAGCCGCTGTACTATACATGATAAAGACATCGCTTTGCGTAAGCGCTTCTATACTCGGTCGGTGTCAGGCCGGTGATCTTTTTATATGTCTTTGAAAAGTTATGAACATCGGAAAAACCTAAATTTTCCGCAATAACAGATATCTGTTTATCCCCGTCTGTGAGCATCATGTTTGCTGCATAAATTTTTTGATTCAGAATGAATTGCTTAAGCGGTATGCCGGACAACTCAGCAAACATATGTGAGAGATATTTTGAATTATAGTCAAACTGATCTGCAATCTCAGATATCCGGATGTTTTTGTGTAAGTTTTTCTGGATGTAATCGACGATATCCAGATATACCTGCTTACGATCGCCGACATTTTTTGAACTGAATACATGGGCAGATAATTGCCCATACAGTTCAGCGATAATGTCGGTGCATGCAGCGTTCAGAGATATTGCCGGATAATTGTTCTTTACCAAATCCTGGAGCTGCTTCATTTTCACAACGGTACGTGATGCCAATGGAAGTTTTGCCTGCTGTGGGATTGAAAATCTGTCGGGTGTATCCATTTGACGAATGAGAGAGTGAATTCTGGTCTGCATATAAATGTCTGAATTCGTAAACTGTACATTGCTTCCCGATGGGATGCCACTGCTGTTCAGGCAAGAACGGGGGCTGTGGACGATTCGACTGAACTGATGCTTTGATATGAGGTCTCTCCTGCGTTTTTGAATGAAAAGTGTAGCCAGTAGAAAGAGGAATATGCCCTTTTAAATCCACCTCGCAATCCGTTTGAGGGTGGCAATAGAAGATATTCTCCGGGGTTGACAGTATACTTCTCGTTCATGTAGGTCATATACAATGTCCCCTCTGTCATGACAATCAATTCATAATTGGTCAGAGGAAAGGCATCATGCTGCCACTGATCATCAAGAGCTTTGAATTTGCCTGTAAAATCATATTGAAACAATTGATTTTTGGGAAAGAACATCATTCGCATCTATAATCACTCCATATTGTGTGTACGGACATTGAAACGTCCGTAAAAATGTGATAATGACACATAATATTGAATTTATACACCTAAGTTTGGCCACATCATATACATGGTGCACATAATAATTACAATCACAGTGAAATTTTAGTCATATTTCATAAATTTTCGAATGCTTTATATCTCTATTAAGCATATCACAGAGATTAAAGGATAAAAAGAAAAGAAATAATGGAAAACATAGAAAAATAACACCTAATCGATACTTGTGATATTTACAAAATATGGGCACGAATTGTACGCTAAATATGTCAATAAAGATAAACATTATCGGATGCGCACCTGATAAGTAATGAAATAATATAAAAAACAACGAATTGCGCGATAATTTACGGATAATTATTGGGCAAGAGTGCGATTTGATAGGGAGGCGTTTATGAGAAAGCAAATGGTAGCAACAATGCTGGCAGGAGTTATGGCTGCTTCTGCGTTAACTGGAATGATTACTTTAATGCCTTAATTTATAATTCCAAGGAAGATAACGCTCCACTTCAGATTGTTTTGCGTAACATCCTTTTATTAAATCAGGCGTTTGCAAATGGAAATGGAGGGGTACAGGGTGGTTACGGTCAATCAAGCGCTGATCAGGTGAAGTACGCAATTATCATTGTATCGACAGTCCCTATCCTCTGTGTCTATCCGTTTGTTCAGAAATATTTTGAAAAGGGCGTTATGATCGGAGCGGTAAAAGGATGAATGCAAAGCAGGCGAATACTGACAAAAAGTCTCTATGTGTACTTGACGATTTCCATTACAGACATGTTTTTCTAGCGCCGGGACACTGGGAAAAACAAAGAGAGCATATCATTGATCTTTATCTTAATCTTCCGGAAAGGGATCTTCTTCAATATTTTCGGAATCGCGCCGGAATATCCAGGGCTGCTGGAGGGCTGACAGGGTGGTACGGCAACGGCGCTTCAACTTTTGGGCAGATTCTCGGAGCTCTTGCAAAATTATACCTCGAAACTGGAGATGAGAGGATTCGAATTAAAGCGGAAACACTGGCAGACGGCTGGGGGGAATGTGCACATGCCTCGGAAAGTATATACAGCCATATTGGAACGTATGTATTTGATAAACTGATAACGGGATTTCTTGATCTTTATGAATATCTCCATTATGAACAGGCGGCGGAATATGTTGATCTGCTGACAGAACGTGCGGAAATGGAATTCGACAGATCCATTCCGCGGGACGGGCTGCAGGTTATGCCCGGAGGTATGATTGAATGGTATACACTGCCGGAACAGCTTTACAGAGCCTATGATCTGCTGGGAAATGTGCGCTGTTTGAGAATGGCGAAAGAATGGGATTACCCATATTATTGGAACAAGCTGCTTGCAGGAGATTATCATATTGGTCCGAGACATGCCTATAGCCATGTTAATGCGCTGTCGTCGGCAGCCCGTGCATATTTACAGACGGGGAAGACAGGCTATCTGAAGGCGATTGAAAATGCCTATGATGAAATTACAGCGCATCACATTTTTGCAACAGGAGGGTATGGACCCGCGGAATGTATATTCCCCGATGAGGAGGGATATCTGAGTGATTCCATAAAATCCGCATGGGATCCAACAAAAAGGCACCGTGAGTACATTAACTTTTCGGCACGTCAGGTCTCCAGAGATGATCGGTGGGGAAGCTGCGAAGTATCATGCTGTGCATGGGCTGTGTTCAAAATCTGCAGTTATCTGTTAAAGATCACTGGGGAAGCGAGATATGGTGACTGGGCAGAAAAGATGCTGATCAATGGATGCGGAGGACAACTGCCAATCACGGAAGAAGGGGAGGTTATGTATTATGCGGATTATTTTGTCGATGGCGGGCTGAAGACAGTAAAAGATGGACGTTTGATGGAAAACGGGGCAAACTTTGAATGGCAGTGCTGCACAGGCACCTTCCCTGAGGATGTGGCGGAATATTCCAATATGCTGTATTACAGAAATTCTAATGGCGATATTTTTGTGGCACAGTATTTGCCTTCTGTCCTGTCTTTTAATGCGGAAGGACACAACTGGGTCTTAAAGAATGTAAGCAATTATCCCAAGGAGAAAGAAATACGGATTATTCTGACAAACGATGACAGGCAGCCCGTTTCTGGGGAATTGAGACTTCATTTCCGCGTGCCATCCTGGGCTGGTCCGAAAAGTACGGTTTATGTCAATGGGCATGCGATAAAGACCCCTATTCTTCCAAATCAATGGCTGGAAGTACAAGTACAAGGCGAGAAAACGGAGATCAGGCTTGACTTTGAGTTTTGTCTGGCATTTCGTCCGGCAGATCAGTATGACACAAGTCTGGTGGCGCTGAACTATGGACCGCTTACATTGGTGTGTAACAAGATGAGCGTATTGAGCGGTGACACTGCACATCCAGAGGAATGGATCGTTCCGGTTTGCAAAGAAGGGTATTCATTTGCGTTTGAGACGAAGCCGGGGCATGTATTGCCCTATGAGTGGATAAAGCGGAGCTTCTATCCTTATTACGAAGTACCAGAGATGCAATGGTATTACATGTATAACAGGATTCGCAGGGATAACTGAGAGGAATGATATTATGGAAGAATTATCGGGAAAATCAGTTCTTTTGAGAGACGCCGGAATGCTTGAGCGACAGAGAGAAAACTACGATTACCTGATGAGTTTAAAAAATGATCATCTGTTGCGGAACTATGAGCTGGAGGCAGGCCGTTTTACCAATCGAAAAATCGATACCGATACCATGGGAGGATGGGAGGCGTCAACTTGCCAGCTGAGGGGGCACTTTTTAGGCCATTGGCTGTCAGCTGCTGCCTACTATATTGAAGAAACCGGAGACTGTGAGATCCAGGCAAAGGCAGACAATATTGTATCAGAACTTGCGCGATGCCAGCAGGACAACGGAGGACAATGGGCAGCTTCTATTCCGGAAAAATATCTTTACTGGATCGGTGAGGGAAGAAAAATATGGGCACCGCAGTATACGGTTCATAAGCTGCTTATGGGGCTTGTTGATATGTATTGTCATGCAGGAAATCAGCAGGCTCTGATGATCGCGGATCATATGGCAGACTGGTTTTATACCTGGAGCGGAGAATATACCAGGGAGCAGTTTGATGACATTCTGGACTATGAAACAGGAGGCATGCTCGAGGTATGGGCTGATCTGCTTGCTATCACGCAGGCAGATAAATACCGGGTTCTTCTTGACAGGTATTATCGCCGCCGATTGTTTGACCCGCTCCTTGAAGGGCAGGATGTTTTGACAAACATGCATGCTAATACCACAATTCCGGAAATCCTTGGGTGTGCCAGAGCATATGAAGTAACTGGCGAGCAGAAGTATTTTGATATCGTTAAGGCATACTGGAGATGCGCTGTAACAGAGCGTGGAACATATGTGACGGGTGGACAGACAGAAGGAGAAGTCTGGACTCCGAAGATGAAGCTGAAAAATAGAATAGGTAATATGAATCAGGAGTTCTGCACGGTTTACAACATGATGCGGCTTGCAGATTTTTTGTTTCTTTATACGAAGGATCCGGGATATCTGCAATATCGGGAATATAATCTTCATAATGGCGTTATGGCGCAATCGTATTACGCCAGCATTCAGACAGAGAGCCATGAGGAGAAAAAAGGACTTCTCACTTATTTTCTGCCTATGAAGGCAGGAAGCCGAAAGCAATGGGCAGGCAGAATGGATTCCTTTTTTTGCTGCCATGGCACTATGATTCAGGCAAATGCAAGACTGAATCAGGGGATTTTTTATCGGGACAGGGATGAAATATATGTGGGACAGTACGTGGAATCGGAATTGATACTGCAGGAATTGTCAGAAAGAGAAGATAATGCGTCAGGACAGAATACGTGCGGCAGACTGCAGGCGTGCTATAAAAAAATGTCTGCAGAAAACTGCGGGGCTGGATCAAAATGCTCCGGGGAAATCAGGATCCTTCTGCAGGAGGACACGATGAACGGATTGACGCAGATATCGTCCGAGAATAATGCGGCGCAAACAGTCAATCAAGTTGCTTCTGCGTATGATTCCAAACCGGATTTTCGTAAATATATTTTAACGGTGCGTCTGGTGGGTATGGAAAAGCGTCATTTTTCCCTAAATCTACGAATGCCGGAGTGGATCACCAGAGCTGCTGAGGTATATAAGAATGGGAAGCTGATCTGTAAAACAGAAGACACTTCCAAATTCCTGCGCATTGACGAGGAGTGGAAAGATGGGGATGCTGTGACCGTGATCCTGCCGGTCGGAATAAAATTCATTCCGCTTCCGGACGATCCAAATACAGGCGCATTTCGCTATGGACCGGATGTTCTGGTGGGTATAACAGAACAGGAGAGAATTCTCGAACTGGCGAATTCGGAGGGGGAGGATCCATGCAAGGAACTTGCAGCTGACAGGGAACGACAATGGGGACAATGGAACACCTATTATCGCACCGAAAACCAGAATCCCGGAATTGATTTCCGGTGTATTGATGAAATCGGCGATGAACCATATCAGGTGTATTTTAAGATCAGGAGAAGATGATATGGTCGGCATCATCGGGCGGGAACGCATTGCTATTCTGTTGTAACTATTTATTTATGACCCCATCTCGAATTCGCTTCGCGAATCCAGAGTGAGGTGGTCTGAGATGCTTCACGCTCTGGACTGTTTTATGAAGGCGGTCGATCCTATGTTTCTGGGGCCGCAGTTCGTCCGTGCCGTTCATTTCATCAATACCTGTGGAAAGTGATTTTGAACTCGCAGAAAAGGAGTACAAGATGGAACGAATAGTGACAATACCTGATGGCAGAATCGAAGGGCTTCCCGCCGCGGATCCGCGTATCACATCCTTCAAGGGGATTCCGTTTGCAGCGCCGCCCGTAGGGCAGAATCGCTGGAGAGCTCCCCAACCGGTACAGAGATGGGAGGGCACGCTCAAGGCATATCAGTTTGCTCCCATCAGCAAGCAGACACCGCCCGGAAAGTTCAAGGATATTTATGCGATGGAATGGAGTGTCGATCCGTCCATACCGAACAGCGAAGACAGCCTCTATCTCAATATCTGGACCCCGAACCTTGACGAAAGTGCGAATCTTCCTGTCTTCGTCTGGTTCTTCGGAGGTGGTCTTCAGGTCGGTTCGCCTGCTGAAATGGAATTTGACGGTGAGCGTCTCTCACGCCGGGGTGTCGTCGTTGTTACTGCTTCATACCGCCTGAATGTCTTCGGTTTTTTAGCACATCCGCAGCTGGCCCTGGAACAGCCCGAAGCTCCCACCAATTTCGGTCATCTTGATCAGCGCCAGGCGATTCTGTGGGTCAGAGATAATATCCGCTCCTTTGGCGGGAATCCGAAGTGTATCACTATAGGCGGACAGTCTGCCGGCGGAGGAAGTGTCATGTCTCAGCTTACTTCCCCCATGAACAAAGGCCTTTTCCAGCGTGCTATTGTTGATTCCGGTGTTTTCCATTCAGTCTACGAAGGCCATCCAACCATTATGAGCGGAGACTATGAGGAAGCCATGAAACGCGGCGAGGAACTTTTTGCAGCGCTCGGTGTCAAAACTCTTGAGGAAGCGAGACAGCTGGATGCAGATGTCATCCTGGACAAAGTGAATGAAATGCACACATTCTGGGGAACGAATTTTGATGGCGTTTTCCAGATCAGGGATGCTGCCGACAGCTTTATGATGGGCGATCGCCTTGAGATTCCTGTTCTCATGGGAAACACGCATGATGAGTTCCATATCACTGTTCCTGCTGATAAGTTTCCGGGCGGCAGGGAAGGCCTCGCTGCGGCAAAAAAAGCATGCGCTCCAGCAAACACTGAAATACTCTTCTCTGGCAAGGAGCCGGATGTGGAGGGCGCCGACATCAACAGCATCGAATTTGCATGCCGTCTTATGGCGGAATCCAACGCCTGCCGCGAGGATTCCGCTCCGCTCTTCTATTATGACTTCAATCTCGACATTCCGGGCTGGGATCATCCGGGCAATTTTCACTCCTCCGATCTTTGGTTCTGGTTTGAAACGCTGCAGAAATGCTGGAGACCTTTCGTTGGGAGACATTATGACGCCGCAAGAATCATGTGCGATTACTGGGCAAACTTTATCAAAAACGGTGATCCCAACGGCATCGACAGTGGAGGAATTGTCTCCGATGGCAAAGGGACGATCTCCGATTACGCAGGCACCCAGTTTGCCGCCGAAGGACCTGCTCTTCCGCAGTGGGACGCCTACACAAAGGAAGCGCCATACGGTCTCCGCATTGATTCTGATTCCATCGGAATGTTTCGCAAAGAGATGAACCCCGTCATGAAGGCGCTTGTAAACCATATGAGGAAGTGCTCGGCTGACAAATTTTCTTGAAGAACGTATTTCAGAACAATCTGCCGGAAGCAGCAGGATATGTCGATGGAGCCATAAGTAGCGTGATGCGTTGATGTAGTTGATGACGTTGTGTACAATGTACGATGGATAACAAAAAAACGCATCTGGGAGATGCAATGTGGAGGCATGTATGAATAACGGGGAACTGATTGAGAGCGGCAGAGCTGTTCTCGGCATTGAATTTGGATCGACCCGTATCAAGGCGGTACTGATCGGGGAGCATAATGAGCCGATCGCGCAGGGCGGTCATGAGTGGGAGAACAGGCTGGACGACGGCATCTGGACCTATACGCAGGAGGATATCTGGCAGGGGCTGGCGGATTGCTACCGCGATCTGGCACAGAATGTGCAGCAGGAGTACGGCGTCCCGATCCGCAGACTTGCGGCTATCGGCATCAGCGCCATGATGCATGGCTACCTTGCCTTTGACGGAGATGGAAAGCTTCTGGTGCCGTTCCGTACCTGGCGCAATACCATCACGGAGCAGGCCTCCGAGGAACTGACGAAGCTGTTCGGCTATCATATTCCGCAGCGGTGGAGCATCGCGCATCTGCGGCAGGCAATTCTGAACGGGGAGAAGCACGTAAAGGATGTTCGTTTTATCACGACGCTGGCGGGCTATGTGCACTGGCAGCTGACAGGGGAAAAGGTGATCGGCGTCGGCGATGCGTCCGGCATGTTCCCGATCGATCCGGAGACGGCGGATTTCAGCCGGCGGATGATCGGACAGTTTGACGCGCTGGTGGAGCCGCAGCATTTCCCGTGGAAATTGGAAGAGATACTGCCGAGGTGCCTCCGCGCCGGAGAGACAGCCGGCGTGCTGACGGCTGAGGGCGCGGCGCGTCTCGACCCCACTGGCGTGCTGGAGGCAGGCATTCCGCTCTGCCCGCCGGAGGGCGATGCGGGAACCGGCATGGCGGCGACGAATTCCGTAGGGGTCCGCACGGGCAATGTTTCCGCCGGGACGAGCGTCTTCTCTATGGTCGTGCTGGAGAAACCGCTCAGCAGAGTCTATCCGGAGCTTGATCTGGTCACAACGCCCGCGGGCGCGGAGGTTGCGATGGTGCACTGCAACAACTGCACGTCAGATCTCAATGCCTGGGTCGATATTTTTGAGGAATTCTGCAAAGCGGCCGGTATCAGCATGGATAAGGGCGCACTCTACGGGCTGCTGTACCGGCATGCGATGACAGGGGATGCGGACTGCGGAAAGGTGCTCGCCTACAATTTCCTGTCCGGAGAACCGGTCGCCGGGATCATGGATCAGGTCGGCGCGCCTATGATTGTCCGGAATGCGGACAGCCATTTTACGCTGGCCAACCTGATGCGCGCAAACCTCTACTCCGCCTTTGGCACGCTGAAGCTGGGCAACGATATCCTGATGAAGCAGGAGCATGTGAGGGTGGACCGCATGATGGGTCACGGCGGCATCTTCAAGACAAAGGGTGTGGCGCAGAACATTCTGGCAGCGGCGATGAACGCGCCGGTCACCTGCATGGAGACCGCAGGAGAGGGCGGCGCCTGGGGCATGGCTCTTCTCGCCTCGTATCTCATTCATGGACAAGGCCTTTCCCTGGAGGCGTGGCTGTCCCGGGAAGTCTTCGCGGACGCGAAGGGGGAGACCGTGCAGCCGGCGCAGAAGGATATCGAGGGATTTGACGCCTGGGCTGCGCTCTACCGGCGCGGACTCGGGGCGGAGCACGCCGCGATCGGGGCTTTTGCGGAAGAATAAGAAAACAGATGGAGCAGGAGGAAATGCATCATGCTGGAAGAGCTGAAGAAACAGGTCTACGAAGCAAATATGCTTCTGCCAAAATACAATCTTGTCACGTTCACCTGGGGCAATGTCTCGGGCATCGACCGGGCGAGCGGTCTCTTTGTCATCAAGCCGAGTGGAGTGCCGTACGAGGAGCTGTCTCCCGACAAAATGGTGGTCGTGAATCTGGACGGGAAGGTCGTGGAGGGAGATCTCAATCCCTCCTCCGACACGCCGACGCACCTCGAGCTTTATCGCGCCTGGTCAGGGATCGGCGGAATCGTCCACACGCATTCTTCCTATGCCACAAGCTGGGCACAGTCCGGGCGCAGTATTCCGTGCTACGGCACGACGCATGCGGACTATTACTATGGAGAGATTCCGTGTCTGCGCTGCCTGACAAAGGAAGAGATTGAGGAGGCCTATGAGGAGAACACAGGGCGCCTCATCATCCGCGAATTTGAGCGGCTGGGAAAGGATCCGGCGGCGGTCCCGGCCTGCCTCTGCAAGAACCACGGTCCCTTCTGCTGGGGAAGCGGTCCGGTGGATGCGGTCCACAGCGCTGTTGTGCTTGAGGAGGTCGCCAAGATGGCGTACCGCACGGAGCTGATCAACCCGAAGGTGGAGCCGGCACCACAGGATCTGCAGGACAAGCATTATTACCGCAAGCACGGCGCCAATGCCTATTATGGACAGAAGAAACACTGAAAAACTGAAAAAACTGACGTAAACGGCAAAATCACTATCGCCATGAGCACAAATCTTTGATAAACTATGTTTATTAAAGTTGGATGAGCTGGCAGATATCGCTTCGGCAGACGGCGGAAAACTTTGCGGAGCGCGGCCGACGCATCCTTTGAAGGAGGATTTCACAGTGGACAATCTGGAACTCAGGAAAACTGCGAATGAGGTCCGAAAGGGCATCATCAACGCTGTGTATTATGCAAAAGCCGGACATCCGGGCGGATCGCTGTCCGCGGCGGACATCGACACGTTCCTGTTCTTTGAGGAAATGCATATCGACCCGAAGAATCCGAAGGATCCGGATCGGGATCGGTTCGTGCTCTCCAAAGGGCACACCTGCCCGGCGCTCTATGCGGCGATGGCGAACCGCGGATATTTCCCGGTGGAAGAGCTGAAGACCTTCCGTCATCTTGGCTCCCGTCTGCAGGGGCATCCGTCTATGCAGTATCTGCCCGGCATCGATATGAGTTCCGGTTCGCTCGGCCAGGGCATCTCAGCTGCATGCGGCATGGCGCTGTCTGCCAAAATTGATGGTCGCGCGTACCGCACCTACACGCTGCTCGGCGACGGAGAGCTGGAGGAGGGCGAGGTCTGGGAGGCGGCTATGTTCGCCGGGGACAAGCATCTCGACAACCTCTGCGTGATCGTGGATAACAACAATCTGCAGATCGACGGCAATATCGATGACGTCAACAGCCCGAAGCCGATCGACAAAAAGTTCGAGGCCTTCCATTTCCATGTCATCAAGATCAACGGCCATGACTTTGACGAGATCCGCGCGGCCTTCCGCGAGGCCCGCGAGACGAAGGGCGTGCCGACCTGCATCATTGCCTCGACTGTGAAGGGTAAGGGCGTTTCCTACATGGAGAATCAGGCCGGATGGCACGGCAAGGCGCCGAACGATGAGCAGTATCAGACGGCGATGGCGGATCTGACCAGAATTGACGAGATGCTTGCAAAGGAGGCAGAGTGATGGCAGACGTTAAGAAGATTGCAACCCGTGAGAGCTACGGCCACGCTCTGGAGGAACTCGGCGCCGAATATCCGCAGATCGTGGTGCTGGACGCGGACCTCAAGGCATCTACCAGAACAGAATATTTTGCGGCAAAATATCCGGACCGCTTCTATGACTGCGGCATCGCCGAGGGCAATATGATGGCGGTCGCGGCCGGGCTTGCCACGACCGGAAAGATTCCGTTCGCCTCCACGTTCGCGATGTTTGCGGCGGGCAGAGCCTATGAGCAGGTCCGCAATTCCATCGGCTATCCGCACCTCAATGTCAAAATCGGTGCCACACATGCCGGCATTACGGTGGGCGAGGACGGCGCCTCGCACCAGTGCCTCGAGGATATCGCGCTGATGCGCGTGATCCCGGGCATGGTGGTTTTGTCTCCGTCTGATGATGTCGAGGCCAGGGCGTGCGTGCGCGCGGCAGCGGCTTATGAGGGGCCTGTCTACATGCGGTTCGGGCGCTATGCGGTTCCGGTATTCAATGATCCTGACATGAAGTTTGAGATCGGCAGAGGCCAGCTGGTGAAGGAAGGCAGAGACGTCACCATCGTTGCCACCGGCATCTGCGTGGCGGCAGCCATCGATGCGGCGAAGATTCTGGAGAGCGAGGGCATCGACGCGGAGATTATCAATATCTGCACCATCAAGCCGATCGACCGGGAGCTGCTGGTCGCTTCTGCCGCCAAGACCGGCAGGGTTGTCACAGCGGAGGAACACAGCATCATCGGAGGCCTCGGCGGCGCGGTTGCCGAGGTGCTGTCGGAGGAATGCCCGACAAGAATGACCCGCATCGGCGTGCGCGACCGCTTCGGTGAGTCCGGCACAGCTGCGGAACTGATTCACAAGTACGGACTGGACGGAGAGGGCATCGCGAAGAGCGTCGCCGCATTCGTCAGAGGGTGAGTCCCCGGGATTTTCCCGGTACGATGGGCCTGCGGGAATTTCCTGCAGGTCCTTTCTGTGCAGGCGGCGCACAGCGCGTGGAATAAGAGGTGAAAAGTAATGAATATTCTATCGCCATCCATTCTGGCAGCAGATTTTACCTGTCTTGGAGAACAGATCGCGGAGACGAAACAGAACGGCGCCCGCTGGGTGCATATCGACGTGATGGACGGAACCTTTGTGCCGCAGATTTCGCTTGGGATGCCGGAGATACGCAGCATTCGGAAGGGGACGGATCTGTTTCTGGATGTCCATCTGATGGTGACGGATCCGATCCGTTTTGTTCGCACCATCGCGGACTGCGGCGCGGACATGATCACGTTTCACATCGAGGCGGCGTCCGATCCCGGCGCGGTGATCGCGGCGATCCAGGAGAGCGGAAAGAAGGCGGGCATCGCGCTCAAGCCGTCCACGCCCATTGCGCAGGCAATCCCCTATCTGGATCGGATCGACATGCTGCTTGTCATGACTGTCGAACCGGGTTTTGGCGGTCAGAAGTTCATCGCGGATATGCTGCCGAAGATTCGGGAGGCAAGGGAGCTGGCGGCCCGCAGGGGAAGGAATATTGACATTGAGATCGACGGCGGCGTGACCAGGGACAATATCGGCACCATTCTCGGCGCGGGCGCCAACGTCATCGTGGCGGGCTCTGCGGTTTACCACGGCAATGTGGGAGAGAACACAAAATTTTTCATTCAGAAGCTCCGCGGGGAAGAGGCGTGAGATTCTCACGGCATTGCAGAGCATTTCGGGAAACAGTATACTTGACCCGGATGCGCCCGGCAAAAGGAAGGCAAGCAGGGAAAAGAAGCCGGACTGTTCCAGGAAGGACAGATTTTGATCAGATTTACAGACAAGAAGCTGGACCGCAACGAACCGTGCTGGTGCGGAAGCGGCAAAAAGTACAAGAACTGTCACATGGATTTTGACGAGAGGATTCATGAATTTGAGATGCGGGGGGCGGAGGTGCCGGACCGCTCGCTGATCAAGACGCCGGCTCAGATTCAGGGTATCCGGGAGAGCGCGAAGATCAATATCGCTGTGCTCGACGAGATCGCTGAGAAGATTCACGAGGGCATGACAACGCAGGAGATTGACGACATCGTCTATAACACGACGGTGAAGATGGGCGGCATTCCGGCGGATCTGCACTACGAGGGATATCCGAAGAGTGTGTGCACCTCCATCAACGAGCAGGTCTGCCACGGCATTCCGTCGGACAAGGTGGTCCTGCGGGAGGGCGACATCGTCAATGTGGACTGCAGCACCATTCTGAACGGATTTTTTTCGGATTCGTCGCGGATGTTCTGCATCGGCGAGATCGACGACGAGAAGAAGAAGCTCGTCCGGGTCACCAACGAGTGCGTAGACATTGGCATCCGCATGGTGAAGCCATGGACATTTCTCGGCGACATGGGAAATGCGGTGCATCAGCACGCCCTGGAGAATGGATTCAGCGTGGTGAAGGAGATCGGCGGCCACGGCTGCGGTCTCGAGTTCCATGAGGACCCGTATGTCAGCTATGTGTCAAAGCCCGGGACGGAAATGCTGATGGTGCCTGGCTTGTGCTTCACGATTGAGCCCATGGTCAATGCGGGCACGGATGAAATTTATCAGGACGACAGCGACGGCTGGGGCATTTATACCAGGGACGGCAGGCCGTCGGCACAGCGCGAGGTACAGGTCGTCGTCACGGAGGACGGCTGCGAGGTGCTGACATATTGATTTTTACTGCGCGCACTCTGCGGGATGCAGGGGGAGCGCGTTCCGTGGGAACGGACGCAGCATGAGCGCCCTCTCCACAGAAAGGATATTTGATCTATGCAGAGCAAGGGAAAGTATTACATCACCACAGCGATCGCCTATACCTCAGGCAAGCCGCACATCGGCAACACCTACGAGGCTGTTCTGGCAGACGCCATCGCAAGGTATAAGCGTGCGGACGGCTATGATGTCTGGTTTCAGACGGGGTCCGACGAGCACGGGCAGAAGATCGAGCAGCGTGCCATCGAGGAGGGCATGAGTCCGAAGGAATTTGTGGACAAAACCAGCGCGGAGATCCGCCGCATCTGGGACCTGATGGGCACGAGCTATGACCGGTTCATCCGCACCACGGATGAGGACCATGTGGTTCAGATCCAGAAAATTTTCCGCCGCCTTTATCAGCAGGGAGATATCTATAAGGGACATTACGACGGCCTGTACTGCACGGAGTGCGAATCCTTCTACACGAAGTCTCAGCTGACTGCAGACGGGCGGTGCCCGGTTTGCGGCGGGGAGGTGCATCCCGAGAAGGAGGAGGCCTATTTCTTTCGGATGAGCAAGTATGCGCCTCAGCTCATCGATTATATCAACACCCATCCGGAATTCATCCAGCCGGTTTCCCGCAGGAATGAGATGATGAACAATTTCCTGCTTCCCGGCCTGCAGGATCTGTGCGTGTCGAGAACGAGCTTCAAGTGGGGCATCCCCGTGGATTTCGATCCGGGGCATGTCGTGTATGTCTGGCTTGACGCGCTCTGTAACTACATCACCGGCATCGGCTATGACGCGGATGGGAACAGCAGCAGTCTCTATCATAAGGAGTGGCCTGCGGATCTTCATCTGATCGGGAAAGATATCATCCGGTTCCACACGATTTACTGGCCCATCTTCCTGATGGCGCTGGGAGAGCCTCTGCCGAAGCAGGTGTTCGGACACCCGTGGCTGCTGCAGGGCGGCGAGAAGATGAGCAAGTCCAAGGGGAATGTCATCTACGCGGATGATCTGGTGGATATCTTCGGACTCGATGCGGTCCGGTATTTTGTGCTGCACGAAATGCCGTATGAGAATGACGGTGTCATCACGTGGGAACTGATGGTCGAGCGGACCAATTCCGACCTCGCGAATGTGCTTGGCAATCTGGTGAAGCGCACGGTCTCCATGAGCAACAAGTATTTTGATGGTGTGGTGGAGAACCGCCATGCGGACGAGCCTGTCGATGCGGAACTCAGGGAAGTCTGCACCGGTGCCTATGCGAAGGTGGAGGAGGATATGGAGGAGCTCCGCGTGGCGGATGCCCTGACAGAGATCTTCACCGTCTACAAGCGCCTCAACAAATATATTGATGAGACGGAACCCTGGAATCTTGCGAAGGATCCGGCAAAACAGGACCGCCTTGCGACGGTTCTCTATAACCTGACGGAAGGGATCAGCATGGCGACGTCCCTGCTCGCACCGTTCCTGCCGACGACGGCGGACCGGATTCAGAAGCAGCTTGGCACGGCGCCGCGCCCGTTTGATACGATGGAACAGTTTGGCCTGTATCCGAACGGCGGCCGGGTGACGGCGGAGCCGGAGATTCTCTTCGCACGTCTCGACAAGAAGGAAATTCTGGATAAGGCGGCGGCGATTCAGGAGAAGCAGAAGAAGGAATTCCTGGAGCACCAGGAGAAGGCAAGGCGCAATCTGGCAGCGGCCGGGATCAACACGGCAAAGGCGGGCGATGCCAAGAAGGACGGCGCGGCGGAGTCGGCTGACGATGCCGGAAAGCGCGGCGCAGAGAAGGACGGAGCGGGCCATGCGGCAGAGATCGACAGGAAGCCGGAGGTCTCCATCGAGGATTTTGCAAAGCTGCAGTTCCAGGTTGGCACAGTGATCCGGTGTGAGGCGGTGAAAAAGAGTAAGAAGCTGCTCTGCTGCCAGGTCCGGATCGGGGACGATGTGCGCCAGATCTGCACCGGGCTTCATCGCTGGTATGAGCCGGAGGAGATGGTCGGCAAGAAGGTGATGGTTATCACAAATCTGAAGCCGGCGGTGCTCGCAGGACTGAAGTCGGAGGGCATGATTCTCAGCGCGGAGGATGCGGACGGCAACGTGTCGCTCATGACGGTGGACAGGCAGGAGATGCCGGATGGGGCCGGAATTTCCTGAGAAACAGAGGAGGCAGAACGGACGGCGGGAAGCCGCGCCGGGCGGGGACTGCTTCCGAAAGGCTTTGCGCGGATGCGGGGTCCTGCCGATAGAATGAAGATACGAAGCATTTTGGAAATGGGGGGGACCAGAATGAAGAAGGAGGAGTTCACGATTTCTTCCCGCGACGGGAAGGAAACGCCGGTTCATTGCGTGAAGTGGATCCCGGACGGCGTGGCGGCAGGGGAGAGCCAGCCGGCGATGATACTGCAGATCATACACGGAATGGCTGAGTATGTGGAACGATATGAGTCGTTCGCCCGGTGGCTGACGGAGCGGAATGTTCTTGTGTGCGGCGAGGATCATCTGGGGCATGGCAAGACGGCGCAGAAACCGGAGGACCTCGGGTATTTCTGCGAGCAGGATCCCGCCACCGTCGTGGTGCGGGATGTGCACCGGCTGAAAAAGACGGTGCAGAATCTGTATCCCGGCGTTCCGTATTTTATTCTGGGGCACAGCATGGGTTCCTTCATCGCCCGCAATTATCTCTGCCGGTACGGAAGCGGCATCGACGGTGCCGTGATCATGGGGACAGGCATGACGCCGAAAAGGGTTCTGGACGTTTCCGGCAGACTGGCAGCATTCCAGGAGAAGTTCTGCGGCAGCCATCACATCGCCCGGATGATCGATCATCTCGCGTTTTCCGGGTATAACAAGCGCATCCCGGCAGCGGAGACGCCTTTTGACTGGTTATCCGTGAACAGAGAGAACGTCAGCCGGTACATCGCGGATCCGCTCTGCGGATACACATTCACGCTGAACGGGTTTGAGACCATGTTTGAGCTGATGCAGCGGCTGCATGTCAGGGAGAACCTCGACCGCATGCCGAAGGACCTTCCGGTGCTTTTTATTTCCGGCAGCGAGGACCCGGTGGGCGGGTGCGGCGAGCAGGTGAAGAACGTTGCGGACAGTTTCGCCCGGGAGGAGGGCATGACGGACGTCACGCTGAAGCTGGTGGAAGGATGCCGCCATGAAATTCTGAACGAGGACAATCGTCTGGAAACATACGAGTATCTGATGAATTGGATGAAGCAGCATGCTTCGCGGTCATCCCGGTGATATCCGAAGCGTGCGGCGGGAGCAGCTGCGGCGATGCGAAAGAGAAAAGAAGAGGAAAAGCGAACAGCGACCGGCAGACGAACTGCCTTCGGACAGTCCGCCCGTTTCGCGGGAGCAGGCATTCTGCTGTCGCTGCTGCTTGCTGCTTTCCTGCCCTCCCAGGCCCGGGCGAAAGGCCTTGACGGCCTGCGGAAGCTGAATGAGAGCGGACCGGATGCGCCGGTGGAGCAGGCGCCATCGCAGGATGCGGCGGAGACGTCTGCGGATTCCACGAATCCGGGGCAGCAGGAGCAGGGACAGGGCGCGGCGGAGACGTCTGACCGATCCGCAGAGCTGGAGCGGCAGAAGGGATACCTCCGGGAGGCACTGGACCGTCTCCGGACCCTTGGCATCACGCCGGATGTTGTGCTCGCGGACGTGCAGGAACTGATTCACCATACCGGCGCGGAATCTGAGGAGGATGCCGGAGACAGCGCACAGGCAGGGAGCACAGACAGCACGGCGGCGGATACATCCGGGATTGCCGATGTGTCGGAGGAGAGCGCCGGGTATGGACAGACCGCGTCTCCCGCGGGCGATTCCCCCGCGGACGGGATTCGCGCAGCAGGATCGTCTCTGCAGCAGTCGATTACAGAAGCCGGGGAGAACGCAAAGAGTGCCGCGGACCAGAAGATCGGAGAGGCGGCGGAGTCTGTGAAAAAGACGGCGCAGGAGAAAGCGAAAGAGGCGGTGGGAGCCTTCTTTGACAATCTGTTTGCCAAAATAAGGGAACTTCTGCCGTTCTGAGCGAAGCAGGCTGGCGATGGCTGCCCGGGTGGAATACAATGAGAACAATAATAATGCGGGGCCTGGGTTCCGCAGAAGCAGGGAGATAACTGTTCAATGGATAAGCTGTTTAATCTGGATAATCCGGTGATGCAGGCGCTTGGCCGCATCGCCGACGTCATGATTGTCAATCTTCTGACGCTGATTTCCTTTGTGCCGCTGGTGCTGGTGATCGTCGGCATCGGCTCGCTCGGCCAGGCGCCGGGGCTGCTGGTGATGGCTGCCCTGTTTGTGGCGGCGCTGCCGGTCGGGCCGGCCCTGACTGCCATGTATTACATCAGCCTCAAGATGGTCCGGAACGAGGACAGCTATATTGTCCGGAGCTACTTCAAATCGTATCGGGACAATTTCGGTCAGTCCGTCGCCATCTGGGCGATCTTTCTGGTATTTTTCGTTTTCGCGTTCTACGACATCTATATGCTGCTTCATGACAAAAACAGCCTGTTCCCGACGTGGATGAATTACCTGATCCTGGTGGTGCTGTTTCTGCTGTGGTGTATTTTCCTGTGGGTGTTTCCGGTGGAGTCCCGATTCGTCAACACTGTCGGCGGCACGATCCGGAACGCGATGGTCATGACCGTGGCGGCGTTCCCACGCACACTCGGCATGGTCGGGCTGTCCCTGATTCCGCTGCTTCTGCTGTATTTTGCCGGAGATAAGCTGATGCCGCTCCTGATCATGTTCGGCCTGGCGGGACCGGCTTATGGACAGGCAAAACTCTTCAGCCCGTTCTTCCAGCGGTTTGAGCCGAAGGAGGAGGCGGCCGACCCGGATGCGATGCCGGAGGCGCTGCGCGACGAGCCGCAGCCGGAGGAACCGCCGGTGGGAGGCGCCTCCGTCCTGAGCATGGAGGACATCGAGGCACAACGTGCCGCCATCGATCAGGAATTGGAGAAGGAACAGGAAAAGAATACAAAATAGGCAACATGACGAAAAAGAACGGTCAGCCTTCGGCATTATTCCAATGAAAAAGGCTGGCCGCCTTTTTTTACAGAAGATTGCCCACAAAGGCGGCAGAATCTTTGTGGAAATCGGTGATGGCAATCATTCTGACGCTATTTTATACTTTTCTCAGTGTTAGAAATGCGCGGGAGCCAGCAATGGCAGAGAAGCCGCGCATCTGTTGTAAATTATCACAAGTGGAGGAGAATCAGGAATGGCAAGCTTATCTCTGGAACACATCTGCAAGACATATCCGAATGGATTCAAGGCCGTCAAGGATTTTAACCTGGAAATTGCAGATAAGGAATTTATCATTTTCGTCGGACCTTCCGGCTGCGGAAAATCAACCACTCTTCGTATGATCGCCGGTCTGGAGGATATCACATCCGGCACCCTCAAGATTGATGACAAGGTGATGAACGATGTCGAGCCCAAGGACAGAGATATCGCCATGGTCTTCCAGAACTACGCGCTGTATCCGCACATGACCGTGTACGACAACATGGCATTCGGACTGAAGCTTCGCAAGGTGCCGAAGGATCAGATCGACAAGCAGGTCCGCGAGGCAGCCAAGATCCTCGATCTGGAGAAGCTGCTTGACCGCAAGCCGAAGGCTCTTTCCGGTGGCCAGAGACAGCGTGTTGCCATGGGCCGTGCAATCGTCCGTCACCCCAAGGTATTCCTGATGGATGAGCCGCTGTCCAACCTGGATGCCAAGCTCCGCGTTCAGATGAGAACCGAGATCGCCAAGCTGCACCGCAGACTCGGCGTCACGATCATCTATGTCACCCATGACCAGACGGAAGCCATGACGCTGGGCACCAGAATCGTCGTTATGAAGGACGGCGTGGTGCAGCAGGTCGATACACCGCAGCATCTGTATGACAGCCCTTGCAACCTGTTCGTCGCAGGATTCATGGGATCCCCGCAGATGAACTTTATCGATGCAGTCTGCAAGATTCAGGGACAGGATGCATTCCTGACCGTGAAGACCGGAGACGGCACGAAGGATGTCCCGGTTCCGCCGGCAAAGGCCAAGAAGCTGATCGATGGCAACTACAACGGCAAGAATGTCGTTCTTGGTATTCGTCCGGAGAATGTGGACGATTCCGAAATGTTCCTTGCTACTTCCAAGTGCGTGTTCGAGGCAAAGGTCAACGTTTACGAGCTTCTGGGCGCTGAAGTGTTCCTGTACTTCGATCTGGGCGACACGCCGATCACAGCTCGTGTCGATCCCCGCACTACGGCTCGCCCGGGCGATACGATCAAGTTCGCGTTCGACCTGGAGAAGATGCACATCTTCGACAAGGAGACAGAGCAGGCCATTGCCAACTGATCCTGGCACCAGCATCGTTTTTATCCCGCTGAGGCAAGATCCGCGCGTGCGGTTTTGCTGAACACGGCATTCATATCGCAGATAGAGGAGGAGATGCCTTCGGGCGTCTCCTTTATTTATCTTTTCTGTTGATGGCGTGGAAATGAATTTGTTACAGAAATCAGGCCGGAATATGGTATGATATAGTCAAATTTGCGAAAATTGCAGGCAGCCGCAGGACGGACGGCTGTCTCAAATGAGCCATCAGGAGGCAAAAACGCATGATTCCGACACAGGTAATGAAGAGCAGCCTTGAAGAACTGAAGAATATCACGAAGGTCGATTTCTGCGTGACCGATCTGACGGGCGCACCGGTCGTGCTGACCAGTGATGCGAAGGAACCGGATCAGGCGCTGATCACGGGTTTTGCATCGACGCCGGTGGACAGCCAGATCATCGGCAACTGCTACCTGATGAAAATCGAGGAGGATGGAGAGGCAGCCTATGTTCTCGCCGCGACGGGGGAGAGCGATTATACGCTGATGGTGGCACGGATCGCAGTCAGCGAGATTCAGAACCTGCTGGTCGCATATAAGGAAAAATACGACCGCAATAACTTTTTCCAGAATCTTCTGCTGGATAATCTTCTGCTGGTGGATATTTACAACCGGGCGAAGAAGCTGCATATTGATAACGCGGTGCCGCGTGCGATTATTCAGATCTCTGTGGAATCCGAGCTTGATTCCGAGGAGACGGATAACACAGCCTCGGAGCTGCTCAGTGGCCTGTATACCGCGCAGGGCGGCGATTATCTGACTGCCGTTGACGAAAGCTCCGTCATTCTGATCAAGGCGGTAAATGCGCCGGACGATTATGCGTCGGTGGAGGAGGCCGCGACGGTCGCCGTGTCCATGCTGAACACGGAGGCGATGCTGAAGGTGCGCGCTTCCTACGGCACCATTGTCACGGAACTCAAGGACCTGTCCAAATCCTACAAGGAAGCCAAGATGGCCATGGATGTCGGCAAAATATTCTATGCCGAGAAACGGGTCATGTCGTACAATGCGCTGGGCATCGGCCGGCTGATTTATCAGCTGCCGGTCAATCTTTGCAGGATTTTCCTGAATGAGATCTTCGGGGATGTCGATATTTCGTCGATCGACGAGGAGACGCTGATCACGATCAATACCTTCTTTGAGAACAATCTGAATGTCTCGGAGACCAGCCGCCAGTTGTTTGTTCATCGCAACACACTGGTGTATCGCATAGAAAAGCTGGAGAAGCTGACAGGGCTGGACATCCGCAACTTTGAGGATGCCCTGACATTCAAGATCTCTCTGATGGTGTCGAGCTATCTGAAGTATCTTGATACGAAGGAGGAGTATTGAGGCCGGGAAAAGTGCGGATATAAAAAGACAGGCACAGAAAAACGCCGCCCTTCTATGTATGGCAGGATCCTGATCCGGTACCGGAGCGGCGGCTCCGCCAGGCTTCCTCACGGCACATGACCTTTCTGCTTAGTGCTGCCTGGTTCCCCATCTGACACGGTTCACAGACGTCCGTTGCGCGAGACCCAAACTTCAACACAACCGCCCGCGGACTGCAATCAGGACCCCGCCATGCATAGAAAGCACGGCAGATGTTGAATACTATACCCAAACCGGAGTAGGAATGCAAGCGGCAGCGCGAAATCGCGCTGCCGCTTTTGCAAAGGCGCCGGAAACTGCCGTTTCACAGATCGGGATAGGTGCTGTCCCGGCTGGAATCCGGCTGGCCGGGCTCCACGGGAAGACCGGTCCCATCGAAGGCTGGAATGAAGCTTTCCGAGGCGGTGGGACCCTCCTGGATGAAGCCGTTTTCCACGCCGATGGCAATAGCATAGTCGATCAGGCTCTCATATTCCTCATCGGTGAGACGGCGGGAGAGGAGCGGATCGTTCTTCACCTGCGGCATGGGGGTGTACTGGTTCATCAGACTGATGAAAATCCGATTGCCATAGGTCTCGTGCAGGTATCGCAGCACAGCGCGTGAGTCTTCCGCGGCGCCAGGCAGGGCGAGATGACGTACAATCACACCTTTCAGCATGACAGGGTCGTCGGCATCGTCCGCTTCATCCAGGGAGTGGGTACCGTCTGAGAACAGGGGAACCGGCTGCTGGCGCACCATCTCTGCGATTGCCTCCCGGGCCACGGCAAAATAATCTGCCGCGCGGGAATATCTGGAGGAGAGGTCGGAGGAAATGTACTTGAGGTCCGGCAGGTAGATATCCACCAGCCCCTCCAGGCAGCGCAGCGCCTCAGGCTTTTCATAAGCGGAGGTGTTGTAGACAATCGGAATGTGGAGCCCATGCGATTTTGCCTCCTTCAGGGCGGGGAGAAGGACGGGAAGATAGTGGGACGGTGTCACCAGATTAATATTGGAGGCATGCTGCTCGTCCTGAAGACGCAGGAAAATGTCTGCGAGCTGTTCGGCAGAGATGGGCCTGCCGGCTCTGGCGTGAGCGATGGCATAATTCTGACAGAAAATGCAGCCCATGTTGCAGCCGGAGAAAAATACGGCACCGGAACCGGAGGGACCGGTGATGACCGGCTCTTCCCACTGGAGCAGGGCTGCCCGGGCGGCGTAGAGCTGCGCAGGCTCGCCGCAGTATCCGGTCTGCCCCGCGGCACGGTTCACGCCGCATTCCCGCGGGCAGAGCCGGCAACAGGAGAGATCAAAAAGACCGTCGGCGGACCAGATGTCGGATATGCCAGCAGAGCCGCGGGCAGAGGAGGATAGTTTGACGGGCTGTTTCTGTGTGAAATCCATGATGTATGACTTTCCAATTGTAAAATAGCGTTCGGGCGGTGGCGCGGACTCCCGTCACACGGAATGATCGTTCCTCAGCGCCTGAAAAAAGGAGCTGAGGATGCTGCTGCATTCTTCCTGCAGAATGCCCTCCGTGACCTCGCACCGATGATTGAAGTCCGGATTTTGCAGGAGATTGAGGAGGGAACCGCCGCAGCCTGATTTCGGACTGGCGGCGCCGATCACCACCCGGTCGATGCGGGACTGGACGCAGGCGCCGGCGCACATCGGACAGGGTTCGAGCGTCACATAGAGGGTACAGCCGGTGAGACGCCAGTCCGCAAGCCTTCGGCAGGCCTTCCGGATGGCGGAGATCTCAGCGTGGGAGAGGGCGGAGTGATCTGTGTTGCGCCGGTTACAGGCGCGCGCGATGATCCGGCCGTCTTTCACGATGACACAACCGATGGGTACCTCGCCGAGAGCGGCGGCCCGCCGGGCCTGATCCAGGGCCTTGCGCATAAAAAGCTCGTCTGTGCGGCGCTGTTCCTCCTGCGCGGCGGCCAGGGCGGCGGCGCGTCTCATCCGGCGCTCTATCCCGCGCCGCGCATGAGCGGCCTGTTCCGGTGTCATAGAGGATTGATTTGCTGAAACAATGTCAGTCATACTGGTTATCTCTGCTTATCCGGCCACTCTGTTTCAAACTTCCGGCCTGTCTTTTTTATCTGACAGACGATTCCTCTTGCCAAATCCTATTTATCCGGTATAATTTAAATACCCCTAAGCAGATAGGAAATGACGAACGCCCGTTGCGACGGCAACAATGCCGCGCTATCAACAGGGGTAGAATCGGTACTATGATATCATACTTCCTGCGGACGTTGAGAGGGAAAGCCTGTTCGGACAGGCTTCCCATGGAGACCGCGTGGAATGCGGCATGGAGTAAGGAATGAAGATTTCAACGAAGGGACGCTATGCGCTCCGCATGATGCTCGATCTTGGGCAGCATAATACTGGAGAATACATTTCACTCAAGGATATTTCCACCAGGCAGGGAATTACGGTAAAATATCTGGAGCAGATCGTGACTTCCCTGACAAAGGCGGGCTTTCTCCGGTCGCAGCGCGGCAACAACGGCGGATACCGGCTGGCGCGGGATCCCGGAGAATACCGGGTGGGCGATATTTTGCGTGTCATGGAGGGATCCCTGGCACCGGTGGCCTGTCTGGATGATCCGGACAATCTCTGCCCGCGCGCCTGCGAGTGCGAGGTTCTTCCGTTCTGGAAGGGACTTGACAAGGTGATCAGCGATTATGTGGACAGCTATACGCTGGCGGATTTACTGGACCAGGTCGATGATATGGCCGGCAATGACTACTCGATCTGACCGGCCGTCCGATCCGGCGGAAAAAGATTCGAATGGATTTCCGCCCGGACTGGGACACTGGTGCGGCGATCAGCAGGCAGAAAATGTCGGATGAAATGAACAGAAACGATAGATAGGAAAGGAAACAGCAATGGCTGAACAATTACTTCAGGTAAGGAATCTGAATGTTTCCGTGGAGGACACTGAGCTGCTCCACGGGGTGTCTCTGGATGTGAATGCAGGGGAGACACATGTGCTGATGGGGCCGAACGGCGCCGGTAAGTCCACGCTCGGATATACCCTGATGGGCAACCCTGCGTATCATGTGACGGGCGGAAGCATTGTCTTTGACGGGGAGGATATCACGGGCCTTTCCGCTGACAAGCGGGCGCAGAGAGGTATGTTTCTCTCCTTTCAGACACCGCTCGAGGTGCCGGGACTGACGCTGTCCGCCTTTCTGCTCAGCGCGATGCGGCAGAAGACAGGCAAGCCGGTGAAAATTTTCGCCTTCCAGAAGGAGCTGGAGGAGACGATGCGTCTGCTGCATATGGATCCCTCCTTTGCGGAGCGGGATCTGAACGTGGGACTGTCCGGCGGGGAAAAGAAAAAGGCGGAAATCCTGCAGCTGCTGATGCTGCGCCCGAAGTTCGCCATTCTGGATGAGACGGATTCCGGCCTTGATGTCGATGCGGTCCGCACCGTTTCCGCGGGAATCGAGGAGTATCAGAAGAAGAGAGGCGGGGCGCTTCTGGTGATCACACACAGCACCCGCATCCTGGAGGCGCTGAGTGTGGATTACACGCATGTCCTGGTGAAGGGACGCCTGGTATACACCGGCGGACCGGAACTGGTGGACGATATCAACGAGCATGGATTTGAGCGCTTCGAGGCGGCGTCTGCAGCAGAAAAGAAGCAGTGAGCGCGATACGGCACTCGGAACACGGGAGAAACTATGGCGAAAGCAAAGATACAGGAAGTCGACCGGAGCCTTTACGACTTCAAGGATGATGAGTCCCACGGCTTCTATCGGATGGAAGAGGGGCTGACTGCGGATATCGTCGGGCAGATTTCCGACGAAAAGCATGACCCCGACTGGATGCGGGAGTGGCGGCTTTACTGCCTCGATCTCTACAATCAGATGAGTGTGCCGGACTGGGGACCTTCCATAGAGGGACTGGATATGGATCGGATTTCCTCCTATGTCCGGTCAAAATCAGACATGAAGGGCGACTGGAAGGAAGTTCCGGACGAGATCAAGAATACCTTTGAAAAGCTGGGCATTCCGCAGGCGGAACGGGAATCGCTCGCCGGCGTCGGCGCACAGTACGACTCGGAGCTGGTGTATCACAACCTGCAGGAGGATGTGGCGAAACAGGGCGTGGTCTACACCGGATTTGAGGAGGCAGTCACCGGGGAATATTCCGACATGGTGAAGGAATATTTCATGAAGCTGGTGCCTCCGACTGACCACAAGTTTGCGGCGCTGCACGGCGCGGTCTGGAGCGGCGGCTCCTTCGTCTATGTCCCGAAGGGCGTTCACGTCGAGATCCCGCTGCAGTCCTACTTTCGTCTGAATGCGAAGGGAGCCGGTCAGTTTGAGCACACGCTGATCATTGTGGACGAGGGAGCGGATCTGCACTTTATCGAGGGCTGCTCGGCGCCGAAGTGGAACGTGGCCAATCTGCATGCGGGATGTGTGGAACTCTATGTCAAGAAGAACGCGAGGCTGCGCTATTCCACGATCGAGAACTGGTCCAAGAATATGTACAATCTGAATACAAAGCGCGCCCTGGTGGAAGAGGGCGGACGCATGGAGTGGGTCTCCGGTTCCTTTGGCTCCCATGTCTCCTACCTGTATCCGACCACCATTCTGAAGGGGGATCATTCGCACTGCGAGTTCACCGGCATTACCTTCGCCGGAAAGGGGCAGAATCTGGATACCGGAGCGAAGATGATCCATATCGGGAAGGATACCTCTTCCTTCATTGACACGAAGTCGATCTCAAAGAGCGGCGGGATCAGCACCTACCGCAGCGCCGTGGTCATCGAAAAGAGCGCGGAGAACGCCAAAGCTTCGGTGTCCTGCGCATCGCTGATGCTGGATTCGAAGTCCCGCTCCGATACGATCCCTGCCATGACGGTGAAGACCAATAAGGCGGATGTCGGGCATGAAGCCAAAATCGGGCGCATCAGCGACGAGGCGGTCTTCTATCTCATGAGCCGCGGCATCTCCGAGTCCGAGGCGCGTGCCATGATTGTTTCCGGGTTTGCCAATCCGGTCAGCAAGGAACTCCCGCTGGAGTATGCGGCTGAGATGAACAATCTGATCCGCCTTGAGATGGAGAACGGCTGAGCGCGGCAGAATTTCTCCCGCGGGTGCCGCAAAGAGTGCGGCACGGGGTATAAATATGAATATTACAGTGAACAGACTGCCGGATCTGACATGGAACCGGCTGGGTATGAATTATGGCGTCATCCGGGACGCGGATAACCTGCTCCGTCAGGCCGCAGGGATCGATACCACACAGGAGGGTCTGGAGGCTGGCGTGAGCTACCGCCGGATCGGCAGGGAGGAGGCGCAGCGGATTCTTGACGCTGCCCCTGCTCAGGTGCCGGAGAAGATAGTGGCAGGTAAACTGCCAATTTATCATGCACAGCGTTTTGCGACCGGACTCGGCGGGGATTACGATGCATTTGTCGCCGGACTCGGACTCGATACGGAGCTCCTCGAGGTCGCAGCCGGTGAAAGGCCGGAGGCACCGGTTCTCTGGCATGTCGATTTTTATGACAGCAGCTGCGCGGTGACGCAGCAGATCATTCATGTGGGAAAGAATGCGTCACTCACGCTGATCATGGATTACAGCTCCGCGCCGGAGGCTTGCGGATTTGCCGGCATTTCCACGAAGGTGATTCTCGAGGACGGCGCGCGGCTTCATCTCTCCAAGGTACAGATGCTGGGAAGAGGGTATCTTCACACCGACGATCTCGGCGCAAGCCTCGGTGCCGGCGCGGATCTGATTTTTAATCAGCTGGAGCTGGGCGGAGAGGATGTATATGTTGGCGCGCAGGTGGAGCAGATTGGAGACAAGTCCCGGTTCACCAGCCGGCTCGCCTATCTGACCAGAAAAAAGGGCAGCATCGACATCACATACAATGCGGTTCAGCGCGGCAGAAAGACGGAGTCCGACATGAGCTTTGACGGAGTTCTGTACGACAGCGCGAAGAAGATCTGGCGCGGTACGATCGATTTCCGGAACGGCTCAGCGGGTTCAGTCGGACATGAGAACGAAAATGTCCTGATGCTGTCGGAGGACGCGGAAAATAAGTCCATGCCGCTGATTCTCTGCGAGGAGGAAGACGTGGAGGGACAGCATGGTTCCTCCATCGGACGGCTTGCCGACGATATATTGTTTTATTTTGGCACGCGAGGCATCGATGAACGGGCTGCCGAGGAGATGATGGTGGATGCCCGGATCGGTACGGTGACAAGAGAGATCCCGGACGCAGGGGTGCGGGAGCGGATCGGCAGCTTCCTTCAGAGGACTGTCTGAGGCTGCCATGGCAGGATAGAGCAGAGACGCGGAGAGAGGATATTATGGCGCGGTTTCAAGAGGATTTCCCGATTTTTCGGGATAATGATGTGATTTACTTTGACAATGCGGCGACTACGCAGCGACCGGTCCAGGTGATGGACGCGATGCGGGCCTTCAATGACGAGTGCAATGCCAATCCGCTCCGGGGTCTGTATGATTGGAGCGTGCGGGCGACGGAAGCTTATGAGGATGCCCGCCACACGGTGGCACAGTTTATCGGCGCGGAGCGGGACTGCGAGATCATTTTCACCCGGAACACCACGGAATCCATCAATCTGGTGGCATATTCCTGGGGCCTGACGAACCTGAAGGAAGGAGATGAGATCGCAATCACGGTGATGGAGCATCACTCCGACATTCTCCCGTGGCAGATGGTCTCGAGGCAGACCGGCGCAAAACTGGTCTATCTGGAATGCGGGCAGGACGGCGTGATCCCGAAGGAGGAATACACCGCGAAGATCACGGAGCATACCAGACTGGTGGCGCTCGCGGAGGTCTCCAATGTGCTCGGCATCACCAACCCGGTGCGGGAAATCGCAGATTTTGCACACGACAAGGGCGCGGTGGTGCTGGTCGACGGCGCGCAGAGCACGCCGCATATGCCGGTAAACGTCAGAGAGCTCGGCGCGGATTTCTTCGCGTTCTCCGGGCACAAGCTGATGGGTCCCATGGGAATCGGCGCTCTGTACGGCCGGATCGGACTGCTGAATGAGATGCCACCGTTCCTGACGGGAGGAGAGATGATTGAATCGGTGGATCGCTACAGCGCCACCTTCGCGCCGGTTCCGGAGAAGTTTGAAGCCGGCACCGTGAACGCGTCCGGCGCGGTGGGACTGGCGGCTGCCATTGAGTATCTGAAAAAGGTCGGCTGGGACGATATCATGAACCAGGAGAGGATGCTGACGAGACGCCTGATGGGGGAGCTTGCGGAGCTGCCGGAGGTCACGGTGTATGGGAATCCGGATCCGGACCGCCACTGCGGCATTGTCACCTTCAACATCGAGGGAGTTCATCCCCATGACGTCGCGTCGATTCTCGATTCGGAACACATCTGCATCCGTGCGGGACATCATTGTGCACAGCCGCTGATGAAGCACCTCGGCGTATCCTCCACGGCGAGAGCGAGCCTGTATTTCTATAACACGGAGGAAGAGGTGGACCGGTTTGTCAGGGCGGTAGGAAAGGTCCGCGGATGGATGGGCTATTGAGCCGGACGCGACGCGGCAGATGGAAAAGTCCGGAGGACTTTATGGAGGCAGTATGGAACTGAAGTCATTGTACAGAGAGATCGTGAACGAGCATAATCTTCATCCGACGCACAAGAAGGATCTTGCCAGCCCGACGATGGTGCTGGAGGGTGTCAATCCGAGCTGCGGGGACGATATCAATCTTCAGCTGCAGATTAAGGACGGCGTGATCGAGGATGCCGCGTTCAATGGGAGCGGATGCGCCATCTCGCAGGCCTCTGCGGATATTATGTGTGATCAGATCATCGGCATGAGCAAGGATCAGGCGCTGCGGCAGGCGCAGAGCTTCATGGGTATGATCAAGGGGACGGCGACAAAGGAACAGATTGAATCTCTCGATGAGGCGGCCTCCCTGCAGGACATATCTCATATGCCGGCCCGTGTGAAGTGCGCCGTGCTCGGCTGGAGAACGATGTCGGAGATGATCGGAAAACTGAACGAGGAGGGCGTCACGGACGGCAGCGCGTCGGCATCGGGGCAGGATACCTGCGGCGCCTGTGCGACAAACAGCGCTGCGGTTTGCAAGCCGGGCTGCAGGCAGTGCCCTGTGTGAATCGCGGATTTTGACATCGACGCATCCTATGGTATGATGGACCGTGTCTGGTTCCGCCAGTGCTGGGAACGAAATCAGACGGGGGAGATATGTCGGATTCGAATCTTACTAAAAATGCCCTGGCGGCGTCGATGAAGAAGCTCATGCGGGAGCGGCCCTTCGACAAAATCAGCGTCTCAGATATCTGCATCGACTGCGGAATCAATCGAAAAAGTTTTTATTACCATTTCCGGGATAAATATGATCTGGTGAACTGGATCTTTTATGTCGGGTTCATGAGCGAGCTGGATTTGTCCGATTACGCGACAGCCAATGACTTTCTGACGGAGATGTGTTCTTACTTTTATCGGGAGCGCACCTTCTATCGGGCAGCTCTGCAGATTGAAGGGCAGAATTCATTTCGGGATTACCTGACCGAGACCCTCTGGCCGATCTGCGAGTTTTATCTGAAGGATATGTTCCCGGAGGGGGATCAGTCCTTTTATATCACATTCATCATTGATGCGCTGCTGCACTCCATTATCCGCTGGCTCTCCGGCGGGTACAAGGAGGAAATGACGGCAGAGCAGTATACCAGCAAAATCCGGGAAATTTTCGAAAGTCTGTCGAAGCATCCGGAAAAGCTGTAGACATCTGATGCGCCCGGCTTTTGCCGGGCGCATATACTTTGGCTTTATTTCTCTGTGATGCCGCTCACATCGATGCACGGCATCACATCCTGCAGGAATTCCGCAAGGCCTTTCTGATCTGTGTATTTCTTTCCGTACGCTGTGTCCGGACCGAGAACGGAACCGTCCGCGCTTAGTTCCAGAAGATAACCGTGGCCCATAATTTTGCGGGTCAGTGCGGCAGCGTCTCCGTAATAATCGATCAATATGCTGGAATATTTCTGTTCCAGACGTTCTTGATAGCAGAATTTTGCGATCTCATCCACTTCTCCGCGTCCGACGGAGTCGTCTGCGATACCGACAAAGAAGGTGGACTCAAGGGACAGAGCGCGCTGAATCGCGCCCATGAAGCGCCTTTGGCAATCCTCCAGGCTGGAATACCGGAAGGAAATCGAGTAGAGGAGCTTCTGGTCCTGAAGGAGCTGCGCGGTGAGTAGCGTCTCCGGATCCTCATCCGGAAGCAGGATCAGCGTGTTGTGCAGCATCTTCAGAACCTGAATCTGCGCGGCCGTCAGCCGGCCGGTGGGTCGGGCATAGACAAAGGCACACTCGGGGTACTTCTGAAACAGATCCAGCAGTTCGTAGCTGTCGGAAGCAGTTCCCGTCTCCCGGATGAAATAGAAAAAGATACCAAGTTCGGATCCCTGTCGGATGAGCTGATCGAGAACAGCGATCGTCAGACCGTCTGTGCAGCCTGCGTCATAGCGGAGCAGCAGCGTGTCAGGGAGCGCATGGCCTGTCCGAATCTCATCCCGGCGCAGATTCCGCGCGCCGCAGACCCAGGCATTGTACCCGACATTGATACCAAACGTCTTGAGAGATTCTTCATTGATATTGGCAAGGGCGTTCTCGATCATCGTGTAGTATTCGCTGTCTTCCTTTTGCAGAACCTCCTGGATGACGGAGAAAATGTCGTCCTGAAAACGACTCTTGCTGAACTGCTTGCCAAGATCTGCCAGACGGCGCATGCTCCGCTTCGGATCTTCCCGCATCTCCTTGAAACCGTGCTTCACAGCAGTCTCAATCATTGCCCTTCCAATTGTGTGCGTGTTCAATATCCTGCCCTCCCTGGATCCTTACTATCATAAGGGGAAATGATGTCCGAAAAAAGTAACAAAATGGTGGAAGTGTCCGTCGGGACAATTCGGGGGTGTCCGCTGGCATCTGCGGTATGGTAAACTGGCATTAGTGCAGCAGGGAGCGCGGCGTGGAAATAGTGCGGAAGTAGAGGAGGGGGATCTGATGGTCAGGAACGGTAGTATTTATCTCGGACGGACGGCAGACGGGCGGGAGGTCAGTTTGCTTCCTGCGATGGCGAACCGGCATGGCTTGATCGCAGGCGCGACGGGCACCGGGAAAACGGTGACGCTGAAGGTACTGGCGGAATCGTTCAGTGATCTTGGGGTGCCGGTATTTCTGGCGGATGTGAAGGGGGATCTGGCCGGTATGGTTGACGCCGGAAGAACGTCTGACGACATGGAGCAGCGGATCCGGAAGTTCGGTCTGGAGGGGACGGATTTTGCCTTTCACGCGTATCCGGCGGTGTTCTGGGACGTCTATGGGAAGCGGGGGCTGCAGCTGCGGACCACGATTTCGGAGATGGGACCGGTGCTGCTGGCGCGGATTCTTGGACTCAATGAGATTCAGTCGCAGATTCTGACGATTCTGTTCCGCATTGCGGACGAGGAACAGCTGCTGCTGATCGACACGAAGGATCTGCGGTCTATGCTGAATTATCTGAATGACCATCGCGAGCAGTACCGCCAGATGTACGGGAATATCGCGCCGGCGTCGATCGCGGCGATTTTGCGTGCCGTTGCAGCGCTGGAGATGGAGGGCGGAGAACTTTTCTTTGGAGAACCGGCGCTCGACATTCGTGACTTTTTCGCGCTGGGAAGCGACGGCAGAGGCGTGATCAATATCCTTGATTCGGGGAGCCTGGTGAATGACCCGGCGCTCTACTCCACGTTTCTGCTGTGGATGCTCTCGGAGCTGTTCGAGACACTTCCGGAGGTTGGTGATGCGCAGAAGCCGAAGATGGTTTTCTTTTTCGACGAGGCGCATCTGCTGTTTGACAGCGCACCGAAGGAACTGCTGGACAAAATTGAGCAGATCGTGCGGCTGATCCGTTCCAAGGGCGTGGGTGTTTTCTTTATCACGCAGAATCCGACAGACGTGCCGGAGGGCGTATCGGCGCAGCTGAACAACAAAATAGAACATGGGCTGCGGGCTTATACGCCGGCGGAGCAGAAGAAGGTCCGCGCCGCGGCGGAATCGATGCGGGCAAACCTGGATTTTGACACAGGGGAGGCGATTCTGAATCTTGGGATCGGAGAGGCTGTGGTGTCGTTTCTTGACGGGCAGGGAATGCCGGGGATCTCGGAGAAGATTGCGGTTCTGCCCCCGCAGAGCAGGATGGGAGCCATCGAAGATGCGCGGCGGGAGCAGGTTGTGAAGGAGAGTGTCCCCTACAGCAAGTATGCGGTCTCCGCAGATCCGGATTCGGCCTACGAGTTCCTGCAGAGACGCGGACTGGAGGAGCAGGCGCGCGCGGAGAAAGAGGCGGCTGATGCTGCGGCGGCAAGAGAGCAGGCCAAAGCCGAGGCTGCGGCGGCGAAGGAACAGGCCAGGGCGGCTGCAGCGGCGGAAAGAGAAAAGGCAAGAGAGAAGGCCGCGGAGGAGAAAAAGGCGGAAAATGCACGCAAGCGTGCGGTCAAGTCTATGGCAGGCACGGTATCGGGAACCATAGGCAGAGAGGTCGGAAAGCAGATCGGAGGAAACTTCGGCAAATTCGGAAAGACGCTCGGCGGAAATATCGGGGCAAGTCTCGGACGTGGAATCCTGAGTACGCTGTTCAAGAACTGAACAAGTTTAGCGTGTACGGTACAATCTTTGTACCGTACACGCTAAACTTGTCAGGGACAAAAAAAGAAACACCATCCCCGCAGCTTTCGCTGCAAAAACAGTGCTCCCACGTGCGCCTTCAGGGACTCGAACCCTGGACACCCTGATTAAGAGTCAGGTGCTCTACCAGCTGAGCTAAAAGCGCATATTCTGTAAACTTTTCTTTCCTTTCGGAACGCGATTGTTATAATAGCATACGGATTTTTGTTTGGCAACAATATTTTTCAAAAATTTGGGATGGGCAGTTGAAGATGATTTTTGATACACATGCACATTATGATGACGAAGCATTCGAGGGGGACAGGGAAGAAATTCTGGCGCGCTTTCCGGAGGCGGGAATCGGCGCGGCGGTGGATGTGGCCGCCACGCTGGACAGTATTCCGCGTGTTCTGGCGCTGGCGGAGCGGCATGACTGTCTGTATGCGGCGGTCGGTGTGCATCCGTCGGAATGCGCAGAGATGAAGGAAGAGGATCTCGGCACGGTGCGGGAGGCACTCCAGCACCCGAAGACCGTGGCAATCGGGGAGATCGGCCTTGATTATCACTGGGACGCGCCTGACCGGAGCATTCAGAAAAGGTGGTTTCTGGCGCAGCTTCAGATTGCAAAGGAGACCGGAAAGCCGGTGATCATTCATTCCCGCGATGCCGCGGAGGACACAATGGAGATTCTGCGGGATTTTGCCGCCAGTACCGGTGCGGTCTGCGGCGGGGATGATCGCTGCCCCGGCGTGATCCATTGCTATTCTTACAGCGTCCAGCAGGCGCTTGAATATGTTAAAATGGGATTCTGCATTGGCGTTGGCGGTGTCGTGACATTCAAGAATGCAAGGAAGCTGAAGGAGGTGGTCCGGGCCATTCCACCTGACAGTCTCGTACTGGAGACGGACTGCCCGTATATGGCGCCGGAACCGCACCGGGGGGAGAGAAATTCGTCTCTGTTTCTGCCTTATGTGGTCAGAGAGATTGCGGCGCTGCGGAATACTGCTCCGGAGACGGTGGAGGAGACGACATGGCGGAACGCCAGACGGCTGTACCGGCTGGAGCAGGACAATTCCTGACGACGGGATGCGGCGGTTCAGTCGACCAGAATGCGGGATGGGAAAACTGCGGTGTGTGCGATACCGCGGGAAGCGCGGAATAGTGGAATACGGGAGATTGGCATGGCGGAGGTCTGTACACTGGGAGAAACGCTCCGGATTCTTGACAAATATGGATTTCGGGCAAGAAAGAAGTTTGGCCAGAATTTTTTAATCGACGGCAATATTGTCCGGGGCATCATCGCGGCAGCAAATATCACAGAAGAGGACTGCATTCTGGAGATCGGCCCTGGCATCGGTTCCATGACCGGTCTGCTTTCCCAGAGCGCCGGCCGTGTGGTTGCGGTGGAAATCGACGAGTCGCTGCGGCCGGTGCTGGCGGAGACGCTCGCGGACTGTCCGAATGTGGACGTGATCTGGCAGGATGTGCTCAAGCTTGATCTCCGCGGACTCGCGGATCAGTACCATGGGGGAAAGCCGCTGAAGGCAGTGGCGAATCTTCCTTACTACATCACCACACCGATTCTGATGAAGCTGCTGGAGTACCAGGGGCTGTTTGAGAGTATCACGGTCATGGTACAGAAGGAGGTGGCGGACCGGCTCTGTGCAGCGCCGGGGACGAAGGACTATGGCGCGATCACACTCGCTGTGCAGTATTATAGCGAACCGCGGGCCGTGCTGGAGGTTCCGCCGTCCAGCTTTATTCCAAGGCCCGGCGTTGACAGCAGCGTGGTCTGCCTGCAGGCGAGACCGGAGCCGCCTGTGCAGGAGGATCCCGCCTGGCTGTTTGCCGTGGTGCGCGCCTCCTTCAATCAGCGCCGCAAGACACTGGCAAATGGCATCCTGAACGGGCTGACGGTGGAAGGAAAGCGGATTCCGGTGACCCGCGAAGAGGTAAATACGGTCCTTGCGGACGCCGAGCTGCCGGTTTCTGTGCGGGGAGAGACACTTTCGCTTGCTCAGTTCGCTGCGATCGCGGGAAGGCTGAAAGCGCTGAAAACCGCGTAATCAGGCGGTTTTTCGGGCTTCTCTGATTTTGACACACCAATTGACGGTATGGTAAACTAGACGGGTAAATTTGTATATGGAGGGAGCGCAGAAGGATGCATTTTGACATGGGAAGGGAAGCATTCTTCTGATTGTCGTGCAACGGACACGCTGCGAGGCATGGCACGGGTCGAACGCTTTCAAACAGAGGTGCAGTTTTGGATAAATATGAGTATAAGGTCTGCCTTGAAGATATCAAATCGCTGATCGCGCAGAATCAGTACGCGGAGGCAGTGAAAATTGCGGATACCATCGACTGGCGCAGGGTAAAAAGCGTCAGGACGCTGTGCATGATCAGCGATCTCTACAAAATCAATCACCGCCCCTCTGAAAGCAGAGACGTGCTTTACAAGGCGTACCAGAGAGACGGGGAAAATCCGCAGATCATTTATTCCATGTGTCTTCTGGAGCTTTCGCTTGACGAGTATCTCCGGGCACTTCAGCTCTACAATGAATTCATCCGGGTGGCGCCGCGGGATCCGGGGCGCTTCATTCTCCAGTACAAGCTGTATCAGGCGCAGAATGTCAGTCTGGATGAGCAGACGGCCGTACTGGAGGAACTCAAGAAACGAGTATTTAAGGACAAGTGGGTTTATGAACTGGCCACTCTCTACGACCGGCGCGGTCTCTACGCGCGGTGCGCGGAGCTCTGTGACGAGCTGATCGCGGGAGGAAAGCCAAAATATGTGCGGGAGGCGCTGGAACTGAAGCGGACACATTCGCCGCTGACACCGGAGCAGGAGGCGGAATATAACCGCATCATGGCGGTCAAGGCAAAGGCGCCGATGCGGAAGGCGCCGGCGGTGGTAAAAAGGTCGCTCAGCCAGGAGGCGGCGGAGACCGCGGAGCTCTCCGGCATGGGGTATGCCAGAAAAAAGCCGGCACCCGGGACCGCGGAGGATATCCATATCCGGCCGATGGACGAGGGTATGGCGAGCACGGTGAATCTGCAGGCGGCAGTTGCAGAAGGCCTCAGAGAAATCATGACGAAGGATGCGCCGGAGGAGAGGGAACCAGCCCCCTCTCCGGCGTCAGGGCAGCAGGAAACCACTGCGGAATCCACGGCAGAGAAGGCAGAGGGCAGTATCCGGAACAGCGGGGAAGAATCGGATCTTTCCGATCCGGAGCGGCGTGAATTCCGCGAGGTACAGGAAAAGGCACGCGCGGTGCGGGAACGCATGAACGACGAGGAGGGCAATCCTGCCCGGCGGGTTCTGCAGCAGCGCAGGGAGGAACTGGCGGAGCGGCAGGAGAAGCCACAGCTGCAGAAACCGGATTTTGACGCGCAGATGGCGCAGGAGACAGACGGGCAGTATTCCATGCGGATTGATGAGCATGGAGCTATGCCGGCCCCGCATCTTCCGGCGATGCCTCAGGTGGAGGTGCAGGGAACGCTTGCGCGCAGGGGAGTAAAGTCCTGGGAAGAGATCCGGCGCAGGACGGATGAGAAAAATGCGGCGATCAATCGCCAGCGGGTGCGCGATACCACAGGACCGATCCTGGCGGATTTTGACGAGAAGGCGAGCCGCAGTGTCGTCGATGAGATTGAAGAACAGAACGCGGATGATGCCAGGATGCGCCGTTATCGCAGCAGCATGCCGCAGGGCGGATTGTCCGATGGCATGACGGACAACGAACGGGTCAACGTGGCGAGAGCAAGAGCCGATGGTACCGATGCGGCAGACAATCTGGTGCGGGACGAGGATGCAGGAGCCTGGTCTTCCACCCGTATCTGGCAGAGGGACGCGGCGCAGCCGGAAGATGAGGAGCGCGCGGCTGATTCGGAGGAAGAGGACAGCAGACTGTATCCGGAGACGGCGGACAGCGCGGCAGGCACAGAGGCGCCGGAGGAAGAAGAGAGCAGGCCGCAGGCGGCCAATCTGACCGCCTTGACCGGGACATCTGATTCTGAGGAGACCGCTTCCGTGGAAACAGAGCAGGAGACGGACGGAAAGACAGGACAGGCGCAGGACGCGGAGCCCGCTCCAGAACCAGACAGGCAGACGGATGCGTCCCACTGGAGCGGCAATGCCGTTCAGATGGCGCAGTCTGCGGAGGAGAAGGAGCGGGAAGAAAAGCTCAGCGCAACACAGGAAATTGCGGAGCTGATCCGGCGTGAATTTGCGAAGGACAGAGGAGAAGAGGAGCAGGAAGCGCATCAGGAGCCGCAGATGGAAGCGGCACAGAAAGACCTTCGGCAGGACGCGGATGCAAAGCCGGAGACCCTGCCGGCGGGCACCAACGGACACGAATCCGCAGAAGCGCCATATACTGCCGGGGATCGTGAAGAGGAATTGCAATCTGCATCCGGGCAGGCTGTGCCGGCTGCAGAATCTGGGAAAACGCACAGCAGTGAATCTCTGCGCCGGAGAGCGCGCGCCCGCAGGATGGCGAGAGAGACGGAGAGCATTGCCGCGGTGAGAGAGACAGGCCCGATGGAGGAGAATGCTTCTTTCCCGGCGGACGAACTGCGCAGACCGTCAGAGGCGCCCGCGGCGGCAGAAGAGACGGCTTCGCAGATGAATGCGGCAGAGAAAGCACCCGCTCCGGCCGAAGAGGAGGATGCCGCAGGAAAAACACCCGCATCCGGAACGCATGGCGCCGCACAACCGGCTCAGAGCATGACAGAGACGGACCGGAGGGATGCGGCCCGGATCCGCAGCATGACGAGAGAGCAGAAGAAACTGTTCGGCGCCTATCTGCGGGAGCGCAACACAAGGACAAAGCTTCTCGATGCGCTGGATAATGTGAGCCTTGCCTCTTACACCGGCAATATCGCCATCGCGGGTGTTGAGGAAGGGGAATCCAACAATCTGGCACGGGCGATCCTGAAGAATGCAAAACAGACAGACAGCAATTTCTCCGGCAGAGCCGCGGTCGTCAGCGGCGCGGTACTGAATCACAAGGACCCGGAGGAGCTGATCAGCCGCGTCGACAATGGCGGTCTCATCGTGGAGCGTGCCTCCACGATGAGCGTGGAAACCTGCGAGCGGCTGCACAAGGCATTGGAACGGGAGGACCGCGGCGTTATTGTGATCCTGGTGGACTCCCGCCATGGCATGGACCGTCTGTTCAGAACCGCACCGGCGCTGAAGCAGAATTTCACGAGCCGTGTGGACATCATTCCGCTCTCTGACGACGAGCTGGTTCATCTCGGTGTCCGGTACGCGGCGCGCTGCGGCTGTTCCATGGATGAGATGGCAAAACTCGCGCTGCACAGCCGCGTGGCCTCGATGCAGAAAATCAATCATCATGTGACGGCGCAGGAGGTGCAGACGATCGTGGACGAAGCGATCGGCACCGCGACAAGGAAGACGCCGGCACATCTGATGGATTCCATGTTCGGAAAACGGCGGGACGATGACGGAAGAATTATCCTTCGGGAGAAGGATTTTGCTGCCTCCTGACGGGAGAGCTTTTCACCTTCCATGAAGCAGAGGGGACAGAGTGATATTTTGCCGGGCATCGCGTGTCCAGAGGGAGACGGTGCGCCGGAATCATCAGGCAGGGGAGGTACAGACAGCTATGGCAAAAGCAGGAAATCGAACCCCGGGATCGGGGAAAGCAGGCGATGCGGCGGGCAGAGCACAGAAATCCGCAAAAAAGCAGCCGGTTCAGACAGCTGCGGCGAAGCAGAAGCCGGAGGAGGCAGCAAAGCCGCAGGGACCGGAGAAGGTTTTTGTCTCTGACGTGGACTGCTACCTCTTCGGACAGGGCACACACTATGACATTTACAAGAAGCTGGGCGCGCATCCTTCCGTGGAGGACGGCAGGAAGGGCACGTTCTTCGCGGTCTGGGCACCGGATGCACGGGCTGTCTATGTGATCGGAACCTTCAATGGGTGGGATGAGACGGCGAATCCCATGAAGGAGGTCGAAAACGGAGAGGGGATCTGGACCTGCTTTATTCCGGATGTGGGAACCGGCGAGCTGTACAAGTACCTGATCTGGGGGCCGGACAATGAGAAGCTGTACAAGGCTGATCCGTACGCCAATGAGGCGGAGCTGCGGCCGGGCACGGCGTCGAAGACCACGGATCTGTCCGGCTTTCCCTGGACAGACAGCGCATGGCTTGCAAAGCGCGCCGCCTCGAATCCGAATCACAACCCGATGTTCATCTATGAGTGCCATATCGGGTCATGGATGAAGCATCCGGACGGAACCGCAGATGGTTTCTACACCTATCGTGAGTTCGCGGACCGGCTGGTGGAATATCTGAAAAAGATGAAATTCACCCATGTGGAACTCATGGGGATCCTGGAGCATCCGCTGGACGCCTCCTGGGGCTATCAGGTCACAGGATATTATGCGCCGACCTCCCGATACGGGGAGCCAAAGGATCTCATGTATCTTGTGAACAAGCTCCACGCGAATCATATCGGCGTGATTCTGGACTGGGTTCCGGCACATTTCTGCCCGGATGCACATGGGCTTGCGTGCTTCGACGGGCGCTGCATCTATGAGGATCCGGATCCGCGCCGCGGCGAGCATCCGGACTGGGGCACCAAAATTTTCAATCTTGGCAAACCGGAGGTCAAGAATTTCCTGATCGCGAACGTCCTCTACTGGATCCGTGAGTATCATATCGACGGGATTCGCGTGGATGCGGTTGCTTCCATGCTTTATCTCGACTACGGCAAGAAGGGCGGACAGTGGCTGCCGAATCAGTATGGCGGCAATAAAAACCTGGATGCCATCGTTTTCTTCCAGCACATGAACTCAGTGGTGCGCGGCTCTTACCCCGGCTTCGTGACCATCGCAGAGGAATCCACCGCGTGGCCGAACGTCACCGGCGAGATCGGGACCGGCTCCCTCGGCTTCACCTTCAAGTGGAATATGGGCTGGATGCATGATTTCTGCGAGTACATGAAGCTCGATCCGATCATGCGGCGCGGTTCCCATTACTCGCTCACCTTCGCGATGAGCTACAACAACTCGGAGAATTATATTCTTCCGCTGTCCCACGACGAGGTGGTGCACCTCAAGTGCTCGATGGTGGAGAAGATGCCTGGGTACCAGGTGGACAAATATTCCAATCTTCGCCTGGGCTACACTTACATGCTCGGGCACGCCGGCAAGAAGCTGCTGTTCATGGGGCAGGAGTTCGGCCAGGAGCGCGAGTGGAGCGAGGCGAGGGAGCTTGACTGGTATCTCCTCGAGAATCCGCTGAATGCGGGCATGGAGAAATATGTCGGGAAATTGCTTGAAATATACAACAAGTATCCCTGCATGTATGAGATCGACAACGACTGGGCCGGCTTTGAGTGGATCAACGCGGACGACCGCGACCGCAGCATCTATTCATTCTACCGCCGCTGCCCGCAGGACGACCGCTGCGTGATGTTCATTCTGAATATGACGCCGGTGGAATATCCGGATTACCGTGTCGGCGCGCCGAAGCTGACAAAATACAGGCTGCTGCTGAACAGCGCGATGACGGAGTACGGCGCACCGAAGGACTGCAAGGTCCCGTCGGTCATCACGGCGCAGAAGGGGCAGTGCGACTACAAAGACCAGTATCTGAAGTTCGACCTGCCGGCTTACGGCGCGATTATTCTGGAATTCGTATGACGCGCCCTGAACTACCTCACCCCGGTCCGCAAAGCGAATGCGGAATGAGGTTCTGAACAGTCACCAAAATATCGTTCCTTTGGAGGATTTATGGCAAATATCATTGACGGCAAAACCATCCTGATCACCGGCGGGACCGGTTCCTTTGGCAAATGCTTTTCCAGGTATGTTTTGACGCACTATCATCCGAAGAAAATCATCATCTACTCCCGGGATGAATTCAAGCAGTTCGTCATGGGCAATGACCCCTTCTTCAGAGAGCATGCGGCGCAGATGCGCTATTTTATCGGCGATGTGCGCGACCGGGAAAGACTGACGAGGGCGCTGCGCGGCGGCGTGGACTATGTCATTCACGCAGCGGCGCTCAAGCAGGTGCCCGCTTGTGAGTACAACCCCGCTGAGGCGATCAAGACCAATATCAACGGTGCGATGAATGTCATCGACGCCTGCCTCGACACGGATGTAACCCGGGTGGTGGCGCTGTCGACGGACAAGGCGGTCAATCCGGTAAATCTCTACGGCGGCACCAAGCTGGTCTCGGACAAGCTGTTTATCGCGGCCAACGCCTATGCCGGCACACGAGACATCGCGTTTTCCATCGTGCGGTATGGCAACGTGGCAGGCAGCCGCGGTTCCGTCATTCCTTTCTTCCACAGCCTGATTGAGAAGGGGGAGACGACGCTTCCGATCACGGACTACCGCATGACCCGCTTCTGGATCAGCCTGGAGCAGGGCGTGGAGCTTGTGATCAAAGCGCTCGGAGAGGCCCATGGCGGGGAGACCTTTATCAGCAAAATTCCGAGCTTCTATGTCAAGGATCTGGCTGAGGCCATGCTGCCTGGCTGCAGGACCATTGAGACCGGCATTCGTCCCGGCGAGAAGCTGCATGAAATCATGGTCACCACGGAGGATGCGCCGCAGACGCTGGAGTACGAAAATCATTTTGTGGTGTATCCGCAGATCACCTACAATGACCGGCAGGTGCGCGATCTGAGCGGCAGACCGGTACAGGACGGATTCTCCTATTCGTCCGGGACCAACACTCAGTGGCTCTCGGTGGACGACATCCGGAAGCGGCTGGAGAATTTTGACTACGAGGAAGATTGACGCTGGCACAGCAGGGGATGCGGCACGGGGTATTAATATGGGCAAGGAAATACCGGCGATTCTGGGCGGTGCGCCGGTCCGCCAGACAAAGCTTCATTACGCACATCAGTATATCGACCAGGCGGATATCGATGCCGTGGAGGAAGTGCTCCGCAGTGACTGGCTGACCTGCGGACCGGCCATTGACGCCTGTGAGAAGAAGCTTTGCGCGGTGACGGGAGCAAAATACGCGGTGCTCTGTTCCAATGACACGGCGGCGCTGACCATTGCGTGCCATGCGGCAGGTGTCGGGCCGGGCGATGAGGTGATCACCACTCCGATTACATTCGCGGCCTCCGCAAACTGCGCCCTCTACCTCGGGGCGAGGCCGGTCTTTGCCGATATTGACGAGGAGACCTATAACCTGGACCCTGCGGAGGTGGAGAAGAAGATCACGCCGCATACGAAGGCGGTGGTGGCCGTCTCCTACACCGGGCAGTCGGTGGACCACGACCGGTTTCTCGCACTGAAGAAAAAATACGGTTTCGTCTACATCGAGGATGCGGCGCATGCCATCGGGACGCGGTATAACGGAAGGCCGACGGGCAGCATCGCGGACATGACCTGCCTGTCCTTTCATCCGGTCAAGACAATCTGCGGCGGAGAGGGCGGCGCGGTACTCACGGACAATGAAACGTATTACCGTAAGCTTCTGTATCTCCGCTCCCACGGCATCACCCGCGACCGCACGCTGATGGAGCATCCGGACGTCGGCCCCTGGTATTACGAGCAGATCGACCTCTCGGAGAATTACCGGATGACGGAAATGCAGGCGGCGCTCATCGGAAGCCAGCTTGACAAGCTGCCGGATTTTGCGGCGCGCAGAAAGCTTCTGAAGAGGCGGTACGATGAGGCATTTGCGGAGATCCCGCAGGTTACGGTGCAGAAGGAGATCCCGCAGTCCGACTCCGTGCGTCATCTCTATATTCTCCGGCTCCGGCCGGAGACCCTGCTGATCGACCGCAGGGGATTCTTTGAGGCGATGGCCGCGGAGAATATTCTCTGTAACGTCCATTATATTCCGGTGTACTGGTTCCCTTACTATGAGAAGCTGGGCTATCGGCGCGGGGCGTGCCCGAAGGCCGAGAAGCTGTACGAGGAGATCATCACGATCCCGTTCTACTATGCGATGACGGATCAGGACCAGGAGGATGTGATTCACGCGGTGCGGAAGCTGTGTGCGTACTACGCGAAGTGAAGGAGCAGCGCTTCAAACTGTCGAGGGGTGATTTCATGCTATCCATCATGTGCAGACGCAGATGCTGTATGCGTTTCCGGTGATGGCAGTTTGTGCCGTGGGGGATGTTCTCTCTGCACGTATTCAGAACGGGTGGGTCCCGCTTGCTATCGGATATAGGATCATGAAGAAAAATCCGCTCATTCGGACGGCGGCTGCTGTCCTGCTCTTTTCAACTGCATACTGGAGCATATGGCTTGGACAGCGGGACTCTGTCAGTGCGGCAGAAGCAGAGACTCACGTGGCCGCCATGGCAGCAGAGCAGGAAAACCCGGATGCGGCGGAGCAGGCAGCGACCATCTCCGCCCTGGAAGAAACGGAAGAGAAATCAGGAGAGAAGGGACAGGTAGATGCGCCCGGCAGCGGGACGTCGACGGGAGAAAATAGCGGCACTGCCGGGGAAGGAACCGTGACGCGGCGGGATATCCGGACGGAATATGACTGGCTGGAGGAGCATGCGGATTTGTTTTCGGACGGAAAGGTGGACATGGCCGGAAACAATCCGGACCTGATTCACTTCATGTTTACGTATGCGAGGGGAGAGTACGAAATTCCGGCGGATCAGCGGTTTACGGAGGAAGAGGCGGAGGCGGCTGTTCCGGCTCTTTATCAGTGGGACGACCGCTGGGGCTATGATGCGTATGGAGACAGCGTGATCGGACTCTCCGGCTGCGGACCGACGGCACTTTCGATGGTCGCCGTGGGGCTGACCGGAAATACATCTTACACGCCGGCCTATGTGGCGGATTATGCACAGCAGAATGGCTGGTATGTGAATGGGACAGGTACCAGCTGGGCACTGATCACCCGCGGCGCCGGAGATTTTGGCCTGTCCGTGCGCGAGGTAGGAAAGGACGAGCGGGCAGTGCTGCGCGAGCTGGATGAGGGTCATCCGGTCATTCTCAGCCTGGGACCGGGGATGTTTACCAACACCGGCCATTATCTTGTTCTGACGGAGGAGACAAACGGCTGGATCCGGATTCATGATCCCAACAGCCGGAGGTTCACCGGAGGACTGTGGAAATTCGAGACGCTCTCTCCGATGATCCGGAATATCTGGACCTTTTCGCGGCAGTGAAGGGTTTGAAGGTGGCGTTGATACGCCACCTTCAAACGGACATTGGTGCCGCTGGCGCCAATGTCCCGATCCGGAAGAAAGCCCATTCGGGCGTTTCTCCCGTGGGTGCCGCTGGTATGGGGCATGAATCTTACCGGTAAAATATTACGGAAGAAGCTTATCCAGCTCACGGATGGCAGAGATATAGGAGATACTGTCTGCTGTTTCCGCGTCGAGAAAGCCGGACCGGACCATGACGGCAAGCATCTGGCGGAGCGGCTCGTAGAAGCCCTGCCAGTTGACCAGGATGATGGGCTTGCTCCGGGCCGCGTGGGCCGGGTCGGAGAAATGGCGCAGCTTGACGGCAGAGATGGAGTCCGCGATCTCCTCAAGCGTGCCGCTGCCGCCGGGCAGGGCGATGTAGGCGTCCGCCCGGTCCACAAGAATCTTTTTCCGCTCCGTCATATCCCGTGTGACGATCAGCTCATCGATGCCCTCGTGCTGCGCGACGGCGTCCACAAACATCTTCGGCTCGACACCGGTGACATGACCGCCAGCCCGGAGTGCGGCATCCGCCAGAATGCCCATCAGACCGATTTTGCTGCCGCCGTAGATCAGATGATGACCGTGGCTTCCGATCCAGGTGCCGAGCTGTTCTGTGATTTCCTGGAAGGAAGAATCCTTTCCCTCCGAAGCGCCGAGATAGACAGTAATGTTCATATACAAAATCCCTTCTCTGAGATATCTATTATACTTTCATTATACTTCCCAAACCGGGTCAGGAAAACAGGGTGGCGCCGTGCCGATATGGTATGATAAGAGAGATTCAGATGACGCTGAAAGCGCGGCATGGCAGAGAATGCCGGATGCAAAAGGAATATGTGGAGGCAGGAGATGGGAGCATACCAGGGAATTGTGATCGGTGCCAGTTCGGAATCGATCCACGCGATACAGCAGGCGCAGACACTCGGCGTGGAGGTCACATCCCTGGACGGAAACGCCGCTGCGGAGGGACTCCGGGCAGCCGATCATGCGAAGGTCATGGATATCCGCGACGAGGAGAAGGTGTTTTCGTTCCTTGACACGATTCATCCGGATGTGGTGCTGCCTGTCCCGATCGGCAGGGTGCTCGTCACGACCGGTGCGGTGAATGACCATTACGGTCTGTGCGGCGTCTCCAGGAAGGCGGCGGAGCTTGTAACGGACAAACTGCGGTTTCATCAGGTGCTTGCGGAAAAGGATCTGCGCCGCTGTGCGCAGGAGTGGATCCCCGCGGGGATGGATGCCGTGACGATCGAGGCGCAGGCGGGGGCCGATGTGCCCTTTCCGGCGGTCCTGAAGCCACGTTTTGGATCCGGCAGCCGCGGGGTGGAGGTCCTGAACAGCCCGGTGGAGTTCTGCCGGGAGTTTGCGGAGGGAGCGCCATACGATGAGGACTATGTGCTGGAGACCTGCGTCGCCGGAGAGGAATATGGCGTGGACGGCGCCTATGCGGGCGGAACTTTTTATCTGATTCTGCTGCGGGATAAGCGTCAGACGCCGCTGCCATACCGGCAGTGCACGGGGTATTATTCAGTTCGGGAGGAAGAAATGCCGGATTTTGCGGCGGCAGTGAAGGTGCTGCTGCAGGAGGCAGGGCGGGTGCTCGGCCTTCAGAACTGTCTGATGCATGCTGATATCATCCGCGCCGCCGGGGACACGCCGTTTCTCATTGAGATGTCTGCCCGGCCGTCGGGGCACAATCTCCACAATCTGTTCACCCCGATGGCGACGGGTATCGATCCGGTGCGGGAATTTCTGAAACTGGCACTGCCGCTGCCCGGCCGGAAGCCCTGCTTCACACCGGCGGCGGTGAGACGAATGGCCATCCGGTACTTTGATCTGCCGGAGGGAACGATCCTCCGTGTGCCGGAGAGGGAGGCACTTCTGACAAAATATCCGCAGCTCCGGTATTATTCCTGTGCGCTCGAGCCGGGCATGGAGCTTGGCCGGGTCACGGACGGCGCCTCGCTGATGCACCGGGGATGCTACGTGCTGGAGGCGGAGAGCCGCGGGGAACTGGATGAGACAGCGGAAGAGATCAGCAGCGAATTTACGGTGCGGTGACTCGGACGGGAAAACGGAGATGCCGCGCGCAGACAGGAGACAGCAGGTGAGAACAGATAGCATCCATCAGAAACAGGCAGACGGGACCGCGCACCGGAGTGTTGCGATCATCACGGCGCGGGGCGGCAGCAGGCGCATTCCGCACAAGAATATCCGGGAGTTTGCAGGCCATCCGATTCTGTATTATTCCGTGCGCGCCGCGCTGGAGAGCGGCGTCTTCGATGAGGTGATGGTTTCCACCGACTCGGCGCAGATCCGGGATATCGCGGAGCAGTGCGGTGCGGTCGTCCCGTTTCTGCGCTCCGACGCGACGGCAGGAGATTATGCGACGACAGACGAGGTCATCGCGGAGGTGCTGCGGGAGTATGCGCGGCGGGGAGAGCAGTTCGACCGGTTCTGCTGCATCTATCCGACCGCTCCGTTTCTGACACCGGAGCGGCTCCGGACGGCGATGACGATGCTCGGGGAGGCGGAATCTGTGCTGCCGGTGGTCCGCTTTTCATATCCGCCGCAGCGGGGATTCACCGTGCGGAACGGAGAGGTGGTCAGATGGATGCCGGAATTTGCGGCGGCGAGATCGCAGGATCTCGAGCCCGTCTATCACGACGCGGGGCAGTTCTATGCCTGCCGCACAGAGGCGTTCTGGCGTGATGAGACAACCGATGTCAGAAATATGGTGCCGCTGATTCTGCCGGAAGCTGAGGTGCAGGATATCGATACGCCGGAGGACTGGGCCGCCGCGGAGGAAAAATACCGCCGCCTGCATGCGGGAACATAATGTATGCAGGCAGGGCTGCGCGGAGCAGGACGCGGAATGACTGCGCTGTATCCGGAGGGCGGGAAATCATAGATGAACACACCTTATTATGAAATTGAAGAGCGAAGGCTGAACGCGGATATCGCCATGCTTCAGCAGGTGCTTGCAGAGCAGTGGAAGAAGCACATCTGTGCTTTTTCTGTCAAAACCAATTCCCTCCCGTGGCTGCTGGTCCACTTCCGAAATGCGGGATTTTACGCCGAGGTGGTCTCCGCGGCGGAGTATGATCTCGTGCGGCGGCTGGAGTTTGCGCCGGATCGCGTGATCTACAACGGACCGGTCAAGGACTACGCCGTCTTTGCCCGTGTTCTGCAGGACGGCGGCATGGTGAATCTCGACTCCTCGCAGGAGCCGGAATGGCTGGAAGAACTTGCTGCGCAGCATCCGGAGAGAACATTCTCCGTCGGGCTGCGGGTCAATGTGGATTTCCGTAAGCTGGTGCCGGAGGAGGTCCCCGCGGACGCGGAGGGGAGCCGGTTCGGATATGATCCGGACAATGGAGAGCTGGAACAGGTCATCTGCGCACTGCGACGGATTCCGCAGGTGCGGATCGCAGGTCTGCACCTGCATTCCTCCACAAAATCCCGCTCCGTGCGTGCCTACGAGGCGCTGGCGGATCTCGCGATCCGGACGGCCAGGCAGTATGATCTGCAGCCCGACTATATCGATATGGGGGGCGGTTATTACGGCGGTGTTCCGGGCAAGCCGGATTTCCGGGACTACGTGCCCGCGATCGCGGCCAGGCTTGGAACGTATTTTGACCGGGAAAAGACGGCGCTTGTCATGGAGCCGGGGGTATCGCTGGTATCCTCCTCCTTCACGCTTGTCACGGCGGTCAGAGACGTCAAGAAAATCGGCGGACAGCGCTATGTGGTCACGGATGGCAGCAGGCTGTACCTCAATCCGCAGGTGACGCGGCGCTGGTATCCGCATCATTTTGTTCTGCAGTCCGGGCAGCCGCGGGCGGTGGCGCCCACGCAAATGATCTGCGGCTCTACCTGCATGGAGTATGACAGATTGTTTGAGGCGGAGGGTGAGCCTGCTCTGGCAGAAGGGGATCTTGTGGTATACGATCTCGCCGGCGGGTACACGGTCTGCCTGGTTCCGCTGTTCATCCATTATTTTCCGGCGGTGTACGTGCGGAGAGAGGATGGCACGGTCTTCACGGCGCGGGAAGCCTGGACGAATGAGGAGTTTCTGTCAAAGAATCACGTGTAGGGAGCGAAGCCGCATGGACTCATAGATGAGCGGCAAAAGGACGGAGAATCAACAGAATGGAGAAGAAACAGAACGCGGCGGGCGGCAGCGTCGTCATCGGCGGAAAAGCAATCGGACCCGGACACCCGGTCTATGTCGTGGCGGAGATGTCAGCAAATCATCTGCATGATTTTCACAGGGCGGTCGAAATCGTCCATGCGGCGGCAGAGGCCGGGGCGGACGCTATCAAGCTGCAGACTTACACGCCGGATACCATCACGATAGACAGCGACAAGCCGTATTTCCGCATCACAGGCGGGACGATCTGGGACGGACAGACGCTGTACGGCCTCTACGAGGACGCCTACACGCCGTGGGACTGGCAGCCGCGGCTGAAGGAGGAGGCAGAGAAGCTGGGACTTGCCTGCTTCTCTTCTCCCTTTGATCCGACCGCGGTGACCTTTATGCAGGAGATGCAGATGCCGGCCTACAAAATCGCCTCATATGAGATCACGGATATTCCGCTGATCCGCCTCTGTGCCCGCACCGGAAAGCCGGTGATTCTGGCTACCGGTGTGGCGAGGCCGGAGGACATCCGCCTTGCCGTGAATGCAGTCCGGGAGGAGAATAATCATCAGATCGTTCTGCTCAAGTGCGTCTCTGCCTATCCGACGCCATACGAGGATGTGAATCTGCGCATGATGCCGGGGCTGGGTGAGACCTATCACTGCCTCACAGGGCTGTCAGATCATACTATGGGATCGGCGGTTGCGGCCGCTTCCGTGGCGCTCGGCGCCTGTATGGTGGAAAAGCATCTGACGCTGCGCCGCGCCGACGGAGGCCCGGACGGCGCTTTTTCCATGGAGCCGGAGGAATTTGCAGCGATGGTCCGCGACATCCATATTGTGGAAAAGGCGCTCGGCAGCAGCGAGTATCATCTCACACCGCAGCAGGAGACGGAGCGGGAGGGAGCCAGATCTCTGTTTGTCGTGAAGGATATTGCGGAGGGAGAGGAGCTGACGGCGGAAAATATCCGTTCCATCCGTCCTGGAGACGGTCTGCCGCCGGCGATGACGGCTGAGGTGATGGGACGTCATGCGGTGAGAAGACTGGAGCGGGGAGAGCCGCTGCGGGCGGGAGATTTTCAGTAGGAAAACCCGTGTGGCTGCGTCATGGAGAACAGGGATGAGTGAGCGGAGACGGTCCAATTTCATCATCCGGGCGGACGGCAATGCCAGGATAGCGTCAGGACATCTGCGGCGGACTCTGTCCATTGCGGCACAGCTGCTGCGGCTCGGTTGTCAGGTCAGCTATGTACTTTCCGATGCGGAGAGCGAAACCATGCTGCTCTCGCAGATGACGGATGCCGGCATCGGACCGGACAAAATCCGGCGCTATGTTCTGGGCGTTTCATATGGAAATCCTGGAAGGGAACTCTCCAAGCTGACTGATATTCTCCGGCAAAGCGGCGCGGAGGCGCTGCTGACTGATTCCTATGCAGTGGACGGCGCGTATTTTCATGCCCTGCGGGCGGCAGGAGACTGGTATCTGGCTTATATCGACGACCTTAGCCGGTTCGATCCGGCGGCGGATCTGGTGGTGAATTACGACCCGCTGCCGGATCCGGCCCGGTATCGGGCGGCAGGGAAGACTTTGCTCGGACCGGCCTTCGCGCCGCTCCGGGAGCAGTTCATGGATCTGAAGCCGGAGATACGGCCGGAAGTGGGACGGATTCTGATCACCACGGGCGGAACGGATCCATTTGGCATGGCGGGACGCACGGCGGAGCTCATCCGGGAAGATCCGGTGCTGTCGGAAACGGGCACGGGCGGCAGGACGCCGGACCTCTGCATTCTTGCACCGGGATATGGCAGAACGGCGGACATGGCGGGGGCGATGCAATCCTGCGATCTCGCTGTCTCGGCGGGCGGCACGACGCTCTATGAACTCTGCGCGGCGGGCGTACCAACCGCGGCCTTTTCGATGTCAGAGGATCAGACCCTGTTTGCCGGTGCAATGGGGCGCATCAGCGCGGTCCTGTATGCCGGAGATGTGCGGACCGGGCGGGATGCGGTGCTGGAGAAGATCCGTGCTTTCCTGCGCCGGCGGATACGGGATGCCTCCCTCCGCCGGGAGGAGTCGGAACGGATGCATGGCATCACCGACGGACGCGGCGCTGTTCGGATCGCGGAGGCGCTTGTCGGCGACGGGGGAGTCTGTGACAGCGGAGAAAATCCGGCTGGAAGAGGGGGACGAATATGGCGGTGACGTTGAGCGTAATTGTTCCGGTTTACAACATGGCTTCGGGGGATAAGCTGAAGTGGTGTCTGGACTCTCTTGTACACCAGACGATGAAGGACGGCAGAATAGAGATCATTGCCGTGGATGATAATTCCACGGATGATTCCTTCGCTATCATGAAGGAGTATGAACGGCAGTATCCGGCACGTTTTCTCGCCGTGCACAGCGCGGTCAACCACCACCAGGGAGGCGCCAAAAACATCGGCCTTGCGCTGGCGAGAGGCGCATGGATCGGCTTTCTCGATGCGGACGACTGGGTTGTGAAGGACTACTATGAGCAGCTTCTGCTCCGGGCGGCGCGGACGGGGGCGGATATGGTGGGATGCGATTACTGTCTCACAGGGGAACACAGCTGGACGGTCGGACAGGTCGTTCATAATAACCGGCCGGAGCAGACGGGTATCATGAGCACAGAGAAATACCGCAGGCTGCTGCTTGACACCGGAAGCCTTGTGGTCAAAATCTACCGTCGCCGCATCATCTATGGAAACCGCCGGGCGGCAGACCCGGCTTTTGCCGGGGACAGAGACAGCTCGATCCGTCGTGACGGTACTTTTATAGGAACGCCAGAGGATATTTTCCCGGAGGATATTTTCTACGAGGATAATGCAGTCTGCAATACGTGGATGCTGCGCGCAAAGCACTTTGAATATATTTCAGAACCAATGTACTATTACTATCAGCATGGGGCCTCCACTGTGCATACGATTACGGAAAAAAACCTGGAGGATCGCTGCACAGCCGCGAGGCTGATGTGGGAGGAGGCTCTGAGAGAGGGCTATGCCGTCACTTTCCGGCCGGAACTGGAATTTCTGTTTACGGTGCTTTTCTACGTCAACACGCTGTTTTCCGCCATGCCGAAGGAACAGCGCATTCCGGACCGGTATGCCTTTACCAGGGCGCTGGCGGAAGAGATGAAACGGACCTTCCCGGATTTTCAGCAGAATCCGTATTATCAGGAGCGCATTGATCCGGAGGAAAAGAGGCTCATTGCCATGCAGATGAAGTCGCATCGTCAGTTCTATTTTTATTACCGGGCACTCTGGGCATATCGGGATCTGCGAAAAAAGTGCGGGATCCGCTGACGTCCGCATGGAGGTGAAAAATGGGAATGAAATCGGATATTGAAATTGCACAGGAAGCGGAAAAGCTGCCCATTTCACAGGTTGCGGCGGGACTTGGTCTTCCGGAGGACAGTCTGGAGCTGTACGGGAAGTATAAGGCAAAGCTGACTGAGGAATGCCTGTCCTCGCTCCAGGACAGAGAAGATGGAAAGCTGATTCTGGTCACTGCGATCAATCCCACCCCGGCGGGGGAGGGGAAAACAACGATCAGCATCGGACTGGCGGATGCATTTCATCAGATGGGAAAGCGCGTCTGCCTGGCGCTGCGGGAACCCTCGCTCGGCCCGTGCTTCGGCGTGAAGGGGGGCGCTGCCGGAGGCGGCATGGCGCAGGTGATTCCCATGGAGGATCTGAACCTGCATTTCACCGGGGATTTTCATGCCATCACTTCAGCTAACAATCTGCTGGCGGCGATGCTGGATGATTCCCTTCACTTTGGAAATCCGCTCCGCATCGATCCGACCCGGATTGTCTGGAAACGCTGTATGGATATGAATGACCGGGCGCTCCGCAATATCACGGTGGGGCTGGGCGGTCATGCCAACGGGCCGGTCCGGGAGGACCATTTTGTCATCACCGCGGCCTCCGAGATTATGGCGACACTGTGCCTTGCGGAGAATATGGCGGATTTGAAGGAACGCCTCGCGCGGATCGTCGTGGCCTATGACTATGACGGCGGGCCTGTCACGGCAGGTCAGCTCGGCGCCGTCGGAGCCATGGCGGCGCTGCTGCGCGATGCCATCCGCCCGAATATGATGCAGACGCTGGAGCATACTCCGGCGCTGGTACACGGCGGTCCCTTCGCCAATATTGCGCATGGATGCAACTCTGTGCGGGCAACCAGGGCGGCGCTGAAGCTGGCGGATTACACCATCACCGAGGCAGGATTCGGCGCAGATCTCGGGGCGGAGAAGTTCCTGGATATCAAATGCCGCCTTGCCGGGTTGAAACCGTCCGCTGTCGTGCTGGTGGCAAGTATCCAGGCGTTGAAATACAACGGCGGCGTGCCGAAGACAGAACTCCATCAGGAGAATCTGCCGGCTCTGGAGCGGGGAATCGTCAATCTGGAGAAGCACATTGAGAATCTTCACAAATTCGGCATTCCGGTGGTGGTCACGCTGAATTCCTTTGTCTCCGACACGGACGCCGAGTCCCGCTTTGTGGAACAATTCTGCACGGAGCACGGCTGTGCCTTTGCGAAGGCGGAGGTCTGGGCAAAGGGCGGCAGGAGCGGCCTGGACCTCGCAGAGAAGGTTCTGCAGACTATGGAGGAGACACCGTCCGCATACCATCCGATCTATGATACTGGCGCACCGCTGAAGGACAAAATAGAAACAATTGCGAGGGAGATTTATGGCGCGGACGGCGTGGAGTACACGGCGGCAGCCTCAAAGGCGCTGAAAACGCTGGAAGACAATGGCTTCGGCGGACTCCCGGTCTGCATCGCCAAGACGCAGTATTCCCTTTCAGACGATCAGCATAAACTGGGCAGGCCCACCGGATTCCACATCACGGTACGGGACGCCTATGTTTCTGCCGGTGCGGGTTTTGTGGTGGTTCTCACCGGCGAGATCATTCAGATGCCGGGACTGCCGAAGGTACCCGCGGCGCTGAAGATCGATGTGAAGGACGACGGGGTTATCACCGGACTGTTCTGAGCCTGAGGGCAGATATACCAGCAGTGTATCCCCGGCATGGCATGATTTTGACGGCTGGAAGGGATCAGCTGTTCCGGGCGTCCTCGTCATCTTCCGGGCGGTTCTTCCGGCCGAGGTAGATCTGGTATCCGACGGCGCCCGTTCCGCACAGCAGGACGATTCCGCCGATGAGGAGGATGGCGGACAGATAATCCTGCCGCCCGAGCGCGGTGCCGGACAGCGCGGACAGAAAGATGGACGGAAAACGCCCCACCGCAGTGATGAAGAGCCAGATCGGGAGCGGCATGTCGGTCAGGCCGACGAAGTACGACAGCATGTCCTTCGGGGTCCCCGGGATGAGGAAGAGCAGGAAGATAATCCACCGGGAACGGCTTGTTGTCTTTAAAAAGGACAGGGAATCTATTTTTTCTTTTGAGAAAAAGAGTTCGACAAACTCTCTGCCGAAGCGTCGCACCAGCAGAAAGACAATGAGGCTTCCAGCGGTTGTGCCCAGATCGGAGAGCAGGGAACCCTTCCAGAGTCCGAAGGTGTACCCGGCAGCGATCTCAAACGGGCCGCCGGGAATGACGGCGGCGATGACCTGCAGCACGGTCGCCAGCAAAAAGGCACCGATACCGACCATGCCTCTTGATTCAATATAAGCGCGGAATTCTGCGGGCCGGTCAGCGAGCTGCAGCATCGGCCGGCAGAACCAGAAGCAGATGGCGATGACCGCGGCCGCTGCGGCAATCAGGAAGAGCAGGGCGCAGATCTGCCTGCGTGTCAGTTTCTGCTTTTTCCGTTCGCGATATTTCCGGGTGTATTCCCCGATGGTTTGTCTGATTGTTTCCTTCATTTTCATACCCTCAAGGATAGGGACCGTGGGGACCGCGGTCAATGAAGAAATGATGAAAAAAGTGGAAATAAAAATTGAGGAGAATGCGGTATGGCCCTTCAGAAGGAAATGACGGTCGGAAAACCGTCCAGACTGGTGGTACAGTTTACGATTCCTGTCATTCTGGGAAATATTTTTCAACAGTTTTATGCGATGACGGATACCATCATCGTCGGTAAGTTTGTCGGAACCAGCGCTCTGGCAGCGGTCGGCGCCACCGGCACCATCACTTTCCTAATTCTGGGATTCATGTGGGGACTGTGCGCCGGGTTTGCTGTGCCAATTGGTCAGAAATTCGGCGCAGGCGATCTGCCGGCGATGCGGCGGGCAGCTGGGACGGCGGCGGTACTGTCGGCGCTGTTCACGGTGCTGATCACGGCGGCCAGCATGCTTTCGATGCGGGGGCTTCTCGCGCTGATGAACACGCCGGAGGACATCTCCGGGATGGCATATGATTATGTCATCGTCATCTGTGCCGGATTCGGGGCGCAGATGCTCTATACGATGGTGGCTACGATTCTGCGCGCGCTCGGCAACAGCCGGATCCCGCTGATCTTTCTGATTGTTTCGGCCTGTCTCAACATTGTGCTCGATCTGGTGTTCATCCTGTGCTTTTCCATGGGTGTCGCCGGCGCGGCCTGGGCGACGGTGCTCTCCCAGGGCGTTTCCGGTGTGGCCTGTCTGATTTTCATTATCTGCAGGGTGCCCGTCCTTCATCTGTCAGCGCGTGATTTTGTCCCGGACGGAGGATTGATGGCGAACGAACTGAAGATGGGTCTGCCAATGGCACTGCAGTTTTCAATCACGGCGATCGGCACGCTGATGGTACAGAGTTCCCTCAATCTCCTTGGCTCGACGGTGGTCGCGGCATACACGGCGGCCGGCAAAATCGAGCAGCTGCTCGAGCAGCTGTTCACGGGGCTTGGCGTTACCATGGCGAGCTATTGCGCGCAGAATTTCGGCGCCGGGAAGCTGGACCGTGTCCGCAGCGGGGTGAAGGCGGCCAGCGTGCAGAATGCCATCTCCGCGGCGGCAGCCGGCATCGGCTGCCTGACCTTCGGCAAGTATCTGACCTATCTCTTTGTCTCGGACGGCATTGCTGAGATCATGCCGATGGTGGAGCTGTATCTGCGCTGCATCGCATTCTTCATGATTCCGCTCGGAATGATTTTTATCTTCCGCAATGCGCTGCAGGGGATGGGATACAGCTTTCTGCCGATGATGGGAGGTGTGGTGGAATTGATCTGCCGCGCTGTCTTCGCGGTGGTCTCCGGGCGGCAGCGCAGTTATCTGCTGGTGTGCCTTGCCAATCCCATTACCTGGTTTATTACAGCGGTGTTCCTGCTCGTGTGCTATGGCAAAACCATGAAGGTGATCCGGCGGAAATGGGGATATGGCGAAGACGCACAGAAATGAGAGCTGCATTCTATCATAAATCTGTTGTATGGATGAAAGGCACCGCGTCACCGGGCGGTGCCTTTCTGCGTCTTTATTTATGACGGAAAGATTACAGATTTTTGTCAGGTGTGACTTGCATTGTAATGGTAAGATGATGCCAGGCGCAGGAGCCACTGCCCGGAGTGGGATGGGCAGCAGAGAGGATTATCCGGAGAGAAGCAGGGGCTGTATGGAGAAGAAAAAACGTTTCTGGATCACAATCGGATGTATTGCAGGCGCGGCGGCCGCGGGATATTTTGGCACCGCCGTTTATTTTGTCAGCCATTTTCCTTATCACGCGGCGGTGGACGGCATTGACGTCTCGGGAATGACATTGGAGGAAGCGGGACATGCTCTCGCCGGAAGAACCTCGGATTACACGCTGACGCTGACCGGGCGCGGCGGGCTGACAGACACGATCACGGCAGAGGACATTGATCTCAGCATGGATATGGCGCAGGGAGAACTGGAGACACTGCTTCGCGGCCGCAGTCCGCTCCGGTGGCCGGAGGCACTGCTCCGTCCTGTCAGCTACACCAGTACGGCGGCAGCGGTCTGTGATGAGGAGAAGCTTACAAAGAAGATTGACGCGCTGACCTTTTTCGACCCGCAGCATATCACGGCGCCTAAGGATGCGGAGGTGGCTCTGTCAGGGAACCGGCTGGCGATAGTGCCGGAGCAGGAGGGGACGGAACCGGATCGGGAAAAGGTCCAGGAAGCCATCCGGATCGCGGTCTCGTATCTCACACCGTCTCTGAATCTGGATACAGCAGGGCTTTACCGGGAACCGCAGCGCAGCGCGGACGATGCGGCGCTTACCGCACAGGCGGACGCGGAGAATCGGATATTGGATGCATTTCCGGCACTGCGCTTCGGCGATCAGGAGGAACGGCCCGGCGCAGAAGAACTGCTGTCCTGGATCGACTATGAGAACGGTGCGGCAGACATCCAGCAGGACAAGATTGTTTCATATGTGTCCGATCTGGCGGAGAAGTATGACACGGTCGGGAAGACGCGCACCTTCACGGATCCGGGCAGTCACCGCACTGTGACCGTCGAACCCGGGACGTTTGGGTGGGAACTGGATCAGGAAGCCACAGCGGAGGAGCTTAAGGCGGCGATTGTGAAAAACGGTGCAGGGAGCGCTTCCTCTGCGGCGGCTGTTCCAGTGCTCGATCCGGTCTGGAAGCAGGAGGGAAAAGAACCCGGCGATCAGGATTGGGGCGCGGACTATGTAGCTGTGGACCTTGACAATCAGCATGTTTATGTAGTGCAGAATGACAAGGTCGTTCTGGACAGCGACTGTGTCTCCGGCAAGGCGGTGGTCGGCCACAGCACGCCGGACGGCATCTTTTATATCTTTGCCATGGCGAAGGACGCGGTGCTGAAGGGAGATGGCTATGCGTCGCCGGTGAAAAACTGGATGCCGTTCTATCGCGGCGTCGGATTTCATGATGCGACATGGAGAAGCCGGTTCGGCGGTAAAATTTATATCACATCCGGATCGCATGGCTGTGTCAATCTGCCGCTGTCCTTTGCAACGAAATTGTATGATCTCGTGGAGGTCGGCACACCGGTCCTGGTGTATGGCGGGATGTCTCAGGCGGACGCGGCGAAGGCCGGCTACCATATCTATGACGATCATACGCCGTCCGATGCGGGATCTGCATCGGCTCAAAGTGGGCAGACGCCTGCGACAGCAGTCGATCCGAATGCAGCGATCGCAGCGGCACAGAGTGCAAGGGCAGCCGCTGAGGCGGCGAACCAGGCACTGGCGAATGCGCAGGCAGACGGCGACCCGGCGGCCATTGCGGCAGCGCAGGCCCAGGCGGCGCAGGCAGCGACGGCAGCAGCTCAGGCGCAGGCGGCAGCACAGGCAGCTGTGCAGGCGGCCAGCCAGACGGCAGCGCAGGCCCAGGCGGCGCAGAACCAGCCGACACAGGGGGCATCACAGCCGTCCGCTGGCAGCGCGCCGGGCGCCGGGCAGTGACGCCTTACATCAGCCGCTTCTGATAACCGCCGGTGACGGTGGTGCCCTCGTGGACGATGATAAATGCTTTCGGGTCTATTTTCAGAATGTCCCGTTTTACGTCCTCGACCTCGCTCTTGGACACGACAGTCACGAGAACCTCTGTCTCCTGACGGGTGTAGGCACCCATGCCCTTCCAGCAGGTGACGCCGCGGACATATTTTGTCATAATCTGATCCCGGATTTCCGGATGGTGCGTGAAGATCATCAGCTCCAGTTCTATGTTCTGGTAATGGAATTTATCCACCGCGATGGAGAACACCGCCACAAAAATGATGGAGTAGATTGCCACCGACAGCTCGAACAGAACAGCCATCACGGTATAGAGACAGGCGTTGAAGGTGAGATTCATGAGACCAACGGAGAAATTCCCTCTCTGGGTGAGGTAGACGCCGAGGAGGTCAAGCCCGCCGGCACTGCCGCCGCTTGTCAGGACCAGGCCGCAGCCGATCCCTGCGAACAGGCCTGCGATGGCGATGTTGGCAAGCGTATCTCCTACGAGCGGCTCAGCCGGGATTTTCACCATGGTGAATACGATGGTCTGCACCGCCACGGAGATCACGGTGCCGACCAGCATTTTGCGGCTCATGGAGCGGTACGCGAGCAGGAAGAGAGGAACGTTGAGGCACAGGTTGATGATACCGGCGACATCGACCGAGGTGACCCGGGGAAATGCCAGCGTGCGGATGAGCTGTGCCAGTCCGACGATTCCACCGGCGTAGAGCCTGAGCGGCATCATAAAGAGATTGACGGAGCAGGCGTACATGGCCGAGCCGATCATGATAAGGAATATGTTCCATGCGGTGAGCGGATGATACGGTCCGACGATCAGAGCTTCTGCCTGCCCTGCCTCGCTGTGCGCAGTTCCGGTATTCTTTGTTTCTCCTATCATTTCTATACCCCCGTGCCGCGTCCTCTGCGGCACTGATGTCGTTTGAATGCGAAGAAGGGATGTTGTCTTATATCACTCTCTGTGCTGCCTGCCACAGCCTGAACACCTGCTCGGCTGCAGCAGACAAATTTGCTCTGGCGCGGTTCGGATCCATCGCCTCCGAGAGCGCAGCGGCGGAACGGAGAATCGGAAAGAAGGCGTCAATTCCCCTGCGGTTCAGGAGTCCGGCATCCTCTGTCACGCAGCCGGCAAAGGCGATCACAGGCTTATGAACCTGTTTCGCCAGCTTTGCGACGCCGATCGGCGCCTTGCCCATGGCGGTCTGGCTGTCGAGGCGGCCCTCGCCGGTGACGACAAGATCGGCGCTCTCCACTTCGCGGGCGAGGCCGGTTTCCTCCAGAATCATGTCCACGCCGGAGCGGAGCACCGCGTGGGTATAGGTGAGGAATGCGAATCCAAGACCGCCGGCGGCGCCGCTGCCCGGTGCGGCAGCATCCGCGCGGGGATATTTCTGGCGGGAGAGCGCGGCGTAGTGCGCAAGCCAGGCATCCATCTGCGCGATCATCGCGGGAGAGGCTCCTTTCTGCGGTCCGAAGACGGCGCTTGCGCCATTGCTTCCGCAAAGGGGATTCGTCACATCGCAGGCAATCTGAAATTGGCAGTCCTGCAGAGCGGGAAGAACGCCGCGGTCAGAAATGGCCTCAAGTTCTTTCAACCCCTTTGCACCGCAGGAAACCTGCCTGCCGTTTCGGTCCAGCATGCCATATCCCAGCGCCTGCAGCATGCCGATACCTCCGTCATTTGTAGCGCTGCCGCCGATTCCGATCAGAAACCGTCTGCAGCCATGCTGTACGGCGTCCGCGATCAGCTCGCCGACACCGCGGGTGGTCGTGAGAAGGGGATTGCGCCTGTCAGGCGGGACAAGAGTGAGGCCGGCGGCGGAGGACATCTCCATCACGGCCGTGATACGGTCCGGCAGAATGCCGTAGGAAGCTTTTACGGTCTGCCCATTCTCAGCGAGAGGACCGCTTACGATGACCGTGCGGGTCCGGCCGCCCATGCCGGCGATCAGGGCGTCCACGGTTCCCTCCCCGCCGTCGGCGAGCGGCCGGACGACAGCTACTGTATTTGGAATCGCTCTCAGCAGGCCGGTTCGAACGGCCTCTCCGGCGTCCAGGGAGGAGAGGCTTCCCTTGAATGAATCCATTGCAATGACTACCTTCATGGATGCTCCGTGCCGCGTCCGCTGCGGCATCTGCGGAAGAAGTGCCCGAATGGGCCTTCTCCCGGATCAGGAACCGGCTGCCGATGGAACCAGGGCTTTCCCGGTTTCCAGAGGTCATTTCGGTTTCTTTTCCACAACAAAATCCCGTGAGTATGCGGTTTTCACAAAACGCTGCCCACGGGATTCATCTGGAAGCGGAGGACATGGGATTCGAACCCACGCACCGCTCTCGCGGCCTAACGCATTTCGAGTGCGCCCCCTTGAACCGCTTGGGTAATCCTCCGTAACTTCTATAAAGTACCATTTTTAAAAACAAATTTCAATTGGCAGTTCTGGGATTCCTGTGGAATTTATGAAGTTTATGTCTGGGATGGTAGCGGAGAGAAGGCAAAACGCTGTAAAATGGATTTTGCCTGAGCTGGCACGTATGCGGCCTGGCAGCATGTCAGGCAATCATGGAGGAAAGCGGTGGATTATTCACGGTATATATCGCCTGATCTTCTGGAAAAATTCGAATTTCTCAATTATGGTCATGCCCTTGAAATACTGGACCAGTCGTTTCCGGAGGAGTGGGGACAGCTTCAGGAGGCGCTGAAAAGGCTGGAAATTTCCATTTCTGATTTGACTGTGGCGGGCGGCAATGAGTCGCCGATTCCCAGAAAATTCGATGAGGTTTTGTATCCTCATGGGTGGCGTGAAATCCGGATTACCGGTGATCTTCTTTTGAACCTGTATCCGAGAAAGGTAAATCAGAAAAGGGGACATTTCGCGGATTTGCCCAGCGATCATAGGGAAATCAAAGGATATATTAACGGGCATAATATTGATTTCATCAAGGGCCGGGTTGCATTTGATCTCGAATGGAACAGCAAGGATCAGACATTTGACAGAGATCTGCTGGCGATGCGGACTTATTTTGACTGTGGATTGATTGACGTGGGCGTGATTGTGACGCGGGCGGAGGAACTGAACGATTATTTTAGAATCATAAGAGACCCCGACGGAAAGCCGCTGATGCCAAAATATGGCGCCTCGACCACATGGATGGGGAAACTGAAGTATCGGCTTGATTCCAGAAGAAATGGAGGATGTCCGATTCTTGCGATTGGTATTCGAAAGAAGTGTGTAAAAGAACATGACCGACTTGACAAACACGATCAGGAGCTTCAAGGGCTTCACAGAAAATAAGAAATACCGGGTGATATATGCGGATCCGCCCTGGCAGTTTGCAAATCGCACCGGCAAGGTAGCACCGGAAAATAAGCGTCTGCAGCGATATTCCACTATGACGGTAGATGAAATCATGGCTCTGCCGGTGCGGGATGCCACAGATGACTGCGCTCATCTTTATCTCTGGGTGCCGAATGCCCTTCTGCCGGAAGGGCTGGAGGTGATGAAGGCGTGGGGGTTTACATATAAGACGAATCTGATCTGGGAAAAAGTCCGCAAGGATGGGCAGCCGGATGGAAGAGGTGTCGGGTTCTACTTCCGAAATGTCACCGAGGTGCTTCTGTTTGGCGTGAAGACGCGGAGAAAGTCGGAGACATACCGTACACTGGCACCCGGACGTTCGCAGGTCAATCTGATCCGGGCAATGAAGAAGGAGCACAGCCGGAAGCCGGATGAGTTTGTGGACCTGATTGAGCGATGCAGCGAGGGGCCGTACCTGGAGCTGTTTGCCCGCGGAGACCGGGAGGGATGGGATATGTGGGGAGACCAGGCCAGGGAAGGGTATGAGCCGACCTGGCATACTTATGCCAATCATACTGTGGCGGAGAGCACCGCACCGATATCGGCACGGGCATGAATTTTGAAAAATCCGCGTCTGACTCTCAATTGCTGTACAATAAGTTTAAATCGATATCAGTGCCGGGAAAGCGCGGCATGGAATGCAAATTGATATTCTGCGGAAGGGGTATCGGCGGAGAACAGGTAACCAGCGCGGCAGCGGAGTAGAACGACTGCCGGGCTCAGTTGGAGGGAAGGAGAGTAGGACAATGTTAAGAATTGGTATGCTCACCAGCGGCGGCGACTGCCAGGCGCTCAATGCGGCCATGCGCGGCGTCGTAAAGTGCATCTACAACAATGCGAAGGAGCCAGTGGAATTTTATGGTTTCGAGGATGGGTATAAGGGACTGATCTACAGTAAGTTCCGGATGCTCACCGATAAGGATTTCTCCGGCATTCTGACCCGCGGCGGCACGATTCTCGGGACGAGCCGCGTCCCGTTCAAGACAATCCGGGAACCCGACGCAAATGGTCTCGACAAGGTGGCGGCCATGAAGCAGAACTACTACAAGCTGCAGCTTGACTGCCTTGTCATGCTCGGCGGCAACGGCTCCACCAAGACCGCCAATCTCCTCTCGGAGGAGGGACTCAATGTCATCACGCTTCCCAAGACGATCGACAACGATCTGTGGGGAACGGACATGACGTTCGGCTTCCAGTCCGCGGTTGACATCGCGACGACGGCGATAGACCAGATTCACACGACGGCATCGTCCCACGGCCGTGTTTTCATTGTGGAGATCATGGGACACAAGGTTGGCTTCCTGCCGCTGAATGCCGGCATGGCGGGCGGCGCAGACATCATTCTGATCCCGGAGATTCCGTATGACATCAATAAGGTGATCGACAAAATCGAGGAGCGCGACGCGAAGGGAAGCCGCTTCACGATCATTGTCGCGGCGGAGGGCGCCATCTCCAAGGAGGACGCAAAGCTCTCCAAGAAGGAATATCAGAAGAAACTTGCCAATTACAAATTCCCATCCGTTTCGTACGAGATTGCCGATGCAATTTCCAAAAAGACCGGGCGTGAGGTGCGCGTCACGGTTCCTGGCCATGTTCAGCGCGGCGGTGAGCCCTGCCCGTATGATCGTGTCTTCGCGAGCCGGCTTGGCGCAGAGGCAGGGGAAATGATTCTGGACAAGGAATTCGGCTATATGGTCGGATACAAGAATCGGGAGATGGTCAAAGTGCCGCTGAAGGATGTTGCGGGCAAGCTCAAAACGGTCGATCCGAATTCGGATATCATCAAGGAAGCCAGAATGCTCGGCATTTCGTTCGGAGACTAAGACATTTCCTATATGGTAATGATTCCATGGTCATGATTCCGCATCTCTGGGGAAATACGGGATCATGACCGCGCTTTTTCATACTTATGGCAGAACAGAAATTTCTTGCGCTGTACCGAAAATACCGTCCGCAGACCTTTGAGGATGTCCGCGGGCGTGATGCGATCGTGCGCACACTGAAAAATCAGATTATCACAGGGCGGGTCAGCCACAGTTATCTCTTCGCCGGAACGCGCGGGACAGGGAAAACCACCATCGCCAAAATTTTCGCGAAGGCGGTTAACTGCGAGCATCCGCATGACGGCAATCCGTGCGGGGAGTGCGAAATGTGCCGCGCGATTGCGGAGGACCGCAGCTTCAATGTGGTCGAGATGGACGCGGCTTCGAACAACAGCGTCGAGGATATCCGCAAGGTGATCGAGGAGGTCAGCTATTCTCCGAGTGAGGGGAAGAAGCGGGTCTATATCATCGACGAGGTGCATATGCTGTCGGGCGCGGCATTCAACGCGCTGCTGAAGACACTCGAGGAGCCGCCGGAATACGCGGTCTTTATTCTGTGCACCACGGAACCGAACCGGCTTCCTGTGACAATCCTTTCGAGATGTCAGCGCTTTGACTTCGGACGGCTGACGACGGAGACGATCGCCGGCCGCCTGCGGGAAGTGGCGGACGCGGAGCACCTTGAGGCTGAGGATCGGGCACTTCATTATATTGCCGGTGCGGCGGACGGTTCCATGCGGGACGGTCTGTCGCTGCTTGACCAGTGCAATGCGTTCAACTATGGCGCGGGGGAGCTGACCTATGAGCGAACCCTGGAGATTCTCGGTGCGGTCGATCCGTCTGTGTTCAGCACATTGTTTCGCCTTGTGCACGATGGAAGAGCGGCGGAGGCTGTACGCAAGCTCGACGAGCTTCTGATGCAGGGAAGAGAACTGGTCCAGCTGATCACAGATTTCATCTGGTATCTGCGCAATCTGATGCTGCTCAAAGCGTCCGAGGACACGGCAAGGGACATGGATGTGTCCGGCGAAAACCTCACGCGGATGATCGAGGATGAAAGAAAGGCCGAAATGCCGGAGATTCAGCGGGACATCAGGATGCTCTCGGAGTTGACGGAACAGATACGCTTCTCCTCGAATCGGCGCATTCTCGCTGAGGCCGGACTGATCCGACTTTGCAGGCCGCAGATGGACACGGACACAGACGCGCTGAGGGTGCGCGTCCAGCAGGTGGAACGGCTGATGGCGGAGCGGGACAGATATATCGCGCAGATTCAGCAAACCCTGCAAAACCCGGCCCTGATGGCGGCGTTATCCGACGCCGGGCAGCAGGGCAATATGCACGGGCAGGCTGCCGGCTCCGGCGCGGCCGGCACAGCAGCCGCTGCGCCCGCTACAGGGAAAACTCTGCCGAAGGCCATACCGGAGGAAGTCAGGGAAATTGCCCGGAACTGGCCCAAAATACTGTCGTCTATGCCAGATAACTACATCCGGGTTTTCCTGGGCCTTGCCAAACTTTCCTGTGATGAGCAGGGGGATCTGGTGTTTGTTTTTGACAATCCGGTCACAGCTGACACCTTTACGAACAAGGAGCATGAGAAAACCCGCGAGACAGTGTTGAATCACATCCGCGCGCAGACCGGGAAGGATGTCTCTGTCGTGTATAAATGCCTTGACAACCATGAGAAATTTACGGACAATTATGTGGATTTGTCGGATGTCGTCAAGATGGAGATCGAACCGGATGATTCTCTGTGAGGATTCATGAAGGGAAGATCGAAATCGGGACATTCCATATCTGATTGCACCAAAAAGAAAGAGGATATCGCAGCGGAGCACTGCGGGAGGACGATATGGCCAAACACGGCGGATATATGGGCGGCATGCCCGGCAATATGCAGAATCTGATGAAACAGGCGCAGCGCATGCAGCGCCAGATGGAGGAGAGCAAGAAGGCGCTCGACGAGAAGGAATTCACGGCAAAATCCGGCGGCGGCGCCGTTGAGGTGGTGATGACGGGAGATCATGCGCTGAAGAGCATTACGATCTCAAAGGAAGCAGTGGATCCGGATGACGTGGAGATGCTGCAGGATCTGATCGTCGCTGCGGTCGGGGAAGCCAATCGGCAGATCAGCGAGGCAGCGGAACAGGCCTTCGGCGGGATGGCAGGGCTGTAATGGATCTTTACTCTGGAGATTTTAACAAACTGATTGACGAGCTGGCGGCGCTGCCGGGGATTGGAAACAAGTCCGCGCAGCGCCTCGCTTTTTATATCATCGGAATGTCAGAGGCCCGGGTGGACCGTCTTGCACAGACAATGGTGAAGGCAAGGAAGAGCGTGCACTACTGCCGGTGCTGTCAGAACCTCACAGATTCGGATTTGTGCCCGATCTGCGCCTCTCCGCGGCGCGACCATGGCACGATCATGGTGGTGGAGACGCCGCAGGATCTGGCGGCTTATGAAAAAACGGGGAAATATGAAGGGGTCTATCACGTCCTGCATGGCGCCATCTCGCCTATGATGGGTATCGGTCCGGCAGATATCCGCCTACGGGAACTACTTGACCGGATCCGGGCGGGCGGCGCGGAGGGAGGCAAGCCGGTCCGGGAGGTGATCATCGCCACCAATTCGAGCCTCGAGGGGGAGACCACGGCCATGTATATCAGCAAGCTGATCAAGCCGCTTCAGGTCAGGGTTACCCGGATTGCAAGCGGAGTGCCGGTGGGCGGCGATCTTGAGAACATCGACGAGGTGACGCTGCTGAGAGCGCTGGAGGGCAGACAGGAAATGTAACGCGGCGTCGATGAGCAACTTATAAACCGCACCTGGCGGTGATCCGCCGGGCGTCTTATTCGGCAATACCGCAGAAGCGGATTTTGCCACAGAGAGGTGTAAAAATGGGGGTTACAAAAAGGTTATTTGGAACGACGGCAGAAGGAAGAGAGGCGTTTCTTTATTCCATCGCGGCGGGCGGCGTCACGGCGGAAGTCACTGATTTTGGCGCGGCGCTGGTCAATCTCCTTGTCCCGGACCGGGACGGGCATGCGGATGACGTGATTCTTGGCTTTGATGATGTGACGGGTTATGAAGATAACTCGTGCTTTTACGGGGCGCTGATTCTTCCGTCGGCGAACCGGATCGGCGGCGCCGCGTTCGATCTGGATGGCAGGACATACCGGTTGCCGCGCAATGACGGAGAGAATAATCTTCATACAGATCATGTGCACGGCAGCCACAAACGGTTCTGGGAAGCTGAGGTGGGAAAAGATTCGGTGACCTTTACCCTGAGGCTGGCCGATGGAGAACTGTATACGCCGGGAAACCGTGTCTTTCAGGTGACGTACACCGTGAAGGAGAATGGAACGCTCCAGCTCCGGTATCACGCGGAGAGCGACCGGAGAACGCTGATCAACGCGACCAACCACAGCTACTTCAACCTGCGGGGACGCAGCGACTTCGCCAAAATTTATGATACCCGCGTAAAACTCTGGTGCAGTGCGTACACGCCGATTGTGGCGGGAGCTATTCCGACGGGCGAGATCCGGCCGGTGGAGGGAACGCCGTTTGACTTTCGTGCGGGCAAGACAATCGGGCAGGATATTGAAGCAGAGGATGAGCAGCTGAAGCTCGTCGGTGGCTACGACCATAATTTTGTGGTGGATGGCTGGACGCCGGAACATCGCCGCGGCGCAGAAGCGGATCTGCTGCCGGTGGCGGAAGTGACGGAGCCCGTTCATGGACGATGCATGGAGTGCTGGACAACGCTTCCCGGCGTGCAGTTCTATGCCGGCAATTCCGCGTCGGGGACGGGCAAGGAGGGGAAAGTCTACTCCGCGAGAGACGGCGTGTGCTTTGAAACGCAGTATTTTCCGGATGCGATTCATCATGAGAACTTCGCGCAGCCGGTGTTCGGTCCGGGGGAAAACTATGATTCCCTTACGGAGTACCGCTTCCGGACTGTCTGACAGCAAGGAACAGGCCCATGGCAGTGATCAAGTTTCCTGGGCGCCGCCGCGAGGATGAGGCGTTAGATCAGGACGACATAATTGAAGAGGGAATCGACAACGATGTCGATGACGACGGCTATGTGGATGACGGGCGCGACAGCGAGCGTGAGTATGCGGAGGAAACACGCCGCAGAACAGCGGCCCGCGGCAATTTACGTCCGCGGAGGAAACGGACTGCCCGGGAAAAGCTGCATCTTGCTCTGCGGCTGATTATCGTGTTATGCGCAGCAGGGGCGCTCATCGCATTTCTTATGAATTCCACGGAGCATACTTCCTACACGGAGAGCGAAATCGCAGATGTCGCTGCCGTGCAGGTGCCGGATGCCTCGGACTATGTGAATGTGGATGGGAATGTCTGTATCTACAACAGAGACGGAGCGAGCCTCCTGAATGAAAAAGGAGACGTCGTCTGGAATATCACCTATGAGATGCAGCAGCCTCTGGTGGATGTCAGCGGAGATATGATTGCCATCGGAGACTATAGCGGGAGTACAGTCTATCTGTGCAGCACGGCAGGCCCGGTGGGGCAGATTGCGACTAATCTGCCGATCCGTGCTCTTACGGTGTCTTCCGGCGGGAATGTTGCCTGCGTTCTTGCCGACACGGATGCCACCTGGATCTATCTGTATGACAAGACAGGAAACCAGATCGCCTATATCAAACGCAGTATGGCAAAGAGCGGGTATCCGGTCAGCGTGTCACTGTCTCCGAACGGCAGACTTCTCTGCTGCGCCCAGCTGACTGCTGACAACTCGGATATCAGGACCAGCGTGGTTTTCTATAATTTTGGCTCGGTAGGGAAAAATTCTGTCGACAATGCGGTCAGTGCCTATGACTATGATCAGGAGATCGTGGCATATACCCGTTTTCTGGGCAACGAGTCTGCCGTGGCGGTTTCTGATACCCGCGCAGCTTTTTTTGATGGGGATGATGTTCCGGAAAACATTGGAGAAACCAAATATCCTGCGCAGCTGCAGGGGGTCTGGGCCGGGGATTCTTACGTCGGGCTGCTGTTTCCGGACATGACCGGGTCACATGAATATGAGCTCGACATTTACAGCGCTGCCGGAAAGAAAACGGGCAGTGTGATGTTTGATATGCAGTATACATCCATTCAGTTTGACGGGGACCGCGTTCTGATCAGCGATGCCCAGTCTGTCCTGATCTGTACCGTAACAGGAGAAAAGCGATATTCCGGCACATTTCCGGATACAGTGCTGCAGGTGATGCCGACGGGCAGAGCGAACCGGCTGCTGTTGCTCACCCCGGACAAACTGAAAATGATGACGTTGCGGTGAAACGAACCGGCTTACGGGCATGAGGATATCATTTCATGGTGATATTATATGAAATCATACTGATCCTGATCGGAATCACGGTGCTCATGAGCTTTATGACACATGGCTTTCGAACCGGCTTTGCGAGGGGGATTTCTGCCCTCTTTTCTCTGGCGGCCGCCGCTGCCTGTCTCTATCTTCTCTCCAAAATCTGGGAGGACTTTATGACCACACATCTGGGCGGCATACTGTCCTCCGTCATGATGCTGGTTCTGGTCCTGCTTCTCTATAAACTCTTCCATGTCTTTTTCTCGGCCATCAATCTGATTGCAAAACTGCCGCTGGTCAGATGGCTGGACAAAGGACTCGGCCTTATAAGCGGCCTGGTCGAAGGATTCTTTGTTCTGTATATTGTGCAGATTCTTCTGGAAAAATATCTTCTGGTATAGGGCGGACGTGATCCGTTAACGGCGGGAAAGAGAGATACAGAGAAAGAAAACATGCCGCGCAATGTACCGAATTAACATTTATAAATTAACGATATAAAGATGAGCAGTGCCAGATATGGAGTATGTGTCCGGACACGGCACAATCTGTTGCGCTTCGTGCAAAAATGCCCGAAAACACGCATAAATACTGACAATTCTGAATCCGAAAAAAGTGAAATTCCCCGTTGCTTTCACAAAAAGTGGATGCTATAATACGAATCACCGCCGATGAGAAGGCCAGTTTTTCACAGGAAAACAGGCTATACGAGAGGCGGAACCAAGAACTGACACAGCGTGGGCTTCAGGAAAACAACAAAGAAATTTGAAAAAGTTGTTGACAAACAAGAGACCACATGATATGATGTCAGAGTTGCGGCTGAGGAAGCCAAGACAAAGAAAGACCTGCCAGGCAGGCCTGCCGGTCGCGAGACCGGAGCGAAAAATTTGACAAACGAACAGAAATGCAACCCTGAAGATTCCAAGATCCGGGCCAGAACACTGCAGCAGTGATGCAAGGTGCGGGCTGGCGAAGGATCGGGAGAA